>JAHDBN010000005.1:78466-151947 GCA_020630335.1 Bacteriovoracaceae bacterium
AAAGTAATAAAAATAAATATTTCATAAATTAAGTTTACTTTATTTTTTAATTTTTACCAATAGAGACGTAATAAAGTAAGATTGGAATATGGATATAGTTTTTTTACATGGATACGGAGCAAATAAAGAAGATCTTATGCCTTTAGAGCGAGTTTTAAGATCCAATGAAGATCAAAAATTTCATTTCCTTGATGCTGCTCACTTAATACAACCAACTCATTTCGGAGGAAGATCTTGGTTTGAAATCAATGACTACGAGATGATGAAACTTCAAATGGGAAATTTAGATTTTTCGAAATCCAAGCCAAATGATTTAGATGAAGCTCTTGGATATATCAAGAATGAATTAGATAAAAGAGGAATTAAGCAATGTATCCTTGGAGGATTTAGTCAAGGCAGTATGTGCGCAATTCATTTCTATCTTAAATATTTCAAAGATTTTGAATTTAAAGGGGTAGTTCTTTACTCAAGTACGCTTCTAGCAGAAGAGCTTGTTAATGAGTTTACAGGTCCAAAGATTCCAGTTTATCAAAGTCATGGCAGAGATGACTCTATTTTGAAGTATGAATACGCTAAAAACTTAGAGAAATCTCTTGTTTCTCTTGGTTTTCCACATCAGTTTCATGAATTTTCTGGAGGGCACGAGATTCCTTTAGAAGTTTTAATGAAGTCAAGAGAATTTATAGAGAAAGTTTCCTAAATTCTTTTTGATCAACCATGATCATTCTTACTATAATTTTAAGTAGATACACTTTAATTAAGGCAGCGCAAAATTATGGCGAATATGGATTTTACTCATCTTTCAGGATCAGACACAGCTTATATTGATTCACTTTATGAAAATTTTAAAAACGATGAAACATCAGTTGATGAAACGTGGAGAAATTTTTTTAAAGGTTATGATTTTGCAGTAGCTCAAGACCCAAGCTTGGATTTAAATGATTTAAGTCCGGTTGCAACTAGTATATCTGGTTCTTCAGATTTAGATAAAGAATTTAGAGTATTCAGAATCATTCAAAGCTATAGAGCTAGAGGTCATCTTCTTTCAAAAACCAATCCAATAAGGGAGAGAAGAAATAGGCATCCACATTTGAACTTAAGTGATTATGGATTAAGCAATGCTGATTTAAGTTTTCAGTCTGTATGTGGTGAATATCTTGGGCTTGGTAAGTGTAGTGTAAAGAAGATATTAGAATTCATGGACCAAGTTTATTGCAAGAGCCTTGGCTTTGAATTTATGCATGTCCAGAACACTGAAATCAGAAGATGGTTTAGAGATAAAATTGAAAAAAATAATGGTTTAATTAATTTCCCCCTAGATAAGAAAAAAAGAATTCTTAAGAAATTAAATGAAGCAGTTGTGTTTGAAAACTTTCTTAATACAAAATATGTAGGTCAAAAAAGATTTTCTCTGGAGGGAGCTGAAAATACTGTTCCGGCTTTAGATGCAATTATTGATGTTGCTCAACAAAATGGTGTTGAAGAAGTGGTTATTGGTATGGCCCATAGAGGTAGGTTAAATGTTTTAGCTAATACTCTAGGGAAGACTTATGAGTATATTTTTAATGAGTTTGAGGGAAATATTAACCCTGAAGATACTTTTGGAGATGGTGATGTAAAGTATCATCTTGGATTCAGATCTTATGTAGAAACAAGATCAGGTGAGAAAGTATATTGTAAATTAATGCCAAACCCATCACATCTCGAAGCGGTTGGACCTGTTGTTCAAGGTTACTCTAGAGCTCAGAGTGATATTCTTTACAAGGGTGAACATAAAAAAGTTTTACCAATTATTCTTCATGGAGATGCTGCTGTTGCTGGCCAAGGAATAGTCTATGAATCTGTTCAGATGTCTAGGCTTATAGGTTTTCATGTTGGTGGTTCTATTCACTTTGTTATTAATAATCAAATTGGTTTTACCACAGATTTTACTGATGCAAGAAGTTCTACATATTGCACTAGTGCAGCGAGAGTAATTAATGTTCCTATCATTCATGTAAATGGTGATGATGCTGAAGCGGTAGTTTGGGCCGTTGAGTTAGCTGCTGAGTTTAGACAAAAATTTGGTGAAGATATTTTTATTGATATGGTTGGTTATAGAAAGCATGGGCATAATGAGGGAGATGAACCAAAGTTTACCCAGCCTAATCTTTATAAGTTAATTGGAAATCATCCTAACCCTAGAGAAGTTTATATGAATAAACTTATTGAAGGGAAATCAATAGAAGCTGATCTTGCTAATCAAATGGAGCAAGAGTTTAGAAATTTACTACAAAGTAGATTTAATATGCTTAAAGAAACAAGCATTGATTATAAACCACAACTTCCTGATCAAGAGTGGGAGAGTTTAAAGCACGCAACAACGGAAGACTTCGAGTATAATCCTAAAACAGGTTTTTCTTTAGAAGGTTTAGAAGAGATTTATAATGCTCTTATTCATATCCCTGATCACATTACACCTATTAAGAAAGCAGGTCGTATTTTAGATGATAGAAAAAAGAGATGGGAAGGAGATAATCTCAATTGGGCATTAGGTGAGTTATTAGCATATGGTTCCTTATTAAAAGATGGAATTGGCGTTAGGATGAGTGGTCAGGATGTTGTAAGAGGAACTTTTTCTCATCGTCATGCTGGAATTTTTGATGAGTCAGGTGATGAGATCTATTTAAGCTTGAATCATATCTCTGGAGATCAAGCACGATTTAGAATTTATAATTCATTATTATCAGAATATGCAGTCTTAGGTTTTGAGTACGGATATTCCTTGGGTCGTCCGACAGATATAAATATATGGGAAGCTCAATTTGGAGACTTTGCTAATGGAGCACAAACTGTTTTTGATCAGTTTATTTCAAGCGGAGAGTCAAAGTGGGGTAAGATGAGTGGTTTAATTACTTATCTCCCGCATGGATATGAAGGACAAGGACCAGAGCATTCAAATGCAAGACCAGAAAGAGTTCTCCAGTTAGCAGCAGATTTAAATATGGTCGTAGCTAATTGTACAACTCCAGCGAACTTATTTCATCTTTTAAGAAGACATGTGATGTGGAACTTTAGAAAGCCTTTAGTTTTATTTACTCCAAAATCTTTACTAAGGCATCCTGAGTGTGTGTCTACTAAAAAAGATTTAACGAGTGGGCGTTTTCAAGAATTTATTATGGATGATAGCGTTGCTCCAGAGAATGCGAGAAGATTATTGGTGTGTACTGGTAAAGTTTATTTTGATCTTAAAAAATATAGAGATGATAATAAAATTGAAGATGTTGCCATTGTTAGAATGGAGCAGTTGTATCCCATGAATGAAAGACAATTGAACTCTTTGATGGATCAATATGGCTGTGAAAAGGTTTGGGTTCAAGAAGAACCAAAAAATATGGGAGCATGGACTTATTTGATGCGTTTTGATCAGTTTAGAGAATTTAAGTTAGTTAGTAGAAGATCTAGTGCATCTCCAGCAACTGGATACTCTAGTGTACATAAATTAGAGCAAGAGAAGTTAGTAAAATTAGCTTTTGAATAAGCAAAAAAGGATAAAGTTATGAGTGATATTATCATTCCAGCAGTAGGTGAGTCTGTAACAGAAGTAACGATTGCTTCATGGATGAAAAAAAATGGCGAGTTTGTAGATATGGACGAGCCGATCTGTGAGATTGAATCAGATAAAGCTTCAATGGAATTACCTTCTCCTAAAGCCGGTATTTTAACAATCAGTGCTACTGAAGGAGATACTGTAGATATAGGTACAATAATTGGCTCTATTAAGCCTGGAGAGAGGCCTGCAGGATCTGCGAAAAAAGAGACTGCACCGAGTGCCCCACCGACTAGCTCTGAGAATTCTGGTAATAGTGGGCTAGCATCACCAGCAGCAATGAAAATTTTAAGAGAAAACAATCTCGATCCTTCTCAAGTCTCTGGAACAGGTAAAGGTGGAAGAATAACAAAAGAAGATGCTTTAAATGCTAAGTCTGGAAGTGCAGCTACTGAGAAACCTATTAGTTCTATTGGCTCACTAGAAATTTCCACTCCAAGTGGAAACAGAGAAGTAACTAGAAACAAAATGAGCTCTCTAAGAAAGACAATTGCCAAAAGATTGGTTGCTGCAAAACAATCAACTGCGATGTTAACAACATTTAACGAAGTTGATATGTATGCAATTAAGAGCTTAAGAGCAAAGTATAAAGAAAGCTTTAAAGAGAAACATCAAATCGGTTTAGGGTTTATGTCATTTTTCACTAAAGCATGTTGTATTGCGCTTCAAGAGTTTCCTAAGGTAAATGGCCAAATAGAAGGAACAGAAATCTTAACTCACAATTATTGTGATGTTGGGATTGCGGTTTCGACACCTAAGGGATTAGTGGTGCCTGTTATAAGAAATGCTGAAAAACTAAGTTTAGCAGATATAGAGAAATCTATTAGAGGACTTGCTTTAAAAGCGAGAGATGGAAAGCTTAAGCTTCAAGAAATGCAGGGTGGAACTTTCACAATCACAAATGGTGGAGTGTTTGGTTCTATGCTTTCTACTCCAATTATAAATCAACCTCAATCAGCAATTCTAGGAATGCATAATATTGTTGATAGACCTATGGCGATTGATGGGGAAGTAAAAATAAGACCGATTATGTACTTAGCTCTTAGTTATGATCATAGAATTATTGATGGTAAGGAATCTGTGAGTTTTCTTAAACGGGTTAAAGAATTATTAGAAGATCCGACTCGATTATTATTAGACGTTTAATTAACTTAATTAAGAGTTCGTAAATAATTAAAAAGGCCTTTAATTTAAGGCCTTTTTTCTATGTGAATTTTATTTTTTAAGATTATTTACACTCAATCGCATCAGTATCAAGCATATGTTCAGTAATTGTATCTATCACTTCTTGTTGTGTGCTTGCAGGTACAGCAACAGGACCTGATCCATCATCAATGGAAGTAATTTCTAATAAATCATTATTAGCAGCATCACCAGTTTTAATAATCTCGATATTAATAAGATTTCCGTCGTATTTTTTATTCACTTCAAGAATTCTTAATTTAACAACGCTTAGAGTGTAGTCACATGCAGTTCCTGAACAAACTGATTTTTTTGTTTGAGAATTTATAGCTTCTTCAATTTTTTTATAGTTGATAATATGACTAATTTCACTTTTAACTTTTGTAAGATTTCTCTTACAAGCTGAGATCTCACTTCTCGTAGAAGCATAAGGTTTAGCAGTTAAAATATTAGCTAAGTATTCAGTTTTTGTAGCAGCGTCAGTTTCTAAATTATTAATTGGATGAGTTGATAAATCAAACTCAGTACAAGCTTCATCGTCAAACTTAATTCTGTCATAAGAAATCGTGCCATCTTCACATAAACTTAGTTCTAACTCCTCAATAGCAACACCATTCTTAGCAGCAATATTTAGAATCTTCTCTTTTGTTTGTTCTAAAACTTCAGTTTCAGCTTCAACTCTTATATCTTGTTCTGATTTTTTTTGATCATCAGCTTTTTTATTATTAGCATTCATTTTTTCAATGAATATCTTGGAAATGCTGTTATCAATTTCTACAGAGCTCATATTTATTGAAGATAAGTCTTGCTCTAGACTACTCAAACTAGATGAAATTGCAGAAAGTGATTTTTGATTTTCTATAGAACTTGTTAAACGAGCATTACAAGAAACTATAAAAATGCTTGATAGTAATAAGGTTAGTATTTTCATGTTGTATCCTCCTAAGATTTTGGGAGAGTATACATCTTTTGCTGCGCCGCGCAAGAAGGTTTGTAATTTTTATACATATAGTCGACTCTACAGGTTTTTAAGATTTCTTACATTTGAGCACTCTCAAGAGATAAACTTAAACATGTGTAAGCGAAATATATTTAATAGAGTATCTTTTACCATAACAGGTTTAAATGAAGAATTACGTTAGAATAGAGGAATGAATATTTTAAATACTTGTAAAGCTTTTTTTGTTTTTCCTTTTGCCTTGTGTCTTTTTTGTCTCAATTCTTACAGTTGTGACAAGGAAGGAAGAACAGGATTTTTCCCCGAAAATGATTTGTGGATTCCAGTTTCTTACAGTTCGAATAAAGCAGGTGGTGGCAAAGTGTCCAAGAAGGATTTCAATAAAATTATTGATGAAATTGCTGAGCTTTATAAATCTGAAATTGAAGATAAGGGAGCTGAACTTGTTACTTTGAAAAAATGGGAGAATGGAACAGTAAATGCTTATGCTCGGCAAGTAGAAGATATTGATAATAATAAGAAGTGGATTGTAGCAATGTTTGGTGGTTTAGCTAGAAAAGATGAAGTTACGGAAGATGCGTTTGCTATGGTTATGTGTCATGAGCTAGGACATCACTTAGCTGGCGCGCCTAGATATAGTGCATCTGATTGGGCGGCAAGTGAAGGGCAAAGTGATTATTGGGCAGCAAGCAAGTGTTTTAAAAGATGGGCCGATGAGCAAAGTAACAGAAGAATAGTTAGGAAGTTAAAAGCACCTAAAGAAGTTCAAGAAGTTTGTGAAACTGTTCATAAAGATAAAAATGATCAACGAGTATGTATTCGTTCAGCAATGGCCGGAAAATCATTAGCAACTCTATTAGCTTCTTTAGCAACAGATCCACCAGTTATAGATTTCTCTACTCCAAATCCAGAAGTTGTTGAAAGAACTTATGTTAGACATCCAGAGGCTCAGTGCAGACTTGATACATATTATGCTGGAGCTCAGTGTAATGTTGATTTCTCTATAAGCACTGATGCAAATGATGCCGAAATTGGAGTTTGTAATCGTAGAGATGGGTATACTAGAGGTGTTAGGCCACTGTGTTGGTTTAAGCCAAGAAATTAGTGGTTTATCCTAAAATAAATATCTCTCATTGATAACTTCCCAGTTGTTTAAGTCTGTTCTAAAATAAAGAAAATTTTAAAGGATTTTTCATGTCAAAAATATATGATGTCGTTGTCATTGGTTCAGGGCCTGGTGGTTATGTTTGTGCGATCAGATGTGCTCAGCTTGGTTTAAAAACAGCAATTGTTGAAAAATATTCTACACTTGGTGGTACTTGTTTAAATGTTGGTTGTATTCCCTCAAAAGCATTACTTGACTCTAGCGAAAGATATTTTAACACTCTACACTCACATAAAGATCATGGAATAGAGGTTGGTGATGTTAAGTTAGACTTAGAATCAATGATGAGTAGAGTTCAAGATAAAGTTGTCGCCCCTACATGTGAGGGTGTTAAGTATTTGATGAAAAAAAATAAAATTGATGTTTTTCATGGCCATGGATCTTTTGCAAATGAGAAAACTCTTAAAGTAAGTGGTGAAGAGAATTTATCACTTACTGCTAGTAACTTTGTGATTGCTACAGGTTCTAAGCCTTCTAGTTTACCTGGAGTTACTATTGATAAAGAACGTATTATCACTTCTACTGAAGCATTAAAGCTGAAGGTTCTACCTAAGCACATGGTAATTATAGGTGGAGGAGTTATAGGTTTAGAGATGGGATCTGTATACTCACGTTTAGGATCAAAAGTTTCAATTGTAGAGTATGCTGATAGAATAATTGCAGGCATGGATAAAGATTTATCCAAAGAAATGACGAAGGCCTTAAAAAAAGAAGGGATTGAATTTTACTTAAGTTCTGCAGTACAGTCAGTAGTAAGTAACGGAGAAGAGGTTTCTCTTTCAATTAAAGACTTAAAAAAAGAAGAGGTTTTTAGCTTGGAAGGAGACTATTGCTTAGTTTCCGTTGGTAGAAAGCCTTATACTGATAATCTTGGATTAGAAAATACGAACATTCAAAAAGATGATAGAGGAAGAATAGAAGTGAACTCTCACTTACAAACTGCTCATCCACATATATATGCCATCGGAGATGTCGTTAAGGGAGCAATGCTAGCTCATAAAGCTGAAGAAGAAGGCGTTTTTGTTGCAGAGTTTTTAGCCGGACAAAAACCACATGTAAATTATGAATTAATTCCAGGTGTTGTTTATACTCACCCTGAAGTGGCGGCGGTAGGTAAAACTGAAGATGAGTTAAAAGCTGCTGGTAGAAAATATAAAAAAGGAAGTTTTTCTTATAAAGCTCTCGGAAGAGCGAGGGCAAGTAATGAGTTTTTTGGCTTTATAAAAGTTCTTGCAGATGAAGTTACAGATGAAATCTTGGGAGTTCATATGTGTGGTGCTAGATGTGCTGATTTGATATCTGAAGCCGTCTTAGCAATGGAATTTAAGGCAAGTGCTGAAGACATTGCCCGAACTTGTCATGCTCATCCCACTTATGCGGAAGCTTTTAAAGAAGCTTGTCTTGCTGCAACTGAAAACAGAGCGATACATAGTTAATGAAATTAAAAAAGCTAACGAATGATTTGAATGCATATCTCAATATTTTTGATTTCAAAGATTATGGACCGAATGGTTTGCAAGTAGAAGGAAAAGAGGATTTAGAAAAAATAGCTTTTAGTGTTTCTGCAACGAAAGAAGCAATTGAACAATCCATTGCATGGGGAGCAGATTCTTTAATAGTTCATCATGGGATTTTTTGGAATTATCAAAAGAAAACTTTAACAAAACAGTTTTATAAACGAGTTGCTCCTTTAATAAAAAATGATGTCTCATTGCTGGCTTATCATTTACCCCTAGATGCTCATCTTGGAGTTGGTAATGCAAAAGCCGTTGCCGATTTGCTTGGGATGAACTCATTAATGCCTTTTGGTGATTACAAAGGTATGCCTCTAGGAGTTCATGGACTTTTTTCTAAACCAGTAAGTGCTAAGAGTTTAGAAGAGAAGTGCAAGAAAGTTTTTAGTAAAGACATTGTTTTAGCTAGTCCTAATAAAGAAAGCATGATTTCAAGTATGGGGATTATCACTGGTGGAGCTAATAACGAGTGGGTTGAAGCGAGTAAGCTTGGACTGGATGCGTATCTTACTGGAGAGATTAGTGAGTATAATTGGCATGATGCTATTGAAGCGAATGTTCATTATTTTGCTTGTGGCCATCACGCTACTGAAAAGTTTGGTATTCAAGAACTGATGAAAAAAGTAGAAAGTGATTATAATGTTTCAGTAAAGTTTTTTGATTCTGCTAATTTAGCTTAGCCCTTTCACTAAAAAGGGCTAAGCTAAAAATAAATATATTAATTTGATGAAGAATAGATGGATACTTTGGTAGATGTCCAGATACCTAAATAATTAAGTTCGTAATGCCACCTGAAAGATCCTTTGATTTGATGAACAGGTTTTAGGTTCATTTCTTCTGCTAAATTCTTTAGTTTCTCTTGAGAGTCTTTCCCTTCAATAACTATAGTAGTCTCGTTTCCACAATCAATTTCAATACCACGAGGTTGAGTTATTCTGCTAAATATGGATTGAACTTTAAGATGCAAAGTTACAAGGCATAATTTTTTCTTAGCATCTTTGGAATAAATTATTACTGATCCTTTTTTATAACTCTTATTTGATTGTACAAGATGAGGAATATGCAACTTGCTTGCAAGGGAGTCAAGGTTTACTTTTTCTACTCGGCCCATATTTTTATTACTATCACAATATAGATAGTAATCAGCATTGTGCAGAGATTGATAAGCACTTGGCTCTTGAATGGCCACGCAGTAGTCAGATGAGAAGAGAGAGAAAGATGTTAACAGTATTGTAGTTAGTATAAGTTTTTTCATGAAAAACCTCCTTTCTGCAATACTTAACATAATAAAAAAAATAGAAAAACAGTGATGAAAAAAATATATGTGGCAATATTGCCTCATGAAATATTTAGGTAAGTGTATCCTTTTAAAATCTCTTCATAAGTATCGATATACTTTACACCTTTTCTAGGAGTGATCTCTCCTTTTTTCACTTTGGCATCAATTGATCTTTTATAGTTAAAGGCCATATTTTCTGGATTATATTGCATAGTTGAAAGAATTTGCTCTGATTGATTTCCTTTAATTATTTCTTCTAAATAGAAATTTCCAGGTTCATTAGAATCATAAAAGACATGAACTTCATTTAGTCTTCCAAAAAGATTATGCATATCACCCATGATATCTTGGTAAGCACCAGTCATAAAAAAAGCTATAGGGTAGTCATCCTCTGGTTTTGCCTTGTGTAATCTTAAGAACTTTCTTTTGCCTGTCGGGCTAAGATATTGAGAAACTTTCCCATCCGAATCACAGGTAATGTCATAGATCTTAACAACCTCACTAGGATATTCATGATGTTTTGTGATAGGTGCAATTGGTAAGACTTGCTTTATGGCCCAAGAATCAGCAATGGATTGAAAGATTGAAAAGTTACAAATATATTGACTAACAGTTTGATCTAGAATTTCACTTTCAAAAGTTTCAAAGGTTGGATCTTTTATATCAAGTTCTTTAATCTTGAATAGTAGTTTCTTGAACAGATAATCTACCTCTGCTTTGTCATTTAACTTTGCTTTGTTTTCTAAAAATAATTGATATGTATCTTTTTTGATTCTTTTTGCATTAAAGAAAGTTTCAGCATAATTTTCTTCTTTTAAATTTTCTAAAAGCTTTTTAAAAAGCACAGTGTTTTGATGCTCACTTTGGAAATCATAAGGCTTTGTCCCGTTAGTATTTACTAGGTTAGTAACGATGCAGGAATGTAAAGCAGTTAAATATCTCCCTGATTCTGAGATAATGTTAGGGTGAGAAACTTTAGCTTCATCGGCCGTTTCCTTGATGATTTTAATAATTGTTTCAATATAATCACTAGTTTTGTAATTAATAGCTGTTTGAGAAATTCCAAGGACTCCCTCGTAATTAACCCCAAGGCCTCCGCCTATATCTATATATTTTAACGGAACTCCCATATTGCTAAGAGATGTATAAATTCTCATTGCTTCTTTGGTTGCATTTTGCACTGATGTAATTGTGCTCACTTGAGATCCAATATGAAAATGTAAAAGATTCAGGAGATGGAGCTTGTTTTGAGACTTTAAATCTTCACAGAGTTTTAAAATCTCATTAATATTGAGCCCAAACTTAGAGGTTTCTCCAGAGCTTTCTGCCCAAGGGCCAGAACCCTTGGAAGAAAGTTTTACCCTGAATCCCAAAATGGGCTCTATTTGCATCTCTTCAGATACATCTAGTATTGATTGTAATTCTTGATATTTCTCAATAACAATCGCTGTTTTTTTTCCAGCTTTGATATTGAGAAGAGTTGTTTTTATATAATCTTTATCTTTGAAACCATTAAATATACAAATTGAATCAGGGTTAAGATTAAATTGCGAGACGGCCAGGGCTTCTGTTTTTGAACCGGCTTCTAAACCAATTGGGTGATCTGAAGATATAATTTCTTCTACAACTTCTCTTAACTGATTTACTTTAATAGGATAAACACCTTGGTATTTTCCTTGATAATGATGTTTATCTATTAAAGTATTAAATGTTTGAAAAAGATCGTGAACTCTATGTTTTAAAATATCATGAAATCTTATAACTAAAGGAAAGCTAATTTTTGAAGCTTTAACTTCTTTTAGAATTTCTTCTATTGAAATACTTCGTTGGTCTTTATAAGGCCTGGCACATATTGATCCTTTTTCATTAATTGAAAAATAATCATCACTCCATTCATGTATTCTGTATTCTTCTAATGAATTTTGAATATTCCAATTCATAAATACAGAAAATCATATATGCGAATTAAATGCTAATAAATTGTAACAGGTAAGAAAAAATTACATTAAAATACTAATTCTCTAGATAAAAACTGGCAACTAGACTATGAATCTAATGTGAAGTTCTTTTTACTTTTATTTTCTCTTAACTCGTTTGCTTGTTTTAAAACAGTATTAAATAGATGTAAATCAGACGGATCATTGCATTCTATAAGTAAAGATAGACAAATAAAGAGATATGTTAATACTGACTTTAAGCAAGAAAATCTTCTAAAAGTAACGTCCTCTCTTTCAGCAAAAGACTTAGTCCGCAGGTATAAGGAAGGAGAAGTATTTAATAAAAATATTAAGATTTGTCAGAGCAAAAAAATAGCAAGAAATTGTTATAAATTTGCATTGAGAGTAATGATTCAATCTTTGTACAAACAAAAGCTTGTTGATGAATTAAGTGTGTTGCTTTTTTACAATGATTTGATTGTAGAGAAAAAAGATAGACTTTCATTGCCAGATTTGAAAAGTTATAGCTCGAAAGTTAGGGCGCTTAATAAAAAAAACAAACAAGTTAGCAAGAACACTTGTTTCTCATGCTCTATAAAGGGATATAAAGTAGGAAAAATAAAAGGTTTAAACCTTGATGAATATGTAATGTTGAAATATAGCTATTTACAGCTTGCGGTTCTAAATAAAACACTTGTCAACTATTCGAAAAGAATTACATCTTTAAAAGCAGGCTTCTTTTTTGACTATGAGAATGACGGTGAGTTTGATGAAGTTATTGAGCTCGATCCGTCTGAAGCGACAAGGCTGTCTATTAAATTGTTACGATTAGAGCTAGAAAAGTTGTCTTATAAAGGTGAGATTTTAAATGGAGTAAAAGTTAATACTCTAGAGTTATTGGCTGTTTCTTCTAATTTCATGAATCTTGATGAAGAAATTTTGAAGGAAATCTTTTCTGGACCATATTTAAAAGATAAAAGAAAACCAATTTGGAAGAAAGTTTTGTCTGTTACAAGAAGAATAGGAGAGTCAGTTCTTTTAATTATTCCAGGAGTGAATGTGTATGCAGCACTGCCTATTGTATTGCTAAATGCTTACGAAGATTTTAGAAAGGAGCAAAATGAAAATAGTGATTTGCATATTGTTACTTTTTAGTTCTTTACTCTTCTCTGAAGAAGTTGGTTGTATTGCGTATACGAGAAATTCAAAAGATAAACTCAGAAAGACTGCGGTAAGTGTTAATGTTCTCAACAAAGAAAACGGTTTTGAAAGTAAATTCTTTAGTATACGAAATAAGACCGAAGATAAAGCTATTAAGTTTGAATCATCAATGTCGCTAAGAGCCTGCACAGCATTTTATCACTTAGAGCAAGCTCGTAGATTTTTTTCAAATAACTTTTCCTTAAATCCATTTAAAGAAAAAAAACAAATAGTAATACGACTGGAAATGGATCAGGCTTTTGATGATTCGGTTCATTTTCTCCCAGAAAAGTTTGGAAAGGTTTATAATAACGCTATTACTATTCCACCAAGTGCAAAAATGAAGCTAGATGAAGTGAATCCTTGGGGATATGAAATATGGTTTGCTCCTAAGAAAGAAATTAAATTAAAGTCTTCATTTGAAGAGAGTTCAGGTGTACTTGCCTCAAAAAGCGTAGTTGGAAATTTAGTCTTTTCTGTAGCTGAGAAAGAGTTAACTATTATGATGCAAGACTTTGCTCGAGGACAAGTATGGAATCAATTCACAAGAGAGTACTACTTTCAGAGTTTGCTTTTTTCAGTAGGTGTAACCGCACTTGTTCCAAACTTAATGAATTGGAGCAGTAAACTAGTTAAGAAAAAAATTTTTCTTGACTCAGGATTAATTCCAGAAGTTATTTATCATGAGTATGCGCACTTTGCTCTTTCCGATCTCATTAATATAGGACATAGTTCACCAGTCGGTGAAAGTGTTGCAAACTACTTCGCTTCTAAAATCTCTGGAAGAAATAATATTTTAAAAAACTCTAAGCCTTTTATGAAAGGTTTAGTGAAAATAGATGGAAAGAAATTAAAAAAATATAAATACATTTATGATAACTCTAAATATGCTCAAGCTGATTTTGGTTTTAAATTTCTACATGCACTGAACAGAGAGTTGGGACAAAACTTTGATACATTGCTTATTAAATCTTTGGAATATCTAGATAAAAGAAAACCTCTAGTGATTAAGAATAATCTTGTGCCTGCATTACAACAGTCTATTTCCGATCACTCTCATGGGTTGAATCATTTTAAATATCTTAACGTGCTGCAAGAAGCAGGAATCTAGATTAGAGGTGCAAAAAGGCACCAATGGTGTCATACAAGTGGTGCTGTTCAATAAAAAATAATTAGTCGAGAAAGTTTTAGTCCTCCCATTTTCCCGAGCATCTTGGTCCGCTAATTGCATTAGCTCTAAACAAATCCAAACATACATCATTTAGGAGGTTTTTGTGAGGAGTCAAATCGCGCGACTTTTAGTGGTCGTTTTTCTATTTTCCAATGTTGGTTTTGCTGTCGATACAACAGACAAGGCAGAGCTTCTATCAAGTCTTTATAAGGACTTGAAAAGAAGAGTATTAGTTCAAAAGGAAGAGCCCCAAAAGGCCTTAAATCACTTCGCAACTTCTTTGGGGGCGCATTCGATTACCCTAGAAGATCTTGAAAATTATGTTTTAGAAAATTCTTCGGTTAGTGAGTATTTAAAATTTAAAGAGCAAGTAGCATTACTAAAAGATGAATTTGAAAGTATAGAAGAATTAGATGAAGAGAGTTTAGCTTTTGTGAGTGAATTATTTTCTTCAAGTTTAACTAAAAAAGGATCTAACTTTATAGGTTGTCCATCAAGTATAATTGTGGGCTCTACTCTTTTAATTACAACGGTAACTTTATTGATTACGTCTATTATACAGATGACTAGTCCTGAAATCTTCACTAGATATTCTCAAGAAGGTTTCTCATCTTGGGAAGAGTTCAGAAAAGATGAAATAAAAAAGCATGACAATAATATAAATAATCTTAATTCAGAAATAGATGGATATCAGACAACTATAGTTGATAATCAAATAATTATTGCAAGCTTAGAGTCAGACTTAGCTGCTGGAGGCTTATCAGCGAGTGAAGCAAATGAATTATCACAACTCATAAGAGATCATCGGTTCCAAGTTACAGATGCAGAAGCTTTAATCAAGGAAGTTCAAGTTGATATTGACTACTATGAGGCTTCTCATAGTGCTTTGATTGAAAGAACTCATGAATGGGAAGTGATTGACTCTCAGACAATAGAAGATAAAAAGCAGAGCGGAAAAGTTCTTATGGGAGGAGCTGTTGCTTCAGGAATACTGTCAACCTTGTTTTTCACAAATTCAAATTGCTAGGAGATTAAAATGAAACTAATAAAATTATTAATTATTATGTTGTTTTCAAATGGTTTATTTGCAGAAGTCAAATACAAATCAGTTGAAGAAATTGTAAAGAACTATAAAAAAGCTATTTTTTTAGATCAAAAAGAGTTAAATGAGTCATCAAGTGAACTCACAGAATCTCTTATCAAAAACAAAATAACTCTAACTGAACTAAGTGCTTACGTTAGAGATAACGCGAGTTTAGCTCAATACTTAAAATTTAATGAAATAATAGAGTTAACAGTAGATGAATTGTCTGTGAGTAGTTCACTTGAGCCAGAGTTTATATCAGAAGTTTTAGAAAATGCACTAATGTCCACTGAAGCAACAGGCTCTAATTTTATTTCTTGTACAACAGGAAGAGCTATTGGAATTCCTCTGATTATATCCAGCGTAGTACTAAGTATTACATCGATGGCCTTGTCTACAATTTCGAAAGGAAAAATTAGAGAAAATTTTCATGGAGCAAAAGCTAGAGATACAGAGAAACATTTAAACAATATTGCAGACCTTGAGTTTGAAAAAGTGACTTATGAGTCAGATATTATTTATTACAATGATGAAATTGATGAGTTAGAGAGAAGGATCAGTAGTGGTGTATATACTGTAGAAGAAGTAGAAGGTTTTCAAACTCTCATTCAAGGTTATAACGAAAAGATTTTAGATGCGAATCAGCTTATTAACGGTGTTAATGATGATATTAGTTATTATCATAATGCATTCAGTAAAGCAGAGAGAGAAAGAATTCAAGATGAAAAAAATATGTTGATCGCGGCAGATAAGAAAATTAAAGCTGGAAAAATTTTAGCCATACCTGCGGCAATAACAGGTGTAGCAGGAAGTGTAATTTTATCTATTGGAAATCAAGATTGTAATTAGGAGATTATTATGAAAGTTATATTGTTAATGTTTATTTTTTTAGCTTCTGAAGTCTATGCTCAGCGGAATAGGCCTTCCTCAGGTAGAACATCTTCAAGAAGTGGTACTTCGTCATCTTCATCAGGTTCATCTAGTTCTACGGTGAGTTCAGGGAGTTATAGTTCTTCAAGTTCTTCGAGTTCATCGTCTAGCGGGGGATCATCTGATTATTCTGGTGGAGGAAGTTATGGTGGAAGTAGTTATTATTCTCCTGAAGAATATACAGACAGAGCAAGACAAAGATTGAGGGGACGAAATACAGCGCCTATTCTTAAGAAAAGGTTTCAGGAAAAAAGATTGGTTAGATCTGGAAGTATTGGTGGTATGAGAGATTATCATAATGGGTATTATAGAAGAAGATCACATGTCGTGTATTCAGGTGGTGGATGTTTTAGTTCTGTGAATTATTCATCTATTTATATGTATCAATCTACCTTGAGTAGTGCTTATTATTATAATTCTTGGGTGATGGAGCCTACACTTTTTTACTACTCTCCAGGTTTTCATTGCGTGAATGGATATCCTTATTATATTGATAGTGGATACCAGCATAGATACTCAGAGATTGATCTTTGTAATTACGAACTGGTAGATCTTGATGATAAAACAGTCGTGAAGACCTATCACTCCCAATCATGTAAAGTTGGCTTTGATAGTTGTGCTGCGAAAAGAGATCAGTTGAATTCAACGAAGTATGCTCATCGATACGCTTGTTTAGAAAAAGCGGATGATGCGATTTCAATAGTAAAAACCAATAAAATTCCAAGTTTGATTAATGGTTTATCAGAATCAGAAATCGCCGAAACTAAATTATTTCTTGAAATGAATGATGATAAAACGCTCTACAATATGGCTAGTGATGAGGGAATTAGGAGATGTAAAATCGTAAAAGCTAAAAAAAATCAGCATAAGTGTAACTACTTAGTTACAGTGGGTGATAAAATATATCCATTGGGGAATGGAACAGTGTGCTCGAACTCTAAAAAAACTAAAATATCTAGTTATGGTTGTAATTTTTCATCTCAACGGAAAAACGCCGTTTGCTTATTATCTTTAGCAATAGCAGAAGGATATTGTTCCAAATCAGCTGAAATTCTAAGTAAATATTATTAATATTTAAGTCACAGAGAAGATTCACTCTTTTCTGTGACTTTTAATAAAAACTTAGCTTTGAGATTAAAGTGCCAAAAAAAAAAGTAGCTCTGTACTCAAAAACCATTTTCTTTGTTCGAATAAACTCAAATAAATTATTTTCTGAAAATCAAATTAATTCAAAGAGTTAGCTTTCAACTTTAACCAATAAGTGGATATAAAGAAAAGAATTCTTGAAACTTTTGCTAGGCTATAAAGGTATTTTCTGCCTAGCCGATAAATGTTGTGAATGGCAGTCATAGGAGACATTATGAGATCTTTATTCACTATCACTAGATACTTTTGTATCGCCTCTTTTCTTTTTCTTTATTCATGTCAGGACACAAGTTTTTATGCAGACAATTCTGTAAGTCCTGGATCTTCTCAAGATGATGGAGGAGTTGATGATAGATTCGGCTTTGATGACGGAGCTGGAGATGATGGTGGAGCAGATTCTGGAACAGATAGCGGTGTAGATGGAGGAGCTGATTCTGGAACAGATAGCGGTACAGACGGAGGAGCTGATTCTGGAACAGATAGCGGTACAGATTCTGGAACTGATGATGGAGGAGGTAATGATGATGGTACTGCAAGTGATGGCGGAGCTGATTCTGGTGTAGATTCAGGAACAGATGGCGGTGGAAAAGAATGGGTAATGGATAGATTTGATGTCAACAAGCAGGATGCTGGTGAGATTGATATTTTATGGGTTATTGATAACTCAGGATCTATGAAAGATGAGCAACAAGCATTAGCAGATAATTTCGATGAATTTATCAGACATTTTGTTACTAAAGATATTGATTTTAAAATGAACATTATTACTACTGATACTAAAGATGACACTGTCGGGGGAGAGCCTAACTTTGCATTAGATCAATACTTAACAAGAGCTCATTACGAGACAGATGCGAATGATTTTTTTGATGTTTTCTCTGATGCTATAAAAGTGGGAACGAATGGATATTGGCGTGAAAAAGGTTTACTTGCTGCAGATATGTTTTTTAGAAAATATCATAATGAATTTTTTAGAGAAAAAGCTCATGCAGCAATTGTTTATGTTTCTGATGAGGAAGATCAATCGTCTTTGAGTGTAGAGAAATATGTTGATAAAGCTGTTGCTTATAAAAACAATATGAAGTCAAAACTCCAAATGCATGCAATCGTTCTTGACGATGTTCTTCCTGGAGCGGGACCTAATGGAGTACAGAGAGGTGGGAAAAGATATATTGAAGCCGCCAACAGAACAAATGGGCTTTACAAAGAGATTACGGAGCCTTTTGCTCAGACATTAAGCAAAATTGGGCAAGATATTGTTTCGAATCTTCAAAACTTTATTTTATCTGAAAAACCAATTGAAAGTACTATTGAAGTATATGTAGATAATCAGCTGATTGATGCTTCAAAGTGGGAATATAATGCAAACTTAAACTCTGTCGAATTTGTTTACCCATACGCTCCAGCGGTAGGTAGCAAAATTCGAGTATATTACACAGCTGAATAATTTTAGTAGTCAATAAATTTGGGGCTAGGAAAAAAATTCCAAGCCCCAAAATATGTTAATATAAAACAGAAGTTTACGTTTATATTATAAGGAAATAAGTATGAAACAGTTATGGAAGATACTGGTTTTATTTTTAGCGTTTAATCATCTCAACTCATTCGCTTCAGAAGACTCTTTATATGATTTTTTATGGTTAGACCCTGACAAGTCAGTCTATGTTTTACAGAATAAGTTATATAAAAAAACAAACTCCTTTTATCTTGAAATCGATGGTGGCCTTGCTTTTGGTGATGAATTTCTAAATACTCACAATGTAAATTTGAAGTTAGGGTATTATTTAAATGAAGAGTGGGGAATAGAGTTATTTGGTTCTAAATACTTTAATAGCTTTGCTTCTAATAAAGAACAAGTTAAAAATGTTGCAGGTGTTTATCCTTTCTTACGAAGGCCACAAATGGCTTATGGTGCAACTGTTCAGTGGACGCCTTTTTATGGGAAGATAAATACATTTAATAAGATTTTTTATTTTGATTGGGGATTTGGTTTAGGAGCAGCATTCTTAGATACTGATTCTAATTTGAAGGTTGCTGGGGTAACTGGTCTAGCTGAAAGATTTGATGATGAATCACAGGTTTCTTTTGTTTATAAAACTGATTTTAGATTTCATATCAATAGAAACTGGCACCTTACAGCTGAGTTAAGAGGATTGCTATTTAGTGCTCCGGTTGTAAAGAAAAATCCTATCTCTGGAAGTGAAAATTTAGAAGGAGAAGCACAGATATTTGATTATTACGATTTTATGATCGGAATTGGTTACAAATTTTAGGAGATAATGTTGAAAAAAATATTGTTGTCATTATTTCTTGTTAGTTCTTCAATGAGTTTTTCTCAGCCAGATACTGGTAAGCTTTTTTATAAAAAATCAATCAAGCATTACAAAGATAGAAATTTTAATCTTTCTCTTTATTTTTTATTTTCTTTGATTAAAAAAAATAATGGGGCCAGTGCAAAAGAGAAAAAACTCTTAAACGTTCTTCTTGCACAAACTGGAACTTTACCACTGTATTTGTATGATGTTTCACTGCTTGAAAAAATTTCGAATCCATATATAAACCTTCATTTAGCGAACATTTACTTTAAAAAGAAGATGTACGATAAAGCGATGACTTATGCAGCTCAGGTTCCTAAGAAAAATAAGTTTTATGCTGAAGCACAATTATTAACGGGAACCACATTGCAAGTATTAGGAAATCCTAATTACCCTACACATTATAAAACTTGTATTCAGTCTGCATCCTCAAGAGCTAAAAAAGTTTCTAATAAAAAATTTGGACTTTATTACAATCTTATTAAAGAGAATTGCCAAATTAATTATGCCAGAGATTTATTCAAAAAAAGAGAGTATGCACTTTCTAATGCAACTTATAACGAAATACCAAAGACTGCTTACTCATGGCCTTATATTTTATTAGAAAAAGGTTGGAATTATTATAAACAAAAAGATTACAACAGAACTCTTGGAGTGTTGATGACTTATGAGTCACCACTTTTATCTTCTTATTTTTTACCAGAAGCTGAAATCTTGAAAGCCTTAAGTTATTATAATTTATGTCTCTATAAAGATACAGCAATCTTGATTGAAAAATTTTTCAAAGTATATAAGAAAAGATCTAGGAATTTAAGAAGTTTTGTAAAGACTCACAAAAATCCAGAAACGTATTTTGATTTCATTGATAAGAAAAATAGCTCTTTGATTGAGAATCAGTATATTAAAAGTTTGAGAAACCAGTTGAAGAAAAAGTTAAAAGTAAATCTTCATTATGGTTCTTATAAAAAAGCGAAGAAAGAATTAATGGCCTTAAAAAAGAAAGGTGCAAGTGGGCGAGATATTAAGTTCTTAGAGTTTACTTTGAAAAGCATGAAGAAAAAAATTGGTCGACACGTTCAAGAATATTTTTATTATTTTATTAATCAAATTAATTTTGTAGCAAGTGAAATGTTCAATATTAGATTAGAAATTATCACTAGGAAAAAAGATCTTCTTTATGATGACAAAAAACTTATTTCATCTAGAGCAAGAGGTTCTCATAATGAAGTAAATCGCTCAAGTGATGAGTTCTTTTATACTTTCAAAGGAGCCTTCTGGGCCGATGAGCTAGGAGATTATTCCTTTGGATTGAAATCAAATTGTGTGGAAGTGAAAAGATAAGGAGAAACTGAGTGAAAAAAATGCCTATTATTTTTTTATTTATGTTGCTGGGGTCTAATATAAACATGGCGCAAGAGCGTGTTATTAAAAAATACCAAAAACGTCAGAAAGTAGATTTAGGAGATTTGGAAATTAAAGGAGAAATTGTAACTCCTGGAGATTTTTCCATTCAAGTAGAAAGAAGGAAGAAATTTAGTAAAAGTTTATACGATAGAAATGAATTTAACTTTGAACTCAGAAATGATGTTCTCAATTTAAGATAAGCAAGGGAGATTTTGCATGGAATCAACAACACAAGCAGTAGCAACTGCAGCCGAGACAACAGAACAAAGTGGTGGTTTTTTTACCTTCATGGGACAATTTATGGAAGACGGAGGGATCTTTATGTGGATCATTTTGTTTTCTTGGGTTTTTGCTGTTGTGTACTCAGTATTTAAGTATATGAAGTTAAAGCAATCAGACATTGATGCTCCTTCATTTATGAGTAAATTAAAAAGTTTTGTTCTTGATAATCAAGTAGAGCATGCCATTCAGTTATGTCAAAACTCTAAAGCAGATCTAGGTATAGTTTTAAAAGAAGGACTTAAAAGAACAAATCAAAGTAGACAACAAATTCAAGATATCGTTGAAGCTTCGATTATTAGTATAAACGCCAAAGTAGAGAAAGGACTTGGGTATATTGCCTTAGTTGCTAATATATCAACGCTTTTAGGATTACTTGGAACTATTTATGGTTTGATTCAATCATTTGCAGCAGTTGCTTCAGCTGATCCAAGTGAGAAAGCAATTCTCTTAGCTCAAGGGATTTCAAAGGCCATGAATACCACTGCTTTTGGTCTTATTAGTGCAATCACTTTATTAGTTATTCATTCTTACTTGACTAACAAAGCTCAAAAAATTGTAACCGATGTTGATGAGTACAGCATGAGATTAATTGATCTTATAGGAACCAAGAAGAATAAAGAGTATCGAGATGCAGAAAGAGCGGCTTAAAGTTTAAGTATTTTATAAATATAAGGTGTACGTATGTTAAGAAAAAGAAAATTAGATCATATCAAAAAAGTAAATGTGATTCCAATTTTGGATGCGGTCTTTATCTTCATTTTCTTTTTATTAATGTCAGCACAATTTATTGAACTCTATGAAATACATACTAAAAAACCACTTATTGAAGAAGTGAGTGACTCAAGTCCTGGAGCGAGCGCTAAAAGTAAAAACTTTAGACTTAAAATTTATGAAGATAAAATTCATATCACTGAAGGGATGAGTGAAAAACTCTTATCTAGTTTTGATTGGAGCGAGGAATCTTTTGAGAAATTCAAAGAGTATCTTTTAGGATTAAAACAGACTCATCGTGAAGAAAATTCGATTATTGTAAAGCCTAATCCTCAAGTAGATTTTAAGAAAATCATACAAGTTATAGATGTGGCTCAGCAATATGTGGATTTAAATGGAAGTAAAAAAGAAAAGCTTTTTAGAAATATAGCTTTCGAGTCGATGGAGTAAAAAATGGCAAGAAAAGCAACATACAATATGTCGATTTATCAAAAAAAATATAAATCACAAGGAACAGTAAAAGAGTTTGAAGAGGTTGATATTACCTCATTGCTAGATATTCTAGTAATCTTACTTGTTTTTTTACTGAAGAGTTATAGTGCAAGTAGTTTAGATGTGAATCTTGTAAAAGATTTAGATCTAACATCTTCTACATCAGTAGAATTAGGACAGTTTGGAGCAACAGTCCAGATTAATAAAGATGAAGAAATTTTTATTGATAATGAAAAAATCTCAACACTTACTTCGCCTGATCTTGAAAAAGTTTTATCTGAAAGACTTTTAGCAGTGAAAAGCAAGATCAAAGCAGAGGCTAATAAGCATATTAATATTGTTGTCGATAGCAGTCTTAAATATGAAAAAGTAGATAAAGTAATGAGCATTGCTGCACAAAATGAATACGAAGATTTTAAATTTATCGTACGTGGGAGTAATAATTAAATGAAGAAAATAGTTCTAATTATTTTTTCTTTTTCTTTGCTTAGTTTTGGAGGCCCAAAAGAAAGACGGATTTTAAATCTGGTTAAATTAGAAATTCGATCAATTGCAAAAATAAAAAACAGAGACCATAACATGTCTTATCGATTATTCGAGCTTTATTCAGAAAGATTGCAATTGCTTAGAACGATTGAGAATGAGAAAGTTTTCGCTGGAGTCGTTCGTAAAGAAAGTGCTTACAATCAGACAAATAGGTTATTTGTACAAACTCAAGAATTTGGAAAGCATTTCTTATTAAAGTACAAAAAAAGTCGTCACCTTCCAGAGGTATATATTAGATTAGCTTCTAATATCATTCATATTAAAAACGACCTGTCTAATCATGAGTTAGCAATTAAAACTTATTTAAAGAAAGCTTTGCAGTTAAGTGATGATGTGGAGTTAAAATATAAAGCAAATGTGACGTTGGCAGAGTTAGACTATAATTTAAATAGGTATAAAAGTGCTGCGAAATATTACAACGAAGTAGTAAGAAACTCATCTGATCCCGCTCATACTAAACACTTATTAAATTACTCTTGGTGTTTATTTAAACTAAATAATTACGAAAATGCGATTTCTTTAGTTAAGAAATCGTTTAAATTATCTAAACAATACCCCAATAAATATGATGACACGAGAAGTAGAGTAGGAAAAGCCATTAATTATTTCTACACTTATAATAAGCAACCAGAGAGAGCGATTGATTTTCACGGAAAATACTTCAAATCAGAGCTTGCTAATAATGCAGTCGCAGTAGTTGAGTTGAGCTTGAAAAGAATCTCTTCACAATCGGCAATGAGTGCTGAGAGTAGAGCTCGAAAGTATTGTACTGGTTATAAAAACTATGAGTGTTTATTTCGTTTGTCACAATTAAAACTTGATGTATTAAAAGCTGGGAAGAAGTATAATGAACATCGACGAGCGACGATCTCCATAGGTAAGGAATATGCAAAACTTCCCAAAAAGCTTAAAGATTCTTTAGAAAATGAAACCTCTCTTGCTCTGAATAATATTGGAGAAACTACTCAGTATATGCAAACACTTGGGTATAAAAATATTTACCTAATCAATAAAAGCAAAAAGAATACATATGAAGCAATTGTAGGAAATTATGATGTGCTTAAAGTTTTAAAACCTGAAATGCAGTATGAGTATGCTTTTCTTCAAGGAGAAATATCTTATAAGGAAAAATATTTAGATAATGCTGCGAAGTTTTATAAAGAAAGTTATCAGCTAGTTAAGAAAGATAGAAATCAAAAAACAACAAAGAAAAAAGTTTTAAATGCAATGTTAGGAATAGCGAATGAAGAGAGCTTTCAGAATGATAAGTTTTTTGAATTCGCGAACGTAGAGTATTTAAAAACTTATCCTAGAGAAAAAAAATCCCAAGGGATTTACGAAAATTTGTTTAATTTTTATTTTGGTAAGGAAAAGTTTTTAAAAGCAGAAAAGATAGTAAAAGCTTATCACCAAAAAATTCCATCAAAAGTTAAAATTCAAAGAGATATGCAAACAACTCTGACTGATCATTATATTAAGAGAAAAGATACTGAGAAAGTAATGAAGTTGCTTGGAAGTTATCAGAGAGGATACCTTTCTTATCCAAAATCTTTTATTGATAAAAATATAGCAATTTTTGGTGGATTAGTTTTTGAAAAAGCTAAGAAAATCGAAGATTCAGGTGACATTTTAAAAGCTCAACTAGAATATGAAAAAATCTTTAATAATAAGTTATATCCAAAAGAGATTCGTTATAACGCTGCATTCAATGTTGGGATTAACAAGTTAAAGCAACATAAGACAGAAGAGGCTTATACTTGGATAAAATCAGTAATAGAGAAAGATTCTTCAAAAAATATTGCTAATAAAATTGATGGCATTATGGTCGCTGCTCAAAAATTTTATTTATTACAGAAAATTGATTTTGCTAAAGAGTTTTATGGTTTTGTATCACGGAACCATTGCAAAACAACAAAAAACTTTAAGAACCATTATCCTCAAATCCAAGAGTTGAATTTAGCAACAAATGATTATAGAAGTTTTGAATCTTTAGAATCAAATGCACGGGCTTGTAATGTTCCGAATACAGAAGTTGCTCTAGCAAAAAAATCTTATATCGAAAGTTTAGTTTTAAATAACAAATCAGGGCTTTTAGTTAGTAAAATGAAAAGAGACTCTCAATATCTTGATTATCAAAATTTTATTTTAGATCATATCATTTCAAATTATTGGTCTGGAGCGAGACCTTCAAACCTTGGGACTAATAATGCTAACTATCAAAATGTTGTAGGGTTTCTGAGTGGCAACCAATTTGCAACAAAAAAAGTGATTGATAAAGTACAAGATATTAAATCTTTTGAACGTTTTGCTAAAGAATCAATTAACCAGCAGTATGTGTTAAATCAACAAGGAGCATTTTCTTTTCCTAGTTTCGAGCAAGACTTTACTGATAAAATGAATACTTTGAATATAATTAAGGAACGTGGGTTAAAACTTGCTGAGGCAAGTAGTGACCCTGATGTTTATTCAGCAATCTTAGCAATAGTACATAAAAACTTTGTTGAATTTAGAGGTAGTGTGGAATCTTTTAAAGTAAATACCGAGGACGCTGCATTAAAAGTTGAAGTTGAGAATAACTTATCTCAAATTGTAGCAGGATTAAGAAATCAAGAAAATGAATTCTTTGGCACATATTCTCAATTGAAAAAGAAAAATAAATTAAAAAATCATTTCGTTAAGCTTTTCAGATCTTCTGAGAAGAGAAGTTCTATCGCTACGAGTATTGATGAAAGAGAGTTGTTGAAATGATAAAGAAAATATTATTATTAGTTTTTTTATTCTCTTGTGCTTCTAGTGAATACTCAAAGAAGACTGAGGTTTCAGCAGAAAAAATTGGTGACTTTGATTCCTTTATGTCGATGTGTAAAAAAAATCCTATTAAGGCAAAAAAGATTTTGGAATCTCAAGAAATTAAAGAACAATCAGCTGAGCATTGGGGTAAGATTGGGAATTGTTATATAGAACAAAGAAATTTTGCAAAAGCGCGATTGTACTTAAAAATAGGTGAGTCAATTGATCATAGAAACTCACGAATCATGCAAGGATTTGCAAGATTGTATATGGCCAATAGGAATTATCACAAAGCATATGAAATCTTTCAAGAAATTGAAAAGTTTAATGAAGTTAGTAGTCTGAAAATATTAGCGAAGTTAGAAAACTACTTTGGTAATCATGAGAAGTCCAATGATCTTATCTCAAGGTTTATGAATAGAATTGAAAAAAATGAAGTTGTTGATTATGTTAAATTATCAGCTAAAAACGATATTGCCCAAGAAGATTTCTCAAATGCAGTTAAAAGATTTGAAAAGCATCAAAGAGAAATCTCTAAAGATGAAGAGGGTCGATACTTGTTTGCTTATTCATTGGCCCATATGGGAGAACTTGAAAAGGCTAAAATGTTATTGTCTCAGAGAAAACCCGCAGGACAGTCATCGTATTTTCAACTCTATAATCAAGTACAACATTTCATAAATACAGAAACCAGTAAAAAACAAATGCAGGAGGTTCATCATGGCCCAGCCTCAAGTTAAAATTGAGTTGTCTCCTTTTCTTTTAGATGAAAGAGGATGGCGCATTGAAATTCTAAAAGATCAAATGATCATTGGTTCTGCAAATGGTGCAGACATTAGGATTTCTACTGGTAGTGAATTAACTTACGATGCAATATTAGTAAAGAATGCTAATGAATTTACTATTACTAAAACCAACCCGTCTTCGGTTTTAAAAGTTAATGGAGAATTGGTACAATCTCAAGCTTTAAAACAAGGAGATGAGATTTCTATCAGAGAAACTATCTTTGTTTTACATACACCATCATCAGATTCGAGTAAAGATCTTGGGAAGAGCAAGTTGAAGTTGGTAGAAAATGAACGAGAATTAAACTCTAATGAGTTAGAAAATAAAGCGAATTTTTCATATATTGATAATGAATATTGTGATTTGGATTTCTCTTCAAAAGAAGCTTTGAAACCTCAGATAGCAATAATGTCGACTGCTTTAGATGCAGATAATTTCATCGACTCAGAACTTCTTGAGCCAATCGAGTTATTCAGCGAAGGAAAATCTTTCACTGAGAATTCTATTCTAGAAATCATTTTCTCTACTCATGGAAATATTTTAAGCTTTGATTCTTTGCCTTTAAAAGAAGTCGAGAAACAACAAAGATTTTTCTCAAGAGAGCTTTTGAGTTACTTAAAAGTTGAGAAAAACTTTAAGCTCGTAGAAAGACAAGATAAAACCTTTGTTGTGAACTTACCTCCCGGGTTTGTGCTTGACTCACAATCAAAAGAGCTTTCTCAAGATAATACTGTAGTCCTGAGAAAAGAATTTAACCAGATAACTTTAAAGCTAGGAAAAGAAATAGGTGCGATAAAATTTATTCCTAGCTCCATTAGAACAATGCATGAAACTAGAAAAACTTTGATGGTTGCATTGTTATCGTTTTTGCCATTTCTATTACTACTTTTAGTTAATACTCAAAAAATAGAAGAAAAAAAAGATGAGAAGGTTGTCATATTTAAAAAGAAAATCATTAAAAAGAAAATTAAGTTAACTGAGCCGGTTGCAAATAAGTCAGATGATTCAAAGAATATAGATAAAGCTCAGAATAAAGTTGCTAAAAAAGTTTCAGAGAAGAAATCAGAGATTTTCAAGGTGAGCAAAGCTAAGGTGAGTAAGTCTAGAAAGAAAACTCCTGCTAAAACAACCAAGAAAGTAGTCCGTAACAATAGACCTTCACAAACCATAAGAAGCCAAAAATCTAAAGTTTCTAATAAGCCAAGTACTCCAAAGGTTAGTCTTGCTTCTAGCTTTAGTAAAATGATGGGTTCTAGCCAAGTGAAATCAAAAAGTTTTGCAAAAAGTACTGGTGGTGCTAGTTCGGGAAGTTCTAGGAAGTCTGGACTCAATATTGCTAAGAATGGAGCCTTGACGACTGTCGGAGGAGGTATGGCCGTTGGTAAGCTATCAAACTCAGGTCAATTTGGTTCAGGAAAAGGTTTTAAATCAAAAGGTTTAGGTAAGAGTAATTTTAATTCCGCTTTTACTAGATCTAAAACAGTTGTACTGGGATCATTAGATCCTAAAATTATTGATAGAATATTAAGAGAACATATGCCTCAATTTAGACATTGTTATCAAGGTGAATTAAGTAGAAATGCTAATGCCCGAGGAAGTATAAATATGGATTTTACAATAGGTTCATCAGGAAGAGTTTCAGCTACAAATTCTTCAGCAGGTGGAAATATCTCTAGAAAAACTACTGGCTGTATTGATAGTGTTCTTAGTAGAATTCAGTTCCCTGCGCCAAAAGGTGGAGGAGTTGTTGATGTTACTAAGCCATTAAGCTTTTCTGCTTCAAGTGTTAAGATTTAATACTTGAAATTCGACTTAGACTTTTCAAGTCTGTCTTTCTTAGAAGATAGAAATAAAATTCTTGAGATGATTGCAAAGAAAATTCAATTGGTTTATGAAGAAGATCCCTCGAAGTTTTATGATTTCTTATATCGATTTGACTTACCAGAAGAGAAAGTACTCCAGTATTTAGAAGGCTCCAGCGATTATCTGAAAATTTCGGCTTTAATATGGGATAGACAGATAAAAAAAATGCAGAATTGGTAAAAGAGAAGTATTCAAAATTTCTCAAGAAGAATTATCTGGCAGAAGCATCATTCCTAAAGTTCTTCTGATAAAAGCCGTAAAGTAATAAAATCATTAATTATGTTTTGGAGGCATAAATGAAGTATTTGCTAATCTTAGGTTTATTATTATCTTGTATGAATCAGCGAGAAGGTTCTTCAACGACAGAAGTTGCTTTCCAGATGGATACAAATGCAGCGATACATGCTAGCGAATCATTGTCTTCCAAAGTCGATGCTTTGAGTCTGGAGACTGATTTTATATTAAATAGAGATGCAGAACTTGTCGAAGTAACGCAAACTCGGCATGCCTTATTAAGTGATGAGAGTTTAATAGTGTTGGATTCGTTAGGTGAAGATGAATCTCAAGATGCAGTAAAAGTTTTAGTTTTGAGTAGAAGCGATAATGGATCAATGAAATCCTTGCTTGTTGCTAGTGATGATGACGGAGCAAGAGATGAGGTTAAAGATCTATTAACAGATAATGAAAAAGCAGATGATATTAGATCAGCACTTTCTAAAGATATGCTAGGAAAAATCATTGATCATTTAAAAAACAAGATACCAGTAGATTTCCCTGATAATAAAGAAGATTTTGAAATTATTTTAGAATTGTTATTAGCAGGAGATTTAGAACTTGCAATAAAAGAAGTAGAGAAGTTGATAGAGAAATTTAAAGAAGATCCTGATCTTAATGAAGCTCTAATTACACGATTAGAAGGATTGAAAAAAAGATTGGAATTTGTAGGGCAAGATGATGTTGATGTAGATCCGAAAGATAATAAAGGCAATCAGTTAAGTCCCAACCTAGATCCTAAAGATGTTCGAGAATGTGATAAAGCGATAAAAGAGAAGTTAATCGAAAAATTCGAAGCAGGTGAAATTACAGAAGATGAGCTTGAAAGATTTATCGAACGATGCAAAGAAGGTGGTATTGATGCATCAGATATTTCGGGATCAGGAAAAGACAAGAATGGTAAAGGACCAACTTTTTCTCCTAATGCACCTGGAGCTAAAAACTGTCCTCCTGAAATTGAAAAACAGCTGATCGCACAGTTTGAGGCCGGGAAAATTAATCAAGATGAACTTGAAGATTTAAAAAAGCAGTGCTTGGATAGGCAAAAATAGGATTAGAGTTTTATATTAAAAACTCTAAAATCTACGATCTGTTTAATAAAATATTACCCTAAGCTATTTACATATATTTATCCTTAATAAGAAAACTCATATCAAATGTTGCCAACTTTCTAAGGCATAAGCAAAGGCTATGTTCTTACCTAACTACCTAAATATACGAGCATAAGCACTTTTCTTTCGAGATAGATGATATTGAGAATAAAATGAGAGGATGTGGAAATTAAAAATTATATATGTATTGCTGAACTTATGCCTGCTAATTTCATGTGGAAATGACACTCTTGTTAAAAAAACAAAAAATGATGATCTGTACGCTCATGAAAAGAAATTTGATAGGAAAAACGCTGTGGCTCTTTCGTCATTGGTCACAGACAAGATAGATGGGTTGGCTAAAGATAAACATAATGAATTAAAAGTTGATCTACTTATACCAGCAGGTGTAGTTGCCTATCTAGATAAAAGTCTAAACGTTTCTAGCATTACGATTAAAGGTGAGTTGCATTGTGATCAGGATTCTGCAGATGATTTAATTGAATTAAAAGTATATTTTCTTATGATCAATCAAGGTGTATTTCAATGTGGGACTAATACAAAACCTTATTTGAAAAAATTCATTATATCACTCAAGGATCATCCCACAATAAAGCCTCCTAATCACATGTACAGAGGAATAGTCGTCAATAATGGAGGCCAGCTAATTTTAAATGGAAGTTTACGAAAATCTGGCTGGGTAAAGCTAAAGGAGACTGCTAAAGTTGGAGATCAATATATTGTTGTTGATCAAAAAACTGGTATAGAAAGTTTTCCAGTACCATCTCCTGCGAGTACTTCTTTTTCTAAAATTAGTAACGCTAGTTCGCTAGATGTACCAAAAAAGAAGAGCAAGTTTTCAATAGGTGATGAGATTGTAATTGGTCCGACAGGATATAATTACGAAGAAGCAGAAAAATTTAAGATTATTCAAATAGATCCCTTGAATTTTAATAAGCTTTATCTTGATAAAACTATTAAATATCAACATTGGGGAGAAAAAGAAGAATTAATATCTCTAAGTAGAGGAAAGATTAATCTTGATGAGAGAGCAGAAGTTGCTAACCTAACGAGAAGTATTGTTATTCAGGCTGAAGAAAAAAATGATGAAGTTGATGTATCAGAGTTAGGAGGCCACGTAATGGTTCATGCTTCAGGTAAAGCATTCATAAGCGCGGTAGAGTTCTTTAAAATGGGGCAAGCTGGTATAATGGGACGGTATCCTTTTCATTGGCATCTTTCTGGTAATGTAGATTCACAATACATCCGAAATTCAAGTATACATAGTAGCTTTCAAAGGTGTGTGGTTATACATCGAACTGATTACGCACGAGTTCAAAACAATGTATGCTACGATTTTAAAGGACATGGCTATTTCCTAGAGGATGGTAATGAAATTAAAAATAAAATTATTCGCAATTTGGCAATAAAAGCGAAACATCCAAGTTCTGGTAAAGTTTTACTTCATTCAGAGCATCCTGAGCATTCAGAAAGTTCAGGCAGGTTTCCATCTGTCTCAAGTTTTTGGATCAGTAATCCACAAAACACTGTTATGTTTAATGTTTCATCGGGATCGGTAGGAACAGGTTTTTGGATGTCATTTGAAGATGAAGTGAAAGATCCTAGTACTGGAGAACTACTCGCAACACCTCGTACAGAGAATACCGATGCGTTTAATTATAATGTTGCTCATGCTAGTGAAGTTGGCATGTCTTGGGATGGGGCAAGGAATTGGCAGAATGCGAATAATCCTAATAATCCTAATGATCGACTCTTGAGTTCCTCTCATTATAGACCAGGAACAACACCATACTTTAAAGGTTTAGTTGTATACAAAAACTACCTAACGGGAATATATTTTAGAGGTCAAACCGTAGTTTTTGAAAATACGATATTAGCAGATAACGGTTGGTCGGCATGGGTCAATGCTAACCAGGTTTTTTATAAGTCTTCTTTTGTGGGGAAAACTCTAAATCATTTTGATGAAATGGATGATTTCTTTTATTCGCATCCAAGAATGAGAGCTGGTAGATATAGGCGAACAGGAGCAGTCATATATGATGGACCTTTAGAAGTACACGACTCTGATTTTTTTAATTTTTCAATAGAACCACAAGAATACACGTTGGAAAATGGTTTAACTCGAAACAGTACCTATGTTCCATTTACAGCAACAGGTGGGTCTACAAAATATACTAATTTTGTGAGTGGATTACATTTCTCACCTGATCCCATTCATCGTATTCATTTAAAAGACCCTGTTTTAAGAGATTTTAATAATTTTTTAGATACAAATTGGCGAGAGCGATCTTTTTTAGGCATTACAACGATTAGAGATTTAGATGGATCTTTGGTAGGGAATTCAGGTGGAGAGCAGATGATAGTTTCAAATCAATCTTTAGGTTTAATAGATAACTATCAGTGCTCGGATGGGGGAGAACGGTTACACAATTTTGTAGTCTGTGAAAAGAATTACAACGATGGAATTATTTACTTTCGTAGAGAGAGTTATTGGACTACACCTTTTGTGGTCAGAAGAAGTGATGGTGTATTCAATTACCCAATGGAATCTTGGCAAGATGTGAAAGGAAATTTCCCCAATAATTCGTTTGCTGTCGCTGACGATGAAGAGTTAACATATGAACTCTTACCCAATAGAGAATATCACTACCCATTTGCTAATTTAAACAGAGCGGTCATGTCTTTTAATGCAGAAAAAGAAACCTTTAAAGGACCTATTGTTAAAATACTTTCTTATGGTAAAAACTGTAGATTAGAAAACGGCGCAGAAAATATTATAGACGCTGTACCTGAGAAAGTGGCTTCTGTAGCAGCTCTTAAAGAAGCAACTCAAACATCTTATGTTTCAATAGGAAATGATTTATATGTAAAAATTTTTACTACTCAAAAAAATGGTAACATTTCTGATGATTCTGTTTTCTTTGCAAAAGCTCGTCGTCATGGTGGAAATTATCGAATTACATGTGATGATGAAGAAATTGATAAAGTAGTTAAAGGTGTTGTCGAGAATATTGAAAAAACAGATTCTCACACAATTGTTACTGGTTGGGCCTGTAATGAGAGAGTTACTTCTTCTATTAAAGTTGTTCTTTATGTTGTAGATAATCAAAATGAAGTGACTAAAGTTATATCTGAAGTGCAAAGCAATGAAGCATCAGAACCTGAAATTGCTATGAAATGTGGAAGTCTCACTGATAATGGACGTAGATATACGTTTTCAATCCCTAATGAAGAATTAATTGGTTTGGAGGGAGGATCATTTAAGGTTAGAGGAATATCTCAAACAGACGAACCAAGTAGATTTTTGCGTGGTTTGGTTAACTATATTATTGAGTAAACCTTCTACCCTATAATGACAATTATGTGGTAGAAGGCGTATACCTGAAATCTTTGCATATCTCTACATACAAAATAGTTTTCTTATAAACTAAAAAGGAAATGTATTCCTTTTATTTTATCCCTATTCTTTTCATACTATCTTGCTCTCAAATCTCTCAGAACATACAGCGAAAAATTGCACAAACTGAACGAAAAGGCTGGAAAGTTGTTTGGAGTGATGAGTTTGGAGGTAAAGAAAATATTGGCAATACGGGAGAATCACTCGAATGTTTTGAGAGAGTTCCTGTATGTCATCAAACTTATTCAAATGAAGTACAGTGTCCTGAATTTACTGAAAATCTTAAAGATTTAAACAAGTGTAATTGGTCTGTTTTTAATCATTATAATTGGATGGATAGTGATGCAGAAGAAAAGTATAGAATTAATGCTTTCTCTGCAAATCAAGTGGAAGTAAAAAATGGGATGCTAAATCTCAAGGCTCAGCTGATTTCAAAAGAAAAGTTCCCAACTTGTGGTGCCGTTACAGATCCTAATTTAGATAAGACTGCTTGGAATTCAAACTGCCCTATTGAATCAGGAGGCATTTCTTCTCAGCCCAATTCCCTGAATCCTGGATTTTCTCAGCAAGAAGGACGATTTGAAGTTAGAGCAAAAATCCCATACGGCTTGGCTTCATGGCCTGCACATTGGTTACTTCCTCAAGGTGGTGGATGGCCTCAACATGGTGAAATTGATATAATGGAAGCTTGGTATAAAGATGAAGATCATATTTATGGAAATTTTCACACAAGCGGATTAAGCACTGGAAAACATGTTTCTAAAGGTGAAAGTATCAAATCGGAACATTCTAAATGGCATGAAGGATTTCATAATTATTTTGTAGAATGGGATTCAGATAGAATTATTTGGGGTGTTGATAACAAGCAATATTTATTAATTCGTAAGGGCGAAGAAATAGAAAATGAAAAATGGGAATATTTGAAGCATCCTTTCTTTTTTATATTAAATACCACAGTATCTACTCATCATAACCTTGAAAAAAATAAGCCAAGTGATTTTAATGATTTCAAAGACCTAGAGCATCTCATTGATTATGTGCGAGTGTACAAAAAGTGCGAGCTGAACACGCAGGATTGCATTGATTTCTCAGCTAATTATTTTAACACAAGCGTGAATAATTATAACAAGAGAACAAGCGGAGTTAATATCACAGTGTATGCTTACCCTATTCCTATTCAAGCTGGAGGCGAATTAAATGTTGAGTTTAAGCTTGATGATAATTGTAAAAAAATGGAATTATCATTATATGATCAATTTAGAGAGTTAAGAAAAGTGGATCTTGAGCAACCAGAATTTGTTGCAGGAAAAACTTACTTCGCACAAACCAGAGCCCCTATAACAAATGGAGTGAGTTTTTTGCGCTTCCAAGCTTCAGATTGTTCTTCCAAACGAAAAACTCAAAAAACTGTAAAGCTTTTAATCTTGGATTGAGAAACGATTTTATTTCACTCTTAAATAAATATACTTTCCTCTAAATTTCTTAACGACCACTTCGGTAACATGTATCCTTAACAAAATCATTATATGAAGAGGAGAAAAAATGAGAATTTTATCATTTATGACTTTATGTCTATTAATGACATCTTGTGGGTTCCAAAGTTTACCAACAGCAAAGAATGATGTTGAAGCTGGTTGGGCCGAAGTTCAAAACCAATATCAAAGAAGAGCTGACTTGATTGGAAATTTAGTAGAAACAGTTAAAGGATATGCTAAACATGAAAAAGAAACTTTAGAAGGTGTTATCCAAGCAAGAGCTAACGCAACTAAAACTACTTTGAAAGTAGATCAATTAACTCCAGAGACTATGAAAAAATTTGAAGCTGCTCAGCAAGGCTTAACCGGTGCTCTTTCAAAACTTATGATGGTGAGCGAGCGATATCCTGATCTGAAAGCAAATCAAAACTTTAGAGATCTACAAGCAGAGCTTGCTGGTACTGAAAATAGAATTGCAATTGCTAGGCAGCGGTATATTGAAATCGTTAATCGGTTTAATAAACTTGTTAGTGTTCCTTTTACATCTTGGACTAACTCTTTAATTTACAAATATGAGAAGAAGCCTCAATTTGAAACGAAAGCAGCGAACCAAGAAGCACCTAAAGTTCAATTCTAGTTTTAAGTGCTTAAGTTTCTTTTTTTATTATTTATTACTTTTAGTGCTTGGCCCTTAGAAGTCCCTGCACTCACCTCTCCAGTCATCGATCAGGCAAATTTTCTTGACACTTGTGAAGAAGAACATCTTTCAAATTTATTAGTTTCATTAAATAAGAAAACAGAGATTCAACTTCAATTACTTACAATCTCAAGTCTAGAAGGTGAAGTAATAGAAAACTATTCAATTAAAGTTACTGATGCATGGAAACTTGGAGATGAAAAAGAAGATAAAGGTTTATTATTTTTAATTTCAAAAAATGATAAAAAAATGCGTATTGAAGTTGGGCAAGGCCTAGAGGGTGATATCCCTGATATGAGGGCAAAGCGAATATTAGATGAGGTAGGAGTCTATTTTAGATCATCTAATTTTTATGGTGGTATTCATCATGCTTTCTCTCGAATTATTAAGCTGTCTGCCCCCGATTTTCAAACAACTGGGAGTTATAATTCTAGCGAGCATTGTGCAGGTTTCTCCCCTACTGGTATCGCCTACTCAGACAATCAGATGAGATTAGATGACTGGATTCCATTTATTATCTTTTTATTAATTTTTCTTCATATACTTTTTTCAATATTTAGATCCAGAAATAAAAATACTAGAAGCTTAAGAGGAAGACGACGAAATCCTTTTGATAATGATCATTGGGGCAGTGGCGGAGGATTTGGCGGCTTCGGAGGCGGAAGCAGCGGTGGTTTTGGAGGCGGTTGGTCTGGTGGAGGCGGAGGCTTCTCTGGAGGTGGAGCAAGTGGAGGTTGGTGATGATAAATAAAGACAAAGTTAAAAATTGTATAGAAAAAATTGAAAATAAAACTAGAGCGGAAATAGTACCAGCAATACTCAAGTCATCAGATAAATATCCTGCTACCTATTATAGATCAGGCTTATTTTTTTCTTCTTTTTTCTTTATTACTAGCTTTTTGATTTTTCATGAATGGAGGCTGAAAGCACTTATAGTCGGATATATTCTAGGGTTATTGTTGTGCTTTATTCCTTTTGTAAAAAGATTATTTATCTTTAGACCAGAATTAGAAGAAGAAACCTTACAAAAAGCTTATGAAGTATTTCTTGAGCACAAAATACATCAGACTAAAAATAGATCTGGGGTTCTTGTTTTTTTAAGTGTTTTTGAAAAAAGAGCGATTATTTTAGCTGATAAAAATATTAATGAAGTGGTTGCTGAAAATACTTGGATCAAAAAGATAGATCTATTAATTGAAGAAATTCATGAGAAAAGCTTAGAAGAAGGGTTCTTGAATTGCTTGAATGATGTAGGAGCTATTTTAATTCAAAATTTTCCTGGAAATAATAAGAATGAGAATGAACTTAGAGATGATTTAGTCTCTGAATAATTATAGACCTGTCGCTTTAAATAGCGAGTATTGATAAATCGATTTAGCTAAATTATTCATATATTTTGTTTTTAAAGGAATATTTTCAGAATGATCCAGAAATGGTTTATCAGACTTATAATCAAAAACCTGTGCCTTGTTATTAAGAATTTCTAAGTAATATTCCTTGTTGATGACACCTACTAATGAAGGCCTATAGTCCCAGGAAAAGATAAAAGCATAATTCTGATTCTCCCCTCTTGGTTCAAATAAGTTTCTTCCCAAAGCGCTTGTTTTTACAGAAACACCAGCAAGAGAAGCAGCAGTTGGAAAAATATCAATTTGACTGGCCAACACCTCACTATTAATACCAGTCATTCCTAACTTAGGAACATGAATAAGTAATGGAGAGTGATGCATGGAAAGTCTATGGTAGGTATAACCTTTTGCTAGATTATCACTTTGATGAGTATTCAGCCCATGATCTCCAACAACAATTAAAACAGTGTTTTTATAATGTTTTGATTGTTTGAATTTTTTCATAAAATGACCGAAAGAAAAGTCTTGAAGTTTTAATGAGTTGTATTCAGCTAGAGAATGAAACCCATATTTTTTGAGTTGATCACTAGGAATATTTTCTTCAGCTTTAAAGCCTACATGATCAGGAATAGTATAAGGTCTGTGAAAACCAGAGCTTTGAAGTATAGAAACAAATGGTTTATCTAGTGAGTTTAGTTTTTCCAGCGCAAACTCAAAAAATTCTTTATCACTTATCCCCCAAGCATCAACAGGTTTTTTGCCAGTATGTTCTTGCTGGAAAAGTTTTAGATCAGGAATACTGGTCTCATAAAACTTATCAAGATTACCCCAGTTGGCATGGCCTCCAATAAAGTAAAGTTTTTCATAGTCAGTAAAATTCTGAAAATATGTATTTTGCTTTAGATTCTTAACATCTCTAGATCTAGGGACAGTTGATCTAACATCAGGCAGGCCCGTAAGCATTGTCCAGATTCCCCTATTGGTTTTATAACCAGGAGTAAAAAAGTTAGTAAAAAGAAGAGATTCTTCAGCTAGCTTATCTAGTTCTGGAGTTGCGTTCAATGGATTATTGAAAACTCCGCTTTGATGAGCAGTCAGAGATTCTAATAAAACAATAAGTACATTTTGTTTTTCTTTTTGCTCGGTTTTAATCGTTCTATTCTCTGGCGCTTCCTGGAAAAATGAATTCAAGGTTGATTCTAAGTCTTTTCTTTTAAAGTCTGGGAAAATATTTTTTTCTTCATCCCAAGTTCCAAATACACTAAATACAGGATTTCTACTGGTTTGAGCTAGGTATCTATTATGTGAGAAATAAGCATCTGTAGAGCGTAATGGCTTTAAACCAATATTTCCAAAAAGAAATAAAAAGAAAAGAAAATAACAAAGTATTTGCTCATTTTTTTTAGGTTTTATTTTTTCCAATGAGCACATGCTCTTAGTAAGGTATTTATAATACAAGAAAATAAGTAAAGCGATTCCTAGAAGTGCCAAAGGGATAGGATATGTATCTTTGGCCATGGTTAGCGCTGTTTCTGTTTCAACCATATCATCAAGAAAAATTCCTGAACTTACTCTATGAGTAAGATAGGAAAAGTGACCAAAGTCCATAATATAAATAATAACGATAAAGATCTGAGCTAGAGCTGCTATTAGAGCGAAGATAAAGTTTAGTATTTTATTTTTAAATCTTGTTAAGGAATAAAGAATTAAAAAAGGTAAAAATTGAATAGCAATTAGTCTAAGATCAAACTTTATACCTAGGTATAAAGAGTAAAAAACTTCGGAAAAACTTGCCGCTTTATAGAAGAATATTTGAGTAGATAACCTACAAAGAAGATAAAAAATAAATGAAAAAGAACAAGCTTTAATCATGTTTTTTAAAAAACTATCATGAATTTTATGTCTAGCAATTGGCATTATTTTCCCTCAGTGTTGTCAATAATAACACAGGGTATAATAGTCTCATGAATACAGCATTAAAAAAACACAATTCGTATGAGCTTGATACTTCGCTCAATTATGACAATCCTTTCTTTTTTGAATTCTTTGAAAACTTTGAATCAGAAAATACAAAAAAATCGTATAGAAATGATATTAATCAATTTTTTACATTTCTTAAGGATAGTGTCTTTCAAATTCAAGGGCTTCCTGATGTAAAAAGACTACATGCTGTTACTTATAAAAAATGGCTAACAGATACTGGTTATGCTCCTAAAACAATTAATCGTAAGATGTCTTCAGTTTCAAGTTTTTGGGATTATTTAGTTGAAAAGTCTATGGTTGATTTTAACATCTTCGATTCAATTAAAAGACCAAAGCAAGTAGTTGCAAAGCCAACAAATGATTTATCTGATGAACAAATTGGAAAAATCTTTGATGAGGCAAATAAGTTAAAATCTAAATCTAAATATTTGCATAGAGCAGTTATTTATCTACTCTTTACTACTGGAATTAGAAAGTCAGAGCTAATTAATCTGAAAAAAGAAGATATCTTCAATGAAAAAGGTAATTGGTTTATTAAAATTAAAGGTAAAGGTGGAAAAATATTAATTAAGTTATTACCTGTTCAGACTTACAATGTTATTCAAGAATATCTTCAGTGGATGACTAGAATTAATAGAGACGTTCATGATAAAGATTGGGTATTTCAGCCTACTAGAAACCCATCTGATGCTACTTTGCTTACAAAACCACTAAATCCTAAAACAATTGATTATATTCTTAAAAATTGCTGTAAAAAAGCAGGTGTTACTCAAAGAGTTTCTCCTCATTCTGCTCGAGCTTCTTATATTGGCTCAGCTCTTGATAATGGAGCAGATCTTTATAAGGTATCTATGGATGTAGGCCATTCATCAGTAAAAACAACTGAAGAGTACAATAAAAGAAGAAGTAAGGTTGCAGACAGCCCTACTCACCATTTAGGGTTTCTAAAAGACAGTCTAGATTAAATTCTATTCGATTTTATCATCATCTTTTTTAGTGACTTCATCTTTGAAGTTTTTAAGTGCTTTTCCAACAGATTGGCCCATCATTGGAAGCCTTTTCGCTCCAAAAAAGAACATTACTATTGCCCCAACAATTAAGATTTCAGTAATCCCTAATCCAAACATCACTACCCCTTTATTTTACGTTGCGTTACCGTTTTATTATGCTTATAAAACACTATATTGAGAAGACATTTTAAATAAGATTTATTTATGAGCGAAAAAGAAGCAAGTTTTTCATTTGTTAAAACTGAACACAAAATTTTAAATTTTTGGGATCAAGAAAAGATCTTTCAAAAAAGCTTAGATAAAAACCCTAAGCAAAACCCTTATATTTTCTACGATGGGCCACCATTTGCAACAGGCTTACCTCATCATGGTCATCTGGTTGGAAGTACCTTAAAAGATATTATCCCACGTTATTTTACGATGAAAGGTTTTCATGTAGATAGACGCTTTGGCTGGGATTGCCATGGCCTTCCTATCGAGCATGAGATTGATAAATCATTAGGTATGTCAGCTCATGAAGCTGTTGAGAAATTAGGAATCAAAAAATATAACGATGAATGTAGAGGAATTGTTCAAAAGTTCACTGGCGAATGGAAAAAAACTATTAGAAGAATTGGTCGTTGGGTAAGTTTTGATCGTCAATACAAAACCATGGATTTAAATTTCATGGAATCAGTTTGGTGGGTTTTTAAAGAACTTTGGGATAAACAACTCGTTTATCAAAGTACTAAAGTTATGCCTTTCTCTACCGCCCTAGGAACAGTGCTTTCAAACTTTGAAGCGGGCTCTGATTATAGAAACGTACAAGACCCTGCTATTACTATTCTTTTCAAGATTAAAGATAGTGAGCATTACCTTGCAGCTTGGACTACAACTCCTTGGACACTACCTTCAAACTTAGGCCTTTGTGTAAATAAAGATTTAGATTACTGCTTAGTGAAAGATGAAGAAACATCTAAGAGTTTTTATATCGCCAAAGAACGAATTGAGTCATACAAGAAAAGAAACTTTGAAGTTTTAGAAGAATTAAAGGGTGAAAAATTACAAGGTTTAGAATATGTTCCTTTGTTCAATTTCTTTGAAGATCAAAAAGAGTTAGGCGCTTTTAAGGTTCATGCTGATGATTATGTTAGTACTGATAGCGGTACAGGAATCGTTCACCTTGCTCCAGCTTTTGGTGAAGATGATGAAAGAGTTATGAAGCTTCATGGGGTAAGTGCGAATGTGTGCCCTATTAAAAATGATGGAACGTTTTCTTCTGAAGTGAAAACTTATGAAGGCCAGTTTATTAAAGATGCTGATAAACAAATCATTAAAGATTTAAAAACATCTGGGAATTTATTAGAAGCATCTCAAATTACTCACTCTTATCCTTTTTGTCCTCGATCAAAAACCCCTCTTATATACAAAGCAATTCCTTCTTGGTTTATAAATGTGACTAAGGTTAAAGACGATATGATCGCTGCGAATCAAGAGATTAATTGGGTGCCAGGTCATTTAAAGAATGGACGTTTTGGTAAGTGGCTAGAAAATGCTAAAGATTGGGCAGTATCTAGAAACAGAGTGTGGGGTACACCTATTCCTATTTGGTATAATGAAGAAACGAATAAACATATTTGTATTGGTTCTATTGAAGAGTTAGAAAAGTTTTCAGGGGTTCGGGTTGAAGATCTTCATAGAGAAAATGTAGACACTATTGAGATTAAGATTGATGGTGAAGAAGGTGTCTATAAAAGAATTAGTGAGGTTTTAGATTGTTGGTTTGAATCGGGTTCTATGCCTTATGCTCAACAACATTTCCCTTTTGAGAATAAAGAAGTTTTCCAAAAAGGTTTTCCCGCAGAATTTATAGCAGAAGGGCTAGATCAGACAAGAGGATGGTTTTACACTCTAACTGTTTTATCGGCAGCTCTTTATAAAAAACCTGCCTTTAAAAATGTCATTGTTAATGGATTAGTTCTTGCCAAAGACGGTAAGAAAATGAGTAAAAGTTTAAGAAATTACACCGCTCCAGATGCTTTAATGGAAGAATATGGAGCAGATGCTTTAAGATTATTTTTAATCAATTCTGCTTTAGTCAAAGCAGAAGATTTAAAATTCACTGATGATGGTGTGAAGGAAATGGTCAGAAAAGCATTGCTTCCTTGGTATAATGCTTTTAAGTTCTTTAAAACTTATTCCACTGTTGATAATTGGAAGCCTAAATGTGAGTTCTCTGAGTTTAAGCCTGAACATATTTTAGATAAATGGTTGATTTCTAAGCTTCAAACATTAATTGAAAATACAAACCAAGAAATGGATCAGTATAAACTTTATAACGTGATCCCTCACCTTTTTAGCTTTATCGATGACTTAACAAATTGGTATATTCGCTTAAATAGAAAAAGATTTTGGGCCGATGATTCTGCTGAGTTTGCTAAAGACAAAGATAGTGCTTATCACGCATTGTACTTTACGCTTTTAGAGCTCTCAAAATTAATGGCACCTTTTGCACCCTTTCTTTCTGAGCACCTTTATCTTGAACTAAATAATATTCAAAAGCTAGACGTTGAATCTGTTCATCTTTGCGACTACCCTACTCACCATGAGCATTTAAGATCTTCTGTTTTAGAAGAAGCTGTAAAGAAAATGCAAGAAGTGATCTTGCTTGGTAGGCAAAAAAGAATTCAAGAAAAAGTTAAAGTGAAAATACCTCTTAGAGATTTAACTATTATTCATCAAAATAAGGCCATCCTCGATGAGATCGCTAAGTTAGAAGCACCAATTAAAACAGAGCTTAATGTTAAAGAATTAAGCTATGCTACAAATGAGTTGGACTATATTCGTTTTTTCGCTCTTCCCAATGCTCCTGTTCTAGGAAGAAAACTTGGTAAAGATTTTAAGAAATATAAAGAAGCAATTGGAGCTTTAAGTTCAGAAGAAATTCAAAAAATTGAGAGTGGAAATAAGATTACTATTCTTGAAATAGAATTTGAACCTTCTGAGATTTTGGTATTTAGAGAAGCAAAAGAAGACTCTGATGCTCTTTCGAATAGACATATTTCTATTAATTTAAGTTGTGAGTTAGATGATGAATTAATAGAAGAAGGTGTTTCAAGAGAAGTTGTAAATAGAATTCAAAAAACTAGAAAAGAGCTCAATTTTAATGTTGATCAAAGAATTAATATTACAATCTGTGGGGATGAGAAATTAGTAGGAGTTGTTAAAAAGTTTGAAACATATATCGCAAAAGAATCATTGATTAATTCTTATAATTATTCTAATGATAAAAAATTAGAATTTATGTTTGATATTAACTCTCAGAATATAGGATTTAGTATTGAGAAAGCTTAAAATATTTTTATTATTATTACCTTTTTTAGGGCTATCCAATATACATACCATTGATAGTAGTCACTTATATAATAACAATATTTATAATTATGTTTCTAACCAAGTAGATAATATAGAGCTTGGGTTTTATAAAATTTTATCAAGAAATATTTTACCTAGGAGTACTGGTTCATTAAAAAAGCATTTAGACATTCATCTGAAACTCTTAAGCAAGAAAGTTAATAGTGGAAATAAATTTAATGCCGAATGCGCATTAAAATTTTCAGAAATGTGTAAATACCATATTAAAAACTTAATTAGCGCGCTAGATGAATCAAGTCAAAATGCTAAAATTATAGTTCGCCTAGCTTCAAATAAACTTCTCATTAATACATTTCAAAAAATTGTTAAAGAAGATTATAAACAATCACTTTTCTTTGCATCTAACTATTTTAATATGATGAAAAACAAAAACAATTTAACTCCAGATTTTCTTTACTCTTCTCAGGGACATATTAGAAATACGATACAAAGCTCTATTGATAGAGTTTTAAGGCTTGCAAATACGCATTCTAGGCCTCAATTTAGAAATTTTATTAATAACTTTATTCTTCCTGTAAAACATATACTCGATAAACCTGATCATTATACTTTCCTGGAAAGCTCAATCAATAATCTCAATAGAACTCTCTATGATTTTTCTTTTTATATGGATAAACTAGAAAAAGTATCTAAAGAAACAAAAAGAAGATCAAATGTGATGAGAAATCAATGGAATTTGATCCATAAGCACTTAGTGAGTAAATAGTTATGAAAAAAAATTCTCTTATGTTTATTTTAACATTTTTGTTAGGAGCGGCTGTTTTATTATTTCTTTTGGGGTTAAAAAGCCGCACGAGTGGAGTTAAAGTTTTGCCAAATGATAACAGCACAACCCCTCTCACAACTGTTAAAAACATTAATCAGAATGAAGAGAAAATAGCCAATAGAGTGCAAACTTCTTCATCTTCAACAACAACCACGGTAAAAGAAGAGAAAACTCAAATTACTTCTGAAAAATTTAATAAGGAAAATGTCTGCCCACTTATTGAAAGTAATATTGGAAAAAATGACCTTATTCAAAAATTAGAAAATATGGGAATCTTGACTAGTAAGATGAAAACAATGAGAAAAAATATTCATATCCTTACAAAAGAGGATAAAAAATTGCGCTTATCTTTTAGTAGAAAAGAGCAAGACAATTTAAGTACCAAGTTAACTTTAAAGGTATTAGAAGAAAAACAGGACGGAAGTTTTTCAAAAGTAAAGGTGCCTGAAAACTATAAAACGAATACAGACGTTGCTAGTATTTTAAAGCACTATAATTCAAAAGAAATTGTCTATAAAGAAGAAGTTAATATCTTCGATTCTGATGATCTTGAAATACTGTTTGAATCACTTGATGATAAGGTGGTGAGTTTTAACGCCCTGACAAGAGACTTTTCAAATACGTTTTCTTGTAGATTTAAAAAGTAATTTATTATTGAATTTTTCATGGAGAAAAGATGAAAGAAAAGTTTATCACTAGAATACAAGATTCTTATGAACTAGAAGGATCGAATATTGTCTTGGGTTGTGGAATGCTAAACAATGAAGTTCATAGTGAAGCTCAAGTGAAAATTCCTTTAAGAACTCTTAATAGACATGGCCTTATTTCTGGTGCCACAGGAACAGGAAAAACGAAAACAGTACAAATTATAGCAGAACATTTATCAGAGCAAGGCGTCCCTACTCTTTTAATGGATATCAAAGGTGATATGAGTGGCTTGGCAATGGCCAGTGATGGACATCCCAAAATTGATGAGAGACATCAATTGCTAGATATAGAGTTTAAGCCCAAAAAATTCCCCTTAGAGTTTTTAACTATCTCTGATGGGAATGGCACGAAGTTAAGAGCAACACTCTTAGAATTTGGGCCGGTCTTATTTTCAAAAATCTTAGGTCTAAATGATACTCAGACGAGTGTTACGACAATTATTTATAAGTATTGTGATGATAATGCCCTTCCTTTACTTGATCTCAATGACTTTAAAGAAGTTCTCCGGTTTATTCAGGGAGAGAGCAAAGATCAATTCGAAAGTTTGTACGGAAAAATTTCGCCCGCGACAGTCTCTACTATTTTAAGAAAAGTTGTTGAGCTTGAGCAGCAAGGAGCAAATACATTTCTTGGGGAGCCTTCATTTGATGTAAATGATTTTCTTTTCGAAAAAGAAGGTGACGCCCCTATTCATGTTTTAAGATTAACTGAAATTCAAGGCAAACCTAAGCTATTTTCTACTTTTATGTTAAGTTTGCTAGCTGAAATTTATGCAACTTTCCCTGAAGTTGGTGATAGTGATAAACCAAAGTTTTGTTTATTTATAGATGAAGCCCATCTTGTATTTGATGAAGCGAGTGATATTTTAATTGATCAGTTAGAACAAGTCGTAAAACTTATTCGTTCTAAAGGTGTTGGTGTTTTCTTTTGTACTCAGAATCCCGTTGATGTACCAGAAAGTATTCTTTCTCAATTAGGACTTAAAATTCAGCATTCTCTTAGAGCTTTTACTGCTAAGGATAGAAAGGCAATCAAAAGTGCCGCTGAAAATTTTCCTTTGTCTGATTTTTATAAAATTGATCAATTAATTACAGAGTTAGGTATTGGAGAAGCACTAGTTACTTGCTTAGATAAGAAAGGACGACCAACTGAGTTAGTTCATACTATGCTTAGAGCACCTCAGACGAGAATGGGAATATTAACTGAGGGTGAAATCGTAGATGTTGATTCCAAGAGCACTCTTAAAGAAAAGTATGATAAGGCCATTGATAGAAAGAGTGCTTATGAGATCTTAAATGATAAACTCAAAGAAAGTGATGATGATCAAGGAAATGATGAGGAACTAAAAGAAACGAGAAAAACTAAGAAAGATGATGAGGAAGGTTTTTTCTCATCTCTTTCTAAAAATACAATGATTAGACAAGTGGGAAGAACAATTACTCGTGAAGTAACTAGAGGTCTTCTTGGAGCGCTCGGTTTAAAAACAACAAGAAGAAGATCTTCTCGAAGAAATTCAAAATGGTTTTAAATCAAAGTATTTGCGAGTAAATCGCAGCTCTTTGAGCTGACGTAAGCTCTTGTTTTAGTAAAACAAACTTATATATTTTCCCATTCCAATGCCCCTTAGCGGCTCTACCAAGAAATAATTTATTTTTCTTAGCATATAAAGAGCCAGCAAGAGGCCTTGATTTTGTAGAAAGTTTTCCATCAACATAGAGCTTTAATCTTTTATCTGTCGTCCAACTTAGACCTATAGCAACCTTACGCTTCATTTGAAGATAAGCTCCTGATTCAATCGCAGTCTCTCCTTCTGTCGTCGTGATTGCAGCTTTTATACACTCCAGGCAACCAGTTGAATGTCCTTTTTTATCGTATCTAAGGGTAAAATGATTATCATCTTTATCATCACCTACATCTATAAAGCCCCTATCATGATCAAGGAATTCAGAATCAACAATCATAATTAACTCAAAACTCTTTAAACCTTGAGTGATATTTTCTGAAATGAGAGTTGAGTTTTTAAAATATAATGCTTCCCCATCAAAAACCGGTGCTGATTCAGCATTTTTTGCAACAAATCTTATATTATCTTTTTCATAACAAAGAATCTTTGTAGAGGACTGCTTTACTTTCTTTAAGCAATCTCTGTCACTCCTCATATCCTCTATATCTGTGAAGTCAAAATTCGCTTTAACTGTTTTTAATTTTGCAATCGCATCAAAGTTTGGAGTTATTTCTATATTAGTTTCATAGAAACCATCAGTATTTTCACTATAAAGTTGGATATTTAAATCTTGTCCATTAGCTTCCATGGGTAATGGATAAGTAAAATTAAATGCACCGTTGATACATTGAATGCTAAATTCTTCAGATAATTCTGGAATACTAACTTTTATAGACTTTGTTTGAGTGCAAGCTCCTGAAAAAACAATCTTATCAGAGTTTAAGTTCCCTGACTTTGGAGAGCTAGCAGATAAAATAGGAAATCTTTTCGCCTTTTCTTGCGGTGACTCCGCTGATTTATCTGATGAACAAGATAATAAAATACTGACTAGTAAAATATTAAAATAATTCATCAGGCCTCATTTGGTGAAGATTATTTCTAACACTTGCTAAAAATTTTCCTCCTAACTCACCATCAACTAATCTATGATCATATGAGTGAGTCAAAAACATCATTGATCTAACAGCAATGGCATCATCAGGCATAACTGCAACTCTTTTCTTAATTACACCTGCTGCCATGATTCCAACTTGTGGTTGTAATATAATGGGTGTTGCGAGAACAGTTCCAAAACTTCCAACATTAGAGAAAGTAAAAGTTCCACCCTGAAGATCATCAACTTTTAGTCTTTTAGCTCTTGCTCTTGTTGCGATATCTTGAAGTTTCCTACAAAGACCAGTCATATTAAGGCTTTCAGCATTTTTAATAACAGGAACAACTAATCCGTTTCCTGGAACAGCAACCGCGCAACCTAAGTTTATATCTTTTTTAAGAACAATATTATCACCATCAACAGAAGCGTTCACATATGGATGTTCTTTTAATGCTTGAATAATTGCCATCATAATAAATGGAGTATAAGTAAGCTTGAAGCCTTCTTGTTTTTGGAATTCATGCTTAAAGCTTTCTCTAAATTTCACTAGATGAGTCATATCAACTTCATCAACTGAATTAACATGTGGAGAGATTTGTTTTGATACGACCATATTTTTCGCAATCATTTTCCTCATATTATCCATTGGGATAATTTGAACATTTTCTCCTGGGGCATAAGCAGGAACACTTGGTGTAGCTGTTGGCCTTGAAGATGATGATTGATTTCCAGAACTAAGATATTTTTCAAAGTCCGATTTATTAAACCTTCCCCCTGCTCCACTACCGCTTTGATGATCTAGATCACTTAGAGAAACTCCATGTTCTTTCGCCATCTTTCTAACAAGAGGAGTATAGAATTTTTTATGATTAGAAGTTGTTGTATGAGTAGTACTGGTTTCAGAGGTAGATGTTTGCGTTGTTGTTTCTGTCTTCACTTCAGCTTTCTCAGCTTTGCTAGATGCAGAGCTTGTATCTAGTGTTGCACTGGCATCGTCTTCGATGATAGCAATTACTTTTCCAACATCAACAGTTTCACCTTCTTCAAATAAAAGTTTTTCTAATCTTCCAGAAAATGGTGAAGGTATCTCTGACTCTACTTTATCAGTAGAGATTTCAAGGATGATTTCATCTATCTCAATTTCATCACCAACATTTTTATTCCATTTAGTAATCGTTCCAGTTGTAATAGATTCACCCATCTGGGGCATTACTAGTTCTTGTTTTGCCATTATATTTTTCTCCTAAAAATTAATTGATCTTTTCTTTGCTGACATCATTGCTTCAGATAACCACTCACCTAGTGTTGGGTGTGGATGAACTGTCGCAAAAATTTCTTCGTCTATACCCTCCATTTGTCTAAAAAGAGTATATTCGTGAATCAACTCTGTTGCGTGTGTTCCAACAATATGAGCTCCTAATAATTCTCCGTATTCACCAGTGAGAACTTTTACAAAACCATCTGTCTCATTTGATGCGATTGCTTTTCCATTAGCACTAAAAGGCATTTTCCCTACAGAGTATTTAATCTTTTTTTCTTTCAAGGCCCTTTCTGTGTAGCCAACAGAAGCAACTTGAGGCTGACAATAAGTACAACCTGGAATATTCATTTTATCTATTGGGTGTGGGTGTTTACCAGAAATAGCTTCAGCCGCAACTATGCCCTCATGACTTGCGGCATGTGCGAGAAGAGGTGGCCCGGAGACATCGCCTATTGCGTATACTCCAGCAACATTTGTTTCCATTTTATCATTTACAGTGATAAAGCCCCTATCAGTTTTAACGCCAATTTTTTCAAGACCAATGTCCTCAATACGACCAGTCATCCCTACAGCAATTAAACCAAGATCAAATTTTACCTTTTTCCCATCGCAATTAATAGTTACATCTTTTGCACTGGCCTTAGCTGAAACTTTTTTAACTCCAAGGCTCATTTTTATGCCGTATTTTTTATAGGCTTTTTCTATTTCTTTAGATGATTCTTCATCTTCGATTGGTAATAAATGTTTTTGTAATTCAAAGATATGAACATCAACACCAAATGCATTCCAAAAATACGCAAATTCCACCCCGATGGCCCCTGCTCCTATGATGGCGACAGATTTAGGAAGTTTTTCTAACTTTATGGCTTCCCATGCCCCGATTAATTTTTTTCCATCATGTTCTAGACCTGGAAAAGTTCTATACTTCGCTCCTGTAGCTATAATGATATTTTTGGCTTGAACTTTTTTCCTATTCACTTCAATTGTTGTTTTGTTAATAAGTTTTCCAGTTCCTTTGATAACAGTAATTTTATTTTTTTTCATGAGGTACTCAACCCCACCTGAAATTTTATCTGAGATTTTTTTAGCTCTTTTAATTGCTTGAGAGCCATCAAGTTTATTCACTTTTACATCTATTCCTAGATCCTTAAAAGTCTCAAGCTCATGAACTGAATGTGCTGATTTGAGAACGGCTTTTGTTGGAATACAACCTCTATTAAGACAAACACCACCAAGTTTATCTTCTTCAATTATCGCAACTTTCTTTCCTAATTGAGCTGCTCTAATGGCTGCGACGTACCCACCTGGCCCAGATCCTAATACAACGACATCAAAATTATCCATTAAAATTTCCTTATAAATTCGACTTTACTAAAAGAGGTCAAATGAACTAAATATACAATTGTCGGAAGATTAACATTTTTTCGCTTATTTTACACCAGTAAAGGTCTAATAACACGGAGCAAAATCATTATACAAAGTATTGAAATTTCTAAGCTTCTCCCTGATTTTAAACTAGATTTATTCATAGATACTGTTGCGCCATTCATAAAGAATTCGATGGTTATATTTGATGTGGAGACTAGTGGCCTCTCTCCTATGGTTCACGAGATTATAGAAATAGGTGCCGTCAAAATAGATATGAAGACAAGAGAGGTTACTCAGTTTCAAAGTCTTCTTAAAAATGAAAGAGCTTTAAGTGAAAAAAATATGAGTATTCACGGTATCACGAACGAAGATCTGATCGATGCTCCAGCTCAAGATATTGTTTTAAAAGAATTCTTTAGTTTCATCAAAGGTTCTAGCTTAGTTGCTTATAATGCTCAATTTGATGTTGGATTTTTGATTTCAGAGCAATGGAAGCATAAGTATCAAATCGATGTGCTAGATGTTTTCGATGCACTCTATCTAGCGCGGGCCACTTATAAAAAGAGAGAAGAAAAACCAGAAAATTATCGTCTTGATACCTTGAAAGAATTTCACAATTTAACTTTTGGTAGTCATCGAGCCTTAGAGGATTCTATTGTTTGCCTTAAGGTTTTTGAAGAGTGTCTAAAAGTCCTGTCCTGGAAGGCTCCTCACTTGAAAAAATTTATTATTTTTAACTTTAAAGAACCAATTGATATAGGAGATCAAGATAACAACGAATTAATAGAAATAAAAAAAGCTATAAGCTGCTCTAGTATAATAAAAATTTCTTATAAAGGTGGATCTAAAGGAAGAGAGCAAAGGCCAATACAGCCGGTTGCCTTGCTTCCAATGCCCAATTGTTTAAATTTATATGCAAAATGTTTAAAAGATGATCAGTTTAAACTATTTAATACAAAGAAGATTAAAAAGGTCACGCATGTTTAAAAAATTTATTCAATTACTTATCCTTCTTATTCATTTCTCGTTATTAGCATGGATTCTCTACATTTTGTTTTATGGTGGACGCATAAGTATGGATAAAATGATTTATCATTTTATAGGAATTGGAATATTAGGAGTGTTTTCAATTATTGGTACTGCGAAAATCGAGATGGCTTTTTTTACTAAAGAGCAAAAAAAAAGACATAAGAAAAAATGAATACTTGGCAAAATGAACTTAAAAACAGTTTTCGATCTTTAGATGATATTAGATCATCTTATCCCTCACTGAAATTAGATAGTCTAGATAAAGTATCTGCTAAGTATCCTGTCTTTGTTCCTAGAAGAATAATGGACAAAATCCATGAAGCTCCTAATGGGAAAATCGCAAAACAATTCTTACCGCATAATGATGAATTAGATAGTGGTGGGTTATTTGATCCTATAGGCGATAACTTGAACTCTCCTATGAGTAGAATTGTACATCGATATACAAATCGAATCTTATTTTTCCCTACAAGTAAGTGTCCTATTCATTGTAGGTATTGCTTTAGAAAAAATGAAATATCTACTAGTAATGAGATTTTTAGTAACAATACGAAGATCTTTGATTACATAAATAAACATCAAGAAATTAATGAAATTATTCTTAGTGGTGGTGATCCATTAATTTTAACTGACGAAGTGCTAACGAAGTATTTAGAAAGTTTTTCTAAAATTAAACATGTAACGACGATAAGATTTCATACAAGATTTCCCACAATCCTGCCATCAAGGTTAAATCAAGATTTTTTAAATACAATGAATAAGTTCAAAGATAGATTTAGAATCATTTTTGTTATTCACGTTAATTGTACAGAAGAGTTGGATAATGAAGTTTCTCTGGCCTTAAGAAAATTCTCAAATAGTTTTAGAACATTATCCCAATCAGTGATTCTTAAAAATGTTAATGACGACTTTGAGTCTTTATTTCAACTTTGCAAGAAATTATTGAGTTTAAATATTCAACCTTATTACATACATGCTCCAGACAACGTTTTGGGTGCTCAACATTTTAAAGTAAAAAAAGAGTTGTTAAAAAAATTGCATCTAAAATTACGAAGTAACTTATCAGGTCCAGATTTACCTGTTTTTGTTTTTGAAGATATTCAAAAGAGTACGAAAAATTACATATAGTTAAAAATTAAAAGCTAAAGGAATATGCGAATGGATATGAAGAATAAATTATTAAATCTTAAGTCAGATATAGCTTACGGATTGTTCAATACACCCATAAATATGCCTCCTCTAAATTTATCAGAACTTAAACTTATTCGAGAGGCCTCAGTTCATTTCAATAGTCTCAAGCCTCAAGTAATAAAGGTAGACTCTTTCAGGAATTATGTTGTCTACCGTTTTGAGAGAAATCCTCCCAAGAAAAGGGCCCTTGTTGTTCATGGCTGGTCTTCTAAGTCTGTTTATATGATTAAATTCATTGAAGTTTTATTAAAACATGACTATGAAGTATATGCCGTTGATTTACCAGCTCATGGTTCATCAAAAGGATTTCAAGTGTCATGGAATGATTCCATAAAAACTGTACTAGATATTCAGAAAATCTTTGGAAAGTTCGACTTTGCACTTGGCCACTCCCTTGGAGGGACTGCAATGCTAGGTGCTTTATCATTGAGTCATTATTTAAGTGAATTTCAATCAGCCTTCCAAGCAAAAAAAATAGCACTTATCTCTGCCCCAACTAGAATGCAAACAATAGTTGATAAGTTTTCAAATTACGTAAACCTAACAAAAGCACAGCGTGAAATATTTGCCAATAAAGTAAAGTCTGTTGCCCAAGTAGAACTTGCAGTCTTAGATGCTAAAAGATTGCAAACTGAACACCCTTCCGATACGGAATTTCTTTGTCTTCATGGAACTAAGGATGACATCATACCTTTTGATGATTCGGTGCATTTTTCAGAACTAAACAATGTAAAACATGTTCCTATTTTAGATGAAGGGCATGTTCATATTCTTCATAATGATATAGTTCTCTCTGAAGTTTCAAACTTTTCGAAGATCTAAAATAAAAAAAAGGAATATGCGAGGTTTTTTTAGTCTTTAATTTTTGATCATTTAGAACTATATTACTTTCATACAACACTTTGCGAGTGTAGCTCAGTTGATAGAGCGTCTGCTTGCCATGCAGAAGGTCGTGGGTTTGAACCCCATCACTCGCTCCACTACTAAAACCAATAAATTCAACAGCTTAAAAGCCAAAGACCAACCTATGATTAGAAATAATTTTCTTAATTCTTAGAAAGTGTGCACAAAATGTGCACACAGATTTAATTTTTTTTAGAAACTTCCAAGGCTTGTGCACACGTTTTGCACATCTTTTGAAGCTACATGAATATACCGTAAAGTGGTTTTTATGTTCTTATGACCAGCAATTTTTTGAACTTTAACAATGTTTATATCTTTTAAAACCATCAAGGTAATCGCCGTATGTCTAAGATCATGAAACCGTATTTTGGGAACCTTGGTATGCAATAAATCATAAACAAAGACTCTACTCGTGAAATTGTCATGATTTATCGCTGTACCGACAGATGTTTGAAAAAGCAACTCACCTTGGTTGAGTCCTAGCTCATGGATATAATTTTCCAAGGAACCTTTAAGCTCATTGCTAATTGGAACAAACCTTATGTCCTTTCCCTTCGTTGGAATAAAGCCAGATTTATCTTTTTTTCTTTGCCTGGCAATGTGAAAGCCACTTAAATCTAAGTCAAGATCTTTAACCCTCAAGGCCCAAAGCTCTCTTCCTCGAATAGCAGTTTCCAGACTTATCCAATATACATACAAAATCCATTCCTTCTCACTACTTAAGTATTTTTCTTTTGTTCGTCTCAAAAACTCTAAAGCATACTTTTTGCTCCAATACCTTGTGGCTTTCTTCACCTCTTTCATCTTTTGGTAACCCTCCGTGGGGTTGTAACTAATTTTCTTTTCTTTAAAATAAAAATTAATCACCCTGCAAAGAATACTGACATATCTATTTTGCGTAGAAATCGAAATTCCATCTTTTTGCAAAGATGAAGCGATTTTTCTTAAATAAACAGGGGTAAATTCAGATATCGGTTCGCTGCCATATTTTGGCAACAGTCGTGTTCGGCATGGATTAATTACTCTGAAATATCCATCTGTAAAAGTTCCACCTTTTTCGCTAAGCCAATAATCAAATGCATGATTTAAAGATAATTTACATGGATCAATGCTTTCTTCTTGAGAACTCCTCTTAGAGAAACTATCAAGAAAAAGAATTGCTTGTGATTTCTTATTAAATCTTCTGCGGATTCTTTTACCTGAAAACTTATCTTTCCTTAAATAAACCTCGTACTTATGCTTGCCATTAGCCAGCGTTATTTTTTTTATCGCCATAAAATCTCCTTTTTAATAAAAGGGATTTTCTTGGAGAACCCATTTCTTTAAGATTGACTTGCTTAAAAATAACTTTCCACCAATCTTTAGAAATAGCTGTTTTGGTATCCTTCTCATCTCTCCTCTATATCTCCAATCATAAATTGTTCCTACTGGAATCCCAATTTTTTTGGATAAATCTGAGGGTGCTATCACTTCTGGTAAATTTTCAAAGAGCTCATCAAAGCCACTTCTAGCTTCTGTATCATTATATTCTTTTTTCTTATTATTGTCTTTCATAGAATCTCCTTATTCCTTTTATCTCCTATCTGACAACCGCGCCTTGAGCGGAGAAGTGGGGCATCGCCCCACGTGCCTAGTTTATACTTCTATTGCTGCCGCCTCTCCATTGAACTCTAAATACTCAATGTCTTCTCCTGCCTTATTTCTAAACTGAACTAACTTCTCAATGCCCTCAATGAAAACCTTCATTCCTTTCTTGGCTTGAACACTAAAGTCACTCGCTTTCTTACCTTGAAGCTTCACCTTTCTCCAAACTGTTAGATCTACACCATCAATAGAAGTAGCTATTTCAAAACGACATATGGGTGTTTGATGCTTCGTCGTATATGTGACTCTAGGATCTTTTCCAATCCTTCCTTTTATAATTTCTTTTTTCCTAAACATGTAATTCCTTTTTCATATTCTTTAAATTTTCTACATTCAAAACCATCCATCCTGCTCTAGAGAGTGGAACTTCACTTTCAAGATTAGGTGTAAAGTCTTTCACGTACTCTTCATACCAACTATCTAAAATGTCATCGTGAGACCAACTCCTCTTTTTTAATCTCTCAACATCTTCATCTTTGATTACTTCAACAAAGTATTTGAGAACTTCTTTCACGCTAATGATCCCTCCTCTATCTTTCTTATTAAGCCTTTCAAGAAGACTGAATAAACCAGTTCTCATCTCTTCATCGTCCTTGCAATTGACTAAAAATTTAAACTTTTCTTTTTTTGAATTAACATTCTTCTTATTATTTAAATTTTTAGATTTCTTTTTTGATGTATTTGAAGCATCAATTCCTAATTGATTCTTCAAAACAACTTCTACCTTCTCTATCTCTCTACTCTCTAACATTACATACCTCCATATATACTCATTACTTACCCCTCATCCTCACCCAACTTTTTTACTTAAAGTGACTTTTCTATCGATAACTACGTTGAGAGAGGAAAGTCACTTTAAGGGTTCTAAAAAACGTTGTGATTCTGAGGGGTTACTGCCTATTATTTTCCCGCCTTGGACACAACTCACCAACTACGCGCAGGCCTTGCAACAACCTCGCGCAGTCTATGCGCAGCTTCCTAAGATTTTTCCCAAATCATTTATTTCCTTTAGTTCCCCCAAGTATTCAATTTTTAGATTTTCGATACATTCATGAAGAACTTGATTCTTTATTTCAAAATAAATAAACTTCTTCACAGTTCCGCCATGAAGCAACTCAAAGTGATTAATGTAACTTTTCTTAACTCCCTCTGATGTGAAAAACCAAAAAACTGTGTCGATTTTTTTATCTTGAAGATATCTTTCATATTTGCTCTCAATCCTATTTTTAGACTTTCGAGTAATCTCTAATTCAATGGCTATACTTAGTTCTTTTCCCTGATGATTTGTTTTAATTAAGCCATCAGGAATGACTTGATTTTTTGATCTGAACTGTTGCTCTCCTTTTAACTCATGCTCAAGATAGCAAGCTCTTACACCCTTAAATTTCTCAAAGTATTGGAGTATGTGTGAGACTAAAAGGTCGTGTCTTTCATGGCCTTCAGCAACGCAATCATAACTCTCATCTGGCTTTAGAAAATCTTTTCCTTTCTGGGAGAGATAAGCGTACTTTCGGCCTCTATTAAAATCCCTTGTTGTTTTAATTATTCCAGAGCGCTCTAATCTGTTTAGTTTTTTCCTAAAGGCCGAGTCCGAAAAAGGATAGCCTGCAATAAGTCTTAAGCTTTTAAAATCTAAAATTCTCCATTTTAAAAGGGGTTCTAAGAAGTTAAGGTCGCTTAGTTGAAACCTCATCATATAATCGCCTCCTTGCTTTCTTCTTCTAGTTTTTTTCTTTTCTCCCTTGCGTACTTAATCATTGGGCTCACTTTCTCAACCCTCCATAATTGATTTCTCCACCTCGCTTCTTCATATCTAAGGTTGATTATCTTTTGCATTTTAGGACTAAAATTCACATGCACGCACTGCCCAACTTTTAGATTCCTAATGATGTTTGGATCTAAAATAAACTGTTGAACTTTTCTCGTAGAAGTCATCCCGGTACTAACCCCATCTTCTTGAACAGACGTAAGCTTTTCAGTTTCTAGAGTTCCAATACTCTGAGCTAGAAACGTTGTCGCTTCGGGGATCATTTGCTTTAAGATAAATAAATTATTGCAATTCTCTATTACTCTTTTACAAAATGTAGGATGAACAACTTCTAAATCTGCTAGAGTTTGAACCGCCATGGTTAACTCCATTCCAGAACCTCTACACTTATTTAGAAGCTCCATAAATTCTTCCATCGCCACTGAGCCGAACTCATCAAAAATTACCGAGACTGGTTTAAACTGCTTTCTTACCTCGTCAGTTTGAGATAAATACCAATAAGAATGATGAAGAAAATCACCTAAGAAGATCTTTCCAAGCGCTTTCGCGGTATCAGCATAACCTTGAGTTGAAACTCCTATGTAGAGACAAAAATTATTCTTTCTTAGATCTGAAACACTTATTCCTCCATCTGTATTTAGCATCTTTCCGTAATCAGACTTACTAATTCTTTTGAGTTTATTAATGAGCCCTTTGATGTTGAGCTTATCTTTTCTCTTATCTAAGATTTCAAGGATGCGATCGAATCTAAATTCAATGTCTCGCTCTTTTAAAATCTCTAAAGTTTCTTCTAGAGCTTCAGCACATTCTTCTTTATAAAACTCCTCACTCCAATTAAACGCTCTCATGATTCTATCTGTTACCTGATTTATGCTTCCATCCTTGATTGGATTTACTGCAAAATGCTCAGCTTCAAACTCACTAAAAGCATAAGTCGGCATCCCGTATCCTCTACATAAATCTTTAAACATCTGATACGAATCTCTATCCGCCTTTGGATCTAGAAAAATCACTGGTCTTTTGTTTCTAAGAGCATCTCTGATCATAAGATTGATTAAATTGGTTTTCCCGGCTCCACTTGCTCCAACGATAAATGAATGCTTAGACGTATCAATATCTTTAAATGGAATAACTTTTTTTGTACTGCAATCCACTCCTAGAGCTTGATAGTTATTAGTTTTTTTATTACACGTAAGAGCTTTTAATCTTAAAACCTTTGGTTTTCCTTGAAGCCCAGTAAAGATCTTGGGAGCAATCCATTTTAATAGATGAACGCATCCATTCACACTCGCTATAGCGATGTCTTCAATGAGATCGCAGAGCTGAAGCATCATTTCATCAATGAAGGTTTCACCTTCTGCTCTTTTGATTTTTTCTTTATTCATAAGTCACCTCGTAAGCTTTGAAAGGATCAATTTGTATTGTCTTATCCCCGTACTCAATCGTTTGAGCTTTAGTTTCGTATTCAATAACGTATTGCTTTCTAGCTTTTCCTTTTAAATGTTTTGGTAGTTTTTGAGTTGGTACTTCGTATTTTTTAAGTGGCTTAAAAGTTACTTTTGGCTTAATGCCCTTTAATTCTTCAGAGAACTCAAAGATAGGAAGACTTGTTTTCGCTTCATTGATAAGCTTCATCTCTTTTTCTTTTTTTATTTCTCTTGGATCTTTATAGATATAATATCCAGCCCCAGCACCTAAGGCAGCTCCTATAGAGCCAAATAAAAATGCGTTTTTAGACTTGTCCTCTTCGTTTGGTGAAAACACAGAGCCACCAACTGAAGCTGCTATGCTACCAAGGATTGCTCCAGAGATGATGTTTCCTTTTAGGCTTGAGCAAGATGAAAGTGATAAAGACAAAATAAATATTAGATACTTCAATATTGAACCTCCTTGTTAAAATAAATTAAAACTTCTTTTCCTGAATTGATTTGAACCGACTCAGACTCATCTACTTGATTTTTAAGATAATCATCAGCACTGCTATCTAGCACTCCAGATACTCCCTCGATGCTTTGATTTCTTATGGTTTGATCAATGACTGCTCCTCTATCAGAGTTAACCCTCGTTTTTGAATACCCAAGTACTCCTCTTCCAAAAGCTTTTAATCCTTCAATAATAGAGCTTCCTACTTTTCCAGAAGTGTACTTTCCTTTTAGGCCAAGTGATCCATCTAGGGATAAAATCTTCGCATTAATCTGAATGTCCTTACTAGGAGTTAAAAGAACAGAGCAAGTAAGATTCGCTCTTTTTGATACTCTCTTAGCACTACATAAAAGCCTTGATCCTTCTAGTTTAGAATTTAGAACTTCTATAATTACAGGGGATCCTGCCTGAGAAGTAGTGATTGAGTTTAAAAGCCTTCCTTTGATAATGCTTCCTACTCTTAATCTCGCATCTTCAATAACTAAAGGAGTGCTGTCCATCTCAGATAAGAGCTTTCTCATTTTTTCTTTTGATTCTTGGATTTTTAATAAGGCATTTAAATCAACTACTTCTTTTTTTACTCTAGAGATCTTTCTTTTCTTTTTCTTCTTAGCTATTAAATTAAAATTTGAGGCGTAAAGATTGGTCATTAAGATTAAAACTAAATACTTCAAAATCTAACCTCCTTGTTGTTAATAAATAATCTCGCCCCTTTTGATACGTATGTTCTCTTGTTTATCTTTTTATTATTTACACTGATATTCTCACCTAAGACTTTTAGAGATGTACTGCCTTCAAATACTTTATAATTAGCGCCTTCTAAAATTAGTTTATAAGCTCTATTAATTATCCCGTGCTTTATATCTAAGAAACCATCAGAAGATTTTGAGAACCTCAAATCAAAAGCGTATTTCCTCTTCCTCGTTACAACTAATAAATTTGATGGATTAAAATCTTTTTTAGCTTTTAAAACTAAAGTTTTATTGTGGTGAGCTTTATTAAAGTAAATATCAGATTGCTTCCCGCCATAGATATAGCTGATAATTTCAGAATCAAAGCTTAAAGTCGTTAAGCTTTGATTTCCAACTAGAATTAAAATTACTGAGCCTAGTAAAGAGTAAATCATAACACCTCCCTAGGAGTAATTTGATCCACACTATCAATGACTGAGCCGAGGGTTTGATCTTTTATAAACCCAACTCTAAATAAATAAGTCTTTTCATCTGAAAGAAGCAAGACTAAACAGGATTCGTCTTTCATGCCAATTGATTTGATTCTAAATGGATCAATCACAAAGGGGCGCTCTGCTAAAATATCTCTAAGTCCGGTAGATAGAAAAACTGAATCATTTTTATCAGTAACTATGTCTTTGAAACCTTCCTCACAAATGGCTTCAATTGCAGGTAGCTTTGATAAAGCAGGTGATAAATTAATAAATCTCTTCTCTTTTGCCCAGAAGACGTAGCCAATTCCAATGACAGCAATGATGAAAAGAATCGTCATTACAAAAAAGCCGTATTTAAAAAATCTTGATTCTTTTGAGTATAGCTCTTCAATAGTATTTACTTTTTTCATCTCTTAACTCCAATTGATCTAGACACTCTTGATCCAACTGATCTCATCTTGCCCATAGCTCTTGGTGTCCATTTATAAGTATTGCTTCCTCCTTTTAGGTTTAGACTTGAAAAGCTTGTCCCCGATGCTGAGATATTTGAATCTTTAATTAATGAAAAGGTGAAAGCTGGAGCAATAAGCATTAATAGATTTACTCCAAATAGCCATAAGATTTTTTCAATTCCATTTAGAGCAGAAGTCTCAGAGAAATTAATAGCATTTCCAATGATTGCTATAATACAAATCAAGATAAATGGAAGAGTCATGCACCATACACTTGATCTGATCATTCCATTAATTGAGCCTTTAAAACCGGCTAGATAAAACACTGCACTTAATCCACTAAAAACATAGGTTAAATGAAAAACTGAGCTATAAATAAGCTTTAGTAAAAATGAAAATATTCTAGAGAGAAAATAAAAAAAGTTCGCAACTAAATCCTCAAACCCACCCAGAAGAGTTTCAAAAAGATTTTTATTTTCTTTCTCACTCTTTGCTACTCCAAAGAACTTATTATTTGGACTAATCTTATTTAAAAGCTCTGTTGAAGTTTTTAAACTCATCTTCACTGCCTCTTGGTGAAACTTTGGAAAATAACTTAAAAAAAGTACTGAGATGATTAATGCCTTTAATACTCCTATAAAATCAAAATTACTTAAGTATTCCTTGATTAAAGCGATTCCAAAGGCAGGAAAGATCAATAGCCTTGAGATACTTTTTAGTTCAGTAAATAGCTTTTCAATGGAAGGCTCATTAATAAGTAAAATTTCTTCCATTACTTAACTCCTTGATAGAGATTCTTTCTTAATAAATCCACTCTTCTAGATCTAATGAGTTCTTCACTTTTAAGCTTATTGTTTCTAGCGAGTTCAATAATCATTTGGTCTTGATTTTTTTTCATTTCAAGCTGAGTTTCAAAAATAAGCCCCGTATTCTGACTAGTGATCTGACTGACCTTTTTAAGTGATTTTGCTGAGCTTGCTTTTGAAATTTGATGACGAGCTAGTTTTTCTTTAAGACTTTGAGAATTGCCTGAGATTGCCTGAGTTTTCTTGATAAGATCTACTCTGAAAATATTTTTATTGTACTCATCCATTAATCCTTTAATACTTTCTATGCTTGAATCAATCTCTCTAATTGATTGATTCACATCAGAGATATTCTTTACTCTCTTTTTCTCAGTTAACTCTTTAGTTAAGAGCTTGATTCTTTGAGCTTTAAATAAATGATCTTGAACAAGCTCGTTATACTCAGTAATTTTCTTGGTGTATTTTTCAGTATTGCTAACTAACTTTTCAAGTTCATTTAATTCTTTGATAGTTGTTACTAGTATTTTTCCAAGCGTGATGTTCTCCTCTCCAAGTATCGATGCTTGGATCTTAAAGCTCATGCATATTGCTAAGCCAATTAATAAAACTTTCATTCTTATTCACTCCTTTGAAGTATTCAGTTTTGTATTGATGGATAATGTCTTTAAATGAGAAATGATCCTTTTTCTCATTGATATAATTCTCTATTCTTCTCGTGAAACTCCTACTGGAATTAAATAAAATAAACTCAAGCTCACTTGGGATATATCTAAGTATTCTCGCCTCATCTCCAACACTTAGAGTGAATTCTGAATATCTATCCTTAACTGAAGCTGAACTTTTAAGATAACTAAGTTCATGCTCATCAATTGGTGGATTTGATATTTTTTGTCTAAATGAAAACCTATAAAAGCAGTTTTGAAAGACGACTTTTCCAAGCTTATGATTAGTAAAATCATCCAAGGACTGAGAGATAGCTATAGCTGAGCCATCCATCTTTCTAAGCGTTCTAAAAGTCTCAGCGATGAATTCACCATTGTTTTTTAAAAACTGCCAAGACTCATCCATTAATAGAATTTTTTGTCCTTTTAAGCTTTTAAAGAATTCAACGATATAGATAATAAGTGGGCCCTTGATGTTATCTGGATACTTAGATAGCTCTACATACAAGAGCTTTTTGTTTTCTAGAATTTGATTATTAAAGTGATCCTTAAACTCTTCAAAATGAAACTCAATTTCAGGGATGATTTCTTTTAAGCATTCTAAAAACTCATTTAATGACTTTATAGTTTCGCTAGCTCTTAGTGCTTTTAAAATTCTCCCTGAATCAAGCTTTGATAAATCAGGTAGTACTGATTTTACAAATTCTAATAAGTACTCAGGCTTAGTGAACTGAAACGGATTAAAGGACTCAGCCAAACTCACTCCTCCAAAGTACTCAACGTTTCTAGAAAAAGAGTTTCCTAGATCTAAAATAATTACACTTGTCTTCTTATTGATTTGCTCTAGAAGAATTTTATTAGCAAGCATAGACTTACCCTCTCCACTGGCCCCAGTAATAAGTGCGTTGTAATTGGTAGAACTAGGATCGAAGAGATTAAAGCTGATTTTATTTTCTTTAGTAGTATTTAGCTTAAAACCAGCATCATGAACCCTAGGCCTATTAAGTGGAAGAAGAGAGCTTAAAAAAGATATTGGAGCTTTACTCGAATATTTAAAACTAGGAACAACTCCAGGAAGATTAAAGTAAAAATGATAACTTAAATCTTTTCCAAGGACTTTGTATTCAATTTGCTTTTCTTTTAATTTGTGAACTGTTTGATCTATTTTTTTATTTAACAGATCTATACTTTGTGCCTTCACGTATATAAAAGCTTCGTATTGATAAAACAAATCCTCATCTTTTTTAAGTCTCTCTAAATACACCTCGGATTCAGAAAAACTACTCTCACTATCAATATCTTTGATATCTTTGAAGAGGCTTGAAAAATGAAGCCTTCGTTTTAAATCTAGTGATCCAACTGATTTTAATTTTGGAATTGGTTTTAAGTTTAAAACGAAATCAAAGTCATTAAGTCCTGAGATTTCAATAGACTCAAAGTTTTTAAGCTCTACTATTGAATAGTAATTATGATCTATCCTATAGAAGTGATCCTTGAACTCAATACTCTTCTTATAATCAATGAGATAGTTTTCTAGTAAAACTTTTGGGTGGATTGATTTTAAATTTATTGAGTTAATCGCTTTAGTTTTAGCGTTTAGAAAACTTCTTTTATTAAAATGATAAATCTTTAAGATTTCTTTATTATCTCTTAAACTCGCCTCATAGCTTTGATAAATAGCATTTAGTTTATCTACTGAGTAAATAGAATTATCGATTGGTTCTATTTCAAAGCATTGAGTGACGTTTTTCTTAAGATCACTTAATAAGTTACCACTTATTTTTAAGGGAAGAATCATTTCTGCTCCGTATAAGGGGTTATTTCAGAGAAGTTAACCTCAAAGCTCTTTAGAATCATCACCAAGTCTAGAAAATACCTCATAAGCTTAATCACAATAAAAATGCCTAAACTTATAAAGATATTAGAAATTAAAAATAGTTGAGGAAGAACAATTGCAAAGGATAATACTCCTAGATCAATTAGATCTAATCCTAGAAACCTTGGTGAGTTGGTTAAAGACTTTGGATACTTTCTCATCTAACCAACCCTTTAATGAAAGTTACTATTGTCGGTGCTCCAGAAAATAAAAGTATCGCAAATACAGCCCTTATTATTTTCTGAGTAGCATCTTGTTTTCCAAACATTAATGCCGCTGCCCCAAAAGCAATTCCAGCTACTGATAAAGCTAGTCCAAGCCCCACGGATTCTTTTCCTAAATTATCAATCGTTCCTTTAATTGATCTTGCAAATAATGGGGATGAAAAAAGAAGTAGTAACTTATTCATGGACTGCTCCTTTTAAAACATAGGAATATCCGATATTTCTTTTTGTTGATTCATTCATTGACCTTGCTACTTGATGACTTTTAAGTTTTAGACTTTTTCTTAGATAAGCATATCTAACTGATTGCGGTGAAATCTTTTGCTTATAACTATTTACATAAACAGCAAAGGTGAAAATATTTGCTGGCGCTGATCCACTGAATTGAACGATTCTCATTCCTGGATAAAAAGTTCTACTCAGCCCCTTGAGAACTAATTTCATCTCACTTGTTTCATCACCATCAAAAAATGATTCAAAACTTTTAATAGTTATATATGCCTCATCTTTACTAAGGACCTTAATATTCGCTAGCTTCTTTTTTATTAGATCAAGCAGTGGGTATTCTTTTTTATTAATTTGAAGATAAACAAAAGAAAGATCTGTAATTTTTTTAGTAAAATTTAAATCACGAGCGACATCTGCTCCTGAATAAAAATCAATTGTATGCTTAAATCTTCCTGTATGAACTCTTAAACATCCAAAAGGAGGACACTTTCCAATTGTATGAACTCTTCTTGATCTACTAATAGCTATTCCTTCTTGATTATAAAGATTAATGACAAAATTAATTGATGAATTTTTATCTACTATTCCAAGATTACTTTCACTTGAAGAGGTAGTACTTGATACTAATCCCACGCTTGATCGATGCTCTTTTTTATAGTTTTTATCAATTAGTGAGAACCTAAGCTCTGAACTTAATCTTTTGAAGGGATTGCCCTTGGAAGATAAAACAATTTTTGAATTATCAGTTGAAGTCAGTAGCCCCATTCGGAGGATTTCTTCATCTTCGACCTTGTAAGCTTTTGAAAAGATCTCTTTAAAGCCAGAACTTAAATTATTAATCTTTTTAGAAACAAAGTACTCTACTCTTTTATCATTATAGCTAATTGAGAATAATCTAGAGTTTTTTAACAAAGCTCTTTTGAACTCTAGATAATTTTTTTTCCCAACCTTAAAGTTTGAAGGCCTGATAAAAATTTGCTCTTTAGATAAAAGAGCTAAGATATTCTCTTTTGAACTCTCAATAATAAATTTAGATTTATTAATTGATCCAATATAAGTGTTTCCGATAAAGACTTCATGAACTGATCCTTTGGTGAAGTTTTTGAGCTCTCCAGTTAAACTTAAAAGTTTAAGTTCTTTTTCTTCAGTCCTTGCCTTATCAAGCTTTATTTTAAGTGACATTTCTTCTTCCTCCTTAAGAGATAATCGAAAGGAATCCTTGTGTGGGTTTTGAAGCAAGGAAAGAAGAGTATTGCCATGCTCATGATGAGCGATGGATAAAAGTTCTTTTTGAAAATCAATTGTTTTGATTTCAGTGAACTTTTTTTCAATGATCTCTTCTTTGTCTTCTTGAGCTAACTTCAGACTTAGTTTTAGATTCTTAAGTATTGGTTTTTCTACTGTTAAGTTTGCTACGTACCTGTTTGTTCCTTGGGAGATTTCATCAAAATCTGAGATTTGATCTCCATCACTATCCATTGCCTTTAAAGCTTTGGATTTGTCTGTAATCTCTTTTGATTCTTTGAAAGAACAAGAGATGAATAAAAATAAAGTTAAAATTAAATGCATTCTACATACTCCTTTGTAGTGTTAAATAGTCCGTTAAGTTTTAGTGCCAACTTAACTTATTAAGTTTTCTAGATTGATATGTTTATCTAGCTTTAAATTAAGTTTTTTCTTTTTGGGTTTCTTCTCATTAACCTCAGAACTAGATGGCCTTGTTAGATAATCCAAAACTCTTTTAAAGTGTTTCGATGTTGGCCTCGTGTCTTTTTCGATAAAATAAATGTGATCGCAAGCGTCCATGTGTTTCTCCTTTTGATGAACAGTTTGAAATTTGTGAGAATAGATAATGCAGGATTTGTGCCAGTTTTGAGACGCAGCGGATAATTTAAGCTGAAATGAATAATTCCAGTAAGATTGCATCTTGCATGTAAATAAAATACTAATATTGAGTGAAATCAAATTTCAAATTATTTGAAATAAAATTTAAAGATATTTGAAATTTGTAAAGAATTTTGTAGATTACCCAACACATGAGAAAGCTTAAAATATTACTCGTTGAAGATAATCCTATATGGCAAACAAGGTTTACTGAAGAGTTTAGGAGTTATGGCCATAAGGTAGACCTCGCGCCTAACAAGGCTAAAGCTTCCACTCTTATTAAAAGTAAAATATATGACCTTGCATTCATCGATTTAGATTTAAATGGAAAATTAGATGGCTTCGCTATCGTTAAAAACTCTAAAGCTAAAGGTATATATCCAGTTGTCTTGAGTTCTTTTGATTCTAAAGAAAAAATAGACAAAGCTTATAATGCCGGTGCGTTAAACTACATTCATAAGAACTATGATAGTAATGAAATAAAAATGGTATTTTCAAAATACTTTGAATTTATGAATGAAAACATTTTTTCTGAAAGCCTAGATAAAGTATTTCAAACCAAAGATACAAATCTAAAAGATCAAATATTAAATCTCTCCAGCTTACATTTGCCTGATATTCCTATTCTTATTTCAGGTCAATCAGGTGTTGGGAAAACTACTATTGCAAAGTTTTTAGCTGAATGTTGGCTTGGTAAAGACGCTCCATTCATTGCTGTCAATTGTTCACAGTTTTCAGATTCCTTGCTCGAATCCGAGCTATTTGGACACAAGGTTGGAGCATTTACAGGGGCTACAACTGATAAAGTGGGACTTTTTGGAAGTGTTGATGGTGGTGTTTTGTTTCTTGATGAAATACATGCTTTATCCAGTAAGGCCCAGCAAAAAATTTTAAAAGTTATCGAAGAAAAAGTTTTCTCACCTCTTGGATCTTTTACTCCGCAGAAATCAAAATTCAGACTTATCACAGCTACAAATGAAAATTTAATAGAATTAGTAAAACGAGATAAATTCCGTCTTGATCTTTATGCAAGACTTAATTGCTATAACTTAAAAATACCAGCATTAAAAGATAGACCTGAAGATATAGAGCTCATATTTGATTTTTACTTAAATCAAAATTCATTAAAAATTTCTGTAACTGAAAAAGCTATGAATAAATTAAAAAAGTATGAGTGGCCTCTCAATACTAGAGAAATTAAGTCCCAAATTGATACATGGCTTATAAAAGGTAAAACAATAATAGATAAGAAAGATGTTCTTTTTAATCCTCTCAAATCAGATATCTCGGCATCAAATAGCCAACACTATAAACTATTAAAAAGCATAGGTATTGATGCCTTTTTAGAACAAATAGAAGCAGAACTACTACGAGAAGCTTTTCGAGAAGGCGAAGGCTCTAAAAAACATATCGCGAATGTTTTCCAAAGAAGTCAAAGCTCTATCTCATATCTTCTTAGCAAACATGCAGAAAAAGGAAATTTATGATCTTGGATGATTTAAAACATAAAATTCTAGGAAGACTAGATTCATTAGAATACTGTGTCTCTAGAATAGTTAATGCAGAAACTGATGAGTTAAAAAATCGATACTTAAATCTCTTGCACTCACAATTTCCTATAATGATTAATGAAATAAGAAACTCTTTACAGGATAATCATGAAGAATAGAAGCTTTACGCTAATTGATGATGACGACTTAATTCATCAACTTTGGACGCTAGCTGCTCAAGATGATTTGATTGATCTTCATACTTATAAAAGTGTAAAAGATTTTATAAGTAATCCCCCTAAAGAAAAGACTATAATTTGCCTCGACTCAAACCTTGGTTCAGAGGTAGGAGAAAATGAAGCATCAAGAATTTCTGATCTAGGATTTGCTGATATATACCTGACGACTGCTAAGCATGAAACCGAGATAACCTCAATGAAATACATTAAAGCTATAAAAGGAAAAAAACCCTTATGGAGAACATTATATGAAAATGAATATAAATGAAGTAATTGAATTTTTTAATTTAAAACCTCTACCTGAAGAAGGTGGTTTTTATAGAGAAACATATCGATCTGAGGAAAAACTCAATGAAAACAAAAATACCAAGACAGCTATTTATTACTTGGTAAGCCCTACTAGCTTCTCAGCCCTTCATAAACTTAAGCAAGATGAAATCTTTCATTTTTACGCTGGTGATCCCGTTGAAATGTTACAACTAAAGCCTGATGGGGCTTCAGAAGTTATCACTATGGGAAATGATTTCTTTAATAAACAAGTCCCACAAGTAGTTGTTAAAGCTGGCATCTGGCAAGGAACAAGACTTAAGACTGAAGGCCAATGGGCCCTGTTGGGCACAACTTGTTCACCTGCTTTTGATTTTTCAGATTTTAGTATTGCTGAAAAAGAAATGCTTATTCAAAACTACCCAACCCAAAAAGAAATGATAGAAAAATTAACTTACTAATGAATTTTTCTAAAAAAATTTTTATTTCTTTTATTGCATCTATCGTTATGGTTAGTTCGCTTTGTATTTGGGGTTACCATGTTTACGCTACAAATAATGCTACTAAGAAATTTGAAAGCCGATATACTCTTCTAACTGAGACTATTGCTGAAACTCTTAACCAGCTTGATAAAAGCTCTGATCTTTTCTTGTTAAACTCCGCTCGCATGCTTCAGGTTATTGATCAAAAATCTGATTCGTCAACTAACTGGGAAGAAGAAGCCAAAAAACTTAATTTGACACATATATTTATCGCAAACTCAGAGGGTGATTTTATCGTTTCTACCAACGAGCCTCCTGAGAGAATCCCCAACATATTAAGCTTTTGCAAAAGCTACAAGAATGTTCTTTTAGATGTAAATAATTACGAAACAACTCCTATTATACCTCCAACTCCTGAGCCATACCCTTATAAGTTTTTGATTGCTCCAAGCTTAGATAAAAAAAGATACCTTGAAGTTGCAGTTAAAGTTGATTTTATTGGTGATACTTTAAAACAACTATTAAAAAGAGATAAGAACATTTTAAAGATACAGTTGTTTACACCTAATGGAATAAATCTTGGAAGTTTTGGGCCAATGGCAAAACAGTATAAAAGATTTAAGGCCGATAAGAGCCAATTCCAATTAGGAAAGATAGTTCATAAGAGAAATCAATCGATTTCATATACTAAAGTTCCTTCGAATGTAACCACTTGCTGTCAGTGTAATCAGTCAGGTTTATCATTGGATAATCAATACTATTATGTTCTAAAGACTGATATTGATAAGACTCAGCTTCAGAATGACTACAAAAACATATTGCTGTTCTCATTACTTGCTCAATTACTATCAATCTTACTTGCTTGTTTTTTATCAAAGAGAATTTCAATATCACTCACTAGAAGAATATCAATGCTCGATTCATCTATTGAAACAATGCTATTGAGTAATAACATCTCAAAAATACAAATTAAAGGTAACGATGAAATCGCAAACCTAGGCAATCATTTTAATAAACTTTTAAACCGAGTTAATACGCTCAACTCAGAAATTTTGGCATCTAAAGACTTAGAACTTCGATTTAAATTCTCCAGAATGATAGCGCACGACCTAGCGGCTCCAATTGAAGCTATACAGTTTTTACAAAAAAGAGTGGCCAATAAAGATCCTGATGAAGCTAAAATGCTTAGCTCGATTGCAGAGAAGCTTGATAAACTAACAACTGATTTAAGAAATACTATTCTAGAACTCAATCAAGGCGAGATAAATATCACTGATCACCCTCTTAGTTCACAAGATATAGTAAAACTTACAAGAGATGTTGTTTCGATGTTTAACGCCTTTACCTTAGGCAATAATATAGAAATGAATTTCTCTTCATCGCAGGATCAATTATTCAGCAATGTAAACTCCTATCTTTACAGTAGGATTATTTCTAATATTCTCCAAAACTCTTTCCAAGCTATCAATGGCAACGGTTTGATTCAAATAAAAATCACAAGATATCACTCCACAATAGAGATTATGATTAAAGATACAAAGAAAGAGGAAGCTCTAAGCCAAGACACAAGCAAAAACTATGGCCTGGGAATCAAATTTATCGAAAATTGTGTTAATTTTTTCTCTGGAGAATTCTCCTTAAAAGTAGAAAAAAATTCGGCCTGTTCTATCATAAAGCTCCCACTTAGCTAAGAATAAATAGACGATAAACTAAAAGCCATCCCTATAGTTACCGGCTTTGCGTATATTTCTCATCAGAAGATATGGCAGAAAAAAGTATTTTCAAATCAGATTAATAAAACACCTTGCTCCGAGAAAACAACAGCCAACTTCAATATAAAGCTGATCATTTAACATCACTCCTTCCAAGCAAGAAGTTTCGTTAATAGTAACAATTTTTCAGAAAGCCATAATTATAAAGAATAATGCATTACCTCCTCTCAAGCTGTAGCTCTGCTGAATACTTAGCTCCCTTGTATTTCCCACTAATGTTAACAAGTAATCTGCGAGCTCTTTGTCCATTCATATCAATAATTATTTTTTTATCTACCAACTTATGCTTCTTTGAAATTTTTTTCTTTTTACGAGCATCTTGTATACTTATTTTCAGATCTTTTAAATCATTAAAGTCATTTACCAAGAAAAACTTAGTTGTTTTAGGATCTAATTCTAAAAAGTGAATTGTTAAATTTTTATTCTTGTAAATCCCTTCGAAAAAAACTTCCCGCTCACTTGCTTCTTTATGATCATGCTCATGTGATTTACCATGATCATGCTTTGCTTCTCCTAAAATTCCACCGTTTGGAGATGGAGGAATAGCTCCTGGAACACTGTGGTCTCCATGGGTAAAACAATTGATTGAAAACAATACTAATAATACTAAATTTTTCATTTAAAAAATCTCCTTTTTATTTTTATTAATTCTTACATATTTCTCAGCTGATTTTTTTCCAAATTTATAAAAAACAGCTGGTGTAATCCACATATCTAAAACTGTAGAGCTAAATAGACCTCCAACAATAACGACAGCAACAGGATAAAGTATTTCCTTGCCCGGTGCTCCCTTAGACATCAACAAAGGAACAAGACCAAGGATTGCAGAGATGGCAGTCATCAAAACAGGAACAAGCCTTTCTAGAGTACCTCGTATTATCATTTCCTTCGAAAAAGCTTCTTTTTCTTCAAGCATTAGATGTAAGTAGTGAGAAATCATTAAGATACCATTTCTAGAAGCGATACCACAAAGGGCAATGAAAGCAACAATTGAAGCAATTGAAATGGTATTATCTGTTAAATAAATACCTAAAATACTTCCAATCACGGCAAGAGGAATACTTAACATAATTTGCAGAGTAATCAAGCTTGATTCAAAGTGAATATAGAGTAGAAAAAAGATAACAAGTAAAGATAAAATGCCTGCATACAACATCGTCTTAGAAGAACTTTGCTGACTTTTATACTGTCCGTCCAATTTTAAGTAATAACCTTCTGGTAATTCAAAATCTTTATCGATTTTTTCCTTTATCTCCTCAATTACCTTATCAAAACCTCTCTCAAAGACATTGGCCTGGACGATAATGCGTCTCTGCATATTTTCACGATTAATGATATTAGGCCCTGTTGTTTCATAAACGTCGGCAATTTGGCTCAAAGTAACTTTTTCTCCTGAGGGCATAGTCTTGATAATAATATTTTGTATATTTTCAACACTTGATCTTGATTGATCATTAAGTCTCGAAAAAACATTGATCACCTTTTGATCTTGAATCACTTGAGCTACATTTTCTCCTTGAAGAGCAACTTCTAATTGATCTGCAATTTTACCAATATTTATATTATACCTTTGTGCGTCTTCTCTAATGAAATAAGATTTAATTTGCGGGATCTCGACTTGCTTCTCTATTTGTAAATCAACTATTCCCTCTATATCTTTTATCGTATTAAAAAGAGCTAAGGACAAAACCTTAAGTTGATCCCTGTCAGGTCCAAATATTTTCAAAGCAACTTGAGCATTTACTCCAGATAACATATGATCCAATCTATGTGAGATAGGTTGACCAATGTTAATGCTTGCTCCAGGTATCTCTTCTGTTAACTTTGATCGCACTTCATCTAATATTAAGCCTCTAGCCTTATTGCTTGTTTCCAGAAAATCGATATCAATTTCGCTTACATTAACTCCTTCTGCATGTTCATCTAGCTCTGCTCTACCAGTCCTTCTACTAACATGTTCAACTCCATTAATGTCCATTATAATCTTCTCTGCTTTTAATCCAATCTCGCTTGAATAATCTAAAGAAACTCCTGGAGATAAAATTACTGAAACCATTGCTGTGCCTTCATTAAACTTGGGTAAAAACTCTTTGTTCATGTCCTTTAGAAGAAAAAGACTTCCTGAAAACATCAATAATACAGGCAAGATAATCAAATATGGTTGCTTTAAAAAAAACTGAACGATTCTTCTATCAATGTTCTTCAAGGTTAACACAACTACGGTATCATGAGACTTCTCCTTCCCAGTAATTCGAGGGAGTAAATAAGAGCATAGAACAGGGGTAACAGTGAGGGAAACAAACATTGAAGAAAGGAGTGAAACAATAAAAGAAATCCCCAAAGGAATAAAAAACCTCCCACCCAAACCTTCCATAAAAAAAAGTGGGATAAAAGAAATGATCACTATCATAGTTGCAAAGACGATTGAAGTCCTTACTTCTTTACTTGCTTTAAATATAACTTTTAAAATTGGATCAGGTGTTTTCTTTGTAGAATTTTCTTTTAATCTTCTGTAAACATTTTCAACATCTACAATCGCATCATCTACTAAAAGACCTATTGCAATAGCAAATCCTCCTAAAGTCATGGTATTAATTTCAAGACCAAAGTACTTGAATACAATTGCAGAAATAGCAAATGATAAAGGGATTGCCATTAAAGTGATTAAGGTGGTGCGAAAATTCATTAAGAAGATAAATAAAATAAGTGCAACTAGTATCGCTCCATCTCTTAATGCATCACTTACATTTTCGACAGCATGTCCTATGAAGTTTGCTTGTTTAAACAAATCAGCCTGTATGCTAACTCCATCAGGGAGTCTTTTCTTTATCTCATTGATAGTATTTTCGACCTCTTCAGTTAGCTTTAGAGTTGATGTTCCTGGTTGTTTTTTAATTGCAAGAATTACTCCTTCGGTGCCATTAATACTAGCATCACCTCGCATGACTTGTTTACCAACTTTAACCTCAGCAATATCTGAAACCTTAACTGGTTCACCTCTAAAAACTCCTACAACAGATTCTTTTATATCCTCAATGTTTTCTATTCTTCCAAGGTTTCTAATTAAAAACTCTTTGTTTTTATTATTAACAAAACCACCTGTTGTATTTTCACTAATATGTCTCAAATTTTCATCAATGTCTTCAATCGATAAATTTTTTGATCTAATTTTTTTTGAATCAAGTAATACCTGATACTGCTTGACTCCTCCACCGATAGGAATAACTTGAGCGATCCCACCAATAGATAATAATCTAGGTCTAATAGTCCAATCTGCAATAGATCTAAGGTCTATTCCTTTAACCTCATCATTTTTTGAACTTAGCCCAACAAGCATAATTTCACCCATTATTGAGGTGATAGAGCCCATTGAAGCATTAACCCCTTGAGGTAATTGATCTTTGATTAGAGATAATTTTTCAGATACAAGCTGACGGTTTTTATAAATGTTTGTCCCCCACTCAAACTCAAGCCATACAATTGAAAGACCCACTCCTGAACTAGATCTAATTCTTTTCACTCCTGGAGTCCCATTAAGACCAACCTCTATAGGGAAAGTTACCAAAGTCTCTACTTCTTCTGGAGCTAAACCATGAGATTCAGTCATTATAGTAACTGTAGGTCGATTCAAGTTTGGAAAAACATCGACTGGGAGATTGATAGCGCAATACGTTCCTATTCCAAGAATTGTGATGGAAAGTAGAAGAACTAAAATTCTATTT
>JAHDBN010000031.1 GCA_020630335.1 Bacteriovoracaceae bacterium
AAATGAGTTTGCTTAACTTTAACTTATGAAAAAATTTGGCTACGCTCGTGTTTCGACTAAAGAGCAAAACTTATCGCTCCAAGTAGACGCTCTTCTAAAGGAAGGCTGCGAAAAAGAAGATATTTTTACCGAAAAAGTCAGCGGAGCGAAAAAAGCTCGTCCAGTGCTTGAACGTCTCCGAGACAAAATGAGAAAAGGCGATGTCCTTATCGTGTGGAAACTGGATAGACTTGGACGCTCCCTAAAAGAGCTAATTGAACTGGTGGCATATTTCAACGAAAAAGGAATTGGTTTTAAAAGTATCACTGATCCAGTGGACACCACCTCACCGCACGGCCAGTTGATTTTTAATATTTTTGCTTCACTTGCACAGTTCGAGCGTGATGTCATCAGAGAACGGACGATGGCTGGACTGGAAGCAGCAAGAGCCAGAGGTCGAGTCGGCGGACGTCCGAAAGGACTTTCTCAATCTGCCAAAGACAAAGCAATCGTAGCAGAGTCTCTGTACAAGCAGCTTGACGATGAAGGCAACAAAAAATTCTCTATTACAGAAATTTGTGAGCATATCGGAATCAGTCGCCCAACTCTTTATTCCTATTTAAGGCATCGTGGTATTGAAATTGGAAAAAAGAATTAATAACTCTTTTTAATGCTCAATTCCTCCCCCAAGCCACTTTCCTGTTGCCTTCCATATTTCATAGTACTCTAACCATAATGTTGTCCAAGGCACTATTGTATCTACAAGAAACATTGATGAATCAAATTCCTGCTTAAAATAAAGACAAAGAGAACCATCTCTGTGTAAGTGTGGCACTTCTTGGTCACCATTTTTTTCAAGTTTGGGGCTTATTACCCTAACAGAGGGTGCTTTATACAATTGAAAATGGAAAAGCACTTTGTACTCTTTAGTATTAGGATTCGGTTTTATATTGGCTATGCTGTTAATAATATCCATTTTTAATTCATGCTTCCATTTCGGAAAAGTTTTTTTAAGATGATAATATTGAAGAGCAGCAGTAATGATCTTTTTCCTATTATAAAATTTAGCTCCCATAGAAATTATTTGGTTGTATTGTTTTAACGATACTTGATGTAGCTAAGCTACCATTAGCATTTATGCCCAACCTTCCCTTTTTTCTGTAGTAGCTTGTTAAATCAGCATAATCTTCAATTACAGTATTAGAAACTTTTTCTCCAAAAAGTTTTTCTATTTGTTTTTTTATGTTTTCATATCCATTGCTATTTTGCAATGAGTGTATGCCTTGATAAAGGTAGCTTATGAAAGCTCTAAAATCCTTATAATCTATATTTGTCCATTTTTCATTGAACACCTCTTTAGAGTTTACAGGATTTATCACTTTAAAGTTGCCACTATATTCTGTCGTTGATTCTATACCCTTAATTATTTGAACTATAGCATCGTATATCGACATAGCTCCATTATAATGCTTCCCAGACAGGGTAGTTAGTACAATACTTGAAATATTATGGTCTTTGCCATAGAAGTAGACATCTCTACATCTTTTAATTAATTGAACTGCTCTTTGTAAGGGTTCTTTAAATCCATATGGGACTTCTTCAGGCAGTGGTTTTATCTCTGCTTTTATTTCACTAATCATTTTCCTATATAGTAATGAGTTCTCAACCTTGATATAGTTCCTTTCAAACCATTCTGCAAACCCTTCAGGATTAGTTAATACCCAATGCTTTAGTCTTTTATCAGGCACCATTATTTCTAAACATTTATCTTCGTAAGGTTTGGCTTTACTCGACGGCATGATATCAATGTGATACTGATTAGCGTAGTTCAGACGAATACATCGAGATTTTTGTATTGCTATTTTGGCATAGGTGCCATTTTCATTTATTCGCCTTTTTAAATGTTCATAGATCTCAAAAGGATTTATTGGATTATGACTTGTTACACGAATTGAAAAGTCTAAATCAAATTCCGCTCTTCTATATGGTTTTACAGATGTACCAATTCTTCTTGATCCAAAAGAAAAACAAAGTGTGATTTGGTATTTGAAAAATTTCTCATCTTCTTCTAACCAACTTGTAAGTGTGGCATAAGTGTTTTTAATTTGTTCCAACATGGTTGGAGTTAGCTCTAATCGCAAAGCGATTTGATTTAAATACCAATCTATTTGCTGCTCATTTGATTCGGGATATAAGTAAATCTTATCTGTCATAAGAATAATTTTTTGGTATGTGGTAAAATAAAATTATTAGCTTGATGATCTAACTCAATGTCATTTTTACTAACAAACATTATGTTTTTTGGAGGATTCTTCTTTAGCTCTCTTAAAGCGATTTTCTGTTCATCTGTTAGATGGACTTCATAAACATCAGCATAAATTAATTCTTTCCCTGGAAATTTTTCGGATTGCTTAATGCCATCATAATGCTTATGTGAAAACTGATAATTTATGTTTATAAACGTCTCTAAGGGTAGTATTTTGGATTCTATCATTTCTTCATAGAATTCACGTTTAGGATCTGTTTCTCTGCCTTCTTTTTTTTCAAACCACGTCAAAAATTTATAAAGGTATTTGCTTTGATTTTGACGAACTCGTAAGTCATTTTTAACTTTATCATTATCCCAGGGAATATTATCATCAGGAGCTAAACCAAGTGTTGTTAATATAGTTTTATCAAAAAACTTATAAACTCCCCCAACTGGTTGAAACCCTTCAAACTTTGAGTTATAAATTAGTAAGTATTCCCCATCGACGCGAATCTTTAGTAAATAAGCGAATGAAAGTCTAAGGGTAGTATTCCATTGAATAAGACTTTGGAAAAGTAATTTTAGCTTACCTCTATTTTTATACATGAACTCAAGTATTTCTATAAAGTAAGTTAATAGAATACCTACCCCTAACATTGTGAAATCCTTTGAATAATTATGTTCCGACCAAATTGTGTTTAGTAAAACTATACCCAAACTAATGAAGACGGTTATTAACTTTTTTGACATTATGGTTACTTTTTTTGTGATAATGCACTTCCTGCAATAGATTTAGCACATTTACCAAATCTTCCATCTTTTAAGATTTGAGAAGCTTTGGATGCAATAGCTTTAGATGTCTTTTTATTGTTTTTTGACTGAGACAATACTGTTGCTGAAACACTTTTAGTCTTTTTACTTGTGTTTTTAGATTTTAATGCCTTACTCGCTTTTTTAGCGATTCTTCTTGATGTTTTTTTACTCATGATGTTGTTTTTTGGGGTTATAAGAGAAAGTACAATAATATTGTAAATATAGTTCCTTATTAAGTCAATAATAAAAAAATAAAAAACAAAATTATACACATCAAATGTAAATGATAAAATGACTAATTGCAAAAGTTAATATTGATTTTGTCTATTTTTTTTCGTTTCTTTGTTGTTCTGTCTTTCTATATTGGTTATTCTTTAGATAAATTATGAGCAAAGACCAAGACATACCGAAACATGCTGGCAAATATATCTTGGAAAAGATTAATAAAATAGGTATGCCCCAAGCAGCATTAGCAGAGCGCATGGGGCGTCCTTTGAAATCTATAAATGAGATCATAAAAGGCAAAGTTAGGGTGACGTTAGATACTGCTTTACAGCTAAAAAGGGTACTTAATATAGATGTCGATGAAATTCTCAAAGCAGATATTGAGTATCATAAGTATCAAACCCTTCAAAAGGAAAATGAAGAATTATCAAAGCATAGCGAGTGGGTTAAGCAATTTCCTCTTTCGGAGATGAGAAAGTTTAGTTGGATTAAAAAATCTCGAAAAGGCTATGAAAATGTAAGAGAAGTCTTAAAATTCTTTGGAGTTGCCACAAAAGAGCAATGGGAAAAAACATATAGAGATGATAATTATAAGTCTGTTGCATTCAGAATCTCATTAGCTCGAAGCCCTAAAGCTTTTAATATAGCTACATGGATAAGACATGGAGATAAAGCAGCTGAAAACATTACTGCTCCTCAATATGATGTAGAGTTATTTAAGCATTATATTGATGTACTTAGAAGTATTGCGTGCAAACAACCCAAAGATTATGATAAACAGATTAAAAGTATTTGTTTAGAAGCAGGAGTTAAAGTTGTATTATCTCCGTACTTGAAAAATACTGGAATTAGTGGTGCAGCGAGATGGATTGGTAATAATCCTGTTATACAGATGTCAGATAGATATAAGTCTAATGGTCATTTTTGGTTTTCATTTTTTCACGAAGTTGGTCATATTCTTCTTCATGGAAAAAAAGATATTTTTATTGACTCAAGTAGCCGTAAAGATGATCTACAGGTTGTAATTGATGATTCTAAAGAAGAAGAAGCAGATAATTTTAGTTCTAATTTATTAATACCTAAGAAGTTATTTAAATCTTTTTTGATTCAGGAAGACTTTTCTGAAAACGCAGTAAGGAATTTTGCTAAGAAAATTCGTATTCATGAAGGAATAGTTGCTGGAAGAATTCAGAGAGAGCTGGGTCGATATAATATTCTTAATGACTTGATAATTAAGTTAGAGATAGAAGCAGATAAAATATAACCCTTATAGTATTGCCCTACGAACCAAATGAATACACCCAATAACTATCCCCAACTCCTGACCGACATTCGAGCCGCCATTTTACAAGCCCGAATTAAAGCCGCTCGTGTACTCAACAAGGAACTCATTCAACTCTACTGGAAGATAGGCGAAATGATCGTCCAGAGACAAGGTGAAGAAGGATGGGGAAAGGCAGTCGTAGACAAACTCTCACAAGATTTACGCTCAGAGCTTCCTGATAGTCGTGGTTTCTCTACTCGAAATCTTTGGGATATGCGCAAGTTGTATCAGACATATAAAGATTACCCAAATCTGCGACAAGCTGTCGCAGAAATTCCTTGGAGCCATAATCTACTAATAATGAGTAAGATAAAAGATCGACATGCCCAGGCATATTATTTGAAAGCCGCAGCGTTCAATGGTTGGAGTAGAAATGTCCTGAGTATTAAAATAGAAATAGACGATTACGCTCGACAAGTCCTCGAACAATCCCAAAACAACTTTGAATTGGCTCTACCTGATTACTTAGCCGAGCAAGCCAATGAATCCATTAAAAGCACCTACAACCTTGAATTCTTAGGCTTAAAAGCCGCAGCGAAAGAGCGAGAAATAGAAGAAGGACTCATTGCCAAAATCCGGGACTTTTTGATTGAGTTGGGGTACGGTTTCGCCTTTGTAGGAAGCCAATACAAACTCAAAATAGAAGAAAAAGAGTATTTCTTGGATCTCCTTTTCTTCCATCGAAAACTGAATTGTCTTGTAGTCTTTGAGCTTAAAGCAGGAGAATTTAAGCCTGAGTATGCTGGCAAGCTCAATTTTTACTTAGAAGTTGTCAACGACACCCTCAAGGAAGAACATGAAAACCCAGCCATTGGCATCCTGCTCTGTCGAGGTACGAATGATTTGGAAGTCGATTATGCACTAAGATCAGTTAATAATGCGATAGGAGTATCTAATTATCAATTGACTAAAGCACTTCCTGAAAATCTTACTAAACAATTACCGAGTCCTGATGAGCTTAATAGGCTCTTAGATCGTAAGTATAAAAAGTAGAGTTAATATCTCTGTTGTTTAGTGCATTACATTCAAAGCTAATTCGTTATTTCATCTTCAATTTTCCCACAAGTATCAAGAAGACTTTCATATCTTCTCAATAAATATTTATCTTCTATTTTGCGTTTTATATCTTCTCTGTATATTACACCTCCCAATGTAGGATAGTTTTCATCTTTGTTTCTTAATCGTTCTAATGCTATATAGGCTTTTTTCCCTTCTGCTCTGATAATTCTCGAAATTATTGGTGCTGCTCTATTACTATAAAAAACTTCCCTTGAACTCCTTCCGTAAGATCTTTCTCCAATATACATAATGGCTAAAATTTTAATCAAATCAGAGTAATGTTCTTTTGGGCAATATTTCAGACCTCCAATATCTTCTAATTTAGAACAAAACTTTCCCTCTTCACTCCAATCTGAGGAAACTCTTCTTCCTTCGTTTTTTTGTATACCGAAAAAGTCGCCTAATCGAGCTTTTTTAAAGTAACCTAATGCTCCACAAGCATGGCCAATTTTTGCTGTCTTTAAATCTATTCCATCTCTTCCAAGCTTTTTCTCTAAAATACCAGCAATGTCAATTATAACTGTCTTATCTGTTATTGACTTTAAATGTCTTAGTAATTCTACACTATTCTCGCGAACAATATCAGGTTTATTGTTATCGTAAGAAAAAGAAACTAATAACTCTAAAATCTCTTTTTTTCTGCCTTTAGGAGCACTTTTATAATCTGTAAAAAATTCTTCAGTTACAGATATATTTGTTGAGTTTTCAACTAAATCTTTTGCATCAGTAACTTTTAATAATTCTATTGGATCTTTCGATAATACTACATCTATTGAGGTTTTAAAAATATAGAAACAGTCTTGTAAAACAGCTTCATATTCATCATCTTCATGCTCTAAGTCTCTTCTTATTTCATAGCACCTATGTATTCTTCTCCACTCAGGTCTTGTCAAAATACCTATACGATATGCTAAATCAATGGTTTTTGACACGTTATATTCTAAAACGTCTTCTTCTCGATTAATCGATGGCAATCTATAATTTAATGCTGTATCCTTTGCAAGATCAACCCCTATAATCAAAATTTTATCTTTTAGGTCATGTATTGCAGCATTAAACAATCTTTGACACGCACTACTTGGGTCAATAGGTAATAGCCTAACGACTCTTTGAATAAGATTTTTACCTTTCCAAACTGGTCGTATTTCTTCCAATAACTCTTCGATGCCACTTTTACTTATTGGTTCTCCAGCAGGTACTATTTCATAGTTTGATTTATCCATTAATAATTTACTTTTTTAGTTAGGATCTGTTTTTAAATGCTACTTAATATCCGAATAAACTCAATAACAGATATTTAATGCATTATAGTTTCATTTATTTCCAAATTGAAAGCTTTTTGCTGTCACAACCCCATCCCAGCCCCATTTGCTCTTAACCATTCCACCTGTTTCTGATAATGAGGCATAATCTTATCCACCTCATTCCAAAAAGCCGCAGAATGATC
>JAHDBN010000021.1 GCA_020630335.1 Bacteriovoracaceae bacterium
CTTTGATTTTGTATTTTTTAATTGCAGCTTCAGCTAATCTTCTAAGAGAAATCAGCTGAGATCTATAACTTTTATGAATAAAATTCATTTCTTGAAATTTATTTAACTCTTTTTAATACGAAAAAATGAAGGGCTATACCAAATAATGTAGAGATAAAAATATAAAGGTTTAATCCACTTGGAAGATCTTTCATAATAAAAGCAAAAATTAATGGAAGGAACATCATTACTTTTGCTTGAGTTTTATCCATTCCTGTAGTTGGCGTGATTTTTTGTTGGGCAAACATAGCAAGGCCCATAAGAACAGGTAAAATATAATAAGGATCTTTTTCACTTAAATCCTTTACCCACCCTATCCAAGGAGCATCTACTAATTCCACTGCATTGTACAAAACTTTATAGAAAGCAAAAAATATAGGCATTTGAAGTAACATGGGAAAACATCCACTTAATGGATTTGTTCCTGCTTTTTTAAAAAGCATCATGGTTTCTTTTTGCATTTTTGCTGGATCGTCTTTGTATTTCTTTTTAATCCTATCAATCTCAGGCTGAATTTTTTTCATTTTAGCCATATTCTTTGTAGATATGTATTGAAGAGGAAAAGTTAAAAGTCTAATTAATAAGGTTAATAAAACTATCGCCCATCCCCAGTTTCCAATCATAGAGTAAAAGTATTGAAGACCTCTTAAAACTGGAATAGCGATAATTGAGAAGAAACCAAAATCTACCGCAAAATGAAGATTTTTTCCGATTTTAATTAATTGATCGTATGTTTTTTTAACAAAAATAAATGAAGTATTTTCTTTGATTGGAGTGATAATTTCAAACTGGCTTTCTATTTCTCCAGGCCTTGCTACGATTTTAGAAGGAGAATCCTTTCCTACTATTCTTGTTAGGGTGTGATAATAATAATCATTTCCAAACCATTGAAGGTTTTCTTGAATACTTTCTTCATCTCCAATAGTTAACTCTTCAAGGTCACTTTTGTTTGTTAGGTAAGTAAATTTTGAAAAGTGCACATTATTTTTTTCCATACTTTTAGAAGGAAAAATATATTTTATATGGGTAAAGTTTACGTTTTTAGTAGTTTTAAAATTTAATAAACCATTTTTTTCTAAAGATATATTAATGACGATATTTGGATTAGAAGCTGTAAAATTGTTTTCTGAGTTCTTAGTAATTGTAAAAATTTGTGGAGCTGAAATATTTCCTTGGATAAATTGAACTCTTTGAAGAAAACTATCTTGTTGAAAAAGTTCATTTGCCGAAGTGTTCTTATAGCTGGCTTTTTTAATATCTAATCTGTTGTTAAGTTCGTATTTGAAATCTCCGCTATTGAAGCTAAAAAGCTCTTCTTTTTGATTTGGAGTGTTTTTAGGAGCTATTGGTTCTATAGGGGCAGCTGTATTGATTTTAGTACTCTTATTGGTTTCTTTTGTTGTTACTACTTCGTTTGTAACTTGAGTTTTTTTAGGAGGAGCAAAATAAAATTGCCAAGCAAATAAAATAATTCCAGATATTAATACTGCAGTCATGGCACGTGTTTGATCAGATTTCATTTTTTTCCTTTAATTAAAGAATAAATTTATGTTGTTCTTTAATTTATAAAAATAATTTTCTTTTTTAGTTTTATTGAAATTAATTACAATGAGCGCATCATATCCTAAATGCTTATATTTTGATAATCTAAAAGATTCTTTAATTAATCTCTTGGTTTTATTTCTAAAAACTGCATTACCACATTTTCTAGAAACGCTTATGCCTATTCTTGAATGATTAAAATCATTTTTTTTGAAATAAACTTTAAAAAGTTCGTTTGTTGTTGTTTGAGAGTTATCTCTTAAATTAGAAAAATCTTTTTTAGAAAGAAGTCTAAAAGCTTTTGGGAAATTACTTTTTTCCAACGCTAACAGTAAGTCTCTTTCTTCCTTTTCTTCTTCTTCTTTTAATAACAGCTTGTCCGTCACCTGAAGACATTCTTTTAAGAAACCCATGAGTTTTTAATCTTTTACTTCTTTTTGGTTGATATGTTCTTTTCATATTTTTTACCTTAATAGATATCTTTTATTTGATAAAAGAAGTTAGCAAATTTAAGTTTTCGAGTCAATATGACATCTGCTAAGTTAAACATCCCTAAAGATTAGAGAAACTTTTAGTTAAAGGATTCATAACTAGTGACAAATAATAATTTTCCAATCGCAAACTTTCTAGATTCAAAAAGCTTAAGTAATGAAAATCATGAGGTTAACTCCTCATTTTCTGCACCGAGACAAAATCATTTTTCCACAAATGATTCATTTAACAAGGTAGAATTATCAGAGATTAGGTTAGAAATTTTAAGATCTATTCAAAAATTTGTTTCTACTGAAAAATTTGATGCCTTTTTCGCAAATTCTATGATTATTGAATCCGTGAATAGCAATGAAATTGTTTTTTGCATAGCATCAGAGTTTAATAAAAAAATGATTCTTGAGTATTATTTTGAATTGCTTAAAAATTCAATTCAAGAGGTTCTTAAGAAAGAATATCAAATAAAATTTATAGTTTCTGGCCAAAAGTCTTCTTCCAACGCAGCTACTGTAGAGAAATCTAAAGTAGAAATTTCTAATTCAGAATCAACTTACACTATTAATAAGGCCAAAACTGTTAAAAACATGTCTTTTAGCATAAATGATTTAAGGCCCAAAACTGAAGAAGTGATGAGTGGGATTAACTCTAAATATATTGAAAGGACTCAAACCCCTAAAACTTTTCATCATGTAATTGATAAGAAAAAAACATTTGAATCATTTGTGGTTGGGCCATCAAATAATTTAGCTCATGCTTCTGCTACTGCTGTGTCTACCAGGCCAGGTGAAGTTTACAGTGCTTTATATGTTTACGGAGGATCTGGCTTAGGTAAAACTCACCTATTACATGCGATAGCTAATAAATTATTAAAAACAAAACCTAGTTTAAGAATAGACATAACTTCAGCTAATGATTTCATGTCTGAGATGATTGATGCTTTTAAAAATAAAGACATTGTGAATTTTAGAAAGAGATATTATGAAAACATTGATGTTTTAATGATCGATGATATTCACATGATGAAGGATCGTTCTACGACACAAAATGAATTCTTCCATGTTTTTAACGAGCTTCAAAGAAGAAGAAAGCAGTTAGTTTTTACTTCAGACAAAGAACCTAAAGACATTACTGGTTTAGAAGATAGGATTAAAACTAGATTAAGCTCTTCTTTAGTTGTTGATATACAGCAACCAGATTTTGAAACGAGAGTTGCTATTTTGAAACAAAAAGCAACTGAAGAAAATATTTATATTCCAGATGATGTCATTGATCTTATTGCTTCTAATGTAAAATCAAATATTAGAGAACTTGAAGGATCTTTAATTAAATTAGGTGCATGTGCTTCTGTATTTAATATTGATATTGATCTTGAAATTGCCAAGGAGCAATTAAAAATAAATCCTGATAATCATCAAAAAACTGTAAACCTTGAAACAATTACAAAAACTGTTTCTAAATATTTAAATATCCCTGTTGCTGATATTAGATCTAGCGCTAGAAAAAAAGAAATTACTCTAGCGAGACATATTTCAATGTATTTTTCTTATTATATTGGAAGGTTTACTTATGTTCAGATAGGTGATTATTTTGGGAAAAGAGATCATACTTCTGTTATGCATGGAGTGAATAAGATTAAAGATCTTCAGAAAAAAGACACTGATTTTTCTAATAAACTTTACGAAATTGAAACTCAATTTTAAGTAAATTACCTATGGTTCTATCGGGGCAGTCGTGCTAGATTCTCGCGAGAAATGACTGACTATTTTGATAAATTCGATTCTATTATCGCTGTAAGTACTGGAAATTACTTTAAATCTGCAATTTCTGTAATTAGAATTTCTGGTCCTATAGAACCAGATGCACTTCTCCCCTATTTAAGTTGTTCTGCCCCCATAGAACCAAGAAAAGCAATATTCACTAAACTGTTGAACAATAATGAGACTTTAGATGAAATCGTTTTAACATATTTCAAAGGGCCTTCAAGTTTTACTGGAGAAAATGTCTTTGAGCTTTCTGTTCATGGAAACCCTATAAATGTTAATAGAATCATTGATTTTCTAACTAAAGAGTTGAATTTAAGAAGTGCTGAAGCAGGTGAATTTTCTTATAGAGCACTAAGAAATAAGAAGCTTAGTTTAAACCAGATCGAGGGGCTAGATTTAATTTTAAGTTCTAATTCTGATTTTGCCATTTCTCAAGGCTTAAACCTTCTCTCTGGAGATGTGAATTCAGACTATACTGAAATTAAAAAAGCTTATTTATACCTATGTTCTACGCTAGAAGTAGTTATTAATTTTTCTGAAGATTTAGGTGAAAAAGAAGCATTTGATATATTCAAGGATAGCTTTGAATCATTTAAAAACTTGATTGAAAAGCTCAAGGAACGTGCCCCCATAGAACCAGAAATATTAATTAAGCCCAAGATAGTTCTTTATGGAAAGCCAAATTCTGGCAAAAGCACACTATTTAATAGATTACTTAAGAAGAAAAGATCTATTGTTTCTTCAACTGAAGGCACTACTAGAGATTACATAGCAGATACTATTTCAATAAAAGGAGTATCTTTTGAGTTAATTGATACTGCTGGAATACGCTCTACTGAAGATGAAATTGAAGAAGCAGGAATTGAGTTTTCAAAAAATCTTTTAGATAAAGCATTTTTTAAAATACTTCTCACGAAAGATGATATTAAAGATGATTCTTTTGATTTAGTGATAAAAACCCATTCAGACTTTGGTCCTATGGGACCACTTGAAGATCATGTATCGAGAATAAATGGTCCTATCGGGGCGAATCTTCTTGAAAAAAATACAGATTTTGATAACTTTGTTCTTAGCTCTATTATTAATAAATTTGAGATGAGCATAGAAAATAATCCTATAATAATACCAAGACATAACAAGATAATAAATGAACTTTACAATATTTCCAATAATTTCAATAACTTAGTTGATATTGAGTCTGATTTTGCAATACTTTCTTCTGAAGTTGGTTCTATGGGGGCATTATTAGAAGAGCTTATTGGTCAGGTAAAGTCTGATGATGTATTAGATAACATCTTTGCTAATTTTTGCATTGGAAAATAGTTGTTCCACGTGGAACATTTGAGATGAATATGTACGATATTATAGTTATTGGTGGAGGACATGCAGGAGTTGAGGCTTGTCATATCGCTAGTAAATTTAAATTAAAAGTTGCTCTAATAACATTAGAGTCTGTTCCTATTGGATCTGCTCCATGTAACCCATCTATTGGTGGGATTGGAAAAGGACAAGTTGCCAGGGAAATCGACTGTATGGGTGGCTTAATGGGCAAGCTTGCTGATTCTGCTGGAATACAATATAGAATTCTCAATGAATCTAAAGGGTACGCTGTTCAGTCCACGAGGGTTCAGATAGATAAAGACTTATATGCAATAAATGCCGAGGAATCAATTAAGCTAATACCTAATATTGATATAATTAAAGAAAAGGTAATCTCTATAGATAAAGTTAATGATTTTAAAGTTATTACTGAAAAAAATGAATATATATCAAAAAAATTAATCTTAACTGTAGGAACATTTCTAAATGGAAAGCTTCATATGGGAAAAGAGACATTTGAAGGTGGAAGGATAGATTCTGAAAATTCTGAAGGGTTAGAAGATATATTTTCAAATATTAAAATTAGAAATATTAGATTTAAAACAGGAACTCCTCCTCGTATTTTAAAAAGATCTATTGATTTCTCTAAGCTAATTGAGCAGAAATCAGATCCAAAAGCTATAAATTTTCATCTTTTAAATGATAATCAAAGAAAAATAGATCAACTATCGTGTTATCTAACTCATACTAATCAGAAAACAATAGATATAATAAGTGAAAACAAAGAACTTTCTCCTATGTATAATGGTCAAATAGAAGGAACTGGAGCAAGGTATTGCCCAAGTATAGAAGATAAGGTTTTTAGGTATCCAGAAAAAAGCAATCATCACATTTTTGTAGAACCAGAAGGTTTAAATACAGATCTTTACTACCCTAGTGGAATTTCTAGTTCTCTTCCTAAGAAAATACAAGATGAATTTATTAAAACGATAAATGGATTAGAAAATTCCGAAATATCTAAGTATGGATATGCTGTTGAATATGATGTTATTGATACAACTTATTTAAATTCAGGACTTGAGCATTCAGAAATACCAGGACTTCACTTCGCAGGCCAGGTAAATGGTACTTCTGGTTATGAAGAAGCTGCTGGGCAAGGATTAATAGCAGGAATTTACGCTTCTATGGTTCTATCGGGGCAAGATCCTATAAAACTATCTAGAGAAGACTCTTATATAGGAGTAATGATTCAGGATTTAATTACAAATACAAGAGATGAGCCTTATAGATTGTTTACATCAAGATCAGAGAATAGACTTTCTATAAGAGAAGACAACTGTCATTTAAGAATGAAGAAATACAGAGATTTATTAAATATTAATGATGAATTTGATGAATATTTAAATATTTTGGAAGATGAGTTTTTATGTTTGAGTAAATTCTGCGATGAAACAAGTGTTTCTTTAGATAATATATCTAAATACAATGATGAACTAGCTAAGGTTTTTAAAAAATTAGAGAAGAAAATCTTTATTTCAGATATTTTAAAGGTCCCTACTGTAGATCCAGTAGATTTTCTTAATTATATAACTAATCAATGTAAAATTTCTTTTAATTTTAGATCTATTAGAACTGCAGCTATATCTAAAAAATACGAGGGTTATATTAAAAAGCATGATGTTTACACTAGAAAGATTCAAAAAGTTGATAGAATGAACATAGATCTCAATAAAATGCTAAATTCTAGTAATATATCTTTTGAGTGCAAGCAAAGAATCAAAAAATCTAGACCTGAAACTTTTAAAGATTTAAAAAATATAAATGGAATAAGACAAGCAACATTAGCTGTTGTTGCTAGTGGTGTTTATTAATGAGTAAATTAGAAAAATTTTCTAAAGATTATCTAGAAATATTAAACACAGATCTTAAGGGTTTAAATTTAACAAGGATAGTTTCTCTAGAAGATTTTCAGGTTAAACAGGTAGAAGATTCTTTATTTCCTTTAGAAATAATCCCTGAAATATTTAAGAATTCTAAAAGAGTTATTGACCTAGGTTTTGGTGGAGGATTTCCTATTCTTCCCTTGGCCTTAGAACTAGAAGATAAATTGTTCATTGGACTTGAAGCAAGAAAGAAAAAAGTTGATGCCGTTAGACTTATAGCCAATAGGTTAAATATAAAGAACGTAACTGTTTATCATACAAGATATCAAGATTTTCACTATGAAAGCGGAGATCTTATAATCAGCAAAGCTATGGATAAGGCCCATAGCGTTATTAATCAAATTAAAACCAAGGAAGATGTAAGCATTTGTTTTTATAAAGGACCTAAATTTTTTACAATAGAGCAACCATTACTGAAGACAATTGATAAAAAATGGGAGAATATGTTTTTAAAAGAATACGAACTTTCCACTGGAGACAAAAGAGTTTTCGTGGGTTATAAAAATGTTCCACGTGGAACAAAGAAAAATAAGAGAAAAGATTAACGCATGGCAAAAATTATTTCTATTTCAAATCAAAAGGGTGGAGTTGGAAAAACAACTACTGCTATTAACTTAGCAGCTTGTTTAGCAGCAGCTGAAAGAAAAACTCTTATACTTGATCTTGATCCTCAGGGAAATGCTAGTTCGGGACTGGGCGTAGATAAAAATATTTTCAAAGATTCAAATATTTATCATGCACTTATAGGTAATAAAGATATAAGACAAACAATTTATCAAACAGACTTAGAGATGCTTGATATTTGTCCTTCGGATAATAATTTAATCGGTGCTGAGATTGAGCTTGTAAGTGAAATTGCAAGAGAGTCAAAACTTAAGATGGCCTTAGAAAAAGTTAGATCTGAGTATGAATTTATTATTATAGATTGTCCGCCATCACTTGGTTTGTTAACCGTAAATGCTTTGAACGCGAGTGATAGTTATATTGTTCCATTACAAACTGAATATTTTGCAATGGAAGGCCTTTCTCAATTACTTCAAACTATTAGATTGGTAAAAACTTCTTTAAATCCAAAGATTGAACTTGAAGGAATTTTATTAACAATGTTTGATGGTAGAACAAGTTTATCAAGACAAGTTGCAGAAGAAATTTGTACTCACTTTGAAGGAAAAGTTTTCAATTCAATCATCCCGAGAAATATTAAATTAAGTGAGTCACCAAGTTTTGGTAAGCCAATTATTTTATACGATATTAATTCAAAAGGAAGTGCTAGTTATTTATCACTTACGAAAGAATTATTACTTAAAAATTTAAAGAATAACGATAGTCAAAAAGATTTATTATCAGAAATGGGTACATATTAGGAGTTATAATGACTAAAAAGTCAGTGCTAGGTAAGGGTATTGGTGCATTGTTAAATACAAGTATTGCAACACCTACAACAAATAATTTTCAAAAAACAAAAAAAGAAAAAGTTTCAAGTGATATAGAATTAAAAAACTCTGAAACTTCTTTAGTTCCAATTTCAAAAATTAAACCAAACGTTGATCAACCAAGAAGAGTTTTTAGAAATGAAGACATCGAAGAACTTGCTGCTTCGATTAAAGAAAATGGAATCATCCAACCTTTAATTGTTACCTTTGATGAAGATGATAAAAAATTTGAAATAATTGCAGGGGAGAGAAGATTTAGAGCTGCTAAAAAAATTGGACTTGATCAAGTTCCAGTTTTTATTAAAAGAGTTACGAAAAAAGAAAAATTGGCAATGGCCATTATTGAAAATATTCAAAGAGCTGATTTAAATTGTGTTGAAGAAGCATTGGCTTATTTTCAATTAATTGATGAGTATAATTTAACTCAAGATCAAGTAGCTACAACTGTTGGAAAGAGTAGATCATCTATTGCGAACACTTTAAGAGTTCTGAGGCTTCCAAAAGAGGTCCTTGTTATGCTTCAAAAAGAAGAGTTAAGCTTTGGACATGCTAAAATCTTGATCGGTCTTAAAGATGAAAAGAAGATTCAAGATTTAGCTAAGAGTTGTTTGAAGAATGAATGGTCTGTTAAGCAATTATCGGATCACTTGAATCCTAAAAAAGAAGTTAAGCAAAAAACTAAATCAAAAAACACTAAAAAGCATGACGAGAAACTTGACGCACTTAGACAAAAACTTGAAAGGCAGACTGGCTTTCACTTTGAAATTAAGAGCAATGAGAAAGATAAAGGTAAGATTGCTATTAAGTTTAGTGATAAAGAAGAATTCAATACAATTTATCAATTTCTCTTAGATCTTTAATTTCTTTGAGTATCTAGATAATTGAATTGACTATCAAATACGTAGAGTTTAAATAAATCTTAAATTAAATTTTAGCTAGGATTAAATCAAAATGGTTGGAGATATTCTTACTCAACTTGGAATCAATAACACTGTATTTATTCAATTTGGAATTATTTGTGCTTTGTATTTTATTTCAAAGAAAGTTCTTTTTACTCCTCTTCAAAAAGTAATTGAGTTACGTATTGAAAAAACGACAAAGACTGAAGAACTTGCTGGCGAACTTAAATCAGAATACGAAAATTTAAAGTATGAGTATGATGAGAAAATTGAGTCAGCTTATAAGAGCACACAAGAAGAAAAAAATAATAAGAAAAAAGAAATTGAAAAAGATTTAAATTCAAAATTTAAGTCAGCAGAGAGTGATAGTAATAAAAAACTAGAAGAAGAAAAAACTAAAATTGAAAATGAATTTTCAGCAAAGAAAAATAGTATTTTATCAGAGGCAGATTCTTTGGCTGATCAATTAGTAGAGAGGATACATGGTTAAGTTGTTAATTACTTTATTGATATCTGTAAGTGCTTTTGCTGCTGGAGGAGGTTCTCATGCAGGGCCAGGAAGTCTAATTTATCCAGCTATTAATTTAAGCATCATAGCGGCTCTTTTTATTTGGAAAGTAAAACCAGTTTTTCTTAGCTACTTCACTGGTAAACATGAGACGGTAAAAGAAATCTCAGAAAGAGCAAAAACTCAAAAATTTGAAGCTCAAATGCTTTTAGAAAAACAACAAAAGAAAAATAATTCTTTACCAGAGACTTTAAAAGAAATTGAGTTAACTGCTAAAAAAGAAATAGATGGTTTCAAAGAAGAGAAAGAAAAAGAAACAGAAAATAAAATAAAAAAACTAGAAATGGATTTTGGTTCTAAAATTGAAATTAAAAAGCAAGAAATGGTTAAAGGAATAAACTCTGAGCTTTTAGAAAAAATAATAGCTGCTGCTAAAAACAAGGTTAAGGGGAATCCTGAGCTTGTTAAGAAAATTGATAGTAGCCTTACTCAAGGGTTTTAATGAAAGAACAAGAAGTAGCAAAAGTTTACGCTCAAGCCTTAAGGTCTATAGGTAAAGACTCTAATGTTGATGTAGTAAATGAATTAGTTAAGTTTAACGATGCTTTAAATGTTTCTACAGATTTAGAACAAGTTATGTTTTTAGATGCTTTTTCTGATGAGGAAAAAACATCTATTTTTGAAAGTTTATCTTCTAAGCTTAATTTAAATTCAACTGTTTCTAATTTTATTAAATATTTAATTACTGAAAAAAGAGTAAATCTTATTAATCAAATCTATAAAGAAGTTGTTGTTATGGATGATGAGGAAAAAGGTTTTCTTAAAGGAACAATAGAAGGTTCATCTCAGAGTATAGATGATGGAGCTAAGACTAAGTTAATAAATCATTTAGAGAAAAAGCTTGGTAAGAAAATTAATCTTGATTACAAGAAAAATGAAAAAGTAACTGCAGGTTATAGAGTAAGTGTTGGAGATTATTTATTAGACGCAAGTTTAGATAATCAATTAGATCAATTTAAAAAAACGATACAGTTTTAATTATATAAAGAGGTAAAAATGACTACGGCTATTAGACCAGAAGAAATCACTTCAATCATTAAAGATCGTATAGCGAACTTTGAATCTCGTTTAGATGTAAGCGAGATTGGAACAGTTCTTACTGTTGGTGATGGTGTTGCAAGAGTTTTTGGATTAAAAAATGTTCTCGCTGGAGAGCTTGTTGAATTCGAAGATGGATCTAAAGGAATGGTTCTTAACTTAGAAAGTAATAACGTTGGTATTGCTGTTCTTGGTGATGATAAAGAAATTAAAGAAGGTTCTAAGGTTAAAAGAACTGAAACTATTGTTGAGGTTCCAGTAGGGCCTGAGCTTTTAGGAAGAGTTGTAAATCCACTTGGTGAGCCAATTGATGGTAAGGGACCAATTAATGCAAAAAATACTTCAAGAGTTGAAACAAAGGCTCCTGGAATTATTGCTAGAAAATCAGTTCACGAACCACTTCAAACAGGAATTAAAGCAATTGATGCCATGATTCCAATTGGAAGAGGGCAACGAGAGCTTATTATTGGAGATAGAAAAACTGGTAAGACTGCAGTTGCAATCGATACGATCATCAACCAAAAAGGTAAAGATGTTAAGTGTGTTTATGTAGCAATCGGGCAGAAGCAATCAACAGTTCGTCAGGTTTATCAAAAATTAGAAGAAACTGGAGCACTTGAATATACAACAATTGTTTCAGCAACGGCTTCTCAATCAGCACCTCTTCAATTTATCGCTCCTTATTCAGGTTGTGCGATGGGTGAGTATTTTTTAAATAACGGACAACACGCATTGATTGTTTATGATGATCTAACAAAACAATCTCAAGCATATAGACAATTATCACTTCTACTAAGAAGACCTCCAGGAAGAGAAGCTTTCCCAGGAGATGTATTTTATATTCACTCAAGACTTCTAGAGAGAGCTTGTAAAATTAATGATGATTTAGGTAATGGATCACTTACAGCACTTCCAATTATTGAAACTCAAGAGGGTGACGTTGCTGCTTATATTCCTACAAACGTTATTTCAATTACTGATGGCCAGATTTATCTAGAGTCAGATTTATTTAACTCTGGTATTAGACCAGCGGTTAACGTTGGACTTTCAGTTTCAAGGGTTGGTGGTTCAGCACAAGTTAAAGCGATGAAAAAAGTTGCTGGTACTCTTCGTTTAGATCTTGCTCAGTTTAGAGAGCTTGCGGCCTTTGCAGCTTTTGGATCTGACTTAGATGAAGCAACTCAAAGTCAGTTATCTAGAGGGGAAAGACTAGTTGAGCTTTTAAAACAAGGTCAATACGCTCCTTTTGATGTTTATGATCAAGTAGCAGTTATCTTTGCTGGTACTAAAGGGATGCTTGATAAAGTTCCTGTGAATAAAATTAAAGATGCTGAGAAAGATTTATTAGATTTCTTACACAATAGGCATTCAGGGTTAATGAAAGATTTATCTGAGGGTGGAAAAATTACTGATGATATTGCAAAAGGTTTAACTGATGCAATTAATAGTTTTAACGAAGTTAACAAGTACGAATAATTTATGGCGAATATAAAAGATCTTAAAAAGAGAATTAAAAGTACTAAGGGAACGTACAAAATTACAAGTGCGATGAAATTAGTATCTGCTGCTAAGCTTGCAAGGGCCCAGCAAAGAATACTTTCTCTTAAGCCTTATTCTGAAGAATTAATGAAAACTCTTAGAACTGTTGCGGCGGTAACTAATGAGTATGAGCATGATTATTTCAACTTTGATGCTGAAAACAAGCTTGCTCATTTATTGGTAATTTCTTCTGATAAAGGTTTATGTGGTGGTTATAACGGACAGCTTTATAAGAAGGTAAAGAGTTTTATAGATGAAAATTCTGATCTGGATATTAAAGTTCACTTTATTGGAAAAAAAGTTAAAGAACTTATTTCTGATGAAGTAAACGTTGGTGAGCATTACACTTTTGAAAAAGTAGAACCTGATCATTCTGAAATTGTAGATATAGCTGAAGAGTTAAGTTTAGATTTTACGACTGGTGAAGTTGGTAAAGTTTTCGTAGCTTTCAATTCTTTTGAGTCAGCAATGAGTTGTTCAGCGGTGGTTGAGCAAGCACTTCCATTTTCTATGCCTGAAGAGGATAAGGAAAAAATCAAAGAAGACTTTCCATTTGATTTTAAATACGCACCGAGTGCGGAAGAAATTTTAGATACGATGATTCCAGAAGTATATATCAATACTATGTACACAGCAGTTCTTGATGCCATTGCAAGTGAGCATGGTATGAGAATGGTTGCAATGGAAAATGCTAGTAAAAACTGTAATGAAGTAATTAGAAAATTAACTTTAAAAATGAATAAATTAAGACAAGCTGCAATTACAACTGAGTTAATCGAAGTTGTATCTGGGGCTGAGTCATTAAACGGCTAAATTTTTAGCGAGGAGTGAGCATGTCTGAGAACATGGGATTTGTAAAACAAGTAATGGGACCAGTTGTGGATATTGAATTTCCATCTGGAACAATTCCAAAAATTAAAAACGCTTTGAGACTAACAAACAAAGCTATTAACAAAGAAGAATGGAACCTAGTTTGTGAGGTTGCTACTCATCTTGGAAACAATGTAGTTAGAACAATTGCAATGGATTCAACTGAGGGTTTAGCAAGAGGCCTTAAAGTTAAAGATACTGGTTCACCTATTCAAGCTCCTGTTGGTAGAGAGTGTCTTGGTAGAATTATCAATGTTATTGGTGATCCTATTGATGAAGCGGGTCCAATTGGAAATAAAAAATCATATGATATTCACAGAGCAGCTCCTAGTTTTGAAAATCAATCTACAAAGTTAGAGCCTTTCTTTACTGGTATTAAAGTAATTGATCTTCTTGCACCTTATCTTAAGGGTGGAAAGATTGGTCTTTTTGGTGGTGCCGGGGTTGGTAAGACCGTTTTAATTATGGAGCTTATTAACAATATTGCTACTCAACACGGTGGATTCTCAGTATTCGCTGGAGTTGGAGAGAGAACAAGAGAAGGAAACGATCTTTATCATGAAATGAAAGAGTCTGGAGTTTTAGAAAAAACAGCTCTTTGTTATGGTCAGATGAACGAACCTCCTGGAGCAAGAGCAAGAGTTGCACTTACTGGACTAAGTTTAGCTGAGTACTTTAGAGATGAAGAAAAACAAGATGTTCTTTTCTTTGTTGATAATATTTTTAGATTTACACAAGCTGGTTCAGAGGTTTCTGCACTTCTTGGACGTATTCCATCTGCCGTTGGTTACCAACCAACACTTTCTACAGAGATGGGTGATATGCAAGAGAGAATTACATCTACAAAAGATGGATCGATTACATCTATTCAAGCAGTATATGTTCCTGCCGATGACTATACAGATCCAGCTCCTGCTACAACCTTTGCTCACTTAGATGCAACAACAGAACTTTCAAGATCTATTGCAGAGCTTGGAATTTATCCAGCGGTTGATCCACTTACTTCTAGTTCAACTGTTCTTACTCCAGCAATTGTTGGTGAAGAGCATTACGAAACTGCAAGAGCGGTTCAAGAGATTCTACAAAGATATAAAGAGCTTCAAGATATTATTGCTATCCTTGGTATGGATGAGCTTAGTGAAGATGATAAAAAGGTAGTTGCCAGAGCAAGAAGAGTTCAGAAATTTTTATCTCAACCATTCTTTGTTGCTGAGCAATTTACAGGTATCACGGGTCAATTTGTAAAAATTGAAGACACAATTGCTGCTTTTAAATCAATTCTAAATGGTGAAGTTGATGATCTTCCAGAGCAAGCTTTCTATCTTGTTGGTGGAATGGATATGGTTAAAGAAAAAGCTGCTAAATTAGTTGAAGAGGCGAAGGCATAAGATGTTTACTTTAGATATTCTCACTCCGAGTGGTGTAGTTGTTAAAGACTTTAAATGTACAGAGGTTTTAGTTCCTACTGTTCAGGGTGAGATAGATATTCTTGAAGGACATACACATGTTCTTACAAAGCTTTCTACAGGTATCGTTACTGCTAAAGATGCTGAAGGGAAAGCTTGGTGTTTTTCTGTTACACACGGAACTTGTAAAGTTCTAGGTCAAAATATTTCAATTCTTTCTATGACTTCCGAGTCTGCTGAAAAAATTGATGTCGATAGAGCGAAAGCTGCTCTTGAAAAAGCTGAGAAAAAATTATCAGAATCTATTGCTAGTGATAGTGAACTTCAAAAATTTAGAAGAAAGAAAGAAAGAGCTGAGATGAGGATTAAGCTTGCTTATACTCGTGGGGATTCTTATTAGTGTTTAAAGATTTTCTTTATATTGTATTTTCTGTCGTTTTATGCATTACTTTAAATTTAAGATCTTTGAGTAACGAGCCACTATTTTTTGAAAATATTTACTTTCATCATTTTTTTATAGCAATGCCATATACTGGTATCTCTTTTGTAAAATTAAAGGAATTTTTTAATAAATATTATCCTAAATATCGAGAAAAGTATTTATAGCAGGAAGGTATAAATGAGTCATTTTTATGCATATGTTTCTAGAATGAAGTTAATAGAGCGTTGGTCTCTTATGCATAATTTAAGGCCTGAAAATGTTCAAGAGCATAGTCTTCAGGTTGCAGTTGTTGCTCATGCATTGGCTGTCATTGGAAATAAATATTTTGGAAAAGAATATAATGTAGATAAGGTTTGTACCTTAGCTGTGTTTCATGACGCTTCTGAGGTTTTAACTGGAGATCTTCCTACACCTGTTAAATATTATAATCCAGAGATAAAAGAAGCTTACAAAGCTATAGAAGATAAAGCGACAGAGAGATTGTTATCTTATTTACCTGCTGATCTTGTTCCTGATTATGAAAAGATTTTTAAGAAGCAATCTGAAGACGAAGACCTTTGGAGGTTAGTAAAAGCAGCTGATAGTCTTTGTGCTTATATAAAGTGCTTAGAAGAAAATGCAGCAGGTAATAGAGAGTTTAATAGGGCGAAAATAAGCATTGAGACTGCTTTATTGAAAATGAACTCAGATGAAGCCAATTATTTTATGAAGCATTTCTTACATAGCTTTTCTTTGAGTCTTGATGAGCTTAGTCTGCAGTAAACCTTAATGAAATTTCTAATATTATTATTAATTATTTCTTGTTCAAGTATTGATAAATCAAAAGGAACTGATTTTCATGTTCATGTTGGATTTCCATCTGATAATACAGGCGATGATATGACTTTCGATGCCTCGAGGTCTTTGGTAGCTATTAGAAGCATTGATATAAATAGAGCATTGATTATTTCTAGAGGTTATCAGCGTCATAGAAAAAAAGATGAAGTAGTTAAGGAAAATAATTATGTTTTAAAAATGCAACAAGAAAAACCTGATAACTTTATTGGAGCTTGTGGAATTTCTGTTACTCATTCTTGGGCCTTTGAAGAATTAAAAAGATGTAAAGCAATAGGTTTTCGAGTAATTAAGTTGCATTTTATGTCTGATAAAGTTGATTTACTTAAAAAAAATAAAAATACTAAAAAAATATTGGAATTTATAAATGAAAATAAGATGAATGTACTTGTACATGCAGCTTATCCAAAAGCAAGAAGTAATCAATCTTTAGAGTTGTTAAAGATTATCAATAAATACTCCGGTATTCATTGGATCATAGGCCATCTTTTTGGCAGAGATTTTAAACTGATAGCTAAAATTGAACATTCTAACTTTATTGTTGAAACTTCAGTTCTTCCTTTGTGGATGAAGAGAGAAAAAGATAAAAAAATTCTTTTAGAATTTATGAGAGAAATAGGGATTAAAAAATTTGTTTTTGGATCTGATTGGCCGGTTATTCATCCTGCTGAACAATTAAAGGCGCTTAAGGGTTTGGGCCTTTCAAACTCAGAAATTAATAAAATTATATATACTGACTTTAAGATTTAATGGTTATTAGAAAATCCAGATAAGAATTTTTTTATTTCAAATTTTTCTTTTTCACTTATTGTATATGGCCAAGGTGGCATCAAGTTATTTTCTAGTTGATACTTTATAGCTAAAAAATTTCCTCTTTTAAGACTACCCCTAGATAAATAATCATCGTTATTATGGCATTTAGTACATGAATTTATAGTAAGAGGTTGATTGTAATAATCTTCAAAATTTAAAGAATTTTGATTATTAATTAGCTTTCCATAAGTTTTAATTTTTATATTCCAATAATAAAGAATCATTTTTTCATTTAAAGTTAAATTTTCATAAGATCTTGAAGTAGGAGTAATAGTTCTTGGGCCATTTGAGTGACACAAAGTACATTTAACTGAAAAAGGAACTTTCTTATTATCTTTAAATTGATAGTAGTTAACTTTTTTGTTCTTCTTGTCGACAATAATCTTTAATTGATCAAAATCATCCTCGAAACTGTTTTTTGTATGATTTTGATTCATGTACCAAGTATCTTGATACTTAGTTGATTTCAGTTTTATTTGATTAAAGACATTTTTGTTAAATTGATTTTTTGATTCTTTTGATTCAAAGCTAATGAAATTTGAATTACAAGATGCCAGTATGAATACTGACATCTTGATAATTATTATAATGATTTGCATGTGAAAGAATATTTCTTGCTTAAATATAATAATTCAGCACTTGTTTTGATAGAGTAACTTGGAAATTTATTACATCTTGCTCTGTTGCAATCCCAATATTCATGAGTTTCTTGAAGTACATTTAATTTAGGTGAGACTCTAGATGTTGCTTGAAACAAGTTAAATTTGTATAACTCTACAAATGTATAATACGAACTACCTGGTATGTTTTTAAGTTCACCGAATCCTTTAAAGTGATCTAAAACTTTACCAGTTTTAAAGTCTAATAGCTTCAAGCTTGCATCAAAATATTCGTCAAAATTTGAGTTTTTAATTGAAAATTCAATATCAAAAGGGGCGTCTCCTTCACATTGATATTCCTTAGCAAAGCTGATTTGGGTTAAAAGTAGTAAAAGTAAAAGTTTCATAATTTCTCCTTTGGTTAGTTAAGGATTAGAAAATACATAGGATGATAGTATTTGATAAATTAATAAGCTTAATGTATTTATTAATTTAATTTATGGATACTGGGTCGTTTAAAGCATTTATCTCTATTGTAGAGCATGGGTCTATGAGTAAGGCAGCTATTAATATAGGTCTTACTCAACCTGCTTTGTCTCTGAAAATTTCTAGAATTGAGGAGAATTTGAAAACCTCTCTATTTATCAGGAAAAACAAAAAACTGTTTTTGACTCCTGCCGGGGAAGATTTTTTAATTTTTTCTAGATCTATGATTAATCAATATGAAAATTTCTTATCTGAGTATGATCAGTTTCAAAATGAGCTCTCCGGAAGGTATAGAATTGCAGGTTTTTCATCGATAATGAGATCTTTACTAATTCCTGGACTGAAAAATTTAATGCTTAAAAATCCAAAGATAAACTTAGAGTTTAATTCTTTTGAAGTTGTAGATCTAGTTGATGTTTTGAAAAGCTCAAGAGCAGATATAATTGTTCTTGATTATCATCCTAATTTAAATAAGGTAGAAGAAGTTGTGATAGGAGAAGAAGAATATGTTGAGATAGTTAGCTCGAAGCATAAAAAGGTGGAAGATATATATTTTGATCATGGGGCACACGATAATGCGACTGAGAGTTTTTTTAATTTTCAGGGAATGAGTTTCAATAAAAAGCGTGGTTTTATGGGTGACGTTTATGGAATTTTGGACGCAGTTGAATATGGCCTAGGAAAAGCAATTATGTCTAAACATCTTGTTGAAAATAATAAGAAGTTCAAAATTATCAGGCATAAAAATAAATACAAAAGACCTTTGGTTATGTGTTATTTAAAACAAGACTATTACAGTCCATTACATCATAAAATCCTAGAATCATTAGTAGAAATTTAATCCATTCTGAGATTGAAAATATAAAATTGATATAATTACCCAAGAGGTAATTTATGAAAATTTTAATAATATCACTAATTCTTTTATTTGTTTCTTGTAAGGAATCAGATTTAAATAGTTCTGCTAGTTCTGAAAATGTCAGAAAAACGGATCCTACTTTTGAGAGTCGGGTAGATGAGATCCCACATAATGTTAGTGTAATGTTTGAACCTGAAAATTATTCAACACATATCAAGCTCTTTGAAGTTCCTGATGGATATACATACCTAGCAGTAAGTGATTTTGAATATGGAGATATTAATTACATAAAAGATGAGAATGAAGTATTTCTTAAATTAAGAAATCACGATGATCTGGAAGATGTAACTCATAACTCTATGATCAAAATATTTTTTGGAAATGGTATTAAATATAGAATTATTAATTTAGGAGTTAGTTTTTCTGTGATGAAGCATAACCATGGGCCATCAACTGCTGATCAAGAATATCATTGGATGAAAGAAGATAATAATTTAATTACACTTGATACAGGTACTAATGAGTTAGATGATGAAAATGAATTATCATTTAGTACATCTTTCAAGCTTACTAGCTTAGAGGGCTTAGATTTTTCTACAACAGAAGTTAGTGATAAGGCATCTTTTGATAGCTGCATAAGTGAAAATAGAGAGGTTGAAAATAGTACAGAAGAAGAGAGATGGATCACTTGTACTGGTGTCTATGAGTGGGATAGTGCTGAACAAAATTCGCCTAAAATCTTTATTAAGGTTAAAGATAGCCTAGATGTAGAAAAAACCTTATTGGTAATGATTCACTTTCTTGATCCAGAGAATTTATAATGAAAAAACTTTTAATTATATTACTATTAATTTCTTGTTCAGCTGAATTCAGATCTTCTTTGTTAGATAAAGGATTGAGCACAAGAGAACCTTCATCGGATACAACTACAACTACTGATACAACTACAACTACAGCCAGTGAGCAAACATACAGCTTGAACTTGGTTAAGAAATTAGATCTGAGAACCTCAGGGACAGCAGCTAGGATACAAAGAGGAGTATGTGTAAATGATATCTGGGGATGGAAAGATCCAGAAACTCAAAAAGAATACGCTTTAGTAGGATTAATTAACAAAACAGCTATAGTAGATGTTTCAGATAGAGAAAACCCGAAACATCTAGTTGATATAATAACTGAGGATGGGCCATTAACTTCAGCCTTGGGAAGCCCAAATGTTTGGAGAGATATCAAAGTTATAAAAGATCATGCAGTTATAGTTGCAGAACAAAGTAATCATGGGATGCAAGTTTTTGATTTGAAAAGATTAAGAGGGTTAGATGGTAGCAGTGTAGTGTCTATGGATCCCGATGTGGTTTATAATGGTTTTGGAAATGCTCATAACGTAGTTGTTAATGAAGAATCTGGATTTGCTTATGGAGTAGGCTCTATTCAATCAAGTGGAGGTAAGAATCCTTGTGATTTCAGTCTTCATGCCGTAAATATGAATAATCCAAAAGAACCTTCTTTTGCAGGGTGTATTTCTGCAAATATTGCTTCTGGTGGTTCTCAACAAGAAATTAATGAAAATTTAAAACTTTCAGAAAATCCAACTTTTGCAGAATGTACAGCAAGGGATTTGGAAAGTGATTCTAATAATAATGGGCCAATGGCTGAACATGATGAAAATGATGCTTGTGGAAAATTTTATACTCATGATTCTCAATGTTTAATTTATAACGGACCTGATGAAGATCATAAAGGAAAAGAAATCTGTGTTGTTTCAAACGGACCTATAAATGTTGGAGCATCTAGTAGCTCTGAACCTCATGACTATCATTTTATAGATGTTAGTGATAAATCAAGCCCTAAGCTTTTATCAACTTATAAAATTTCAAGTAATGCTGGGTATGCTCATCAAGGTTGGTTTGATGATAAACATGAATTCTTTTTTGCCAATGATGAATTAGATGAAATGAATCATGGAATAAAAACAAGAACTATTATTATTGATGCAAGAGATTTAGATAATGTAAAAGAGCATATGTTTTTTTCTCACAAATCGAATGCAATAGATCACAATCTCTATATAAAAGATAACAGGATGTATAATTCTAATTATACATCTGGCCTTTGGGTTTATGATGTATCTGATGTTGAGAATAAAAATATTATTGAGTTAGCAAATCATGATACTAATCCTGGAAATGATTCTGCAGAATTCAAAGGAGTATGGTCTAATTATCCTTACTTTGAATCAGGTACAATTATTGCTACACATATAGAAAGTTGTGAATTGCTAATTTTTGAAGAAAGTATTGATTAGTTTATTTACTTGTCATCTTTTTTAGGAGCATATTTAGGTTGAACCATTTCACCACCCTCATCAAAATTCACAGGAACACCTCGAATCATACAACTTTTAGAGTAATCTGAAAAAACAGATCCATCTTCACATTTATTACAATCAGGGTAATTAATTGCTTTGTTAGTACAATCTTTTTTTGAGTCTTGGCATGAGTAGAGTATTGCTGAAATAAGTATTAATAATTTTAACATAATAAATCCTTTAAGTTATTTGATCATAAATCTTCAAAATATTAAATACTTTCTCCGTGAAATTTTTCCCATTCACTAGAAATTTGATGATCTAGAAAGCTTGGAATAGTTGTTACTCCAGAGTGTAAATCAAAATGAGTAAGAATTTCAGCAGAAAGATTATGAAAGTAGAAAATAGGATCTATGTATTTCATTAATGTTGGTTTATCTATTGCAAAATTAATAGGTGCTTTGTCTGCTAAAGCGGCTACTTTGGGAATATTTTCACCAAACTCATCACCGCCACCCATATTTGCAAGTATCTTTCCAATAAAAGCACTGACATCATATTTTTCAGAAATAATATTATTTCTTCCTGTTGCAGTTATTATTGCAAAAGAATTTTTAGCACATTCATTTACTTCTTGAACACTATTTCCATTAATAGTTTTACAGCCCATTGTTTCAGCTAGTGATATTCTAGAAGGATCTATTTCGACTATAGTAACAATTGCTTTGGCATCTAATAAGCGTCTTGTTATCCCCTGGCCAACTTTACCAAATCCAAAAATAGTAAAAGGTTTTTCAGATAAATCATTTAAACTAGTTAGCTCTTTAAATGCCCTGAAGAAACCTTCACTTGTTCCTAGTACGGTTTCTATTTTTTTCGTTCTACTAAAATCAATATCAATAACGGGATAAGCTAGATCTTTTGAATCTCGATACTTTAAAGCACCTGTTCTTGTAAGTTCTACAGTTCCTATTCTGGGAGTAATTTTTCCTAAAAATTCTGCAGAGCAATCTAATATAATATCATAATTATTCTTAATATTATCATGATCAAGTTCAACATGAATCCCAGCATCTTCTAAAACTTTTTTGGCCTTCATTTCAGGTGGAATGATACTAACATTTGTAATAGTTAACTCAGCGCCACTTGAAGCTAAAACTTCAACTTTTTTTAAAGTTTCGAATGTGAGAGGAATATTTTGTAATATTTTAATACCTTTAAGAGGTTTATTTATTTGAAAATGCTCTAATTGTTGATTTAGAAAATAGTTATCATTAGGTTCAAATAAAGAATCTAGTAAACTAAAAGAAGATAAATTGTAATTCATATATTAAACTATAATCAATTTTAGATGTTGAGGACATAGTGATTTTTAAAGATAAATTCATACTAATTTTGTCAGGATTAAGCTTAATGCTTTTTTCTCAGGAAATTAAAAGAGACGATCTTATCTATAAATATTCTAGAAGTGTTGTTAAGAAAGGCAAAAATATTGTTCCAAATGAAATTGTAATAAATAAAAATAACAAAAAAAAAGAAGAAGATTTAATTTTCTTTAATTATAAAAAAACTGAAACTGGAGCGGCGCCAGAGGTTGATCAAATAATTAAGGAGATTTCTAAAGATAGAAAGTATAAATACAAAGAAAATGCTTTTATTGATATTGAAGTGGAAAAAATAAATATTAAAAACTCAAAAAAAGATATTTTAAAATATTATTTTGCAGAAAGTTTAGATTCTAGTAGCACCTATGATTCAAAAAATAATGGAAAACTATCAATAGGTTTTATGTTGAATGCAAATGAATCAAAAAGAATTTTAGAAATTAAATCAGTAGACACGGCTCCAGTTTTAATAAATATAAATATAGAAAAAAAGAAAAAAATAAAATATAAGATTCCTTCATTTGATATAAATAGTTTGAAAGTATTTTTAGAAAAAAGAAAAATTCATTACAGTGATGGTTATTTACTTTTAGATTTAGGAATAGTTAAAGCGAAAAGTATAAAATCTTTAAAGAAAGAGAAATGTAAATACTATTTTGATTCTAAATATAGATTACAAAAAAATATAAAAAATGCCAGATATGTGTTTTTATGCTTATCAAATGGAATCAGGACAGTTGAAATTTTAGAGAATAATAAGAGTTATTTTTTAAATTATTTTATTAAAGAAGAAACAGTAACTTTTGAGAAGTTGAAACCAAAGAAACAAAATACCATCTTAGTGCTAGAGAGAGAAGATGGGAGCATTGTTGATGTGGAAGAGGAAAGCTTTCTAAATGTAACTAATAGAAAAAAACCCATAAAGAAAAGTCTAAACGCTTACTCTTTTGAGAATATGATGATTTTTAAGCAAATAAAAAATATGTTTTATATGAATAAAGGTGGAAAAAGAGTAAAAATAAAATCTGGCAATCAAAGCTTAAAGAAAATATCACTTACATCAGAAGTAAATATTAAAAAAATTTTAAAAGCATTAGATGCAAAGTGGAATAATTTGAGTTGCTTGATTGAGATTGATGCAAAAGAAGATTTAGAATATATCGAATATGGGTTAATAGGAAAGAGATCAAGAGAGGTTGATAACCCTGACATAGAAGAACTGGATGCAGATTTTATAGTTAAAAATAAGAGATCAATAGGAAAAGATATTACAAGAAGCACAAAAAAAATATATTACTATTTTGAAGCTCTTGGCCTTTTAAGTTTAAAATTAAATTATAAAAACAAAAGCTCTGATTATATGAATGTTAATTGCTTGAATGAATACGTAATAGAGCAATTCTAGCGTAAGGATAGAGAATTTGTTATAAATATTCTAAATGAGTATTAAGGAAATAAAGAAATTAGAAAAAAAGATTCTTGAAAACAAAGAGCTTTATTATAAAGGTAAAGCGAAAATTTCAGATGTAGAATATGATGCTTTAGAAGAAAGTTTAAGAAAAATAGATCCACTCAATCCAGTGCTGACACTTGTTGGCCATAAAGTTAAAAATTCTAAAAAAATTAAGCATGCTAAAAAAATGTTATCTCTAGATAAGTCTTATGAAATTAAGGATCTAATTAAATGGAAAAAAAATGAAGATTTAGTTGTTACTCATAAAATCGATGGATCGAGCTGCTCTCTAGCTTATAAAGATGGTAAATTAGATATTGCAAAAACGAGAGGAGATGGTTTGTTTGGCGAAGATATTCTAAACAAAGCTTTATTTATCGAAAATATTCCAAAAAGTATTGATAGCAAAGAGGAGATAGAGGTAAGAGGAGAGATTTTCTGTACGAATAATTCTTTTTTGGATTTAAAAAATGAAATGCTCTCATCTGGAATGGATGCTCCTAGCTCTCAAAGAAATATAGTTGCTGGAATTTTAGGTAGAAAGGAAAATTTTTATCTTGCTAAGTATTTAAGTTTTTATGCTTTTGAAGTGATAAAAGAAATCAAAGAAAAAAATGAAATTCAAAACCTTGAATTTTTAAAAAAAATAAATTTTAAAACACCAGATTTTTTTAAAGTACAAACCAAAAATGAAATTGAAAAAGTGATTAATGATTATAAAGAATTTAATATTAATGGTGAGTATTTAGTAGATGGGTTGGTTTTTACTATTAATGATTGTTCTAAACATGATGAGCTTGGAGAAACTGCTCATCATCCTAAATACAAGATGGCGTTTAAAATTCAAGGTGAAATTAAAAATAGTGAGATAGAAGATATTTTGTGGAATGTAAGTAGAAATGGAATTTTAACACCGGTTGCAAAGATTAAACCTGTTGATTTAAGTGGAGCAATAATTACAAATGTAACGCTTCATAATTATGGATTAGTTTTAAAAAATAAAATAAAAAAAGGTGATATTATAGAAATAGTGAGATCAGGGGAAGTAATTCCAAAGTATCTCAAAACAATTAAATCTTCTAAGAATAAATTAAATTTTCCTAAAGTGTGTCCAAGTTGCAATGAAGAAGTTGTAATCGAAGATATTAGATTGATTTGTAATAATAAAAAATGTATTTCTCAGGTTATTCATAGTCTTAATTATTTTGTTAAAAAAATAGGAATAGATGATTTAAGTGAGAAGCGAATAGAAGAGATGCTCTCAAAAAAAGTAATTTCAACTATTCCAGATCTGTATAAATTAAAAAAGAAAGATTTTTTAACGTTAGATAAGGTTAAAGAAAAGTTATCGGATAAATTGTATATGAATATACAAAATTCAAAAAACACTACTCTTGTTAAATTTATATCTTCTCTTGGTTTAACTGGTGGAGCTGAAAATACGTGTCAAAAGATAGTAGATGCTGGTTACAACTCTGTAGAAAAGATATTGGAGATAAGAAAAGAAGATTTAATAGAGTTAGAGGGGTTTGCTGAGAAATCATCAGAGAGCTTTGTGAATTCTTTAGGGGCCAATAAGCCTTTGATTACAAGGTTATTAGAGTATGATTTTGTTTTTGAGAAAATAGAAGAGAAGAAAACATATCTTGAGGGGATTAATTTCTGTATAACAGGAAAATTAGAAAAACCTCGTTCTGAAATCGAAAAAAATATTAAAATGGCAGGTGGAAAAGTCTCTAAATCTGTAAGTTCTAAAACCAATATACTTGTTTGTAATGAAATGAATTCAAATTCAAGTAAGTTTAAAAAGGCAAAGGAGCTTGGGATTGAAATTATTACAGAAAAAGATTTGGAAGAGAAAATAAGAAATGAGGATGTCTTATGAGTGTGATAATTGTGGATATCAAGTTTCTAAATGGATGGGGAATTGCTCAAAATGTCGTAGTTGGAATTCGTTTTTAGAAGTAGAAAAAATTATAAAAAAATCTAAGAAAAATCTTCAAATTAAAAAAATCAATGAAATATTTCAAGACAGCTTTAAGAGAATTGATACTGGGATAAATGAAGTAAATAGGGTTCTTGGTAAAGGATTAACCCTTGGATCATTGACTTTACTTGGAGGAGAGCCTGGGGTTGGGAAATCAACTTTATTAATGAATATAGTTGATAATTTAGTTGTAAATAGTAAAAGAAAAGTTCTCTATGTAAGTGGTGAAGAGAGTGAACATCAAATATCATTAAGGGCCAAAAGATTAAAGATTTCTAGTAATTCAATTTATTTATTACATACTTCAAGTTGGGATAATATAAAAGAAGCATTAATAAATCTAAAGCCTGACTTCTTTATATTAGACTCAATTCAAACAACAAGAGTAGATGATCTATCTTCTTCTACAGGATCTGTTTCTCAAATAAAAGAAGTCACTAGTGAAATTTTAAATTACTGCAAACCAAATGACATTACAGGTTTTATTATTGGCCATGTTACAAAAGAAGGTAGTATTGGTGGCCCAAAGGTTTTAGAGCATATAGTTGATACTGTTTTATATTTAGAAGGAAATAATGAAAATGATTATAAAGTTTTAAGATCAAAAAAAAATAGATTTGGAAATACTCTTGAAATTGGAATACTAGAAATGACCAATAAAGGATTTATTTCATCGAAAATTTATAATGATTTAAATAAAAATGATACTTGTAAAAAAATTGGCAGTGCTATTAGCTCTGCTCTGGAAGGTGGAAGGACTATTATCTTTGAAATAGAAGCCTTGGTTCATGAGAATAAACTAGGAAATGTTAAGAGAGTCACTCAAGGTTTTGATATAAAAAGACTTTCAATGTTAATTGCAATAATAGAAAAATATTTCGAAATACCTCTTCATTTTAATGATATTTATATAAATATTAGAAGTGATATAAAAATAAATGATAACTCAATAGATTTAGCTGTAATAGCTTCTATACTTAGTTCTTATTATAAAAAAGCAATTGATTCGAAGTCTATTTTTATTGGAGAAGTCAGCTTAAATGGAGATATAAAGAAGAGTAGAAAATTTGAAAAAATGATAATAGAAATTAAAGAGCATTATTTTAAAAAGATTGTAACTGGAAATTTTTCAGAAAAAAGGGGTTTGGCCAATTTAAGTTTTGTTAAATTGGCCAGTGTCATTGAACTAAATCAATGCTTTTCCTAAAGTCTTCTCGATTCTACTTCTCTTTCAGCTTCAGCTTTTACAGGAAATGCTTCCTCGAATTTTTTAAACTCTTCACTGTGGTCTCTGGTTTTCATTAGTGAGCAGCTAAAAAAGCTTGATGATACTAATAAAAATAAAATGGATTTAATCATGATTCCCTCCTTGGATGGGGTGCTCTATTATATTATAACAATAGTTTTTATTTCTTATCGGTAGGGGCAAAAATTTCTAAATAGGAAAGGTGTAATTTCCTGATGAAACGAGTTTGAAACTTAAATATGGCACTAAGATCTTATCTGACTCTTTATCACCAATCATTAATGAAGCATTTAAGTCAATTTTATGCTCGTATGAGGCCTTTAAAATCATTCCAGGTAAAGGCTTTCTCGTAAAGCTTAATTGAGTATAGTCATCATTCTCTCCATTTACGTGATATGGAGAATAATACCAATCTAAAAATTCAATATTATGGCCTTTATAAAAAGCATTAATCGCTTTTTTACACGCTTCATAATCTTGAACCTCAAATAAGTTTCTAGCTATTCCTGATTGATTAGTGACAACGATAAATTCAAATCCTTTATTTTTAGCATCGATTAAGCTGGGTATGATTTCTTTGTTGAAGATAAGTTCTTCTGGCTTGTGTGGATAACGAGTATCTTTATTTAAAACTCCATCTCTGTCTAAAAAAATAACTTTCCTTTTTCCGGCTTGAGAGCAAATTGGAAAAGCTTTAAGTTTTTCATGATCTATGTTTTTTATATCATTAGTTTTTATTAGTCCTGAAAAATAGAGGCCATCAAATGAATTCTTTTTTAAAGAGTAAGATTCATCGTAAATATAGGAATGATTATTATTTTTTTCAATACTCAAAGATAATGAATTGATTTTTGATTTTTCTAAGAAAAAATTAATATCACATCCATTGTAATAATTAGTATCTATTACTAAAAATGTATTCTTATCAAATGAATATTTAATATTTTCTATTGGAAAATCTTTACTCCCAATTATGAAAATATTTTCGTTACTAGATTTTTCCATTTTTTCTTTTTCTCAAAATAATATTTTTCGTTGTTAGGATGAAATGTTTTATCTAGTTTCCAAAAGTTTGAAACATCTTCAATTTTTAAATCATTATTTCCAATTAAAGAACCTGTAATAGCACCAAAGGCTGTAGTTTCTATGTTTTTAGGTCTGTTAATTAAAATTTCTGAAAAGCTTGATTGCATTTCCATTAAATAATTATTTTCTACTGCTCCGCCGTCGACATTTAAAGACTTGATTTTCTTTTTAAAGTCTAGCTCAAAAGATTCAAGAAGATCATTGATTGATAAGCAAATCCCTTCGAGACAAACTTTAGAAATATCACTTTTTTGAGTATCTCTCGTCATACCCCAAATACATCCCCTGGCTGATGGATTCCAATAAGGAGATCCAATTCCAGTGAAAAATGGGAAAAAGAAAAGATCTTCAGTTCTATTGTTTTCTGATTTTTTGGCAAGGTTCTCTATGTCTTTAGATTTCTGAATAAAATTAAAGTTGTCTCTTAAAAATTGAACTGCAGCGCCAGCAATAAAAGCACTTCCTTCTAAGGCATAGATAGATTTATCTTTAAATTTAAAAGCAACTGTTGAGAGTAAGCCATTATTCGAATGAATAATTTCAGAACCAGTATTTAGAAGAGCAAATCCTCCTGTTCCATAGGTGCACTTAATATCACCCTCATTAATGCAAGCTTGTCCAAAAAGAGCAGATTGCTGATCACCAAAAAGACATGTAATTGGAATTCCATCTGGTAAGAAATCAAGGCCTTCTGTAGTGCCAAAGTTTGAGAAAGTATCTTGAATGTTTGGAAGAAAATCTTTTTTAAGATCAAAAAAACTTAAAAGTTCTTGATCCCATGAAAGTGATTCTAAATTCATTAACAAGGTTCTAGAAGCATTAGATGGTTCTGTTGCAAAAGATTTAGAATTACTGAGTTTGTATAATAAAAAAGTATCAATGGTTCCTAGGCATAAATCATTATTATCAGCTGCTTTTTTGACGTTAGTTGAGTTGTTTAAAAACCAATTCATCTTGGTAGCACTAAAATAAGGATCTAGAGGAAGTCCTGTTTTATTTTTGAATTTATAATTTTCTTTGTTTTCTTCACACCAAGATGTGGTTCTCTTATCTTGCCATACAATTGCTTTTTCCAGGGGAATACCATTCTTGCTAAATGCACAAGTCGTTTCTCTTTGATTTGTAATTCCAATAGATTTAATATCTTTGGGATTAATGTTTGATTTTTTTATTATATTCTGAGTAGTTATTTTAATGGTTTCCCATATTTCATTTAAATCATGTTCTACCCAAGAATTTTCTGGGTAATATTGTTTAAATTCTTTATTATCAAATGCGATAATTTCATTTTTAGTGCAATCAAAAATCATTGCACTTGTTCCAGTTGTTCCTTGGTCTATGGCCAAAACATAATTATTCATAAGAAAATTATTAATGATTTATCTTAAATCGTCTGTAGAAATATCTTGCTCGGCAACTATTGAGATCATACCAACCCAAACTTTCGCAATTCTATCATTCATTGTACTCAAAAAAATCATAGAGAGAGTTGAAATTACCAACATAAGTAGTAGGTACTCAACAAGAGATTGACCTTTTTTGTTAAGAATTTGTGATATTCTTTTAAAATATACATATTTCTTTAAAAGCATAGGATAATTATAATATAAAAAAGGAAGAAACTTTATGAATAGTAAAAAGTTACCATTAATGGCAGGTATTGGGTTCTTTGTAATTTCTGCAATAGCTGTTAAGTTGATATTTTTTGGAACTTCTCTAAATGCTAAGCCTTTTGTATTGGGGTCTGCTCAAAAGGCTCATTATGAAAACATATTTACAAAAGAAAAGTATGAATTAGCAAATGGTGAAAAAGTTGAATTTTTAAAATACAAAGAACCATTTGTAATGATTAACTTTTGGGCAACATGGTGTGTTCCTTGTTTGAAAAAATTTAAGTCAATTAAAAAGCTTCAAAAGAAATTTGGAGATAAAATTAAAGTTATTGGGGTAAATGTTGATCAGGAATTATCAGATAAAAAGTATCAAGCTTTCATCAAGAAAAATAAATTAGATTTTAAATCGATTAAAGATCCAGAGAGTAAAATTTTATCAAAATTTCATCTAGCACATATTCCTGCGGTAATTTTATATCATAAAGGAAAAGTTATTCATTTTAGTAACGATCAAAAATCTTATAATCATGACAAGATTGTTACTCAAATTAGTTCACTTTTAAAATAATTCTCATATCGCTTTTTTTTCATTAGAATTTTCTTAGACAAAATAACGAACTCAAAGGAGAGAGAAATGTTAAGTGAATTTAAAGATTTTGCAATGAAGGGAAATGTTGTTGATCTAGCTGTAGGTATGGTAATTGGTGGAGCTTTTGGAAAAATTGTTTCAGCTTTAGTAACACACTTAGTGACACCGCCAATTGGAATGATGATGGGTGGAGTAGATTTTTCCAAATTAGGAACAGTTTTAAATCCTGATGAAGTTGCAGGTGGAGCAGAGCCAGTAATCTTGGGTTATGGTGCTTTTATTCAATCAATTCTAGATTTTATTATTATTGCTTTCGCAATATTCTTAGTTGTTAAAATGATTAACTCTGCTAAGAAAAAAGAAGAAGAAGCTGCTCCAGCAGGTCCTTCTGAAGTAGATCTTTTAACAGAAATCAGAGATTCTTTAAGAAAATAATTTAGAAAGATATTTTAGGATTTTAAGGGAGGTATTAAGCCTCCCTTTTTTATTTATTAATATTTAACTGAGCAACCATAAGGTTTAGTCTTAATTGTATTATTAATTTTTTTACCCTTAATCAAATCATCTAAATTCATAGCAACATAATTCTTTGCTTTCTTTACATCTTCTTTATCATAGCTAGAAATACTATCTATAGATCCATCATAAACTATGTGATTATTCTTAATAATAAACATATGTGGAGTAGTTTTTGCGTTATACATTTTTCCTATTTTTCCATCAACATCTCTTATGAAATGAGTAGAAGCAAATTTTGATGAGTCTAAAAATTCTTTAAGTGCTGGTTTTGTAAAATATCCTTGCTTACCTTTTGCTGAAGATAGAATTGTAATCCACTTAATTCCTTTTTTTGTATATTTTTTCTTAAGTTCTTGCATGTTATTTGAGTCATAATGCTTTTTAACGAAAGGACAATCTTTGTTATACCATTCTAGAACAACAGTATGATCTTTATAATCAGAAAGTTTTTTTGATTCGTTGATTTTAAAATCAGGTGCGCTAACAAGAATATCTGATTTGGAAAAAAGGTTTAGTGATAAAATTAGAATTAAAAATTTCATAAATCTCCTAATGTAAGTTAATATTTTTCTTTACTAGATTGAGAATAATATCGTCATGAATTAAAGTTCTTATTTTCTCTATATCATCACTAAAAACTCGATCTTCTGTTATTTTAGGCACATCTTTTCTAATTAGCTCGTGAACTTTTTGTAAAATAGGCGATGTTTTTTTGTCAATAAAATCAAGAGCTTGAGTGTTGCATAAAAATTCAATAGCTATACAATTCTCTAAATTGTTTAATATTTGAGAAAGCTTTCTTCCTGAAGTTATTCCCATACTTACATGATCTTCTTTATCGGTTGATGTAGGAATAGAATCTACAGAAGCAGGAAAACATAGTGTTTTATTCTCTGAGGCTAGAGCTGCAACAGTTACATGAGCAATCATTAGCCCAGAATTTAGGCCCGTAGATTCAACTAAAAATGCTGGAAGTTCAGAAAAGGTTGGGTTCATCAATTTTTCTATTCTTCTTTCTAATACACTTGAAAGTTCACTTAATCCCATGGCCAAATAATCCATGCATAAGGCTAGGTTTTCTCCATGAAAATTCCCTCCAGATAAAACTTTTTCTTTTTCTGAGAAAATTAAAGGATTGTCTGTTACAGAATTAACTTCAATATTGATAACTTCTTCGGCATGAGCAAGGGTTTGCCTGCAAGCTCCATGTATTTGAGGAAGACAGCGAAGACTATAAGGATCTTGGACTTTTCCGCAATTTTCATGAGAATGAAGTATTTGTGAGTCTTTTAGAAGTAAGTTTAAATTCTGAGCAACTTCTATGATTCCTTTATGAGGCTTAAGCCTTGTAATATCTGGATCAAATGGTTTACTAGACCCTTGAAGTCCATCAAGAGTCATTGCTGCCGCAATATCACAAAGCTTAAACATTTTTTTTGCTCTAATAATACTCAAAGAACCAAGTGCATTCATTACAGTGGTTCCATTTATTAAAGCAAGGCCTTCTTTTGGCTGAAGTGTAACTGGATTTATTTTTAATTCTTCAAGGATTTCTTTTGTGAGTCTTAAGTTGTTTTTATAATATGCTTTTCCTTCACCAATTAAACAAAGTGCCATGTGAGCTAGAGGTGCGAGATCACCTGAAGCTCCAACTGATCCTTGAGAAGGTATATAAGGAATAATATCAAGTTCTAGAAATTTAAAAATTAACTCAAGCGTTTTAATATTAATTCCAGAGTAACCTTTAATTAAACAGTTTGCTCTAATAAGCATTATCGCTCTTACAGTCTCTCTTTTAAAAGGTTTGCCAACACCCGTGCAATGAGATCTCACGAGATTGATTTGTAATTGTTCAAGATCTTCTTTTTTTATAGATGTATTTGAAAGAGCTCCGAAACCAGTGTTAATACCATAGACTGTTTCGTTTTTATCAATTATCTTTTTGATATAATCCTGAGATTTAAGCATTTCTTTTTTTAAGTTATGTGGAATGCTAAAAGTAATTTGTTCTTTTGATCTAGAAACATTGTATACAATTTCTGAATTCAGAGAAGAGCCATCTAAGATAATATTCATACTTTTGAAATACTTAAGAGTTCTTATATAGTCAATGAATTAAACTTTCATATTGATCATTCATTGATTTAGGATAATTAAAAAAGTACGAACCACTAACTAAATTAGTGGCACCAGCTTTTATAACTTCTTGGGAGGTTATATTATTAATCCCTCCATCCACTTGGATAATTAAATTTGGATTGAGGCTTTCTTTTCTTTTTGTTGCAATTTGAATTTTTTCTAGAGTGGATTTAATAAATCCTTGTCCACCAAAACCTGGTTCTACAGTCATGATAAGTAAAAGATCTATGGAAGAAAAAATATCATCACTCATTTCTTCTATCTTTGTATTAGGTTTAATAGATATTCCAACGCTCTTAAAGTGAGACTTTGATTTGTTAATAAGATCCAAGTGGTTTTTAGTTGCTTCAAAATGAAAAGTAAAGTTGTGTATATTAAGGTCTTTAAATCTTTCTATATATACATCTGGGTTACTAACCATTAAGTGAGCATCTAATGGAATTTTCGTATTTTCTTTAACTTTTTTTAAAATAGGTGTTCCAAAAGTTAAGTTTGGAACAAAGTGTCCATCCATTATATCAAGGTGTAACCATAAATTTTTCTTCTCTAAGTGCAAAAGATTTAATTTCTCAATATCTTCTTTTAAATTATAAAAATTTGCAGAGAGTAAACTTGGTGAAATTGTTATATTCTTCATGAGATTATTATTTCTTTATTTATTCCATTTAAAAAGTCAGCATCAGTCATTTGTCTTTTTCCTTCAGGTTGAATGATTTCTAAACGGATAGTTCCGTTCTTTATACCCAAAAGCATCTGGCCCATGTGAATTTTGAAAACTCCTGGGTCTAAATGAAGGCTATACTTTGATATTTTATGAATCTTTAGAATTTTTTTATTTATATACAAAAAACTTTTCGGCCAAGCTGCATATCCTTTGATCATATTTAAGACATTTTCAAAGTCATGGTTTAGTGGATCTATCTTAGCATCACTTTTTTTGATTAAAGGAGCAAAGCTTACCTTGCTCTCATCTTGTTTGGTAAATATAAGTTTGTCTTTATTAACTAATTCAATAAATTTATTAATACTTATTGCTGCTTCATTTTTAAGTTTTTCAAACATCTTTATAGCATTATCATTTTCATCTATATCTACTTCATGGGAATAACATATATCTCCAGCGTCCATTTTTTTAACCATTTTTTGAATACTCACCCCTGTTTTTTTATCACCATTTAATAATGCATATTGAATAGGGGCTGCTCCTCTGTATTTAGGAAGAAGAGATGTGTGAATATTAAAACAACCAATTCGAGGAAAATCTAAAATCTCCTGAGAGATAAATTGAGAAAAAGCTAAAACTATGATGAGATCAATTTTTGAATTTTTAAGAAAACTAATAATTTCTTCATTTTTATTAATTTTATCTGTTTGATAATAAGAAATATTATTTTTAATACAAAAATCTATAACAGGAGGGTTTTTAATTTTTTGTCCTCTATCTCTTTTCTTACTAGGATTAGAAATGCAGGCTAAAAGATCTATTGAAGAATTATTAAATAGAGCTTGAAGAGTTGGAACTGAAAAATCAGGTGTTCCTAAAAATACAGTTCTTAATTTACTCATCTTCTTTATTTCTTTTTAATCTCTTTTTTTCTTTAATCATTTTTTTTCTATAGAATTCAAATTTTAATTTACTTAATTTTTCAATAAACAAGATACCGTCTAGATGATCATTCTCATGCTGAATACATATTGATAATAAACCATCAGCACTCATTGATTGATCATTTCCATAAATATCTTGATAATCAACAACTAACGTTTCAAATCTTTTTACATCATCAAAAATATCAGGAATAGAAAGACATCCTTCTTGATAAGTAGTTTCTCCCTCTAAATCTCTTAAGACAGGATTAATAAAAACAAGAGGATTAACATTTGAAAGTTGATAATGATTATTTTCTTCATCTATACAATCTCTGTCATAATCAACATCTAAAACAAAGATTCTTTTACTAATACCAATTTGAGGGCCAGCAAGTCCTATACCAGGTGCATGATACATTGTTAGTAACATGTTTTGAGATAGCTCTTTGAGCTCTTTATCAAAACTGGTAATTTCTTCGCCTTTAGTTTTAAGTACTGGATCTGGGTATAAAACAATATCTAGTTTTGTAGCTCCGGAAGGGTATAGGGGTTCATCGCAAGTAATATTCATAAAAAATATTTACCAGTATTAATGAAGCTTTTCCAGTTTAAAATAGTGAAATACACAAAATGCAGCCATTAACAGGTGCAAAGAGAACACTGAGAGAAATGGAGAAACATTATAAGACTGTCCCATTGATATTAAGCTTCCAGCAATAAACCAGAAACTTAACGTAAAAAGTAGTGTAAGAAAGAGACTTCCCATGACCGAAGCATTTCTTTTTCCAACTACATGAATGCTAAAGATAGGAAATATTGTAAACAGCAAGCACGCTACAGAAGATGCAATTTTTTCATAATAAAGAACAAAATATGATCTAACATTTATGCCAGCTTCTTTCATATTATCAATAAAAGATTTTAAGCTAATTAGACCAAGAGAATAAATACCATCTTGATACTTTTTAAAATCTCCAGCTGATCGATCAAGAGTAGTGCTGTATTTCCCTACAACTTCTGTTTTGGGGAAATTGGGAGCAGATAAGTTTTTAAGAATTCGAGCATTCGTAAAAGTCCAAGATTTATTTTCATCTATGGTTGCGTGATCACCTTGAATAATTTTATCTACAATATTATTTTTAGTAAGAAAAAGTTTAGGTTTTACAACTTTATTTTCTTTTTCATCAAAGAATAAAAAAGATCCAAAATATCCAATACCCTTAAACCATATAGATCCATCTTTGGAAATTTTCTTTTTGAATTTAAATGAGCTTTTTTTACTACTTTTTATACTTAAATCATAAAGATAAGTCTCATAGTAACCTCTGTTAAAAAGCTGAATGCCAAATGTAATTAAGCCTCCTAGAAATAAAATATGAGCAAGTTTTTTCTTAGGAAAGCTACCAGAGAGAATAGCCGTTAATTCACTATGGTTTTTCAAATTAATAAACAAAAACAAAGAACTAAACAAACAACAAATTGGAAGAATTTTTTCTATAATGATACTGGTCTTTAAAAATAAATTCCAAAACATTGCATCTATACCATATTTTGTCTTCATGGCGAATGCTATAAAATCTCCCAGAGATCCCATGAAAAACATTGCTATAAAAACAATAATGAAATATTTAATCCATTTAAAAAAAATAAACTTACTAATCTTAGACATTTATTTAATTTTAATAGTTAAGGAAGATGTAATTTCTCTTAATTTTTCATCTTTTAATAAAAAGGAAGTTAAGTTATCGTCTTTTAATTTTAGATCTCGAAAGGCAATATCTAGAGATAATTTTCCAGCATTCCATCCTAATCCTGCTGAATATCCTTGAGTATTTTCAAACTTATCAGACTTATAACCAACCCTTGCATTAAATTTATCAAGAAATTTTGCCTGTGCACCAATTTTATAAAACATAGTATCAGAAAAGTTTAAGCGGTAATTATAACCAAGATCTCCCATAATTTGGATTGAATCATTTACTATATATTGAAGTCCAGCAGATCCAGTAGTTTTATTCTTTTTAAAAGTATTAAGTAAATCGTTGGCAACTAATCCAAAAGTTGCATTTTGACTTGCAACCATAACAAACCCAAGATTAGCTTGATGCTTCTTATCTTTTTTCCCAGTTAGGATGTTTTTATCTATTGAGTAAAGATAAGTTAATCCAAAAGCACTTTTTGCACTAAACATTGAGCTCATATTTGTTCCAAATCGATGACGTTTGGTGTTTCCTTCAGAGTAGTTTTGATACATAAAACCACCTCTTGCTAATTCAGTAGCATCGTAAAGGCCAAGAGTTAGGCCATCAAGCTCATCATTAGATTTTCTAACTGAGTTAGAAAAAGAACTTTTGTTGTATCCTGCGTAGAAAGTGCTTCCTCGACTAAAAGCAGAGCTAGCTGGATTCAGTAACATTGTATCAACTGAAAGTATTGAACCTACACCTGATCCTGAAGTTGAAATCATCTGAGTGCTTTCAAGTTCTCTAATTGGTGCTGATAATGCGATAGAGGTAATAGTAAATAAAAGTAATAATGTTTTCATGGCCTTTAGTATAAGAAGTATTTATGATCATGAAAACAATCCAAATGATTTGTTTCGAAAATAAAATGTATTGTGACGTAGCCGTAAATTATCCTAAAACGAACTCAGTCTTAACATATAAGCTTTCAGAGAAAGATAACTTTTCTTTGGGAAGTATTGTTGAAGTACCACTTGGTAGAAGAAAGGAGTTGGGCTGCATCGTTGGGTTTAAATCTGAAGCAGATGTGGATAAATCGATTAAATATAAAAGCATAATTAAATCAGAGTATGCTTCTTTTAAATTAGATGAGTCAGAATTGAAACTCTATAAATGGGTTTCGAAGTATTATATGTATTCTTATGGGAAACTGATTTTTGATTCTCTTCCTAAATATATGAAAAGAGAAAAAGAACCAGAATTTCTTGAAGGAAAAAATGATGATTTTCCATTTAATTTTAATAATGATCAAAAAGAGATAATAGATTCGTTTAAATCTCAAAATTTTTCTCAAAGTTTAATTCATGGTGTGACTGGAAGTGGAAAGAGCTTAGTCTTTCTTCAGATGATGAAAAAAGTTTTATCTGAAGGTAAGTCAGTGCAATACTTATTACCAGAAATTAATTTAACAAGTCAGTTTTTAAAATTTTTCTCTGAGTTTTTAGGAGTGAAGATTTTTTCTTATCATAGCTCAATTAAAAATTCTCAAAAGTTTAATTTGTGGAGATGGTTAAAGAATAACGATGAACCAGTTCTCATAATTGGAGTGAGGAGTTCAGTTTTTCTTCCTGTAAAAAACTTAGGATTAATTATTATAGATGAAGAACATGATAAATCATTTAAGCAAGATGATAGATGTAGGTTCAATGCTAGAGATGTTGCGATAAAAAAAGCTCAGATTAATAATGTTCCAATAGTTATGGGAAGTGCTAC
>JAHDBN010000032.1 GCA_020630335.1 Bacteriovoracaceae bacterium
AAAAGAGGAATTAAAAGTCATTGTTCAGCAATGCTTTAATGAATCAGTTGGCTATGCAGATTTTTTACAAAAAATAGAGCAAGAAGGCTTATCTCTCTATGAATATAAGGGGAAAGTGAAAGGTATTATTCAAAAACGAAAGTACCGATTTACGACTTTAGGAATAGACAAAGAAAAGCTTCAAACACTCGAAAATAAGCACTTAGAAATACAAGCACGAGAAAGAGTATTTGAAGCTATTTATGATCGAAAACAAAAAGGACTTCATCCTACTGCCGAAGCTTCTGATCCAACAGATGAAATTGGTCGACGAGAACAACTACTTATAAAAGAGGTCAACCGAAAACTGAAAGAATCCAGAGATTTAGATAGAGATTAATCGCTATCTTTTATTTCAATACTTTCTGTTGATTCCAATGGTATAAATTCTACTGGAAGTAAGACACTACTATCTAAATATGTTGGAGTAATATTACTTTTTGCTAATAAAGCTCGCTGCTTATAGTAGGGGGTGATATCCAGCATAATAGGATGTTCACGACCATGTACAAAAATTGCTTTGTCAGGCTCAAGTGTACGAATTTCGTCTGCTGTCAGCAGCTTCCTTCCTGTAGATTTATTTCTTTTACCACTACTAAAGCCTTCTTCTTTTACTTGTACTGTTGCTGTTCCTAATATTTCGCTTAAATCTCGGCAAGTTTCATGGGATAAGCCTGGAAAGAATAAACGACTGGCACAGCCCCCATTTAATATAGTAGCTGCTTCATTCATCCCATAAACAGTCTTTAATTGTGCAACATCCTGTAGTATTAAAGATATGCTACAATTACGCTTCCTAAGCGTTGTAATAATTTTTGAAAAATCAGGTAGTTTGCTGAGATTGCCAAATTCGTCCATCAAAAAGAAAATATCTAAACCATCACTTCGCATGGCAAACTTAAATAGGTCAGAATATAGAAGCGAAATGAAGCTGGAATAGTAGCCAACATCTTGTTCGGGAACAATAATGTAAAGAGCAGTCTTCTCCTTTCTTAAACTTTCTATTTCTAAACTGTCATAGGCTGTAATACGGCTAAGTGTATCATCTGCATATAAATCTAAAGTGGTTTTTGCTGTAGAGCAGAACCCTGAAATCGTTTTGCTTTCTTGACTGATAAAGCCTCTAATTTCAGTAAATAGTATTTCATCTGCATTACGAGCAAAGAAGTTTTTTAGAGCTAATCCATCAGCTCCAAAAGCATTGAGTAAGTACCTTAAATTGGCTAAGTTTCGATATTTTTCTTCCTCCTTTAACAAACATTGTATTAAAATACTTAGAACCTGTGCAGCCCCCTTGTTCCAGAAGGTAGTGTCACCTGTTGCATTAGGAAAAGCAGATTCAATTAGTAAATCCACCAACTTTTTTACATCACTCACGGAACTTAACCGAGCTAAAGGGTTATAGGTTAGGGATTGTTCAGGATCACCTAAGTTAATTGTTTTGATTTGGTATCCTTGGTTGCTCAGATAACCAGCAGTTTTATTATGAATCTCACCACTTGGGTCTGTTATAACAAAGCTTGTTCGTTCTGTATTGGATAATAAATTTGGTATAACAAAGCAGGTGCTTTTACCCGAGCCAGTAGGAGCAATAACTGCTAAGTGCTTGAAGGAGGTATCTTTCTTAATTTTCTTCTTACCATCTATGACTAAGCCATCATTATTTTTGTTGAGAAATTTCCACTTGGGGAGTCCTTTCATCCAACGAGCTGATCCAAATAAATTATCTCCTACAGAAATATTGAACAAGAAGGCTATAATACGCCATAAACCATATAGAATTTGATAGAGTACCCAAAAAACACCTTTTACGATAGAGCCAACAAATCCCAAGATACCGCCACCATTGCCACTGCCTATTAATGCTTTAATCATATATGCGAATAATGCTATCACTGCATCCACTATTGGTTTGAACAAAGTGAATTTTAGTAGATATCCGAAAATTACCAAGATGATTAAAGAAGTCAGAGTTATTTCATAAAATGAGTTCATTTGTTTGTTTTTTTAAGGTTAAAAAAATACCCTCACCAAATAGCTTGATGAGGGTAAAATTCATTTTAATGTCGTTGTAGCTATAGGTTAGCACTCATCTTAAATGTCGCTCCCTTTTCTTCAAAAAATTGTTTCCAAAAAGATTCAGCATTTTCTAAAACTTGCTCATTCTTTTCTGTTGCCTTACTAATCACTTGTATATGAGTATTTTGAAGATTACGCAACTGGCATTCCTTCTCTAATTTTTCTTTTATAGAATCGTAGTCTAAGTCAGTATCATAGAAAGAGACTATTCCATTTTCCAGCAAGTCGCTATATAACACGACCAAGTTTCTATTATTACCTATAGCTGCTAAGTCATTGATGCAATTACAAAGTGGCTTATAAAGCCGTGTCCTATCACTTCCAATATTTAAAGAATCAATACTATAAAGTGCTGTCTTAAGTTGCTCTTTAAAGTCATCTGCTTCTTTTTTGCGTATTATAATGTTATCGTGAAAACTTCCTTTTTTTAGATGTAATGATTGTACTGTATTCAAATACTTATCATTGATCACAAAGAATGTGAAATCAATTCCAACGTTTAAATGATTATCTATTTGACTATAATCATTCAAGTATTGAATAGTCTTATCATGATTGAATATATCACTTGGAAAGTCCTTTAAGGATTCCAAGGACAAGTCATATCCAATCAAAATGCTGATATTCTCAGGCGTTTCTTTCTCGCTTTCACAGCTAAAGAGAAAGAAACTTACTAAAAGTAATGTTGTAATAAATCTCATAGTTGTAATTATTTAATTGATTCAATGAATTCAAAAACCAAGTTCTTTAAAATAGCGTCACTACTTTCCATCAGTTTCTTTAAAGCTTTTCCATCAAGTGCTTTAGGCATTTCAGGATTACCTCTCATACTGTGATTCTCAGAGGCGTAGGAAAAAAAACACTCTTTAATAGCTTCTGCATAAATATCTTTAACAGTATGAGTAAACTCAATAAGTTGAGATCTTCTTTTAGATAAATCACTAACTACTTTTTGACCTTGTTGAAAAGTATTAGCATATTGTTCTATCCTTGCCTTAGCTTCTTCTTTTATCTTTTGTTTAGCCTCAATACATGCATTATCATCATTGGCACATTCTTCTCTTATTTTCAAAGCTTTAGCTCTTTTCTCTTGCTCTTCCTTAAGTAAATTATTATGAGTTTTTCTTGCTTCAGGATGAGGTAAAGTGTGTTCGTAAGAAACATAGAAACCAATGAAAAATAACATAAGACTAACAGTAACACTCAATAGAAGAGTAGGAATATTACCAATGTTTAGAAATAAAATGAGGTAGGAATGCCTACTCCAACCCATTAAAATAGCACAAGCTACTCCAAGAGCAATGAACATAAATGATCCCATTCTATAAGAACTATCTTCTTTTCTAAGCTTTAAAAATCGCCCACCTTGATGAGCACTAACACCATAAGCTAATACAGTACAAAAAGCTGTAAAAAAGGTATGTAAAAGAGGCATTCCTAAATAGTAATAACAAGGCATAACCATGAATAATTCTAAAAAGAAAAATGTATATATAAATGGTCTTGTAAACTTACTTTCTTTAATAGGATTATTCGTTTTAGGGAGTTCTTTCTCCTCAGCTTTTTTTAGTCTTGTAAATTGAATTTCATCAGCTTCATGTTGAAGCTGATTCGCTTGAGCCATTTTATGCTCCTTTTTTATTCTGTTCTGTTCGTCGATATCTTCAAATTTTTGATTCATTTCATCTTTAGCCGTACTTTTGTAATTATCGTTTTTCGCATTGATATCTACATTCGGGGCAATGTTATATTCTAACATGCTACCCTTAATTTCTTCAGTGAGACCTGAAAGTTTAGAACGTAATTCAGCTAATGTAAGCTTGAAATCTCCAATAAGAGCATTTTTAAACTTTAATAGTATTGGAAATTCTCCCTCATAATCAATGGCAGGAATGCCTTTTAATCCGTCTTTTCTACCCCTAAGAGCAACTTCTGTTTTTCTTTTGCCAATCGTTTTAGTGACCTTATCTAACATAATTTGATATAGATTTTTATCAGCTAAGTCTTGGCCTTTTGCATAGATGTCTTTGAAGGCATTTTCTTGTTTCGAGTCTCCTTTCAAGAAATCCATAAAACGAAACAAGATGTTTAATAATAAATTCATTATTATTGTTTTAATTTGTTATAAATTATGTTATAACAAGCATGTGCTTGTAATAATCAGTTATGATTTTTTACAAGCCACTACAGGCATACTCCTTTCTGCCTGTATGAGAGCTAACTGGTGACGCAGTTGGCTCTTTACTTGTCAGGTACGCTCAATTTTTTGAGAAAGAGAGCTTTAAAAGGTATTAGGAGCTTCTTTTATTAAAAAGAATGAGTGGCAACACTTCGGGTGTTATCGAACAAAAGTTAAAAATATTTCATAGCCAACTATTGATAGTAAAATTATGGCTTGAAGCCCATTTTTCTCATAAATCCATAACGTTTTTATGGTGATACACAGTCATTTACTACTGTCTTAATCTAGTAATCAATCATAACGTTACACCATATCCTAAAAGGTGGAAATGAGTAAGAAGTTACTCTATGGGACATTTTTAACTTTTGTTCGATTTTACCCTATATGGGAAATTTAGATACTGTTATTTAGCCTTTTCTATTTAGATAGTAAGCATTAGCTTGAGCTTTAGGCGTTACAATAATATCATCAATATTTACATGCTCAGGTCTGTCACTAATAAAATAAATCAAATCTGCAATATCTTTAGCAAGGAGTGGTTTATAACCCGAATAGATATTTTCTACTTTATCCAAGTCACCTTTAAATCTAATGTTTGAGAAGTTTGTTTCCACATTGCCAGGACTTACAGAAGATACCTTGATTCCTTCTTTTAATAGGTCAATCCTAAGAGATTTTGTAATTGCATCAACAGATGCTTTCGAAGCACAATACACATTTCCACCAGCATAAACTTGTTTCCCTGCAATTGAACTTACATTAATGATATGCCCAGAACCATTTGCAATCATCTTTTTTGCTATAAAATGTGAGACGAATAGAACTCCCATAACATTAATTTGCATCATTTTCTCCCAATCATCTATAGACGACTCTTGAAAAGAATCCTTACCTAATGCTAAGCCGGCATTATTGATAAGGATATCTATAGGCAGATTTAATTTCGATAGCTCTTCTATTACCTTGGAACGATCAGAAACATCGAAAACAACGCATTTTACTTCTATTCCAAATGATGAAACTAAATCATCTTTTAGGGAATTTAATTTTTCCTGCTTTCTGGAATTTATTACTAAATTATATCCATTTTCAGCAAATTTTATAGCAGTAGCTTTTCCTATTCCAGAAGAAGCACCCGTTATCAGTACATTTTTCATTCTTATTATTTTATTATTAAATCATTTATTGTTCTACCATTATCTTTAAGAACATTTGACCAATTTATCAGATCATCGCTCTTAATAAATAGCCTTTGAAGCCATCTATTCTGTCCACCTTTTTGTAGTTTAAATGTATTCCTCGAATGAACAGTAATACGATTGTCAATCATAATCATCATGCCAGGATTTAACTTGATGTCAATTTTAGACTCAGAGTTATCGCATATATTTTTGAGCTTATCTAACGCGTTAGTCGCCTCTTTATTTATACCTATCATATCATTTAGTTCTAATGTTATAGTTGGATTTTGACTATCCAAGTTATGGAAAACAGGTAAAGTAATAGTACGGGCATGATTTACACTCATAGATTTATTTCCAGAAACTTTAAATGATTTAGAACTAAGAATAGAAATATCATTTTCTGTTAGCTCATTTAGAATATCCTTAACATGCAACACTGAAGTTATTGCTTTCTTCTGTTGATCTGAACGTAAGCAGTAGAGAGAAAGGTAGCTCGGTGTATATGGAAAACAGTTCAAATTTTCATTGTGAAAAGGGAATAACTTTGACCCTAAGCTACTTATCTCATTAATTTTACCCTTAATAGGGCATATTTGATGAATAAATTGGCCACTCCTTTCACTATGATAGCCAATAGGTTCTCCCAATATTTGGCTAATTCCTGCAAGAATGCTTTCGGATACAAATGATTTTTTCTGAGGAAGCTCTATAGGAGTATTTGGAGTATCACCGATATCATTATCTATCGGCAAATTTTTGATCATTATTAATCCAATGTTCCCTTTGCGCTTTGAAGTTAAAATTAAGTCGTAAACTTGTTCTCCTAATTCTTTTCTAATAATTCTAAAAGATTCATTAAAAAAAGCTTCCTGTGTAGATTGTATATAAGGGTTGTAAAACACCTTACTCAGTTTACTTAAAAGACGATGCTTTGTCTCTTGATCTATGTTAATAGATACAAAATTTAAAGAAGCATTATTTTTGTTTTTATTAAAAAGTTTTTTCATAATATTTTATTTATGATATTGTTTATTTGTGCTTACTTAAATCAACTTCTTCTTGATTAAAGTAAGCCAACAGATATGTTTTTTATTTTTGTTCATATCTGTTAGCTGGTTAACTTTAGTTAGCCAGCTTTTAACTGACTATACCTAATTAAAGTATTATCCCTATTTTGAGCCTTTAGGATTTATTCTCTACGAATAGTTTTATAAATATTTTTTAGCCTTACTCATGTTTTTCAACATAAGCATTGTTGACTGAAATAGTGTTTCATTCCAAAAGAAGGTAACATAGCTATTTGCTTGAAACCCTGAATATTTGGAATTGTTAATTGCAGTAGCATTTCTGCTAATACACTTTTCGAATTCAGAAAAAAGATATAATCTTGTTACTCATTTAATAGAGATGCTTG
>JAHDBN010000033.1 GCA_020630335.1 Bacteriovoracaceae bacterium
GCGATATCAAAAAATTAGATGATCAAGGTTGCAATGGTGCTCCTGATTGGATCATTGAAATTCTCTCACCAGGTACATCTAAAAAAGACCTCACCGAAAAATTTGACCTTTACCAAAACGCTGGTGTACAAGAATATTGGGTTGTACAACCCAATGAAAATTTTGTCATTCCTTATCGCTTAAATACTGATGGTATTTACCAAGTATATCGTACCAAACCTTTCGTTAAAGATGAACTTATCCCTGTCGGCATCTTTTCTGATTTGGAGGTGGATTTGGGGGAGGTGTTTGGGGGTTAGAGTATACCACAAATTTCATCAAGCAAAACTCCTTCTTCACTTGAATAATAGTCTAGATCAATCTTAAATAATCCAAAATATTCTTCAATATCTACTAATGGCTTTGAATCTTTTCGCTTCAATCGAACTTGAACGATATTATTCGCCATATTCTTTAATAATTTTTCTATTTTGAATTTCAAAGGAGAAATTTTAAAATAATCTTTTTTCTTTTCTTTAAGTACTTTTTCCATTTCATCTCGAAGTTGGAGCAAGTGTTCGAATTTATTATCTAGGTTATTTTCAGGAATATAATATCTAACAGGTTCTCCATAATCTTCTTCATCAATCAATTGAAATTTTCCAATTTTCTGAAACATACAATCACTCATATCTTGAATAAAGTCCAATTCCAAATCAAACTTTTTCTGTGTATGTTTTGCAAAATGTAATTCATCTAAAATTCTATCAAAGAATTTTTTCTGAACTATTAGTAATTCTTTTTCTTCGTAAACGTCTTTTCCCCAAGCATCTTTTGTGAACTGTAAAATATCTTTATCCTTTCCTCTACCATAAATTAATTCTGACCTAATTTTTTCTCTATTCCATAATTTAAAAAGTACTACTTTACCAAAATCAAATTTTCCATTTCGATTACATCTTCCCGCTGACTGTACGATACTTGACACAGGAGCAAAATCTCGATATAATATAGGAAAATCAATATCAACTCCTGCTTCAATTAGTTGAGTTGAAATAACAATAATTTTTTCTTGATTATCTAACCTCTTCTTGATATAATTGATTTTTCTTTTTCTATCATTTGGTGTAAAATGTGTATTCAATAAAACTAATTCTTCAAGCTCTAGTTCTTCAATTAAAATTTTATAAAAATCTTTGCTATCATCAATTGTGTTTAGAATTATTAAAACGGAGTCTTCTTCAGCTAGAATCATTTTTTTCAGATCCTCTAAGTCGATTTCTTCTTTCTCAAATTGAATTTTATACCGATTAAACACATTGTCCGAGAAGTATTTTTCATGCCTTAAAAGTTTTGCAGGTTTTTGGTAATTAGAAAAAAATGTTTGGGCATTTTTAGCTATATATTGTGGCTTTTCTGGTAGACCAAAATTTGGTTGAGTCGCAGTTGAAATAACAGCATAGCTATCAAATTTTTCACAAAATTTTTCTAAATAGGCAACAAAAAAAGTATAAAGCCTAGGAGGAAGAGATTGAATTTCATCTAATAAAAAAATAGACTTAGAAAAATTGGGTAACTTCAAAAGTGTTGCATTATGATTACTCAAAAGCGTTTGAAAAAATCTAACAAATGTGGTAATTACAAAAGGATAAGCAAATACATTTTCTTGAAAAGTGTATGCTCCTAATTGTTTGATAATAGTCTCACTTGGTTTATCATCTAGAGCTTTTTGAATTTTCTCAAATTTTGGATTTTCAGATTTTGAGTCAATTCTTTGGATAAAATTTTCATCTTTGATATTTTTAAAGATTTTTAAAACTTCTGCTTCCACTTGCTCTGTAATAGACAAAAAAGGAAGAGCGTACATTATTCTTAAATCTCCTTTTTCTTCAATTATTTCAGCGGCTAATGAAAGAAGCATTAAAGTTTTCCCTGAACCAGTTGGACTTGTCAATTCAAAAACTCTTTTCCCTTTTTTTAGTAGTATTTTGATATTTAAAACTGCTTCTTTTCGAATGGCAGTTCTCAATTTATTTAATTTTGAATTAGGTTTTAACGTATCTAAAAAAGTATTTAGATGGCTTGAATATACTTTACTAAATGCCGCCACTTCTTTTTTACTTTCATCTATTGTTAAAAATTTAGCAGCATCTGATTTATCAGCATAAATTAATGACGCAAAAGTAAATTGAATATCAAGAAAAAAATCTAAAGAAGTGTTTGATAATTTTCGATTAAAAATGAATTTCTCACAAAAATATTTCTTCCTTTTTTCGACTAATAGAAGTTGTTTAAAACCTATTATTTCATCCATATAATGTTTTGAAAATTCATTAATAGGAAGCTCATCATATTTTTCATCTAAGAAGGAATATAATCTTTTAATTTCATCATCATTTAAAATTTTTGCTTCTGCATTATCTCCAATTTCAGGTTTCAAATCTAAGAGGTGTCCATGGTGTTTTGCAATGATAACCGTTAATGCAATTAAATCACTAATTGATAATTTCTCAACTCCTAACCATTTTTGTAACATCAAAATATTACCATTCAATGTAAAAGCACAAAAAAAAGCATAAGCAGAAAAATAAGCATGATTTGCATATCCTTCTGATTTTCTATTTGGTTTTAATTTATCTTGAAAATTAGGATTTATTTTTCCCAAATCATGAAAGATAGCAACTAGTTCTGCCCATTTTGCAACACCTAAATTTTTAGTCAACTTCTTGACATTGGAGATTACTCCATCTACATGTGTAAATAAAAATTTATCAGGATGAGACTCAAGTTTGTTTACATCAACCAACATTGTTCTTTTGAATTAGATTGACTTTGGTACTCATAAAATAATCCTTCCAAAGTCAAGGAGTGAGGAAAATCAGGATAAATAATATTTTCATATAATTCTGGTTTGTTCCAAAATTCATTATCCTGATGAGTTGGTAAATTATCGAATCCTATACGGAAAGCACCGTCAGTAATTTTCGGTTTATATCCCTTAGCCTTAACAAATGATGTTGTATTAAACTCGCCACTTTTAGGTTTTGAAAATTCTCCTTCAGAAACAAATTCTAAATTTGCTGGACAATTATGCCACCCTAAAACTGGAGTATAAATACTCTCTCCAAGTTTTAGTGCAGACAAAAAATCATCAAATTCATTTTGAGAACGAGTATCTTTTAAAGCAAGGTTAATTTTGAATTTTGGGTTTTGTAAAAATTCAAAATATTTAGGTGAACCTGGTCTAGAAGGATTGATTGCCGTTCTACTTGAAAAACCCCATGAAACTTTTTTAACGGAATTCAGTAAAGAAATAGAGTAAAGTAAATCTTCCGATAACTGTGGAAATTTCTCTTTCATTTCAAATCGTTCAATTCCTAAAACTGCTCCTATCATTCCTATCAAAGCGGTCTTTGTCATCAAATCATGAGTCAATGGATTATTATTCGTTTCAGGTTTTTTAAAATGTCCCCAATTTCCTTCAACGATTAATTGAAGCCCTTTCATAATTCTATTTTTTTGAATTTTGGGTTACCTTTTAATTGGTTTTCAATTTCATCAATCTCCGTATAGTAATTAACATGTTCGACGGTTTCTGAATTAGCGGTAGTTATAAACTTTTTGAAATTCAAATCATAATCATCCATGCTTCTAATTTCTTCGCCTTTCTTTCCTTCTTTGGGATTGAGTTGAATAAGTCTATCTAAACCATAGATTTTTTTATTGCTTTTAGCATAAACAATTTCTATTAGAAGAATAGAGTTTTGCCCAATTTTACTTCTAGAGTGTGAACTTCCTTCTCCACTTGTACCATACCAAAGCCCTTCAAACATCGACTTTAAATCTTCTCCAGTCATTCCAGTTTTCTCAGCTACTTTAGGGTTTAGCCACCCATGAATTTGAAGTAATGAATATGGAACCAATGAGGTTGTTCCTATTGCCCCTTGTGATTTTTCTGCACTTGATGAAAATACAGAAGTATTTTGATGCATTCTCAAATTAACTTTGTTCATAGATGGGTTTAGTAAACTAAATTGAACTGGACCTGTTAAATTTACTGCATCTCCTTTAGCTGTAGAGATTCCACCAAACAAACGAACATCAATACATTTTTTCATTACAAAAAGAGAAGGGCTAAATTTTTTATCTTTTTCTTTTTTCGCAGTTGCACTAGCTCCATCAAAGGCTTCTTTAAAATTTACACTTTGCAAACTTTTTAATCTTGAAGCAGAACCTGATTCTCCTCCTGTTGCATGAGTCTTGTCTCCTACTACATAAATTGTTTTTCCTTTTGAAGATAAGTAATCCCGAACGTATCTTTTCATTCTAACATCGCTCACCAATATTTTTTTGGTTTCTTCATCGTATCGTTGTTCTCCTGTAAATGGGTCACCATTAGGAATATTGTAAGTCGTTTCGTAGAGAAAAAGAATCTCTGATTTATGATTAATATTACTTTGTTCCATTTTTGAAGTATTTTTTGATTAAAAAAAGGTTTAAGTTGTTTTTTCTTTCTTAAAAATGGGTTTAACTATGCCTCTTCTTGGGAATTGGCAATTGTTGAAATATTTTGAATAACATTTTCAAGCTCTCCATTATCTTCGAAATCATTTAATAGCTTTTCAAGCCTTGAATAAAATCTATTTGTATCCGCAGACTGTTCTTCATAAGTGAAATAACCACTTAAAAATCCAAATGCAACAAGTTCTTTATCGTATTCTGATTCTGGTAAAACAGCTAGTTCATTGACAATTATAGAAATCATCTCTGCCCACCGACTACCATTTCTTGTTAGCTTTTCAGTCATTTCATTTGTGAATTTTATGCAATCATATTTTGTTGCAACTCGTCGCGTAATTAACCCCACATAACTTTTTTCAAATGAGTTAATCTTTTTACGAAGGGGCTTAGACAATTGTCCAAGTTGCTTACCAAGTTGGAAACATTTTGTATCTATCATCTTTTTAAATTTATTAATTTCTGAATTTTGAATAGTTATTAAGAATTCTAGGTCAAATTTTAGCAGATTAAACTTATTATCCCCTGAGCGAATTGAGTATTCAATGTTTTGAATAAACGCTGATAATAACACATCATCACGATGATAATTATCGGTATAGATAAGTGGTAAAACTTTTAGAATATGTGATTGATATTTTGGGTTAGCTTTAATTGTAACCTTATTAGTTTTCATATCAAATAAAGGATTCCCCAAAATATTTCTAAAAGAATATTCTAGCTTGAAAGGAAACAAGTCTTTATCTGTTCTTAAAAATGCTTTTCGCTTAACAGCAATTTCTTTGCTTATTCTCTCCAGTCGTTGCCTTGTTGTTTTTATTTTACTTTTTTCAATTCCAGAAATTTCTAGTAAATCAACATCAGGAGAAGATGTGCCACCTTTCTTACAAAAGATAACATCAAATGCAACTATATCTTCTTCTTCCTCTTTTTCAAAAAAATCAAATAAAGGCTCATCATCATTATTCTCAGAAGTATTATTTTTCTTTAATCTACTTTCATCCCTATTCTCTTTAAAAGTCTCAAAATTTTCTGCTGTTAATTTTTCACCTTTAGGCAAAAGAATAATTTTCACATTAGTTCCTGAAATAGTTCTGCCTTTCGAACAATAATCAATTGCATAAAATAAATCTTGAATTTCATCATCTGTAAATGATTTAGATTTATGCTTATTCCGTACATCAAAATCAGGAAATTGCCAATCATTTTTATGATCTCCTGAGCAAAGTGTTTTATAAAGTGTCTTTTTTAGAACTACTCCATTTTCAGATGATTCTACAAAATCAGCCAACATTTTATTGGTGATGAGATTAAATTCTTTTTTATACTCATACCATTTTTTGTTTTCAGGAAATTCAAAATGAATGAAGATTTCTCCAAAATCAAAGGCAAGTATTTTTTCTTTTTCAATATCAGATAGTTCAGCAAGTTTGGAGTCAATACCTAATTTCTTAAAATTTTGAGTGCTTATCTTTTTTTCATAAAGTCTTTTAATCGTTGAATTTGATAAAGCTACTTCATCATTTACAAAATCTAAAAATGGAGTTTCTATATTTTCAAAAAGATATTCCTCCGTAGCAGAAATGTTTGCCAAAATAGTTTCTATAATTTCTAAATCACTTTCAAAGTTATTCCGAATAGTATTAAGAACAGAACCGTCATAATTTTTTATTATATCTTTAAAATCTGCTTCACCTCTTTCAAATGAACTCTTTTTAGGTTTCGGTTTAGCTTCTGCATTTCCTAAACGATATATACCTCCTTCTCCTTTTTCTACTACCCCAGTCTTACTAATCTTAGAGGTTTGCAGATAATAAATATCTCCAAAAATGTATTTCATCGAGCTGTCACTATCCGATGTTTTAAATCTTAGATAGAATAAAAGCGGTTTTTCATTTTCAGGAAGTAATTTAACTTTATTCCAATCAATACTTAAATCTTCTTTTATTGGAATAGAAATACATGTAGGAGAATACTCTCCATCTTTAGTTTTAGGACACGAGTTAACATACTTGAAATTTTTCAAATTATTATCCGATTCTCGTAAAGCTTTTCCAATTTTTATTACTGTTTCTAAACTCATAATTTTTATTTTAAAAGTCCAACCATACCCATACCCAAGCTAGAATTCTTTTCACCGAAGCCAGCGAAATAGCCTAGCTCTAATAACTCAGTCG
>JAHDBN010000034.1:0-1766 GCA_020630335.1 Bacteriovoracaceae bacterium
TTTAAAATGAGTCGGGATGACTGGACTTGAACCAGCGGCCTCACGCCCCCCAGACATGGGGCTATACATTTTTCCATGCATCATTTAGGTGCTTTTATATTGATTTTCAACTATTTACAAAGATAGCATTTTCTTTTAGTTTCTTATTATTGTTAGTTTTTGCTACATTTGTTGTTACTATGTTGTTACCAACAAAAATTATAATATAATGGCAAAGACTAAAATAGTTCAAGTAAAAAAGGCTTATAGGAATGAACAATACCCGATCATGTTGAGAATGACGCACCAACGAAAAGCCAACTTTATCAGTTTGGGAATGAAGTGCCGACTCGATCAATGGAATAATGAAACATCAAGATTTAAAAAGAACTATCCAAGCTATCAAAGCAAAAATAAGCTTTTGCGAAAACTGGAAGTAAGAGCGGATGAAACTTTAGATTATTTCACTACTGAAAAAATCCCTTTTACATTCAAGGCTTTTGAAGATGAGTTTACCACCGAAAATGCTAAATTTACTACTGTATTTGATTTTTTGGAAAAGAAGTGTGAAAAACTCAAAGTTGCCAATAAAGTAAATACCAGAGGAACATATAAACAAACATTGAATCATCTAAAGAACTTTTACAAAGGTAGTACCTTGTTATTTGAGGATATAGATTATACTTTTTTAAAGAAATTTGAAGTTTACCTTTTTTCCAATGGTTGCAGTGGCGGCGGTGTTCATTTCTATATGAGAACCATAAGAGCCACCATCAATGATGCAATTAAGGAGGAGTATATGAGTAAAAGCCATTACCCTTTTTCAACTCAATTTAATGATAAAGGCTATTCCATTAAAGACCTTAAATCTAAAGCCAGCCCCAGAGCCTTATCCATTGAGGATATGAACAAGTTTAAAAACTTTTCAGTAAGCCAATACCCACAGTATGCCGACGCCTTTTATTATTTTTTGTTTTCTTACTATGCAAGGGGTATGAACTTTACAGATATGGCTATGCTAAAATGGTCAGACATCAATAATAACAGAATAGTATATAATAGGAGTAAAACCAGCAAAAATCTAAATATTGGTATATCTGATCCTATACAAAAAATCTTAGACTACTATAAAGGCTATAAGCCTGTTTACGTCTTTCCTATATTATATACCGATAGACATAAAACCAAATCCCAAATTAAGTACAGGATAAGAAAATGCTTAAAGCAATTCAACAAAGAATTAAAGGAAATCGGGGCTTTACTTGGGTTTAGTGCTCCTTTGACATCTTATGTATCTCGACATACTTACGCCCAGACTTTAAAAGAAAATAAAGTTGACATATCAGTTATCAGTGAGGCTTTAGGCCATTCAAATGTTAATACTACTAAAGCTTATCTAAAACAATTTGACAACGATGTAATTGACGAAGCGGATAAAGTTTTATAACTTTATCAAAAAAACTATGGACAATACCTTAGAATATAAAGACTATACTGTTTATAATAAAACATTAGGGAAAGTATTGATTTTTGGTAAAAAAAAATTAGAAATTGATTCTAACCCATTTTTTTTGAAAGAAACACTTGCTGGTGAGTTAAGGGAACATTTTCATGAAGGCAAAATGACCGAATTTTTGAATTTTCAATTTACTAATACTCAATTTCCTAAGTCTTTTCAATTGGCAGTCCAAAACCCTAAATACCTCAATCAAGTATCACAGAAACAAGAACAAAGAAATGAATATCAAAAAATCATTAATAATTGGCTGATTGAAAATTCATCATTA
>JAHDBN010000034.1:1866-6636 GCA_020630335.1 Bacteriovoracaceae bacterium
TTTACGCAACTGTCAGCAAAAGAGTTTAGACAGTTGCTACAAGAAGAAATCAGCAAAGCATTAGCTGAATATTCCCCAAGTACCACCACCACACCTACAAAAGAAATCCTATCTTTTACAGAAGGTTGTGAGTATCTCGACATTAGCAAAAGCTACGGCTATAAATTAACCAGTAAGCAGGAGCTTCCACATTATAAGCGTGGTAAGAAGATTTACTTTAAAAGAGTGGAATTGGATGAGTGGATGCTCACTAAAAAGGTCGATAGCTTTAACGAAATCGAAGCATCGACAAACGACTATTTGAAAAACAGAAAAGGGGCTAAATCATGAGTATGAATCACAATGAAAGCCCCTTAAACAACCACCACAAAGATAACCTTTTTCTATCAGAATTGAAAGCAATTCAAGGGGACAATAATAAATTTATTGCGACTGAAAAAGGGCATATACAATGGTCATTTTTTCAATTAGTGCAATGCTTAGGTTATCACGATGCCATTGCAAAAGTTGAAAATGTGCTGAAAGTACAAGAATGGAAAGACTCCTTTTTGATTAAGTCTTATATGTTAGCTTTGAATGGCCTTGATTCAGGATCATTTCAAGGCGATATGGATTTATCAAAAAAAAACGAATCCAACACGCAAGAAGAAAGCCAGCCAATAGATACTGGTGGCCGTACAAAGACGAATGAAGATATAAGCCCCCCTTTAGATAGTTTGGAAAACGTGGAGGGGACGGCCCCTAAAGTCAATCATGTATTAGCTGATGAACTCAATAAAGAGTCCGCACAATTTGAAACGGAATGGATTGATACGGACTCTTTATTTAAAGTTCAAAACGGCAATAAATGGCTAAAGGATGCCAGCCTTAGACCAATTCCCAAAATGCTATTTGATTCTTTTTGGTATGAAGGGGAAGTATGTATTTTATTTGCGGATACTAATTTAGGCAAATCTATTTTAGCGGTGCAAATTGGGGAAAGCATAGCAAAGGGTAAACCTATAAAGGGCTTTAGATTTGAAGCCCAAGCCCAGAAAGTCCTTTACTTTGATTTTGAGCTATCAGATAAGCAATTTGAAGGGCGTTATTCAGAAGATTATACAAGGCACTATCAATTTAGCCCTAACTTCTTTAGGGCCGAAATGAATACGGATGCAGACTTGCCAGAGGGTAAAAAGTTTGAAGATTACCTTAATGAGTCTTTAGAAAAAGAAATTATTAAGCACGGGGTAAAAGTTTTGATTATAGATAATTTAACTTATCTAAAAGCTGATACTGAAAAGGCTAAACACGCTTCGCCATTAATGATGTATTTAAAGAAGCTTAAACAAAATTATGGCTTATCTCTGCTTATTTTGGCGCACACACCTAAAAGAGATTTACATAGGCCAATTACTGAAAATGATTTACAAGGCAGCAAAATGTTGTCAAACTTTTGTGATTCAATTTTTGCAATAGGTAAAAGCCATAAAGAAAACGGGCTGCGATACTTGAAACAAATTAAGATCAGAAGTTCGGAATGTATGTATCATATTGGAAATGTGGCCTTATGTCTCATCAAGAAAGAATACAGCTTTTTAGGTTTTGAGTTTTACGACTGTGGCAGTGAAACGGCACACCTAAAGCAACGAAGCGATAAAGAAACCGCAGCTTTGGAAAATGATATTATTACATTGAAGCAAGAACAGCCAGAGCTATCACTCCAAGAAATAGCAAAGCAATTAGGAACTTACAAAATGAAAGTATCAAGAACACTAAAGAAACATAATCTGTAACACTTTGTAACAGGTGTAACACTTGTTACAGGTGTTACACCCTGTTACACTTTAATCATACATCAATTATGGAATATCGTTTTTCATTAGATCATGGCTCTAAAAAATGGCCATGCCCATCATGCGACAAAAAGACATTTGTTAAATATGTGGACCAAGAAAAAAAGGAATACTTAGCGGATCATGTGGGACGGTGCGATAGAGAAATTAATTGCCAATACCATTACCCCCCTAAGCTATACTTTCAAAGCCAATTAGAGCCAAATAAAACGCTTGTTTTTAAGAAGATAGCCGCAACTACCAAGCAGCCTAAAAAAGCGGTGTCATACATCCCTAATAAGCTGATGGAACAAAGCTTAAAAGGATATGATAAGAATAATTTTTATCAATATTTAGTCAATCAATTAGGCGTGGAGGTCGCCTCCACGCTTTCCAATACATTTAAAATAGGCACGTCTAAACATTGGAAGGGTGCTAACATCTTTTGGCAAGTGGATCACTTGGGCAAAGTAAGAACTGGTAAGGTTATGTTATATGATACAAACAATGGTAAAAGAGTAAAAAAGCCTTTTAATCATATTCATTGGGTACATTCGATTTTACAAAAACAAAGCACCCAAAAATATTATCTTAATCAATGCTTATTTGGCTTACATCAACTTAATACCAATGGCACCAGTAAAGTTATCGCTATTGTAGAAAGTGAAAAGACAGCCATTTTAATGACTGCCTTTATGCCTCAATATATTTGGATGGCTACGGGCGGTTTAAGTAATCTAAGCCTTGATAAGTTTGAACCATTGAGATATAGAAAGCTGATCTTATACCCCGATCTAAACGCTTTTGATAAGTGGCAAGATAAAATCCAAGACCTTAAAGCCCTCAATTGCCAAATCAAAATTTCAAACCTATTGGAAGCAATGGCCAGCACTAAGGAGAAAAATCAAGGCTATGATTTAGCGGATTATTTGGTTTAAATCAGGCTTTCTCCCTTCCCATAATTAGCATTAATTTTTAACTCTAAAATTTGAAAATTAGGCTCACCACTTTCAGAGTTATATGTTATACCAACACTTAGGCTATTTCCCCAACTTTCAAGCTTAGTATTAGGCACTGGATAAACACCAATATACTTACCTCCTTCACCTATTCGATACACTTTATACGGAACCTCCCATTTGAAAGCAATTTTACATTCTCCATTTTCAACATTGCCTATCTTAAATTCTGTACATTCTAAATATGGATATTTAAAAGTATTACCTTTTTCACTTGAAAATCTCGTTTTTTTATTTTCTCTTTCTGCCACAATATCTATAAACTTTATATCTTCCAAGTATTTTATAGTTTCTTGTCTTACAAATGATTTAAGTTTTTCCTGATCTTCTTTTCTCATTATTATTTTTTTTTCAATAGTTAGTAAATATGGAAGTTGATCTTCCTTAAAGATTTAGGTTATTATCGTGGTAGTGATTACAGCTATTTAGCTATGCCGTCGCATCTTCTACAATCTTTATTTCTTCTGCTGTGAGGCCGTATAACTCATAAACCATTTGGTCTATTTGTTTGTCAGTTTGGTCTATCTGATTTTGTAAGGCTTGGGCTTTAGTTTTTTCCAGATCAAAAAAATCCTCCCATTCACTTTCATCTGATAAACTAAGTTTAATCTTTTTCTTTATAAGTTCTGCAATAAATTCATTAAAGGTTAATAGATGCCATTTATTCAGTTTACTCGATAGTTTTCCTATCTCAAATTTTCTTTGAATTTGTCTTTTCAATTTTCCTAAAACTTTAGTTAATTCTATATTTTTAATTGAAAGTAAATCCGCTAGCCCTGAAATTTTGGGTATAAGAATATTATTTTCATAAATGTCAACTACTGGGATTTGCTTAAGGTCTTTAATTAACACTTTAGGGAATGCGTCCTTAAAAGAATTAGGTGAGGAATTCCGATGATAAAAGGAAATAAGTTTTGAATTGATTACCGCTAAAAAAAAATTACTTAAATTTTCGTATTGTTTCCTAACTCTCATACCATCAACAGAATTAGAAAAAACCATCTTTGATTTTAATAATGCCGCTTGAATAACGCCTTTGGAAGTAACTTCTCTTACTACAATTCTAGGAGATTCAGTAAAAAACCAATCAGCGGTTCTAGGTTCTGCTATCCATTCTCCATAATTTAAAAATCCTCCTGACCATTCAAGTGAATATCTTTGAATATTTTTACCCCCAATTAAGGGTAAGTGAGACTCTAGTTCTTTTACTTCTATGTGAAACTTTTTTTCTTTCGATTCAATACCTGTTTGTTTTGGAGTACCCATTCCTCGTTTATAAACTTTAACTCCCCAAATTATTTCTAAGTAATTATCAAACTTATTGGGTAAGCTTTTTAATTTCCTTACAATCTTTAAAGCATCAGGATTAGTGTACACGGGAAAATTAAAATTATCTTTTACTGTTATTTCTTCTAAATTAATTTGATATGAGATATTATCTAAATCCCAACGAACAACATTCAATATATTTGATGGTTTACTTTTGTTAAATACCAAAATAAGGGTTTCAACTGTTGCGTCTGCAAAAGCTTGTTTTTCTGCAATAATTATTTCTTCTAATTTAGTTTTAGTAAGTAAATATTCTCTAAGCTCTTTGTCATAAACGGAGTTAACCCATGCAGAAGGAATAATAAATCCTAGCCTTCCTTTTGTTTTTAAAAGTAGATTCCCACGTTCACAAAATATAGAATATGTATCAATTTGATAGCTAGCAACAGAGAAATTATTTCTATAAAAACTATCTTCTGATCCAGTTAATGTTGCTCCATAGGGTGGATTCCCAATAACCACATCAAAGCCCCCATTTTCAAAAACTTGGGGAAATTCTTTTTCCCAATTAAACGCCTTTTCTCCTGCCACTAAAGGGGCATCTATCAAAGAATTACCACACTTGATATTATCGCTTAGAGTAGTCAATTTACGGCCTATTTTAGCGG
>JAHDBN010000006.1:0-16038 GCA_020630335.1 Bacteriovoracaceae bacterium
AATGACAGGATAAACTTGGTCAAAAATAGCAATAGTTGATTTAAACAAGTCAGTATCAAAACATTTTAGCTAGAATGACTTTATTTTCTCTCTAATTTCAACTGGTGTAAGGCCATCTTCAGGAGAAGTATTTTCATCTTTTATAATTTCTTTTTTCTCTGGGACGAATTCAGGAATTTCCTTTTCTACTCCATGAGTTTTTATTTTTATTTCATTCTTAATCTCTTGTTTTTCTTGAGGGTGCTTTAACTCATCCTCAGTAATAATCTCAGCTGGCAGAATCTCTTTGTCCGCAAAGTCTTGCTTATCTTCTTTTATCTTAGGTGCAATCTGACTTTGTTCAATTTCTTTTTTCTTATTCGCATTCAGAGAATAATTATCACTCATTGAAAAAACTTTTCCGTCTAAGTACTTTCTCATGAGCTCATAAATACAATGACTTTTTCCATGCTGAGAACTGGAATCTTCTCTTTCTCCCTTTGCGTTTAGAAGTAATTCTCTTTCCAGAATTCTTAATAATTGATTTTTCTTTTTACAAAAAGAATTCTTTGTTTTTTCTTTGCACTCTTCATCTTTTAAATACTTTTTCTCCGTAAAATATTCAAGTGCCTTAATATGAATAGGGGCCCTACAAATATCAATACCCCATTGACTTTTAAAAAACTTGTCTCTGTTAAGTGTAATTAAGCATCTTTTTTTATCTACCTTTAAATTATATTCAACCAAGCCCCAAAGAACATTAGAATGTTTCAGCAATATAGATGACTCACTTTTTACACATTGATCTAGATCAAATGAGTAAGAAGCTAAAGATGTTAAAAGTAAACTAAGAAATAGTAAAAATCGCATTTTCAGGAACCTCCAAATATCCTAAGCAAGCATCATACTCGAAAAACTTTCCTTTTTGTAACTTCGAAAGATCTAACATTATCTCATCTAAAATGTCATCATTCGAAGTCTTTATATGCTTTAAATAAAATTCTAATAATTGATCATGTGATTTTTCTAAGTCTGTATTCTTTAACACTCCAGGGGAAATAATTAGAAACTTTTCTTCTCTTTCTAACTGAATACTCTCATGCGCAGACGAATAGAATTCTTTTTCAAAAGGAATTTTCTTAGGAAAATATATATTTTTTTTATTTGAACTTAGAAAATAAAAATCTCCAAAAAGATGAGCAGAAACACTAAGAGTACTCTTATTTATTTGTAAAACTGCAAAATTGAGTTCTTTTTTTTCTCTGGAAGTTATTTTTCCGTCTAGCAGATCAAGGACTATATTAATACTTAATGTTTTTTGATTATATAAATCTGTAATTAAGGCATAAATTTCAGAAGATGTATCATAATTGTTGGTGCTAGCAAATATCCACAAAACATCACTCTGAGTCTCTATAATCTCTTGAATTTCCGAGCCTGAATTCAAACCAACCTTAAATAGATTTTTAATAGAAAAGCTTCCAAAATCTTTAATTAAAATTTCTCTCATTTTTTTATAATAGATTTTTGTTTGAAATAAATTTTCTTCCAAAGAAGTAATTAATTCTTTAAAACGAAAATTCGCTTGTTTGATAATTGAAAATAGTTGATTTTCTTTTTTTGTAAATTTTTTGTTTTGCTTTATATAAGCCTTAATATTTTTTAAAGATTCTGAATTTAAGCTTTTGAAACTAAATCCATCCAGATAATTAGATGATATTTCAATTGTGAAGTTTGCTGATAATTCTTCTTTTTTTTCTAACAATATCTCACTCAAATCATTGAAAAAGAAAACCTCATTACCGATAATTTCATAAGATAGAAATGCATCAACAGAGAATTGTTTAAAATTCTCTAAAGCTAAAGTATTAACAAGTACTTGTGTTTCTTTTACGTTAAAATTGACTAAAACTATCATCTATCTGAAAACTTTTCCCTCATTATCTATTTAAACCTAATGATTTTAAACTTACAACCGATAGGATGTTTAAGATTATGAGTAAAAATAGGCCTACATTAAGACTTCTTAAAAATAAAGAATCTCAATTCGCAGATGCAGATAAGAAGAAAATTTACGAAATGGCCGTCAGGAGTATTCTTAAGACTCTTGATTTAAAAGATAACTACACTTATGGACATAGTCTACGAGTTGCTCAAAATTGCCTTATTCTGGCTGATTTCATGGGGATGGATGAAGAAGAGATGTATGATCTTGAACTCTCTGCTTTATTTCATGATATAGGGAAAATAGGCATCCCTGACAGAGTTTTATCAAAGCCCCACAGGTTAACAGAAGATGAGTTTGAAATTATGAAACGTCATCCCGAATTAAGTTATGAGATATTAAAAGATTTTGAAGGATTTGAAAGAATTGCTATAAACGCAAGACATCACCACGAGAGATATGATGGACGTGGCTATCCAGACAAACTATCAGGAAGTGATATTCCTTTGTTCTCACGTATCATTTTAATTGCAGATACTTTTGATGCTATCACTTCTTCAAGAGTTTATAGTGAGGGGAAAGACATCTCTATTGCCTATGATGAAATACTTTCAAATGCAGGCACTCAATTTGATCCCGTTCTCGCTAAAAACTTTGTTGCAGCAATGAAAAAACACAGAAGCCAAAGTGAAGAAAAAACATACATCACCCTAGTAAAAGATATTCAAGAAAAACTCAAAGATGCTGCCTAATCTAACGACAACTTTTAATGCGTCTATTTAAATCAATACTTTTTTGCTGAACTTTTTGGCATATTGATTTACTTTTATAAACCTTTACACCAAAACATTTTTTCTTTGAAGATAACTCACGACACTTCATAAAGTTTTCTTTATTCAAACACGCCCAATGTTGCTTTTCACAATTATAAGCAAGCCCTGCTCCCGATGCTAGAAAATCAACCTTCTGCTCAACTCTAATTTCTTCTTCATTTTCTAGTTCTAAATCAGTTAATACTTTTTCTTCTTCTACTACATTCTCTTCATTTTCATTTTTAGAACCTAGAGATAAAAAAATAAGTACCCCCATAAGTAAAGCAATCATGAGTAAAACAGGTTTACGATTTTCGTTTGATTTCTTCTTTTGTAATTCAAACTGAACTGTTCCAAAATCTTTAGAATATGTTTTATCATCAGATTCTATTGATGAAACAATTCCTCTGCTTGTCTTTTCTATTTTCTCTTTATGTTTTTCAACTGCAACTTCTTCATATGTTTTTCTTTTCTCTTGAACATTGAAGATGTCATTAACCTTTTGTGTATCAATCTCTGTATTTATCTTTTTCTCGGATGGTATAATCAGCTTTTCCTCAACTTCTTTTTTTAGTTCAGGCAAAGGAGGAGCAATATCCTTGGGAGCAGGAGCAATACTCTTTTCTTGATTTTCCCTTAGAAGTTTTGAATAGTTTTCGTTTTTATGAACTTTTTTTAAATCAATGCTAACATCTGTATAATCACTGAAGTCAAGGTACTCTTCATCAAAAGAATTATTTTTCTTAGAGAATATATTTTTTAAAAACTTAAGCATGTTTAATCATTATACTTGTATATGCTAAAAGTTTAAGCAGGAAAGCAGTACTGTACCAAAAAGCTTTCCTCTTTAGGAGAAAGAAGAAACTTATTACTATCTAATGATCTATCAATAGAAAATGATATTTTATTTTTTGAAAAAAAATGCCTCTTATATATTTGATAAAAAAGATAACCCATTGTCTTTCTGTCATTTACTTCACATCCAGGGTGAATATGAAACTCATTGTTTTTTTTGTAAACAAAGTAATCAATCGAAAAACCTGGAGATTTTTCTTTTAAAAAATTAATAGAGCTCTCCACTATTTTTTCAAATCTTAACACTTTCTCACTTTTTATTTGAAATTTATTTAGGAACACACTCAAACTATGCAAACTTTCTTTATCAAACAACGTACCTTTATACTGAAAATTATCATCTACTTTGTTTTCATAAACTATATATGATCCATTTTTATAAAAAATACTAAAATCGGCGATCCTATCAAGCTCCTCTTCAAAAATGCATTCTTCTTTCTTAATTCTAGAGATCCCTTTTCCTGAAAATCCTCGATATTTTTTATAAATAAATCGTTTATCTCCTGGCTCTTTTTGAGACTCACTAGAAATCCCTACCTCATGATCAAAAAATTTATTCTTAAAAAGAAAATCAAAAAATATCTTTTTAGAAGAAAGCTCTGATACTCTTTGTTGATCATTGAAGTAAATATAATTTTTAACTCCCTTAGAAGAACTCTTTATTGATGCTTGAATATTCCAATCATTTTTTAATCTTTGAAAGAACTCATCTGGATAGATTCGAGAAGTGCATAAAGGCTCATTTTCTAAATAGAAAAAGAGATAATCAAAAAGACTATTAAATTTTGTATTTACCCCAAAATCTTCATAAAAATCTAAATAATACATTATTTTCTCTTCGTTATTTTAAAGCCATCATCAAAGCTTTCTAAGGACTCAATAAAGCTAGCATTAAACCCTGCAGCTTTTCTAAATTCTCTATCATAAGAGATTCCTATTGATCTGGCTGGAGTAAGAGGAAATATTAAGTTCTCTTGGTAATACTCCCATAAACTTAAATCTCTTCTCCATTGATTCATAAAATGAACACCTGATTTAACATGAGATATTTCATCATCAAATACTTGTTTCATGATTAAAGAAGAATCCGTATCTTCAATTTCTTTAAACTTTTGTTGATAATAAAAAGAAAAATCTAAATTCGCAGCTTCAAAAGTTAGAGACATCATAGATGAAAAATGTTCTGGTTTTTTCATTTGAATAGCTTGTTTCCAAAAGTAATCATTTATTGCAAAATCTCCAAACTCATAACCTAAATCATTTAATCTTTTCTCATAAAGAAGAAAATGTTCTTGTTCATCATGAAGAGAACTAATAACTGATTTCTTGAATGATTCGTAACCTTTGCTTGGAAATTTAATCAGGGCCAAGGCCATGATTTCGATCGCGAGCAATTCATGATTTGCAAAAGCATGTATTGCTCTTGCTCTAGACTCTTTACTTTCAAAATTTTTAGGAAATTTAAATCTTTTTTCTGAAAATTTAATTTTGTTACTTCTACCAGGATTTGATGCTTCATATTCGTCTTTGAAATCAAATTTAGGAATATTAATCCGAACTAACTTATCTGCTAGACTTTTTCCTTCTAGAATACTTCTTGCCTGATCGACTAAACTTCTTTTTTCCATCAAATTTTCTAAATGATTTTTTCTTTGAAGGCCGTCCTCTTCCCCTATTATCAAAACGCCTTTTAGGATTATAATACTTAATAGTTTTTTCAGAGAGAAGCAAATTGAGTTGGGCAACAGCTGATTTTTTATTAAGAGAGAGCTTCATTTCATCATATTCAAAATATTTCTGCTCAAAATGCCTAGAAAGCCACTGGTAAAGCTCTACGCACTTTATTGCCGTCTCAAGGTAATCAATGCTCTTAGAGTCAGCTTCTATAGCTTCATTTTTAATGATACTGCCATTAGCAAACTTGCTAACAATAGAAATAAAATACTGTAAATGATCAGGATTTCTTAAATTCACTGGAGCACAAGAAAAACCAAAAATTTCTTTTGGTAACATCTTATTTCCAGATTTCTCATCAATAGCTTCAATCATTTCTGCTATTTCAATCATCTCGTTTAGATTGACACAAAGGAAGGGTTCACTGAACTCCATCTCATTAAAAAGTCTTAAGAACTCTGAGAATTTTAAGGCAAGTAAACCTTCTTCTGTTAGAGCTTTATTAACATCCATATAAAGATCTAGATCAGGTCCAAGCATTGAACTTTCTTTATCATCTAAGTCTGCAAACATTGCCGCTTCCAGAATATCACTGGTATCTTGATTTTTTTCAATATCAAGATAATTCACATAGCCTTTGGGAAATCTTCCAAAGCGCCCTGCTCTTCCTGCTATTTGCTTTATATGACTATCACTTAAAGGTACTTCTTTAGATTGAATAAATTTTATAAAAGTTGAAAAAACTATTCTTTGAACAGGGAGATTCATTCCCATTGAAATTGCATCAGTACTAACAATGACACTTGTTTCGCCTTTATCAAACCTTCTTGCTTGTTCTCTTCTAACATCAGGGTTTAGGGCCCCGTAAATAATAGAGACTTTATGTCCTAATTTTTCTAGAGCAATTTTATTCTTCAATGCATTTCTTCTAGAAAATACTATTAAAGCATCACCAGATCTGAGCTCTTCCATTTTGACTGGCTTTTTCTCAACGATAAGTTCTGTCTTTCTTTCATATTGCTTAATTTCTAATTTATCACCGGTTAGCTTCAAGATTTTCTCTACAAGTTTAAGAGCTGATGCGTCTCCACATAAATGAATTTCTTCACTATCCATATGAATTAATGCTCTTGTCCACGCCCAGCCTCTTTGCTTATCAGCAATCATCTGAATTTCATCTATAACAACACAATCAAACTCATCTTTTAATCGAGCCATCTCAATTGTTGAAGAAAAGTGATTTGCATTTGGCGTTTCAATAACTTCTTCACCCGTAAGAAGAGTTGTGGCAACTCCTTTTTCATTGAGAGTATCGTAAATCTCTCCAGCTAAAAGCCTTAATGGAGCTAGATAACAACCTCTAGAAGCTTTTGCTAATGCTTCAATTGCATTATATGTTTTCCCAGAGTTTGTTGGCCCCATATGGTAAGTAATTATTCGATTTTTTCTTCTGGCTTGTGAGTGAATCCAAAAATGTCCTAGATAATCTCTTAGAATAGAAGATGATACATCTTTTCTTTTTAAAGCAAAAATTGTCTTAGTAAATCTTTCAAAATCTCTTCTTATAAAGCTTGCTGGTTTCCAAAGATTTTGCCCAAGTCTAGAAAAAAATCGATCAAGTTCTTCTTCTGAAAAAAAATCCGGTTTTACATCTCCAAGTTCTGAAAACAAGTATGCTTTTACTTTTTCAACATAAGTTTTTGCAACATTACTTAAATCTTTTTTATAAGAAAATTTTCTCTTTAAACTTTCTTTTGTATCACTGTAAATTTTATTATAACTTGCTTTTCTTAAGCTAGACCTTGCTCTTTTTAAAATTGCTTGGATTTTTTTTTCTTTATCTCCATACAAATATGAAATTCTATTAATTTTTTTATGAAGAATTCCTTCTTCTATACTATCTTCTAAATCCAATATTGTTTTTTGAATTGTTTCTTTTGTATATTCAGCTACTCTTGTTCTAAAAAGTCCTATGCAATCGTGACATTGGCAATCTAGGTTTTTGGCACTTAATTTAAAATCAAACTTTTCTTTTAGGTAAGTTTCACACTCTAAATGAATCTCTGGATATTGAGAAAACCAGTTATCTAAAACTTCAGGATAAGTTTTTACTAATTTTTCATGAAACTCACCTTCTACTGAAAGAGGATAATCATCATTTTTAAAAAATAAATTTTCATAATTAAAGATTTTATCTAAAACATAGCTTTCTTGCTCCAAGCGTTCTAGCTTTAAGAAATCATTTTCAATAACAGGTAAAAAAGCTGGATTTTCTTTTAAGAAGTTAGATACTAATTTTTCAAAATAAATAATAGTATTTAGAACTACCTGACCTTCATTTTTTGATCTTATTTTTTCTTTAACTAAAGGATCTTTAATTTTTTCTTGATACTTTAAATATTTTTCTTCTAGATTTTCTGAGATTTCACGAAGAAGAGCATGCTCACTACTAATTACCATAAATCATTCTAACTTAAATTTTCTATTATAACCAAATTATAGCAAAGTAGTAGTAGAGCCTTTCCCTATACCTTCGTAAGCATTAACTGTAATTTGTTCTTGAGTATCTGAGTATTCAGTTTTTACTAACTCTGCAAAATGAATAGAAAGATTTTCAACAGTAGTTTCCTTAGGTGTTATATAACAAATCTTTCCAGGAAATTTTCCTTCAAACTCACCTTGTCCAGAAACATATTTAATATGAACAATTGGTGTATTCGTAAGTCTTCCAACTGGGAACTCTAAATCTTCATTTTTCTGAATTTCTTCTTTATTAACTATGTTTTCCCACATCACAAAATGAATATTTGAAGAAAACAAAGAATTCGCTAAGATTTCTTCTGTATCAAAATCTCGGACATTGTTTCTATAAACATTCACAGTACTTCTGTGTCCATGAATTAGTCTTTGGCAATTCCCATAATGATCTTTTAAGCCATGAGTATAATGAAAAAATGAAGTTTCTGAAGTTTGTTCTTCCGATCTTAAACTAAGCTCTACTGCTTTAACTGTATTAGGCATCTCTTTCATAACTTGTTTTTCAAGATAGCTTATCAAAGTTGCATCACTCACATGTAAGGCATCGATTTCACAAATTCCTTCTTCTGGACACCAATACTCCATCACTTCATCACTAAAACCAAAAGAAGTTTTAATATAGATTCTTCCATTTTCATGAGTTGTAATCATATTTTGAGGAATAACGAATCTATGATCACAATCTCTATCTATTATTTCTTTTACTTTCTTTTTTGCTTTAGAAAAGTCATAAAGCATGCCTTCTTTATCTGTTTCACCTATAAACTCAACATCTACCACTTGTGAGTGTCCAACAGGCCCTAAGTGCTCAGAGAAATAAGCATAATCTAAAACAGTTACATGATCATAAAATAAAGTGACTTTCATTTAACTTTCCTTTTTTACAATAATACTAGATCGATGTTTTTTTAAATGTTCAGGCTCTTCAAACTTTAAAATTTTAAAACCTTCAAACATTTTTAACAATTCGGCATTCTTTAAGTAATACTCTTCAGGATCTTTCTTTTCTTCTAGCTCTCGCTGCTTTAAGGTAAATCCTTCATAAATTAAAACCCCATTAGGCTTAAGCCACTTTTTAATTTTTTCAATCATCTTTCTATCAACATAATAAAAGCAAATAATTGACTCGAAAGAATTTTCAGGAAAGTCATACGTATTTAGATTACCAACTATTGTTTTAATTTTTACTCCAAACTCTTTAGCAAGAAGTTGAGCTTTTTTTACAGCAATAGTACTAATATCTACACCAGTTACTTGATATCCTTTTTTCGCTAGGAAAACAGCATTTCTTCCTTCACCCATTCCAAGATCTAAAACAGAAGATCCAAAAGGAATAAAATGATAACTTTGAGACAAAAACTTTGCAGGGGCCTTACCATAAATAAACTGAGAGCTACTGTAGAGTTTATCCCACTTCGCTTTTTTATCTTGGCTTAATTTTTTTCCAGTAAGTTGCTCATATCTTGAAGCGGGAACAGGCTTTCTTCCGAAGGAATAGATAGAAAAGAAAAGCAATAAAATTAATAGATTTTTCACCCTTTACAACTACCTCATACGAGCAATTTTTTCAATTTAATAAGAGCTTTACGAGAGTTCTAAAATAGATCAAAATAAATGAATTAGCTTATAAAAGGAGAATTCATGAAACTATTGCTAACTTTGGCATTTTTATTGGGGAATATTGGTTTTTCTCAAACCTCTCATTCTGTTTGGCTTGGTATTACTAATACTAGTGATGATTTATTTGGAGACTCTTCAGATGGGACTCTCTTTTATTTTTTAAATCATAAATTAGCCAACACTCATAGATTACAAGCAAGATTTTCAATGGGAATTAATTTTGATGAATCAGAAGCTAAACTTGGAGATGTTCGTTTAAGACATAGATATAACTTTCTTAAAGATAAAGAGTGGAGTATCGATTCAGATTTTAGATTATATTTAGGTCTTTCTGAAAACTCACAAGATAACAAAGGTTTTGTTCCACTTATTCAGTATACCCCATCTGCAAGTTATACAGTGAAGCCAGAAAAAGATTTTTCTATTTCATTTATTTATAAACCTATGTACGGTTATCACTTCAATGACAGAGAAAATTTCCCAGACCCTAAGCAACCTGGGTTTGTTATAAATGCAGTTGATCATGTTCTTGATAATCAGTTTATAGCTGCCTTTACTTATCAAAAGTTATCCCTAGAACTTTACTTTAATTTTAAAATGCAGTGGGATTCAGCTTCAAGAAGAGTTGATGATACATTTGCAAGCTTTCAAGATCTTTATTACAACTTTAATAAAACTTTTACCTTAATGATTGGACATTCTAGTGGGGCTACCATTTATGATGAAAAAGGTATTAGACAGCCATTAAGCTTTGCAACTAAAGCTGATCAATTTTATGTATTTGGAATTGTTAATTTCTAAGAATTTTAAAGTCCATACTATCAGAAGAGAGTATGGACTTATTATTTAACTATTTAAGTAATTCATCTAAATTATAATTCAAAGGAGTACTCTCTCCATCTTTAAAGACTTGAATCATCATAAACTCAGCTTTAGCTTCTGCATCAGCCATTATCTCTACCTGAAGTTCAACATCGCCCTCATAAGAACCTTCTACTATGTCCTTTAAAGCTACCTCATATTTGGAAACATCATAATCAATTAAAAAATCTTCATATGCTAATTTCGCTTCTTCTGATCGAAGACTTAATTCAATTCTTTCTTCATCTGATAATTGTGGGCCAATAGGGCCATTATCGATAGTTACTTTAACCTTTTCTTTTAAAATTTCTTCTTTTCTTTTTTCTTCCTCTTCTTTTACTTTTCTTTCAAGAGAGCTCTCTATCACAGTTGGAGCTTCAACATACTTTGGTCCTTTATAAGCAATATTTCTCGTATCTGAACAAGAAACGAACATTAAAAAACTAAGTACTAATAATAGTAATTTTTTCATAAATTCCATCCTTTTTTCTTTTAATATACCGCAGAATAAAATCTGAGAGTTCTAAGGATGTAAAATCTATAAAAAGTGATAAATTTTTAGACGGCCTTATTAGAAAATAAGGCCATTTTTTAAATACTTTTAAGCTACTGTTGTTTTTCCACCTGGAATTCTTAGTGTTTGTCCTGGATAAATTTTGTTAGGATCAGCAAGCATAGGCTTATTCGCTTCAAAAATTGTATTATACTGCATTGGATCACCATAATACGTTTTTGAGATTTTAGAAAGAGTATCACCTGATCTCACAGTATAAAAAACAGGTGCTTCAGTTTCTATAGTTTCCGTAACTGTCATTTCATCTTGAACTTTAGCAATCCCTTCTACATTTCCCACTGCTACAATTGTTCTTTCTCTTGTTGCTTGATCACAAGCTTCTCCACATACATTTGCTTGATCATCATCTACAGTGACAGCAAAATTACTTACATTAAACCCCATTTTGTTAATAAACTCCGTAATCTTTTCAGCTTTCTGTTCATTAGAATGATCGTTATTAAAAAAACTCATCATTTTCTCACCAGCATTTTTTACAAAATCAAAAATCATTTTTTTACTCCTTTAAAATTAAATGAAGGATTATTTTAAAGAACTTAGAGATTGGAGTAAACAAAGATCTTATTTTAATAAATTACTCAACTAAAAAGACCCCAGAGTTTTTCTAGGGCCTTTGAGATATAATTTTTTAAATACTATTTAGTGATTAGGAATCTTTTTCCTTTTTCTTACAGTTTTTCTTTTCTTCATTACTTGTTGATTTTTGTTCTCCCGAAGATGGCCCTTCTCTTGAATCGCAGCTCTCTCCTAAATATTTAGCTTTTATTTTTTTCTGACTATATAAAATTTCAAGTTCAGGACGATCTTTTTTACTTTTCACTCCAAGGCACAAAGTAAACTTGTGAGTAGGAGCAATCTCTGGAGAGAATTCAATTCTTGCTACTGACATTTCTTCTGCTTCGAAACTTTTCTTAATACTATTTACTACCCTATGATCAGAGTCTGTATCTCCTGTTTTTCTAAGTAATTCATTTACATCATGATCAATTTCGTATTCTTTTCCATTAATAGTAATAGAAGCGATAAGGTTTTGAATATCACCATCAAATTCATACTTAAAAACTTCTAAGGTATCATCTTTATCCGTATCATCTTTATCCGTATCATCTTTATCCGTATCATCCTTATCCGTATCGTCCTTATCCGTATCGTCCTTATCTGGACTCACACTTGTCTCAGCAGCTTTAACATCTGTATCAGTTAAACTAGATCCATGATTACAAGCAACAGTCATAAACATTGCTAAAATTAAAATTAAATATTTCATAAGCCTTCCTTTTTTACTTATGCTCTAATTTTAAAAGAAATCAAAAAAATGAGTTATCAAAAAACACAAAACTCTTTCTAGTCAAAATAGATAGACTTAGAGAGAAAATATAGAAGTCAAAAGAGCAAGAAAAGTGGTCATTTATAGCTTAAATAAAAAAGGGCCAACATTCGCTGGCCCTCAATATAAAATTTACGTCACTCTGTAGCTAGAAAGCTTGATTTCTAATTACATCATTCCTGGCATTCCGCCCATTCCACCCATTCCTGGCATTCCAGCAGGCATTGCTGGAGAAGCATCAGTCTTAGGTAAATCAGCTATCATTGTTTCAGTAGTAAGCATTAACCCTGAAACAGAAGCAGCATTTTGAAGAGCTGATCTTGTTACTTTAGTAGGATCAACAATTCCTGCTTTTACTAGATCTTCATACTTGTTATCACGAGCATTATATCCCCAGTTAGCATCAGTATTCTCTTGGATGTTATTCACAACAACAGAAGCTTCAACACCTGCGTTCGTAGAAATTTGTCTAAGTGGCTCTTCAACTGCTCTTTTTACAATTCTAATTCCAAAGTCTTGTTCTTCATTTCCTGCTTTAAGTCCATCAAGAACTTTAGAAGCGTGAATTAAAGCAGCTCCACCACCAACGATAATTCCTTCTTCCACAGCTGCTCTTGTAGAGTTAAGAGCATCTTCAACTCTATCTTTTTTCTCTTTCATTTCAGCTTCAGTAGGAGCACCAACATTAACAACTGCTACACCACCAGAAAGCTTAGCAAGTCTTTCTTGAAGTTTTTCTTTATCGTAATCAGAAGTTGTCTCTTCGATTTGTCTCTTAATTGCTCCACATCTATTTTCAACTTCTTTAGCATCACCTGTTCCATCAACGATTGTTGTGTTTTCTTTGTTGATAGTTACTTTCTTAGCAGAACCAAGGTGAGTAAGATCAGCATTCTCTAAGCTCATTCCAAGCTCATCAGTAATAACTGTTCCACCTGTAAGAGTAGCGATGTCTTTAAGCATTGCTTTTCTTCTATCTCCAAATCCTGGAGCCTTAACAGCTGCAACGTTTAAAGTTCCTCTTAATTTATTTAAAACTAAAGTTGAAAGTGCTTCACCTTCAATATCTTCAGAAATAATTAAAAGTGGCTTTCCTGTCTGAACAGCTTTCTCAAGAACTGGTAAAAATTCTTTCATTGAAGAAATTTTCTTATCAGTTAAAAGAATGTTTGGAGAATCAAAGTTTACTTCCATTTTTTCAGCGTTATTCACGAAATATGGAGATAAATATCCTCTATCAAATTGCATACCTTCAACAACATCTAAATATGTTTCAGCCGTTTTAGATTCTTCAATGGTAATAACACCTTCTTTACCTACTTTACTCATAGCTTCAGCTAAAAGGTTTCCAATTTCATTATCATTGTTTGCAGAAATTGAACCAACCTGAGCAATCTCTGCTTCAGTGTTGATTGTTTTAGACATTTCTGAAAGTTTTTCAGTTACTTTAGAAACTGCGAAATCAATTCCTTTCTTAAGATCCATTGGATTGTGGCCAGCTGCTACTAGCTTTGCACCTTCTCTATAAATCGCTTGAGCAAGAACAGTTGCTGTTGTTGTCCCGTCTCCAGCGTCATCATTTGTTTTCTGAGCAACTTCTTTAACTAGTTGAGCACCCATGTTTTCAAATGCATTCTCTAGCTCGATTTCTTTAGCTACTGAAACACCATCTTTAGTAATTGATGGAGCTCCAAAAGATTTTTCTATAACTACGTTTCTACCTTTTGGTCCAAGTGTAACCTTCACTGCATTTGCAAGTGAGTTCACACCATTTAAAATTAAATTTCTTGCTGTTTCGCTATACTTTAATTCTTTAGCTGACATAATATATTCTCCTTAAATTAGTTTGTTAGTTAGCACATGATCCCAAGAAGATCGTCTTCTTTCATGATTAAGTATTCATTCCCTTCAACTTTAACTTCAGTTCCTGCGTACTTACCAAAAAGAACTTTATCTCCAGCTTTAACTTCTAAAGCTTGAATAGATCCATCATTGTTTCTGTAACCTGTACCTACTGCAACGATTTCACCTTGAGCTGGTTTTTCTTTGTGATTGTCAGGGATGATGATTCCACCCGCTGTTTTTGTTTCTTCTTCTAATCTCTTAACGAGAACTCTGTCTTGTAGTGGTTTTACTGCCATGTGTTATCTCCTTATTAAATAAGCTTTAATGACTTAAAAAGTAATAAGATAACTTAGTATTTAAGTTGTGAATGTCAAGGTTTGAAAAGAGAAGCAAAGCAGTTTTTATAACTGCCTTGCGTTATAATTACTTTGTTTTTAATCACATTTATTAAATTCATTACAACTTCCTGAACAACAGTCAGTACCAGTACTACATGAAGTTTCTGGATCTCCGCAAGAAGGGTCTGATATGCATGTTCGATATGTGGCTGAACTAGGATTAGAATTGTCACAAGTACAGCTAAGAGGGCAATCTGATTCATTAGAACAAGGACCTCCACATGTTGATGCACCACCTGATCCTGATTCACAAACTCCGGGAGTTTGAGCACAAGTAACACCATTACACTGCCAACGACTTGTGTCCGTAAGAATGGCTTGATCTGCAGGATTACCACAAAAAGCTACACATGCACTCCCTACTGTTGGACTAGAAGCATCACAAGTAGGAGTCGAGCAACCAGAAACAATTTCACAATTTCCTCCCTGGCAAGTTAGTGCTGTTTCTGAGTAGTCACAATCAGCATCAGTAGTACAAGGGTCATTTGCACAAGCAACTCCTGTATCAGCTATACAAGTTTGATTAGTAGCAGACCCTGAATCTAAATCACATTTACAACCAGAAGAGCACTCTGAATTAGATAAACAAGGACCTCCACATGAAGCTCCTCCTCCACTACAACTATCAGCTATAGGAGTATATTCCTGTCCGTCACAATCTTTAATTGCTTGAACACTAACTCCAGATAGATTTATGATTTCTATATTCATATCTGTGGGGAAGCCAGGTCCAAAGTTAATAGAAGTTGCTGATCCTCCCACTGTAGATATTTGAGTATTAATATAACTTTCTGCGGAGGATGCAGTATTATTACACGTTTCGCCAGATGTAGGATATTCGACTCCATCAATCACTACAAACATTACACCTGGGGAACTAGATGGTGTACTACCTACTCCAAATTTAACAGAACACCCCGAGCAAGGAAAAATCTCGGAGGTTCCCGTACTACTCGTATCAGGGTGAAATGTTTCAATTACCAAGCTCACACTTGCGGGACCATTTATATCTATTTCAACTGATGAAATAGAGTAAGATGGATTATTAAAAGTAAAATCAACTGTATTTATAGTATAGCCAGTACCTAATTCAGTTGTAAGTGCTGATGTAATTGCTGACTCAATAGCAGCTTCTGCACTCGGAATAGCCTCTCCACTTGCATCAAGATAATTGATATTAATAGAATGGGAGTTTCCATTGATAATAATTGCTGAAAGAATTAAATTATTATTACCTGTATGAGGATAAGGTGCAGCTTCAAACCTCGTAAGTTCAGAGCAAGTTTTTATATCCAAAGTAGTAGTCGTTGTTGTTGTCGTAGTAGTTGTTGTTGTCGTTGCACAAGTTCCTGGAAAACCTCCAGCTGTATCACAGCTTAAACCTGTATCACAGGTTCCTGCTGTACTTCCACTTCCTCCACAACAACTCTGAGTATCTGCGCCACAAGGATCACAAGTTCCTGATCCATTACAAGCTAAACCTGAATCACAAGTTCCTCCGATTCCTCCTCCACAACATACTTGTGAGTTCGCTCCACAAAGTGTTGTAGTCGTAGTTGTTGTCGTAGTAGTTGTTGTTGTCGTTGCACAAGTTCCTGGAAAACCTCCAG
>JAHDBN010000006.1:16138-117601 GCA_020630335.1 Bacteriovoracaceae bacterium
GTTGTTGTCGTAGTAGTTGTTGTTGTCGTTGCACAAGTTCCTGGAAAACCTCCAGCTGTATCACAGCTTAAACCTGTATCACAGGTTCCTGCTGTACTTCCACTTCCTCCACAACAACTCTGAGTATCTGCGCCACAAGGATCACAAGTTCCTGATCCATTACAAGCTAAACCTGAATCACAAGTTCCTCCGATTCCTCCTCCACAACATACTTGTGAGTTCGCTCCACAAAGTGTTGTAGTCGTAGTTGTTGTTGCACAAGTTCCTGGAAAACCTCCAGCTGTATCACAACTTAAACCTGGATCACAGGTTCCTGCTGTACTTCCACTTCCTCCACAACACATAATTCCATTGCTTCCACAAGGAGCTGCTGTTGTCGTAGTGGTTGAAGTAGTCGTTGTTGTTGTCGTTGCACAAGTTCCTGGATAACCTCCAGCTGTATCACAACTTAAACCTGGATCACAGGTTCCTGCTGTACTTCCACTTCCTCCACAACACATAATTCCATTGCTTCCACAAGGAGCTGCTGTTGTCGTAGTGGTTGAAGTAGTCGTTGTTGTTGTCGTTGCACAAGTTCCTGGATAACCTCCAGCTGTATCACAACTTAAACCTGGATCACAGGTTCCTGCTGTACTTCCACTTCCTCCACAACACATAATTCCATTGCTTCCACAAGGAGCTGCTGTTGTCGTAGTGGTTGAAGTTGTTGTAGTCGTTGTAGTTGCACATGTTCCTGGATAACCTCCAGCTGTATCACAGCTTAAACCTGGATCACAGGTTCCTGCTGTACTTCCACTTCCTCCACAACACATAATTCCATTGCTTCCACAAGGAGCTGCTGTTGTCGTAGTGGTTGAAGTTGTTGTGCCACTCGTTGATCCATTAACATAACCTGAATCTGAAATTGATCCATCACTACAAGTAACATCGTATTCAAAACTCCAAGGCCCAGGTCCAGTGATAACAACATTATACGATGGACCAACTCCTGATACTGTAATATTAGAAGTCTGATTGTATGCATTACTATAAGTAACTGGATCACAATTTTCTGAATCGGTATCAGGCCCTACATCAACTGACCCTCCACCCGGTGGGACACTGGCTATTGTATCTTGAACTGATAAGCCTTGATTCAAACCTAAGTGATAGTTCTGACCACAACCAATAAAAATAAATAGTAAAAATAATAAACTAATTCGCATACGTACCTCTATAATCTATTGATAATCATTATAAATTATACGTTACATGAGAGCTAAGAACTCAGGACAGGAAGAATAATCCTTTAAATATTTCTTCAAGCACAAATTGCCTGTAAAAATTGTCATTCTTACCTGATAAACTCTTCGCTATAATTTAAGATATCTTTGTCTTTTATCTTTAGATAGCTTCTCTATCGCATATCTAAGCGTAGTTCTAGACATACGAGGCAAATTAAACTTTAGGAATTTCTCTAGTTTTTCAACATCTTTTTTTCCTGCTTCTCGAAGCATCCAGCCTACTGCTTTATGAATCAAGTCATGTTTATCTTCTAAAAGAATCGAAGAAAGGGAGAACACATCTCTTAGATCACCTTTTCTAATAAACCACCAATTTGAAATTATTGCGATTCTTTTTGTCCATAAATGCTCAGATTTTGCCCACTCATACAGAATAGATCTGTCTCTATTCATTAAATATTTTCCTACAATATGTGGGCAGGTAACATCTACAAGATCCCAATTATTAATATATTTAAAATGCGAAATATAAAGTTCGTAAATTTTTATTTTTTCTTTTTCTTCTTTTGATTTTTTGTATTTATTTACCAAAATAATTAGCCCAAGAAGTCTTTCTTCATGGTATTTAGACTTAATTAGTTTTTTTGTGTTTGTTATAGATAACAGAGTATTTTCTTTAGCAATTTTCCTAATATCAGGAGATCGAATTCCTAAAAATAAATCCTTATCAGCATAATCACCTTTGTCAGTTTTAAAAAATCTTTTTACTTTTTCAGCGTAATCTCTAGAACCAAGCTTTCTAAAAGTCTTTTGGATAGGTAAAATATTCGACTCCATAATTAATAGTAGTAGCAAAGTGACATTTCTAAAATATTAAAATTACAGCTTCTAGTGCCAAACTGACTAAGTTTGTTTTCCACTTTTTGAAGTAATAAATTGTCACTTTTCAGACGCTTATTTTTCATAGGAGAATATATGTAGATAAAGATTCTAGGAGTGAATCTTTTTATTTCCAGGAGGGAAATCATGGCATCTAAAAAATATCAAAGCAGTCCATTAACAGGAGTTTTAGAAGAAGACAGAGTTGTTGTTGACTTCGGAGAACATGAAGGAAAATCTGTATTTGAAATCAATGTAGAGGTTCCAGATTATTACCGATACCTTTTAGATCAAAAAGAGCAGGGAAACTTTTATATAAAAAGAAGTAAGGATAAAGTTTTTAAACTTTATATTCAAGAGATCTCTCACTCTATTAACTAATCAAAAACCTTATCTAAATTAAAGGCATCTTAAGTTTTAAGATGCCTTTAACGCTTTTAAATTCTTGATCATACCTATTCTGCCAGGCCTCTCTAAAGCTGTACCATAAAAGATTCTTTTATATTCTCTATTAGACATTGCATCTAATTGATTTAGAATTTTGTCCACTGACCGCTTTAAAAAGAACTCTGTTATGAAACTCTCATTTTCATTATCTAGTTCTATTTTATGATTCCAAGGACAAACTTCTTGGCAAATATCACAACCAAATATTTCAGATTCTACTTCATTATAATTTTCAGGTGGGTCTACTTCTTTAAACGTTTCAATTGTAAAATTGGAAATACATTTTGCTAACTCTAAAGTTCTGTCTTCTTTGATCGCTTTAGTTGGGCAAAGATCAATGCATTTCCTGCAAGTTCCACAATGATCAGTTTCCATTCCTTTTAAAAGAACATCTACTTGATTTTCTAGTTTAATGGAAAGTAACAATGAACCAATTAAAAAATAACTTCCATGTTTTTTATTAATTAACATAGAATTTCTCCCAAACCATCCAAGGCCTGCTCTAAAAGCAAGATCTCTTTCTAGTACAGGCTCTATATCAAGTGATATTTTGTAATCAAAATCGAATGACTCATTTAATTTTGAGGCCATCCTTTCTAAACGTTCTTTTATAACAAAATGATAATCCTTTCCTTGAAATCCAAGTGCATAAGAAGCTATTTTTAAATTATTATCTCCAACTGGAGCTTTTGGGTAATCAAATAAAAATACAAGTGCAGATTTAAACTTAGGAAAAACTTTTTTTATATTTTCTCTTTTATCTCCGCGCTCACCTTCAAGGTACTTAAGCTCTCCGTGCATTTTTTCACTGATCCATTTTTCAAATTTTTTATAACTCAAAGCTTCTGCTGATTCTGTATAGCCAAAATCAACTATTCCAAGAGATTCTAAGAAATCATTTGATAAAAAACTCTTCATGCCTGATATTTATTAGACTTTAGGGATTATTTCAATAGCACCTGTCGGGCAGGCATCAATACATTGATTATCAAGAATACAATTTTGAACTTTTTCAGGATCAATTCTTGTTTCTTTGTTTTCATTCATTGTCCATACATCATAAGCACAAACATTTATACAGCCTTGGCATTGAGCACAAACATCTAAATCTAAGGAAATAATTCCCTTAGAAAACTCTTCTCTTTGAAAAGCATGATCACTTAATTTAGTTTTCTTTAAATCCTTGATAATCTCTACTCTAATAGAATTTGATTGCCCTTCTTTAAATGTTTTACCATCACCATAAGTCACTACAATTTTGTCACCGTTTACTAATTTGGCTTCTTTTTTAAGTTTATCTAATGCTCTTAAATCAAGTCCGGCCATATCTCGATTAGTCATATCGACAAAGAAAGGAATAATTCCCCAATATAAACTCATACGTCTTAATGTTCTAAGTGAAGTGGTAACTCCAAGAACTCCCGTTTTAGGCCTATATCTGGACATTTTCAAACATGAATTACCACCTTGAGTAAGTGATAAGATCCAGCGAGCTTGTAGTTTTTCAGCAATCATAGAAGCTGCCACCTGATTCGCTGATGACACACTTGAAATATTTGTATCTCTTAACCTAGGCCTAATACGAGGAGTTTTTTCCGCTTCTCTAACAATCTTATCCATCATCGATAAAGCTTCAAGAGGGTATTTACCCGCTGCTGTTTCTCCACTAAGCATTACTGCATCTGTTCCATCCCAAACGGCATTAGCAACATCACTAGCTTCTGCTCTCGTTGGAGTTGAGTTTGAAATCATAGACTCAAGCATTTGAGTTGCAGTAATAACAGGAACTCCTACAAGGTTACATTTTTTAATTATATTTTTTTGAATAGAAGGAACTAAGTGATTTCCGAGCTCAACACCCATATCACCCCTAGCAATCATAATAACATCTGACACTTCTATAATACTATCAATGTTCTCTACTGCTTCAGGTTTTTCAATTTTAGAAACAATTGGAACTCTCACCTTCAATCCATGTAAAAGATATTTTACTTTTTTAATATCATCAGCAGTTCTAACAAAACTCAAAGCTATATAATCAATGTCTTGTCTTAGAGCAAAAAGTAAATCAGCTTCATCTTTCTCAGTTAAGCTTGGAGCTGAAACCTCACAATCTGGAAGGTTAATTCCTTTGTTTGATTTTAACTCGCCTCCTACTTCAACATTTATTTTTATAACTTCTTCATTTTTTTCGATAACTTTCCCACAAAGAAGTCCATCATCAAACAATACCCTTGATCCAATAGTCGCATCTTTAACTAAATCTTTATAAGTAGTAGGAATAAAATTTTCTGTTTGATTTACAGACTCATGTCCAATAAACCAAGTCGAGCCATCTTTAAGATGAAGATTTTCTTTTAACTTTGATACTCTAATTTTTGGCCCCTGAAGATCAACTAAAATAGCAATCTCTTGACCTAGCTCCTTAGAAACGCTTCGAATATTATCAATCGTTTGTTTATGAAGTTCATGTGTTCCATGACTCATATTCACTCTGGCAACATTTAAGCCTCTTTTTATGAGCTCTTTTATGGCTTCCTTTGAATTACTCGCAGGACCAAGCGTTCCAACAATCTTAGCGTTTCTTCTACTCAATTATAACAACTCTGAGTCAATGATTTCTTTGAATTGTTCGAAAGGCAATGCACCAGTTACAATTCTTCCATTTACAAAAAACGTTGGAGTAGAATAAACACCAATGTTTTTGCCATCAGCAATATCTTGCTCTACATATTTCCCGAATTTTTTATCATCAATGCATTTTTCATACTTCGCTTGATCAAGCCCATATTTTTTTCCATAAGACTTAAGATCAGCAATTTCTAACTTCTTTTGATTTTCAAAAAGATGAGCATGGAAGTCCCAAAACTTATCTTTCTTTTGTTCGTTCAAACACATTGCCGCAATACCTGCAGTCTTAGCTTTCTTATGAAAACTTAAAGGATAATTCTTATAAACAACCTTAACGTCATTAGGATATGCTTTTTTAATTTTTTTAATAATTGGAACAGCTCCCGCACAAGCAGGACATTGAAAGTCTGAAAATTCAACTATTGTTACCTTTGCGCTAGATTTTCCATAAGTCGGAGCTCCAACTAAAGAAGGAAGACTAAACTTCGGTCTTTCAGGTTTTTTCATAAAAATTTCAATTTGTTTTCCACCAAGTTTTGATTGAATCCAAGAATCAATTGCTTTTGCTTTATCTTGACCTGCGATATGTTGCTCAACTTTTTTTCTTAGCTGGTCATTTACGTGAACCGCAGGGATTTTATTTTCTTTTATAAAATCTTCTATTTGCTGTTTTGAAACTTTAATCTTATTAAACACGTTTTTTTCTAAAAATTGATTCTGATTCATTCCTTTAGATGCTGGATCTTTTTTTACAAAGTGATCAACCATCTTTCTTTTTACTTGAGCAAGTTTGAAATCAAAAATTTCTTTTTCTTTGTTAAATACTTCTATTCTATATCTTGCATCACCTGAAAAATCTGCTTCCGTAAAAACTTTTCCATCAGCATTAGCTATTTTATCTCCAGATCCTTTTGAAAACTTAAACAAAGGCTTAGATTGAGTTTGATTACAAGAAAAAGTAAGTAATCCCAAAAGTAAAAAAATTTTCATATGTACTCCTTATAACAATTTTATTCTGACTTAAGCATTTTAAAAAAATTAGCGTAATCAGTATAGTTTTTCATCAATTTATCGTGTGGCCCTAAAGCAATTTGCTCTCCTGAATCTAAAAAGAGGATTTCATCACATTTAATGAGGGTTTCCACTCTATGAGCAACGATGATCATCATAACCTCATCTTGAATGTAGTCAATAAAATCACTCAATGCTTGCTCTAAATCCCCATCTAGAGCTGAAGAGATTTCGTCAAGTAAGACAATAGGTTTCTTTTGATAACAAAATCTAAGAGCTGAAATAAGTTGTTTCTGGCCCAAAGAAATTTCAGAAAGGATTATCTGACTATCTGGTTTTAAATTCCAAGTTTTTACATAAGGAATTTTTTCTTGCATCAACTTCCAAAACTTTTCAAAATCTTCAGCTTTATTATTATTGAATGTAATATTAAATTCTAAAGTGTTTGAAAAAAGATAAGAGTCCTGAGAAACAAGACATAAATATTTTCTCAAGATATTCACATCCTTTAGATCCATTCCTCTGTAAGTTACAGAATTATTTATAGACTTTAAGTCAATTAGGATTTTATCACTAAAGATATCACCAGAAAGTAGTTTTAAAATAGTCGATTTTCCACTTCCAGATTTACCTATTATTCCAATTTTCTTTCCTTTAGTTAGATTCGCATTAATTTTTCTTAAGCTAAAACTTTTATCATCAACTTGATATTCAAAGTTTTCTACTGAAAAATTCAAGCTATTAATTTGCATTAACTCATTCGATATAGTTTTAAAGGAATATTTTTCTAAATCATTATCTAATTCAGTAATTCTTCTTATACCTGTCATTGCTCGTTGAATATTAGAAACTTTACTTGCTACATTTTTTATTGGCCCAATTGATCTTTGGACTAAATCAAGCAGTGCAGCAAAAATAGCAACACTGGAAACATGAGAATAAGGATAAACTAAGACAACAACAACGAGCAAGATTGGAAAAAGCGATTCTGCAAAAGAATAATAACTAGCATCCCAGAAGTTTGCTTTTAATTGAACCTTTAAAAAATTTTCAAATTTAGGAGTTGCAGAATTTAAAGCATACTTTTCACTTTTAGAGTAAAAAAGTGGTTTAAACCCTTGAGAAAGACTTGATAAAACACGAGAAAGCTTGGCACTTGAAACTCTTACTTCTTTGAAGCTATGTACCATAAACTTACTAATCCAAAGTAGCAAAACACAAATAAATGCCTCGGTAATAATTAAAACTATTCCATAAAAAGTATGAATGGAAAGAAAACTTATCATGCAAGCCAAAATAAAAAAGAAATCCATAAAAATCGTTAGACTTCCCGAACTAATAAGCTCTCTTACCGCTTCAGCATCATTAATAATTCTCGCTTGGAACTCACCTCTCGTATATTTATCTTGTGAAAAATATGATTTCTTATTTTTGATAATTTTATCTTGAGAGAAAATCCAATGAGAAAAGAGATCTTCTCTTAATTTTTCAATTAAGCTTTTCACATAAAAACTCATCAATATTTTATAAATTAATCTCACCATATATTGCGAGATAAAAAAAACTCCACCTAGATAGATAAAATTTTCAAATTTTTCAGTTCCGTAACTTTCATAAATTTGAGTAATAATAAAAGGAACTTTTACTCCTATATAAATACTTATTAGCAATAATAAAAGAATTCCCAGAACTAATCCTAGATGCTCTTTAATCCTTAAATACTTAATCTCTTTGACTTCTAAAAAACTCATAGAGATTTCCTTCGCTTAAACTTGTGTATTTTTGAACCCTTTTTTCATTTATTAAATGTATTTGAGATGCATAATTCATTGTTGTAATTCGATGTGATGAAAAAACTAAGTACTTATTTTCAAGAAACTTTTCATTAATGAGTTTATCAAAGATAGATTTTTCTAAAATATTATCAACTGAAGAAAATGGATCATCCCAGAGTAATACTTGCGAGTCACTTAGCAAGCTTTGAGCAAGAGCCATTCTCTTTATTTGCCCACCAGAGAGTTTTTTCCCATTCTCTCCTACTACTAATTCTAGTACATTTTCTTCTCGAGATTCCAATTGGTTTAATTCAAAAATCTCTAAAAGTTTTTCTATTTTTTCTTTTTTTATGTTTTCTCTTCCTAAGCATAAATTATTCAAAACAGTATCATTAAATAGATGTGGTTCTTGTAAGACCAAAGAAAAAGAAATATTTTCTTTATGACAAAGATCAGCTATTTGAAATAAAAGATGAGATTTCCCTGAAGCTGTTCGCCCGCAAAGTCCTAAAAACTTCTCTTTCTTTATTTTTAAGCTAACTAAAGAATCCCAGAGATAAGTTTCTACTGAAAGTTCATCATCTACTTCCTCTACCGATCCTTTTGGTTCAATATTTTCATCTAAGTTACTAACTAATTTTTTAACTCTTTTCCATCCTGTTAACGCGGTTGCAGTTACAATTCCAATCCAAGATAAAAACATTAAAGGTTCTAATGCAAGATACAAAAATCCTGAGTAGAGAATAATCGTAGTCACTCCAAGATTTAGATCTTGAATAATATAAGCTCCCCATAACAAAGATAAACTCATCCCCAAGGGAACTAATGGCCTAGAAAAGGCAGGGCCTATACTTGCCTTGAAAAAATTTTCAAGTTCTATATGGCTAGTTTTTAAAAAATTTTCCAAGAAAGATTGTTCTTTTTGGTAGTTAGCAATGCTTCCTTTTGCATCAAATGTTTCAATTAAAATATTCTGTACGTCTCCTTGAGCTTTTGTCGCTTTTTCTAAATATGGTTGAAATACAAAAATCAATAAGGAAAAAACAAAAACCGAAACCAACATTGGAAGAAAAGCTACAAAGATTCTAGAGTCAATTTCAGAAATTTTTGGAATAAGAACCCAACTAGCAATAATAATATTTCCTACTTGAAGTAAAGCAAATCCAATTAATCCTCTAAGCCTATTAATATCATTTAAAAGTATTTGATAAATTTGCCCAAAACTATAATCTGCATACTGAGAAGGGTATGCGTTCTTAATCATTTCTAAAATTTCAGTTCTTAGAGTTTTTTGTTGTACTCTAGCGGGATAAAAAAATAGCCATCTAGACAAAGTTCTAAAAATCAAGATTAAAACTGCCAAAGATAAAAATGTAAGGATTTGATCTTTTTGAAAATTTTTAATTAAAATACTATCTCCTAGCTCTTTAGCTAGCTTAGGAATTTTTACTTGTGATACATGAAGAATATATAAAGACCCCAATGCAAGTATGTAGTAAGGTATAAATTCGCAGATATGAAAAAAAATCCACGGAAAGAAACTTCGTTTTAATCTCAACTATTCTCCTACTTTTCGTAAAAGTTCAATATAAGAAGTATTTTCTTTGTTAAAAACCCAAAGAGCGTATATAGAAAAGACTGAAGAAACTAAATAAGGAACAAAAAACGCTATTAGCACATGATCCCACGTCACATGTACTGGAAGTGATTTCTCCAAAAACACATCTGGCATAATATTAGGCGAAAATTTCTTAAGAAACAAAAGTAGTAGTCCACCTACAAGGATTCCTGAAAAACAAGTAAGTAATGCTTTAACTTGAAAATACAAAAACATTAATATTGAAATAGTTTTTTTGGAAAGACCTAATATCCAAAAACTAATTAAATCAAAACGAATCTTATTAAAAAAGATTAAATTCCCTGCAACTATAGTAATACTAACTAAAAAACACATACAAACAAAAAGCGCTAACATCACAACTGATTCTAACTTAAATGCCCATAAAAGCTCAGGATGTAATTCTTCCCATGAAGTTATCGTACTTATATCTGAAAGTTTAGCATTCTTTAAAAGATCTGCTAGTTTTTCCTTAGAAATTTCTTGATAAATTCTTATCTTATTATAACTAACTTCTCTAATTAAATTGTGTACAAATGAACTTCTTATATAAGCTGTGACCTCATCTACCTCATTCACCGAGGAACTTGAAAGATCACTTACCGTCTCTCCAGCCATTCGAGGAACATCTCCAAAAAATGTATCTAAGTGTGATGGCGAAAAAAAGACAACTGTTGATCCTATCGTACTTTTTAACTTGGAAAGTAAATCTGCTCCAAGAATTACACCATCTTTTTCTAATTCTTTTAAAAAGTTTGGTGTACTCGCATCAAAATCAATACCTCTTAAAATTACAGGTGCTATATAAGCATCATGCTTACCAAGAAGCTCTAGTTCTATTTCTTTGGTGAAGAATACTTGTGATTTCTTTAGATCGCTCGTGAATTGATTAAAAGAATTTTCATCATACTCATCAAACGAGATAACATGATGTCCTATCATCTTTTTAGATCGCTTAATCATTTCTCCCTGAAGGCCTTGCATGATTCCTTGTAAAACAAGAAGGGCCATAGAAGATAAAAACAGACCAAAAATTGCTAAGAATATAAGCTTTTGCCTCGTCTTTGAGTGAAACAAATACTTATAGAAATAACTTAAAAATGATTTAACTTTTGACATAAATTTAGTAGAAACTCTTTTTTTGTTTTATAAGTTTTTCTATATAAGTAGAAAGCTTAAATCTTTCTTGAGATACTTCATTTTGAAAATTCGCAATTGTTTTTTGAATTTCATCCAAGCCTTTGTCATCTGCATATTTTAATAATCCACCTTTAAACGGAGGAAAACCTATTCCAAAAATCATTGCTAGATCTAAACTATCTGCTTTGCTAACAATTCCATCTTCTAAACAATTAGCTGCTTCATTAATCATTGGATAAATTAATCTTTTCTTCATCATTTCAGAATCACTTGTTTTGGAAGTCTCTGGAAGAATTGCTTTTAAATCAGGATTGATTTCTCCTTTTTTCCCTTTTTCATCATAAAGATAAAAACCCTTCTGATTTTTTTTACCAAGAAGATTTAATTCTAATAATTTTTCAGAAAAACTTGAAGGTTTAAACCTTTCACCTAAACCATCAAATAAAATCTTTCCAACCTTATTTGAAACATCAATCCCAACCTCATCCATTAAATGACAAGGTCCCATAGGAAGACCAAAATCAAGAGCGACTTGATCTAAATCTTCAATAGAATAACCTTCCTCTAGCATATGACCAGCTTCGTTTAAATAAGTTGCAAGAATTCTATTCACTAAAAATCCTGGCCCATCTTTTACTATCACCGGAGTTTTCTTGCTCTCCACTACAAACTTATAAAGAGCTTCTATCGTTTCATCACTTACTTTAGAATGCTTGATAATTTCCACTAAAGGCATTTTATTAACAGGATTAAAAAAATGTAGCCCTGCAAAGCGCTCAGGCTTTTTAAGGACTGAAGCCATTTCCTCAACACTTAAAGATGAGGTATTAGAAGTTAGTAAAGTATCATCAGAAACTTTACCTTCAACCTCTTGAAAGACTTTTTTCTTAATATCCATATTTTCAACAACGGCTTCAATTAAAAGATCAACTCCTTTAAATCCGTCATAATTTAATGTAGGAGCGATACTTGTCATTTTTTTATTAAATTCATCTTTGCTCATTCTTCTTCGTTTTAATTTTTTTGAAAAAACTAAAGAAGCTTGTTTTAATCCGAGGTTAAGAGCATCTTGATTTAAATCTTTCATCAAGCAAGGAATATTATTGGATGCAAAGTACCAAGCGATTCCACCACCCATTGTTCCTGCACCCAGGACTGCTCCCATTTCAATATCTTTTAATTTTTTATCTTTCGAATATTTTTTTGATTCATCATGAAGAAAGAATAAATGGATGAGATTCTTAGACTGTTTCGTTTGCGATAACTCTCCAAAAGCATTTGCTTCTCTTTCTAAATAACTTGATCTATTTGAGCTATGCTTTTCAAGTAAATCTATAATTTTTAATGGAGCAGGATAAAAACCTTTCGTTTTCTTCATCACTCCTTCTCTTGCTTTAGAGAAAATAAGTTTTTTCCCAACAAAATTATTCTCAACAAGACTCATTAACTTTTCGCTTGCTTTCTTCTTTTTTTCTTTCACTTTCTTGAAAAGATATTCCTCTGATAAATCTTTAAATCTTTCTGGAGGTATAATGAAATCTGCAAGCCCTAATTTAAAAGCTTTCTTCGCTCTCACTTGCTTACCTGTTAAGATCAAATCAAGAGCATTGGCCATTCCTATTTTCTTTGGAAGCCTAAACGTTCCTCCAAAACCTGGCAGAACTCCTAACATAACTTCTGGAAGTCCTAGCTTCGTTTTAGAAGAATCACTCACTAAAATTTTATCACATGAGAGAGCAAGCTCTAATCCTCCACCAAGGCAGAAACCATCTATCATTGCCATTGTAGGAATATCTAAATCTTCAATCTTATTGAATAAAGCTTGTCCTTTCGCCGCTCCCTCACTCGCTTTAGCTGCTGTATCTAAGTTTTGAATAATTGAAATTTCAACTCCAGCTAGAAAAACATCTTTTTTTACCGAATGAAAAATTACTCCTCTAGCATCCTTATCTTTTTTAATTGTTTCTAAAATTGTTTCTAAATCTTCAAGGACCTGAACACTTAGGGTAGAAAGAGATTTTTCGACATCTTTTCCAAATCCTACATAGTAAATTTTATTTTTTGCTTCAAATTGAATATTTGTAAAACTCATTTTTTCCCTAATTATAATTTTTCTAAAATTACTGCTCCACCTTGCCCGCCACCGATGCAAAGGCTTGCAATACCATATTTCGAATTTCTCTTTTTCATTTCATGAGCAAGAGTCACTACCAATCTTGAACCTGTGGAACCTACTGGGTGCCCTAGTGCAATTGCTCCACCATTAACATTTAGTTTATCTAAAGAGATTTCTCCCATCGCTTCATTGATTCCCCATCTTGAAGATAACTTCTCATCAACACTAGCTTTTCTTACAGCAATAACTTGAGCTGCAAAGGCTTCATTGATTTCAATTAAATCCATATCAGACAGTTTCATTCCTGTTTTTTTAAGAACTCCATTCATAGAAAGTAAAGGCCCCATTCCCATTCTCTCTGGTTCTAAACCATGAAAGTGATAATCCACAATTTTAGCCATAGGCTTAAGATTGTATTTTTTCACAGCTTCTTCACTGCACATTAAAAGCATGGAACCACCATCAGTAATAGGACAGCTATTTCCTACAGTTACAGTTCCTGTTCCTTTTTCAAAGTATGGCTTAAGTTTTGCTAAAGACTCCATTGAGCTTTTCGCTCTAGGCCCAACATCTTCACTTAAAGTTTTATCTAAATTTTTACCACATACAATTGGAACTATTTCATCAGAAAATTTTCCATCCTTCATGGCCTTAATTGTTTTGTGATGCGAATTATTTGCATACTCGTCTTGTTCTTCTCTTGAGATATGAAACTCTTTAGCAAGAGTCTCTGCAGTTTGCCCCATATTTTTTCCACAAAAAGGATCTGTTAAACCTTGTTCAATAGCGATAATTGGCTTGAGAAAATCAGGTCTAAAGCTCATGAAAGTTTTAAGTTTTGCACCTAGAGTTTTAGCTCTCATTAAATACATAAAAAAGTTTGTCATTTTTTTATTAAATATCAATGGCATTTGAGACATGCTTTCAACTCCACCAGCAAAAACTATATCTGCTCTTCCTAATGCAATTTTATCAAAAGCTTGCGACATCGCTTCCATACCAGAAGCACAATTTCTATGAACAGTATAAGCACTTGTTTTCTTATCAAGCCCAGCTTCTAAAGCAACAACTCTTCCAACATTGGCATATTTCGCAGGCGTTCCTGTGTTTCCAATTATAACCTCATCTACCTGATCAGCTGGAATATTATGTTTGCCTTTTAAATGTCTTACTAAATAATGTCCTAAAAAAGGAGCTGCTACATCTTTAAGATTTGCTCCTGCTTTTACTTGAGGAGTTCTTACTCCATCTACTAAATACACTGGCTTCATAAATAAATACCCTTAAATAAAATAAGATTAATTATAATTGTAAATCGTTTCTATCTTATTAGAAAATCAATGAAAGGGGAAAATTAGGCAAAAAAAAACGCTCTGAGAGGCCACATCTAAAACCTGTCAGAGCATTTAAAAGGAAATAAAACAAAAGTTTTATTTAAAAAGTTACCGTTACGCCGGCATTTACTCCAAATGAATTAGAGTTTGCAAAATCATCTGCTAATTGTTGCAAAATCCCTTCATCTAAAAATCCGATGTTTAAGTCACTTCCTCCAAAAGTTGTTAAGCCTTTATTGAAGTTACCTTCAAGAAAAAAGCCTACGTTTTTAGTAAAAGAAAACTCAGCACCGCCTTTAAGATTACCCGTTATCGCAAAAGTCGAGTAGCTCTCATTTCCGAAGACGAATGCTCCACCGTTAAAATAATCGTTTTGATCATACTCCATAGAAAGTCTATTTACTCCAACACCAGCACCGATAAATGGTCTTAATCTTGTTGAGTTAAAAAGATAAAACTTTCCATACATATCAAGTCCAAATGACTTTAATTCTACTGCTCTTCCACCAAGTCCATCATAGAAACTACCCTGATAGTTATAATTATAGTTTCCGTAATAATTAGGTGCAAAATCATTATAAAAATCTTCAGCGAAAGTATTTGAGTGATAATTAAATCCTAAACCAAGAGCAACTCTTCTGTTAATTTCTGATTCTACTCTAATACCCAATAAAGGAGTTGAATCTATTTGCTGATAAAACTCACCATTTGAATAAACTCTAAAACCAACTTCAGGTAACACTTTTAAAGAATCAATAAACGATGAACTTTCATAATCTGAAACAGACTTCTCTACAACTACAGGAGCCGGCGTAGGAGCTGCTTGTTGAATAACAACTGGCTGAACGACTTGCTTCGCAACTGGAGCCTGAGGTTTCTCTGTCTGACAATCAGGATCAAGAGCATTCTCATCTAATAAACACTTAATTTGCTTATTATATTTTTTTATTTGAGCTTCAGATGACTTTCTTTCAACAACATAATCTTTTGTCGTATCGACTAATTTCTCAGTTGTATCTTGAAGATTTTTATACTTTTTAGTTTTTTCTTTATTTAGATAAATCTGATTTTTTTGTTTCTTTAATTCATTATTAATAAAATTTAATTCAGAATCAACCACTTCTGGTTCATCGTCATACCCTTCAACATTCAAGGGTCTATCATTATAATTGATAACCTTGTTTACAATTTGTTGCCCACCATCATCATTTTGATTGCTCTCTTGAGAGAAACCACTCGCTGATAACAACAATGCTAAGATTAGTAGTTTAGAATTACGATGTTTCATGTCTTCTCCTAAATTCTTATGTTTTTTAATACGAAGCGCTAAGCATTCAATAGAAAAAAATCCATAATTTTCATTCTTGAAACTATCTAGCAGGATTATTGATGTGGAGCAATGAAGACTTTGAAAATCGTCTAGTTCTTACACGGTATGTAAATATTACAAAGTAGTCCCCTTCTCCTTCTTATGCTTTCAACAAACACTATTATGCTTATTGATCAAAGATTTACCACTGTGTAACTTTGACAAAGCAATCACGCTTTCTCATAGAAATCAATATAGAATTTCATTATGTTTAAATTAATTTCTATATTTTTCTGTTTATCTCTTTTCGCTGAATTCAATAATGACCCCTCCCAAACCGACAAGTTTATTGAAAACTTATATCAACTAGACAAAGTTTCTGAAGATAAACTTGAAGAATACTCCGATGATATATACCAAGAGAACATTAACCGATTTTCTTATTTTCCCAATTATATCTGGTCTTCAGTTTTACGAAGGACAAATTACACAAACAGAAAACACATGTATAATTTCTCTATTTCAACGAGTGAATTTAAGTTTTACGAAAACACTCGATATAAGAATAGGTTTGATTATTTAAGCTTAAGAAAATCAAGTAACATCACAAGGTTTTCTAGTAGTATTCATAGACCATGGGTAGCTTCAATTTCTCCTAGTTTAGATTTAAAGTCTGATTATTTTCAAAAAAATATTAACGAAGAACTATACGAAGTTGATTCTGATCAATTTAAGCAATTAAGTTCTGGGTTAGATAAATTTTTTTCTTCTATTCATTTTCATCGAGGAGAAACAGATTTTGAACAAAACCCTGTTTTCAATATCCCCGGTGTGTTTACGGCGACATGCACTCAAATTAGCATGAGAAACATTTTTTCTTGCGCAAAACAACTTAAAAATATTATTAAATCCATGAAACCTTATTCTCTTTTCTCTTTTGAATCCGAAGCATACACCATCGATGAAACATCAATGATACTAACAAGTGGTACAGAATATTTATATATACTAAAGAGAAAAGAGATTATTCAGTATATCTTAAACCTATCAAATCATATAAGTGATCTTATCAAGCAAGACGATTCAAGTTCTACTTTTTTTGAATTAATGCAACAAGAAGCATTCAAACTCAATCTAAACGAGAATGATATATGGGACACTATTGCACTTTTATCTTCCTCTGGAGCTAACCTTTCTTATCGTTTAAGAAAAATTTTTTCTCAAGTTGAATTTCACTCTAGCTATATCTCTTACGATGAATTTCGTGTTTTAGAACAGTTCTTGTTCCACGTAGATAATATTACTTCTGGAATGACCCTCATGGATTCAAAAAGAATAGAAAAGAGAAACTCTTTATTTAGTTTTCCGCAAGATCTCGAATTAAACTTAACAAGTTACAAGCCTTATCATTTCTGGATGACTGCATTTCTTGCAAGAAGAGCTTATATCCAACAAAAAAACTGGCAAGCAGCATTCTCAGCAAGTTTTCTCTCTAATGTCGGATATCAAGTTTTTGGGCCTAGAAAACTAGATGCTTTTTGGGGAACATCTTCTTTTCACCCTTTAAAAAACAAAACTAGAATAGATTTATTACTATCTGCTGCTGGTGCATATTGGGGAGCAACATCGATAATAAGAAAAAGCTGTCATTCAATGGGAAAAAACTCCTTTAAGAATTGGATTTCTTCTTTTTATCAAAGATCGCAAAAGAATATTTGTTCAAAAAATCTAGATTTTAATAGAATCTTCATGGTATTCATGAAAGCTTCTAACAATGATGAAATTTTTCACAAAGAAGAAAATGAATCGATTTTCAATCCCTCATTTTTCAATCAGTGGAAAAAACATTTCCCTTTTACTACGCTTTCTGACGAAGTTCTAAAATAAGAAAAAAATAAAGTTTATTGTTTTTCACATTCATGCGTATGCCCATCTAATTGATGGTGAAGATGTCCTTTATGTACATAATCTATATGCTTTCCATGCTTAATAGACTTATGCCCACAACTTTTTCCATGAGTATGCTTATGTTTTTTATGATGCTCATGATGATGGCCATGATGACCGTGTTGCTTATGCTTATAATGTACATCATCTACTTTGTGAGGATGCTCATGAGTTGATGAGCAAGAAACTAAAAAAATAAAACTTAAAATTAATAATGTTTTCATTAAATAATCCTTTTATATACTTAACGAGGAATCGTATAAGTTCTAAAACTACCATCACCTTTCTCATCTATTTGAACAATCTCAGTTAGAATTCCTTGATTTCCGAAAAGATAAGGTTTTAATTTCGTATAAAAAGTTTGAGCTATAGCAACTACTACCAAAAACATAAACATGTACTCGACTAAAGCCTGACCCTTCTTATTCATAAAATTATTATACCAATTTAATGATTTTTAAATCATATAGAGAAAAATCTTCTTAAACTTTTAAATGAGTTAAAAAATCATCAAACCAATCATCTTTTACTTGTCTTTGCCCTATCGATTTTTTATCCAAGCTTCTTAAAAGACTCTGCCCTAAACGGTCTTTATCGTGAACAGCTATATAAGAAAACTCATTTGACTTACTAGTCTTAGGGCCACAAATACAAAAACATCCAGAAAGATAGGGCTCTAGTAATGAATGAACTGATTTTCTATATCCTCCTCCTATATAAGCAATATCAAAGAATTGATAAAGCTCACAAAGAACCCCTTTAAGAGAAAAAAGAAAAACATTTTTTGATAAATCTGGCTCCTGTTCTTTAGTTACAAAACTTATATTCTCAAAAGATTTTAGAATGTTTTCGTTCTGTTTTTCATTTAATTGATGAGGGACTATCACTAAAATATCGTTTGAGTTAACTTTAGGAAGATCCATTAACTCGTATTCATCATGCCAATAATTACCTAAGATAATTTTTCTTTCTGAACTTTTTAATTTATCTAAAAATTTTTCAAACCATAATAGATTTTCAAATAAAGTTTCTCTAGCTTTCTTAATTCTTTTTTTTATTTCTAAAACTCTTAAGTTTCCAACATAAATATTTGTAGTCTTCAAAAAACTTAACTTCTCCTTATCTGATTCAAGATCTAAAAGAAACGTATCAAAAAAACTTAAACAATATTTTTTATAATATCCTATACTCTCTAGTTCAGGAGCAATTAAAATCATTTCTTTCATTCTTGATCTCAAATTTAGAAGTTGAGGAAAGAAATCATAACTTACCATTAATAACTTAGAAGCAGTGATCCAAGACGAAAGATGATTTTCGCCTCTAAGAAGTGTTGTTAATCTAAGAAATCTTATTTGTTCTGAATATTGCTTCTGAAAAGTTATTACTGCTTTTTCAACACTAGGTGAGCAAAAAATACATTCAATCTTATAATTAGGGTCTTGAAGTAATTCTTTTAATAAATATTTAACTCTTTGAAATTCTCCTTCGCTAGAGAACTCAACTGCAATATCTGCTTTTTGATGAGATTGCCTGAAACTTTGTGCTCCAGAATCGCTTAAGTTTTTTTTCTCAAACTCATAACGATTTCTCATGAATAATCGAGCAATAAATCCTAGATAATATTCAAGAAAAAAAAGAAGACTCATGCTTGAAAATAATCAAGTGCTTCAGGTGTAAAGTAACTTAAAATCATCGATGCTCCAGCTCTTTTAAAGGCCATAAGACTTTCTAGCATAACCTGCTTTTCATCAACCCAGCCTTTCTCTCCGGCTGCCTTAATCATCGAATACTCTCCACTTACTTGATAAACTGAAATTGGTGCCGCACAATTTCTAGCTAAAAGACTTACTATATCTAGGTAAGCAATTCCTGGCTTCACCATTAATATATCTGCCCCTTCTTTTAAATCCATTCGAGCTTCTTTCAGGGCAATTTTTTTATTTCTAAAATCAAGTTGATAAGTTTTCTTATCACCAGATTTTGGAGCAGAATCTAAAGCATCCCTAAAAGGTCCATAAAAATGTGAAGCATATTTAGCAGAATAACTCATAATTAAAGTATTCTTAAAATTATTTTCTTCCAAGGATTCTCTTATCACTTTAATCCTTGAATCCATCATATCTGATGGCCCAATAATATCAGCTCCTGCTTTTGCTTGGGCAACACTCATCTTGGAAAGTACTTTTAGAGTTTCATCATTAAAAATTTCACCCGTCTTTGGATCAACTATTCCATCATGTCCATCTGTTGAATAAGGATCAAGAGCAACATCAGTCATTACCACTAACTCAGGAAATCTATCTTTGATTTCTTTTAATAAATCTAAGTAATAATTTTTCTCTGAATATGAATAACTACCTTTAGAATCTTTAAATTTTTCTTCAACTAGGGGGAAAAGACAAATTGCTTTCAATCCTTTTTCTTCTAGTTTTTTAATTTCTTTTAAAAGAGCGTGTCGGCCTAGTCGAAAACGTCCAGGCATAGAACTTATTTCTTCTCTTGCATCACTTTCAAAATGAGCAAACATTGGATAAATCAAATCAGCAGAACTTAAAGAACTTTCCGCTACAAGTTCTCTAATATTTTCCAAACTTCTTAATCTTCTTGGTCTATCTAATATTTTCATTTCTTCACCAAAGTATTAAATGCTAATGCATACATCTTCATTGATTTTACTATAGAAGCTAATCCATTGGTACGATTCATTGATAAGTGATCAGAAATTCCTAATTCTTTTAAAAAGTCTGGCTTATGATTCATGATAACCTCTGGTGTTTCTCCGCTATAAACATCTACCAAAAGTTTTACAATTCCTTTTACGATCAAAGCGTCACTATCAGCCTGAAAAAACAGATGATTTTCTTTCAACTCTGGATAAACCCAAACTTGAGATTGACAGCCTTTAACTCTAAATTTTTCATTTTTATGTTCTTCACCCATCTCCGGGAGCTCTTTTCCGAGTAGAATTAATTGCCGGTATTTATCTTCCCAATTGGAAAAATTACTGAATTTATTCTGAATAGTTTCTATTTTCTGCTCTATATTCAATATAACGCTCCTGGTAAACAAAATCCCTTGAAAAGACCCCTCATTCATCCTAGAATTTATACAGGTTTCTTCTTTCTTTAATTATAGGAAGATTTTGTCCTTAACAAGAGTTATTATATTAATAGAGAAGAAATTATCCAACGGAAATGGATACGCAGGTAAAAAGAGAAAAGGAAGTCTTGTAAATCATGAACGAAAACGATTTTTTATCCAAAATTCAGCCTCTTACAAAAGAAGAACTTAAAAACCACGAGCCTTCTCAGGTATGGTTAATACAATCAAGTCTTGAAACCAAAGGCCCTTACAAGCAAAGTGATCTTGATGGATTAATTGATTTATACACAACTGAACTATCAGAATGTATTGCTTGTAATTTATCTCATAAAAGATGGAAACCATTTTTTGAACATAAAGTCTTTGATCAAAGAGATCCAAAGCAAATTAAACCTGTAGTTAAAGAAGATGAATTAGGTAGTAATAGATATTTTGTTCTCTTAGAAGGAAATAGAAAAGGCCCTTACTCTAAATCTGATATTGAAAGATTTTTAGATAAAGGTGATTTAAGGCTTAATGATTTACTATCTGCTGATAATGGAAAGAGTTGGAGAAAAGTTTATCACTTCCCGCTATTTGATAGAAGAAAAGAAGTTGAAGAAAAACCTATTGAAGTTGCTTCTTTAAATCAAGAGCAGATGGAAAAATCTAGAATTTTCACCTCTGCAATGCTTCAAGGGATACAAGAAAACCCTGGCACTCATACAGCTATAGAGGGAGCATTAATAGCAAGAAGAAGACATTTAAGTAAGAAAAATAAAAAACTTGAAAGAGAAAATACAAATCAAATTAAATATAAAGAGATGCTTAACGCTGATGTTCAGGCTCCAAGCCAACCAAAAAGAAGTAAGCTTTTTTATGCTGCTTCATTTTGTGTATTTGCTCTTGCAATAGGTGTTATGCTTTTTCCTGATCAACCAAAAAGAATTGCTAAAAAAGCAAAAAAACTCAGAGTGGTTAGCTCACCAGATGACGTTAAAGAAATAAATGTAAGAGATAATGAAATCGCAAGTGATGAGCCAGCGAAGCCAAGAGCTAGAACGAGTTATAAATCAAGATCTAGGAATAATGATATTTCAAATTCAGATTTAGAAATTCCAACTGATCCAAGATATGTAGAAGATACTCCTGAAGATTATTACGATGAAGAACCAATGGAGGAGCCAGTTAGAAGAAGGAGAAAAAGAAGATCTCCAAGTGTTGCTGCTGATGATCCAGAAGCTTTTCCTCGAGGAGATGATGAGTTTGATGATCCGGAACTACCTGAATTAACAGATCTTGAAAATATGGACCTTCCTCCTGTACCCGGCTTAGAAGATGATGAAGAAGGCGGAAGAGGTATTGCGAGAGATTTTGATGACGAATTCACAGAGTTTGATCCTGATGATGAAAACTTCGAATAAGCACTGAGCCTTGCCGCAAAAAACCTTTTTGACTAAACCTCTGATCTAGACTTTAATCTACCCCATGAATAAGACTCTTTTGATTTCTTTTGAGGGTATTGAATGCTCGGGAAAATCAACTCAAATTCAAAAATTTAAAAAGTATTTGGAAGAAAATACTAGTTATCAAATTCATCTCTTCAGAGAACCTGGTACAACGAGCTTTGGTGAAAAAGTTAGAAGTTTATTATTAGATTCACATGAAAACATGAACTCTCTATCCGAGCTATTCTTGTTCTTATCTTCAAGAGCAGAACTTATTGAAAAAAAATTAAAACCCTTACTTAAAAATCCTAATACTATTATTATCCTTGATAGATATCTTGATAGCTCAATAGCTTATCAAGGAGCTGGTCGAAATCTAGGCCCTAAATTTATAGAACAACTTCATGAACATGCTTTTCTAAATTTAAAACCTGATCTTACATTTTATCTAGATATCTCTCTACCTACTTTCCATAAAAGATTAGCGTTAAGAGATGATGAAAAAGATCGAATGGAAAAAGAGAATGATACTTTTTTTGAAAAGATTAGAAATGAATATCTAAATATTTCCAAAAACCATCCTGAAAGATTTAAAGTTATCAATGCTGAAAAAACACCAGATGAAGTATTTCAATCAATCTTAAAAACTGGAAAGAAATTTTTATGAAAAGTCTTTCTAAGTTACTAAGCTCAAGAGAACACTTCTCCCCGGTTTATTATATTCAAAACTTCAAAGGTATACATTTAGATAATGCTATGTATGAAAAATGGTTTTCACTTTTTTTTTCAGATTATTTAAAACATCACTCATTAAAGCATTATAATGATTTTAAAAACTCTCCAGATATTTTACTTATAAAAAAAGATGCTGATCAAAAACAATTTATTACAGAAGATTTCTCTGAAGTTTTTCGCTTCCAGGAAACAACTCCCTTGAATGCAAATCACAAGTTTTGTGTGATTTTCGAGGCAGAATTTATTACTGATCAAATTTATAATAAATTACTTAAAATCTTTGAAGAGCCTTCTAATAATCTAACTTTCTTTTTATTTTCAAATTCCAGTAAAACTTTAATTAGTACAATTGAGTCAAGAGTAACTAAACTGAGACTAACTCTAGAAGATATAAGTGATTTAGGTTTTGATGCTCAGGTACAAAATAATTTTAATGAAGAGCTTGAAAACCTTGATCAAGAAATGACTTTGTTGAAGTTTCAAGATTTTTATAAAAACCTAAACAACGAAAACGCCTTTTTAAAGTCATTTCTAGCCAAAATTTCAAATCATGATGACCTTGAGAAGCTCAAAAAGAAAGTACCTGATTTCCTTCAATGGTTTCAAGAGTCAAAAAATTTCAATAACGCAAAGTCAGAAAGGGCCTTTTTTATCTATCAAATGCTCAAAGCTATACAAGTAAATAGAAAAAGCTTATCATGATCGAATATGGATCAAGAACAAGTCTCTTCTGAAGAGAATAGAAATATAAAAATTCAAAGTGCTTCTAAAGAAAAAAAGCATAATTTCAAGCCGGGACAACTACTAACTCTTATTAGAGTAAGATTTCCTGGGCATGTAAAAAGTTATCCGTTTCTAACTGGTAGAGATACTCCTCATTACGGACAAAAAGTTGTTGCTATGAGTGATAGAGGAATTGCTGTTGGATATATTAATTCATTTCCTTACGAAGTGAAATTTGAAGAATCTATGTTACCGATTAGAAGAATAAAAAAACTAGCAACTGAAGAAGATGTTAAAGCTCAAGTTGAAAATTATAAAAAAGAAAAAGAAGCTGAGATTTTTTGTAAAAGATTAATTCACAAACACGAGTTAAAAATGAATTTAACTCATGTTGAATTTACTCAATTTGGTAAGAAATGTGTTTTTTATTTTACAGCTCCGGCAAGAGTTGATTTTAGAGAACTTGTAAAAGACCTTGTTAGTGAGTTAAAAATTAGAATAGAGCTACGACAAATTTCAGTTAGAGATAGAGCCGCTGCTGTTGGAGGTATTGGTTCTTGTGGAAGGCAATTATGCTGTTCATCTTTTTTAGAAAAATATGGGCAGGTCAATATAAAAATGGCTAAAAGCCAAGATCTTAGTCTTAATTTTGATAAATTAAATGGTGTGTGTGGACAAATCAAATGTTGCATTAAATATGAAGATAAAGTTTATGCTCATAAAAGAAATAAACTCCCTGTAGAAGGTAAGCTTGCAATTTGCACCAATGGAGATCAAGGGAAAGTTATAAGACTTCATACTCTTATGGAATGCTTTGATATGATTACTGATAAAGGTGTTAAAAGAAGATATAACTTTGATCAGCTTAAAGAGAAAAATGCAAAGTTTAAAATGCCTGATTTCAAAAGCTTTGATCATATAAGTGATGAAACATCTACCATTATTGGTCTTTCTAACTTTCAAGAAGAACAAGCAATAAAGATAAATGAAGAGTTAGAAAAAATCTCTGAGAAAGAAAAAGGTTATGCTGATACTGTTTTTGATAATCTTTTTGGAACGAAATCCATTAAAGAAGAATTCAAATTAGACTCCTAAAACCACTAATTCTTAATTTCCACTAGACAAAACTCCCATATTCAGGCAGGATTCATCTCGGATATGCGAACAATCAATCTAAAAGATACATTGACTCATCAAAGAAACTTCTTGAAAACAGCTGCTGGTAAAGGAAGGAGTGCAAATAGTTTAAAGTGTTATAGATTAGATTTTGAGGTCTTTAATTCTTTTTTAACTACAATGGAGAATAAAGAAATCCAAAATTTTAATAAAAACCTTGTTGATGCGTTTGAGCATTTCCTTGAAAAAAAATATAAGAGTATTAACTCCAGAAGAAGAAAGCTGCAAACTCTCAGACTTTTCTTTGACTATCTTGTTGAAAAAAATGTCTATCATGAAAACCCTATTAAGAAAATTGCATCAGCTCCAAAGTCTATTTTGCCGCCTATGCCAACTTTATATCCTGAAGTTTTCATGGCAAATGATTACTTAAGAACAACTGCTCTGAATGCTGAATCAAAGTTAGAAAAAATCATAGCTCTAAGAAACAGAGTTTTGTTTGTTCTTATTTATGAATGTTGTATAAGTGTTTCAGCTCTTTCTGTTTTAGAAAAAGATGATCTCTTTTTAGATGCTGGCCCTCGAATTTTAGTACGACCAAAGAAAAGAGATCCTTACACTATCCCTATACCAGAACACTATAAACCCTTGTTTAGTGAATATTTAGATTTATTAGTCTCTTTTCAGAATGAAAAATTCTCATTTAAAGAGCTCTTGTTTTACGCTAACTCTCATACAATTTTAAAAGGAAGTCTTTCTCCTAGAGGGATTGAAAATTTCTTTAAGCATATTGATAATCATTTAAAAATCTCAATTACCCCTAAATCTCTTCGTCAATCAGGAATTCTTAAATGGATAAGAGAAGGACATTCAGAAGGCAATTTAAAAGAATGGTTAGGAGTTGCTCCTAGTTATAATTTTAACTTGTATAAAAAATACATTAAGGATCAATTAGAATCTGATTCAAAAACTAGAGATCACCTAGATTATAAATCACTCCAAGTATGAATCACGAACATTTCATGCGAAAAGCTTTGGATTTAGCCAAAAAAGCTGAAGGCCTTACAAAAACTAATCCCATGGTTGGTGCCGTTTTAATAAAAGATCATCAAATTGTTGCTGAAGGATTTCATCGTTATTTTGGGGCAGCTCATGCCGAAGTTGATTTACTTGATAATTTCAAAGGTTCAATTTCAAACGACTTATCTCTTTATTTAACTCTTGAACCTTGTTTTCATACAGATAAGAAAACTCCTCCTTGCTTACCGCTACTTTTAAAATCAGGAATCAAGAAGATATTTATTGCATCTGAAGATCCTAATGAAAAAGTAAATTCTAAAAGCATCAAAGCACTTAAAGAAAATGGAATTGAAGTTCAGGTAGGTATTTGTGACTTTGAGCAAAGAAAGTTAAATGAAAAATTTTATAAGAACATGAATACAGGCTCACCTTTCTTACATGTCAAAACAGCTCAATCTTTAGATGGAAAGATGTGTTTAGAAAATGGAATATCTCAATGGATTACAGGGCCCTTAGCTAGAAAGAAAGTTCATCAAATGAGATCGACTTGTGATGCCATTATGGTCGGAGGAAATACTCATAGAATAGACTCTCCTTCTTTAAGTGTTAGAGATCTTGAAATTATTAATCACCCCAAATTTGAGCAGCCGGTAAAAATCATATGCTCAAAAGAAACAAATCATCTTAAATCTAAAAAAGATTGGCTTGATTATTTTAAAGAGTTTTACACATCAAAAGGCATTGGTTCTATTTTCATTGAAGCAGGACCTAATCTTTTCGGAACTCTCCTCGAATTAGAAATTATAGATCGACTTTCACTATTTATCGCTCCAATATTTATAGGAGAAGGGAAATCTTTAATGAATCCCAAAAGAGAAGTTTTAGATAATTTAACAAAACACCAATATGAAATTCATCATTTCGAAGATGGTGATTTCTATTTAGACATAAGGTTTTAATATGTTCACAGGGCTCATTCAAGAAGTTGGAAGTATCACTAAAGTTCAATCAAATAAAGAAGGAAAAGTTTTTACTATTCACTGCCCTAAACTTTTTTCAGAAATTAAAGTTAATGATTCAGTAGCCGTTAATGGAACTTGCCTTACAGCGACCGAATTAAAAGATCATTCATTTAAAGCTCAAGCTGTCCATGTCACCTTAGAAAAGACCTCTCTTGGTTCTTTAGAATTAGATTCTAATGTAAATTTAGAACTAGCACTCAGGCCAATTGATCGAATGGGAGGACATTTTGTTCAAGGACATGTAAACACTCTTGCTGAAATCAAAGAAATTGAAATGATTGGTGATAATTGGAATTTTACTTTTGAAATTCATAAGAAATATTCAAAATATATAGTTAGAGAAGGTTCTATCTCTATTGATGGAACAAGTCTTACAATATCAGATCACAATGAACAAAAAAATCAATTCAAAGTAACTATTATTCCTCATACCTTAGATAAAACTATCTTTAGGAACTATAAAGTTAAGACAAGAGTAAATATTGAATTTGATATGTTATTTAAATATCTTGAGAGTTTGCAAAATGGATGATTTTTTTGAGAATGCTCATTCTTTTTTAGCAAAAACTTTTCGCCTTCTAGAAGAGCGTAAGATTTCTATTCCACTTGATTGGGAAATAGATCATGTCTGCTACAGAGTTGAGACTCTTGAACAATATCAAAATCTTAAAAATAAAATTCAGAATTTTTCAGAATTACTAATTGAATCTCCTATCAATGGAAGAAATATTTCAACCTTTAAACTTCATAGTCCTATAAGTTTTCAAGGAAGGGTTATTAAACTCATAGAGCTACCTGCTCCAAAAGAAAAAACATTTTATAAAGAAGGCTTTGAGCACTTTGAAGTTGTTCCTGATATTGCTTTATTAGATCTAGAGAAAAAATATCCTATGGTTCAATTTAATAAAGATGCTTATTCAAAAAAAATCAATAGAGATATCTCCTTTGAAATTGAAGACTACACCATTAAATTTCATGAAGAATCTTTAGAAAAAGTCATCATAAGAGAATTAGAAGAGCTTAAATAAGCAATTAGACATTAAATAAAGAAATCTTTACTAAAATCTTTTCATGAGCTAGAAATGCAAGTGATGAAAAAGCTAGAAAAAGCAATTCAAGATTTAAAGCAAGGAAAAATGATTATCGTTACTGATGATCATGATAGAGAAAACGAAGGTGATTTTCTCCTAGCTGCTGAGTTTGCTACCGCTGAAAATATTAATTTTATTACTAAGATAGGACGGGGATTAATTTGTGCTCCAATTACGAAAGAAAAAGCAATAGAGTTAAAACTAGATCCTATGGTTTCTATTAACGAATGCACTCACCAGACCGCTTTTACAGTCAGCATAGATGCCAGAGAAAATGTGACAACGGGTATCTCTGCTTTTGATCGCTCTTATACTCTAAAACTTTTATCAATGAATAATGCTATTCCAAGCGACTTTGCTAGACCAGGTCATATATTTCCTTTAATAGCTAAAGATGGAGGAGTAGAAGAAAGACCTGGACATACTGAAGCTACAATTGATCTTTTAAAACTTGCAGGACTAAACCCAGTGGGTGTTATTTGTGAAATTATGAATGAGGCTGGGGAAATGGCTAAAGGTAAAGAATTAAAATTCATAGCCCAAAAATATGATATGAGTTTAATCTCAATCGCAGAACTTGTTGAATATAAAAAATTTTTACGAGCTGAGATAAAAAAGAAAAATTATATCTCTGAATCACAAAGGTCTATATGAAGATTGCTCAAAATATTAAACCTATTGAAATTGATTTAAGAGAAAACTCTAAGATTGCTATTGTGACTGCTGAGTTTAATCAAGAAATTACTAAAGGCCTTCATGAGGGAGCCAAAGATTTTCTCATTCAATCTGGGCTCACTGATAAGCAAATTAAGGAATTCTGGGTAAGTGGAGCTGTTGAAATCCCTTTAGTTTTAAAGGCCCTTGCTAAAAAAGGCTATCAAGGCATCATAGCTCTTGGATGCGTGATTAAAGGTGAGACCGCTCATTTTGACTATGTGTGTAAATTTGTGACTGAAGGAGTCTTAAAAGTAGGACTTGAGGAAGAAACACCTATAAGTTTTGGAGTACTTACCACCAATACCCTTTCTGAGGCCCAGGATCGATCAAGATTTCCATCCGAAGAGAATAAGGGAGCTGAAGCTGCTAGTGCTTTGTTAAAGCAAATTCTGACTCTAAGAGAGATTTATCAAACTCGCTAAATTACTCCGCCTTCCTCTCTTTCCACCCTTGACCTTATGCACCTATAAATGCTATTTAATACAGACTTATTTTTTTAGGAGAAAAAATGGCTAAAGCAACAATGGGTAGAGCTAAATTCAAAATCCAAAGAAGACTTGGAGTAGAACTTCCAGGACTTGGAAAAGCAGGAGCACTAGAAAGAAGGCCATACGGTCCAGGTGTTCATGGAATGAAAAGAAAAAAGCTTTCAGATTATACGATTCGTCTAGTTGAGAAACAAAAAGTTATGTTTCATTACGGAGTGAGAGAAAAATATCTTGTAAACTGTGTAAAAAAAGCAAAGAAGCAAAAAGATAGAGCTTGGGTTGATACACTAATCGTAAATCTTGAAAAAAGATTAGATAATATTATTTTTAGACTTAACTGGGCACCAAGTACACCTGCTGCAAGACAAATGGTTGTTCACGGGCACGTTCTTGTAAATGGTAAAAAAGTTACTTCTCCAAATCAGATTATAAAAGTTGATGACGAAATCACTTTAACTCAAAAAGGTTTTAAAAGTGGTAACTACCTTCAAGCTCAAGCAAGACCAAGGATTTCAACAATTCCTGCTTGCTTAACTAAAGAAGCTGTTGGTGAAGCAGAGAAAGCGAAGCTTATCGCTGAACCTATGCCAGAAGATATTCCTTTTCCATTCGAAAAACGACTTGTTACGGAATATTACTGGAAAATTTAATTTAAGAATTACTATTCTAAATGATATTAGGGATAAGCTTAGCTTATCCCTTTTTTTTGCTTTTTTATTAATCTCTTAATCTTCCACCAAAGCTTTCATCTAAATATTTTTGAAAAGCCTTATTCGCTTTAGGATCTTTTTTATCAAGACCTAAAAATGTATCTTCTAGGCAATGCTCAAAAGCTTGAATCGTCTCCTCGTTTGATTTACAGCTTACAATTCCAGCTTTAATTTCTTCCTCACTAAAAGTAATACACTCTTCTTCAGCATGACAACGATCAACAGTAGGTACAGCCTGAGAAAACAAATTAAGTGAGAAAAATAGAACAATTAATTTTTTAAACATTTAAAACTCCTTTGGGGGAGTTCTAGGTTATCATGAAGAAATCTATCGAATTCCTTACCTAGAGGAAATTACAGAGTCTGTTGATATTTTTTACAATAATTTTAAGTAAAGGCTATTTTTTTCTTAAAAATTGGATACCGATAAGAAATAAAATAAGAAAACCGCCAATTACCCAATACCAAAACTTAGAGTGACCTATTCCAAATTTTTCTTCCTCTCCTACTTTATAAATAGCATTTGCAGAAGAAAAATTGTTAAATCCATTTTGCTCATAATCAACAAGAGCATGAATGATATAATTACTTCCTACTAAAGCGTTCAAATTCTTTCCTGAGAAAACGAGAGTTTCTTCGCTTTTCCCCTTTATCGACATTTCAGAACTATCACTTTGAACTGAGATTTCTCTTGGTACAACGAAATCTAATTTAATAGAAGTTGCTTCATCTGAGAGATTTTTAACAACGACTTCTCCTTTGAATTCATTTCCCATTGAGATTATTTTAGCTTTCGTCACTAATGCTCCTACTTGAAGAGCTGATAAATCTTCTGTGCCCGTTTTTTTGACAGGAATCTTCATAAGATTAGCACTTGAGAAAGGATAGCTGTTCCCATCTTGATAATGGTAAATAAGTTTTAAGGGGAAAAACCCTGCCCTCTCACTTGAAAATGTTCCTTTCAAATCCCATGTATGTCCCTTGTTAGGGGTTAAATTTTTTCCTTCAGAGACTAATTTAAAATCTAAAAAAGAAACCTCTGGAAATACTGCCTGGGCAAGCTCATCTCCCTTATTAACAAGCTCTATACTTCCAGTAATCGATCCACTTTGGCCATCAACTGTAATCTTCGGTGTTCCTTGAATTGAAATATAACTAGCAAGACTAATTTGAGAAAATAAGGCTAATAGTAAAATATTTTTCATATGTTTTCCTATACTAAAATTTGAAATAAGACCATTGCTAAAATTGTTGGAAATAAAGAACCCAATAACATTTTCAAAGGGCTAACTCCTTCTTCTCCGAAAGAATCTTTTAAAATGCTTAATCCTGCAGGATTCGGAGCATTCGCTATCACCGTTAATCCTCCACCTGCAACTGCACCTGCCATAACGGAGTATTTAGCCGCATCACTTAATCCCTCAACCTGAGCCGCAAGGTAAGTAAGGGCTGCATTATCAGTAATTCCTGTTAGGGCAGTTGTTCCGATGAAAAGAGGTAATTCCCCTAAACTACTAATAATAGGTTTTAACCACCATGCTTGCAATCCTCCAAGTGTAACGAGTCCACCTAAGAAAAATCCCACAAGAAGTGATTCTCTAATTTTAATTCTATCTTGGTATGTTTCTGTAATGGTCGTAAACCCTAAAAAGAAAATAAAAAGACCAAGAAAAACAACCATATGATGAGAAGTTAAAACAACTAAGCCTAGAAATAATAAATGGACTATATATTTCCAAAACTTAGGTTCTGGTTTTCCATCATCAGCTCCAACTCCTTCAAGCTCACCTTCCAATTCCTTTCTAAAAAATTGAGAAACAACTAGTGATCCTATTACGATTGCAATCACAGATTTATAACCAAAGTTAAAAAACATATGGCTCATTCCCCAATTCCATTTCGCGGCAACCATGACCACTGGTGGAGCTGCATAATTTGTTAAGGTTCCGCCAATGGAGATATTTACAAATAAAAGTCCAAGAGTTGCATATTTAAACTTTGTACTCATACCGCCTAGAAAAAATGAGTTTAAAAGAATAATTGCTGTAACTGTCATTGCTGCGGGCTCAGTAATAAAAGATCCAAGTATAGGGCCAATAACTAACGCTGAAATGTAAAAAGATCTTTTCTTTTTAAATGGTAAAACATTAGAAAAAAGAACAATTATTTTTTCAGCTAATTTAATGACTGGTCTAGTAGCAGCCATACACATAATAACAAAAACAAAAGCTGGCTCTGTAAAGTTTAATTTATGTTCAAGGTAATAAAGTGCTTCGCTAGTTTTATGCATTAATCCATCATGTCCTATGGCATCAACGCTTCCACCAATGAAAAAATAAATTGCCATAAAAATACCGGCCCAGATACCAAAAACTGCTTCTACTTCTCCTAAAAAATGATAAGCATGATAACTAATAGAACCTTTGGGGCAATGATGAGCCATGTCTTCAAATTTTTTAGCTATAAAAGTGTGTATGATCGCAATAGCAAAAATAATAGTTGCAATAATTTCAATAGTTGAAACAGCGCTAAAATCCATATTCCCTCACATTTAAAACTTGAGCTTCTTACTCAATAGTTGATGACCCTTTGAAGCTTATTCTATAAGATAGGTTTTATAATGAATATAAAATTTTCACTGGTATTTTTATTTTTCTTTTCACTCTCTTGTCAGAAAAACTCAAGAAAAATTGTTAATGCAACTATTAATTCTGAAGTAACTACTATCGATCCACACAAATCATACGATGCTGTTTCAAATACAATTGTTTACCAAATGTATGAGACTCTTTTTCAATATCATTACTTAAAAAGACCTTATGCTTTAGAACCACTTCTAGCAAAAGAATTACCCACTATTTCTTCTGACGGACTGACATACACAATAAAAATTAAAGATAATATTTTTTATCATAATCAAAATAAATTCTTTAAATCCCCAAGAAAAGTTATTTCCGAAGATATTCTTAATAGTTTTAAAAGAGTAGCGTTTAAAGGAACTGATGCTAAAGGCTGGTGGCTATTTAAAGACAAAATTGTTGGGTTAGATGAATTTAGAGAGAAAGTTACAAGTTTTGATAATTTCTTCAAGAAAAAAGTTTCAGGAATAGTACTTCCTGATAATCAAACAATTGTCATCAAATTAAAGAAAAGATTTCCTCAGTTTATTCATATTCTATCAATGACTTTCACCTCTCCTCTGCCAAAAGAAATTCTCATTTCAAGTAATAATAATTTGGAAAAAATTGATATTGGTACTGGCCCATTTATACTTAAAGAAATAAAGCACAAAGAAATGATTCATTTCTTAAAAAACGAATCTTATCAAACAAGTAAATATCCTTCTAGTGGTGATCGAGAAGCAAATGAGAAGGGATTACTTGCAAGTATTAACAAGGAACTTCCTCTTGTAGATGAATTGAAATTTCATGTTATTGAAGATGAAACACAAAGATGGAAAGGTTTTAGAGAAGGACTCTTTGATTTTATTGAAATTCCATCAAAAGAATTAGACAAAGCAATTAATCTTAGTGGTAAGCTAAATAAAAATTTGAAAGATGTTGACCTTGAAATTTCATCGAGCTTAGTCTTTTGGTGGCTTGGATTCAATATGAGAGATCCTATACTTGGGACTAATTTAAAGCTAAGAAAAGCTATTGCTCATGCTATTAATATGAAAAGTTATGTAGAAAACTTTTACGTTCATAGTGGAAGACTTGCAAACTCTCTTTTTCCTCCTGGTGTACAAGGCTATACTCCTACTAAAAAACATCCTCAAGAATACAATTTAAACGAAGCAAGAAGATTATTAAGTGAAGCAGGCTACCCTGCAGGGAAAGGACTTCCTGTCTTAGAATTTAATACAAGAAGAAACTCTGAAAAGCATATTTTAATGGGGCAATTCATAAAAAAAGAACTTAATAAAATTGGGATAACTGTAAAGATCGTCGTAAATAGTTTTAAAGAATTTTTACAAAAAGCTAAAGAAGCTAAAATGCAGTTTTGGCAAAGTGGATGGCTAATGGATTATCCAGATCCTGAAAACTTGCTACAACTCCTATATTCAAAAAACTCAAATGGAGGACCTAATAAAACAGGTTTTAATAATAAGAATTTTGATTCTCTTTATGAACAATATTTAATAGCAACTGATGAAATCAAAAAACTTGAACTCTTACAAAGAATGGAAGGAATCGTTGTTAGTGAAGTTCCTTGGATCATCTCTAATTATTCAATTAATTATCATGCAAAAACGAAAGATTTAGAAAATTTTAGGTTTTCTGATTTAATATTTAATTTCTATAAGTATTTAAAAAAATGACATACGAAAAATATATCGACCATACTCTTTTGAAAGCTAATGCTCGTGAAGAAGATTTTAAAAAACTTTGTTCTGAAGCGAATGAATTTAATTTTTTTTCTGTTTGTATTCCAGCAAGTTATATTTCTTTTGCAAAAGAACAATTAAAAAAAGATGTTAAGATCTGCACCGTTGTTGGTTTTCCACTAGGTTCTTCTCTTGCAAAAGAAGAAGAAACTCAAAAAGCAATAGATCAAGGAGCAGACGAAATAGATATGGTTATTAATATTAGTAAATTGCTTTCTCTAGATTTTTCTTACATAGAAAATGAAATCTCTAAAATTTCTAAAAAATGCCAAAATAAAATACTTAAGGTCATTATAGAAACTGATTACCTAGATGAGTCTTTAACTATTCAGTGCTGTAATATTTTAAATAATACAAATGCTCAATACATAAAAACATCTACGGGATTTGCGGACTCCGGAGCTCAATTAAGCGATATTCATTTATTTAAAAAACACCTAGATTCCTCTAAGAAAATTAAGGCCAGCGGTGGAATTAGAAATGCCAAAGACTTTAAAGCATTTATTTCTGCTGGGGCTGATAGGATAGGAACTAGTTCTGGAGTAAAAATCATCTCTGATATGAAATGTTAGAAAGCTCAACCCTGAAAACCTTTTAATATCAACACTTTAAGTTCTTTGGTTTGTAAATTTTACTGAGTAAATAAGAAAAAACTTATTTTGTGCGCAATGCATCAATGTGTTAGATTGCTCACCTACTTCAAACAAAAGGAGCAAAATGTTTAAGTGCATACTTTTATCTTTATTACTTGGTTCTGTTAGTTCTATGGCCCAAGCAAACAAGGTTAAAGTGCGAGGAAATTTAGTCGAAAAAGGTATGAATACCATCGGCCAAACAGTGCTTTTACATAATTCAGATTATCAAAATATTGATTTTCAAAATTGTAAAAGTGGTTCTTACGTAACTTCAAAAAGCTATCCTGAACTAGGAAAACATTACACTTGTAATAAACAACTTGTAAATTCCTATACGCTAGCAAAACTAACAGAAGAAAACGGAATGACTGATGTGAAATTAATTGTTTCTCAAGCTGATTGTGCTGATCAAGGTAAACCAAATTCAAGCATAGATACTGCAATCTACAGCTTACAAGAAATGGTTGAAAATGCTAAATCGACACTCATAGATCATAAAACTTTTTATGGAAAAGGATACATGATCGATGAATCAGAACCTATGAGACCTTTTTATTCAGGAGCTGGAACGGATTACAGACTAAAACTTTTAGTCGTAAAATTTGCAACTCCAGAAGGAAGTAAATACTTAGGTTTTTTAAGAAATACTAGACGAGAATTTTTTCTTTATGCTGAAAATAAATCTCTTGATGTGCTAGTAAATCAAGTTCAAGCTCAATTGAATCTTGTAATGTAAAACGAAGGATTTTTAGCTCACTGTCGTATTTTTAGACAGTGGGCCTTTTTAACTATCTAAAATTACTAAGTAAATATTTGGCATTAAAATTGTATAGTTAATAAGCATGTTTCTAAAAATGTGTAATACATTTACAATTCTGATACTGCTCACGCTATTCTCCTGTGGTGAAATTGATGGACTATCAGAAACAGCTGATGATCTTCTAAATATGTCAGCGGAAATATCTCCTAGTGAATTACAAGGCTTATGGAAAGCAGATGATATTTATGAGCACTATTCATTATCTCAAGTTTTTGATGAAACTCAAGAGTTAGACACTGGGAGTTTTCAATTAATATCAGAAGATGAGTTTAATAATGTTCAAGAAAACATTCACTCATGCGATATTAATTGGTCTGAAAGTCATGATATAGAAACGAATTTTTATTTCGAATTTATTAATCAATCATATAAATTGCACGCACTACTCAAGATCAAGAATACAGGAAAGAGCTGCATGATAATACTGAGCCAAGGTGAATATTCAACCTATGATCGATTTATCTTCTTTAAAGATTTAAAAACAAGTTATTATATAACCAAGGAAAATGAACAAAAAATTCATATAGGCTTTACAAGCCTTGATATATAAAAATAAAATAAGAAATGAGTTCTACTCAAGAATTATACCTTAAAAAAATAGATACATTAATATCTAAATTGATTTTTGAAAAAAAAATAGTAGAACAAGAAAAAGATTGCTTCTTATCTAAAAAATCAGGAACTCATAAACTATTTTCTGTCATCATTCATGGCAATGAAACAATTGGACTTCATTTACTCGAATACATACTGAGTAATTACGATGACTTCAATAATCTTTCTTTTTTAATTGGTAACAGAGATGCTTATTTATCGGATACGAGGTTTGTAGAAACAGATTTAAATAGAGCATTTCTAAGTAAAGAAAGAATTTCAAAAGAAAAGAAAAGAGCTCAAGAAATTGAAAGATTTGCAAAGAACTTTGAATACATACTTGATATTCATCAAACGACTCATTTATGTAAAAAAGAGTTTTGCTTAGTGAGAAGATCAAAAAAATCTAATAATCTTTATAAATCTATAAAGAAAAGTTTGAATAACTTTTCTCTTATATATTTAAACAATAAAAAACTCAGTAATGATGGAAGTACTTTTTCTGAATTTGCCACAGAAAAAGAAATCGGTTTTATTACACTGGAATTAGGCCAAAAAGGATTCTCTGCTGAAATGTTTGAGAAAGGAAGAAAAATATTGCAGAACTTCAATGAAGCAACAATCAAAGAGCTTCCAGAAGAAAGATTTCAAATACTTGAGATGTATTCTGATATAAAGAAACTAAATCAAAGCGATCATCTAATAAATGATCTTCAAAACTTGAGTTTTCTCACAAAAGAAACCTTAATCGCCAATATTAATAATCAAGAATTTTTCATGCCAATTGATGGATATATTCTCTTCCCTAAATATGGAATTTATCAAAAACAATCAACTGAACTGTGTAAGATTCTTGTTATGAACGAAGTCGTTTTTTAATATTTTGAATTAATATATTTAATAGATTGTTTATGTATCTCTGGTGATATATCACCTATAAGATTTGAAGATTTTTGTATTTCATTATATCTTTTTTTTCCAAGCAACCATCTAAGTCTTAATTTATTAGGTCCTTTCATTTGTTTCATCATTGCAGCACATAATAAATTTGACTCAGTATCAAATATTTTTTTTATTTTTTCACTTTCAAAGACACTAAAGGGCCAAGCTTGTATATGCTGATTTGTTTTAATAAAGCTAACTATGAGAAATAGGAACAAAGCAATTGATAGGTACTTAAATAATTCTTTGAAAAATGAAATGATAGAAAACAAAAAACTCGTTTTTTCATTTCTCAGAAGAGATTTTTCAATAATATTCAAATCATTCTCTGTAAATATTTGTTCTTTTACATTTACACTGACCTTAATATTCAATTCATCTCTGATTTTTTTATCTAAAACAAGAACAGACAAATCTTTATATTCAGAATCAAAACTCTCTGAATCTTTATGAGCCATTCCTCCATTAATTATTATAGATTTAAAATGTTCGTTATTATTCACTTTGTATTGACTCTTTAGTAAAAAGTTTTTTTCTCCGAGTTCTTTTTTCCAATACTTTAAAACCAACTTATTACTTTCTTTTATTTCACCCAAAGCTTTAAAAAGATTTTTTGCCGACTTCTTTCTTGGTTTCTGATAAAAATCATAAAGAAGAGATCCATTCTTAGAAAAAATAACAATCTTCGATGAATCCTCAATGCCAAAATTAATTACCTTCAAAAGCTTTGATATTTTATTAAGCTCTAGAACTGAAATTTTTTTATTGTTTAAAAGAATAACTAATTCAGGATTTAAAGCTTTTTTTATTCCAAAAAAAGGATTTATGAAGATTTCTACTTCTCCAAGAATCAAATTCAAAGATTTTCTCAATTGATCTTTCTGAGTATTCTTATTTAAGTATTTAGAAATATTGCTTTGAGTAAGAGAAGAAGAAGTAAGGTTTCTCTCTTTTGATAATAAATCTTCTTTTAAGACGATTTCATTTTGAAGTTTCTCTTTATTATCTTTGTTGACAAGAATAGAGTTTGTTTCAACTTTTGTTTTATACTCAATGTTATTTATATTCAAAAATTCCTCTACTCGATCAAAGTCAGAATTAGAAAGTTCTGAAAATAAAGTAGCATAAGTTGTTTTTGAAAAACTAGAGAACAAGAAGAAAAGTAATAGGCAGGCTATCCAGAGCCCACCTAGAACTTTAAAGGGTATTTTAGTTAATCGTCTCATTTTTATTAATCTTACCTATCTAAGATTAATAAAAAATTGAGATCCATCATTTCTATACTCGTTTATTTTGTTTCTAAGAGTTCTAATTGAAACTCCTAAAATTTTAGCAGCTTGAGTTCTATTCTCAGAAGTATGAATCAAAGCTTTTTTAATCAATAACTTTTCTGCTTCTTTCAAAGACATTAATTTTAAAGAACCTTCATCTTCTGAACTTCCAATAGATTCAACACCTTTTTCACTTTCCTCGATAGTATTCTTATCAATCATTGAAATTGCTGGGTTCTTTGCAATATTTTCAATAACTGAAGCTAGCTCATTATAATTTTGAGACCAATACGATTGTGAAATAACATCAATTGCAGAGTCAGAGATTAATAAATTTGCTCTTTGATATTTTGCACAAAACTTTTGAGAGAAATATTCAACGATCATTTTTAAATCTTCTTTTCTATCTCTCAAGCTAGGTACGTTAATTTGAGTGCTATTGAAATAAGAAAATAATGCTCTGTTAAACCTTCCAGAACTTACATATTTTGATAAATTCTTTGTTGTTGTTGCTACCAATCTTATATCTAGGTCATAATCTGTTAATTCATTTAAAATCACATAAAGCTTTCTTTGAAAAACCTCATCTAATCCTTCGATATTAGCAAAGACAACCATTCCATTGTTTGCTTGCTCTAAAACACCTTTATGAAACTTTCCAGTTTCATCTCTAAATCCCAAAATATTTCGCTCTACTTCCTCTTTACTTTTGCTACAATCAACAATTAAAAGAGCTTGTTCTCTTCTTGCAGAGCTTTGATGAATATATCTACACAATGTTCTTTTACCTGTTCCTGATTCTCCAACAATTAATACTGGATTTTTTGTTACCGAAACATTTCTGGCAAAATTGATTGTTTGTAAATACTTTGGACTAACACCTAATACTTCAAAATTTTCAATTAACATAAGACCTCCTGTCTTTACCCTTATAGATTTTTTTGAGATGACTTTGCCTTCATCCTTGAGGCAATACTTATTTCTTTAAATTTTTTTTCATTCTTTAGCTTATTCTTAAGCAATGCATTCATATAATTTCTAAGATCTTGATATCTTTTTTCTTTTAATAAGATCTTTGATCGGACTAGCCATTTAAGTTCCATTAGGTTGCTATTTGCAGCAGGGTGAATTTTATTTAACTTTTTATGTAAATCGTTAAAATTATTTTGATTTCTACTATTATATTCTAAAACTCTAAGTCTCGCTTCTATTGCTTGTTTTTTGCTCTGAGCATGTTCTAAAGCCTTTTGATATGCTGTTATAATATTATTATTTGGCAATCCAAGCATCTCTGAGATTAAACCAATTCTTATATGAGCATGTGATAAATTAAAATGATCTGCATTCAAAACAACAAAATTCCTGAAACTCTCTAAAGAATTTGCTAGTTTTTTATCTTGAAAGGCTTTTTCAGCATTGTTGAAATAATTAGATTCTCTAGAGCTTTCTAATAATTCATAATTCCAATAAATTAAGTCATTCTGATTTTCTTCTATTGAAAATAAATTAATTGATAAAATAATGAAAAGAAATCCTATCTTGCTCACTAAAAAAACTTCCTTGTTTTTTCCTCCTAAATCCTTGGAGGTCTATTAATATTTTACCTTGAATTAAATTTTTAGAAAGGAAATTTTTGCTTATATGGAAAAATATTCACTTACATTTGGAATTAAAATACTATGATATTCGAATAGGCATTATGGCCCTGGGGCCAATTAGAGCAAGAGCTTCTTTTTCTTAATCTTTTCAATCAATGTTGTTCGATTAAGGTTGAGTAATTTAGATGCTTTATTTTTATTACCCTTAGTTCTATCAAGTGCTTGAAGAATTAGAGAATCTTCTATATCTGATAAAATTTGTTTTAAGAAAACACCTTCTTCTGGTAATTCAAATAGCGTTTTATAGGCCCTGTTTGTCAGAGGATTACCTTTAAAGATTTTGCTAGGAAGATCTGTTGGGATGATCGTTGATCCACCTTTTAAAATAACTAACCTTTCGATTACATTTTCTAATTCTCTAACGTTTCCTGGCCAATTATAATTTAATAATAAATCATAAGACTCTGCAGAAAATTCAACCATATTACTTTGATCAGCACTTACATATTTTTTCAGGAAAAAAGAAATTAATAAAGGAATATCTTCTTTTCTCTCTCTCAATGCTGGCAAGTTAATAGGTATAACGTTGAGCCTGTAAAAAAGATCTTCTCTGAATCGACTCTCATCAACTTCATTTTCTAAATTTTTATGAGTAGCAGCTATAATCCTAGTATTTACACTTACAGTCTTGCTAGAACCTACAGCTTCAAATTGTCTTGATTGTAAAACTCTTAAAAGTTTTACTTGAAGAACCAAAGGCATATCCCCAATCTCATCTAAGAAGATTGATGATTGATCTGCTAGATGAAACTTTCCTTTCCTATCTGAAATAGCACCTGTAAAAGCACCTTTCACGTGTCCAAATAATTCTGACTCAAGTAAATCTTGGGGAATGGCTCCACAATTAACTGCAACCATTGATTGATTTGTTCTTGGTGAGATTTGGTGAAGAGCTCTAGCAACAAGTTCTTTTCCTGTTCCAGACTCTCCTGAGATTAAAACAGTAGAATCAGAATGAGCAACTTTTTTGATTCTATCAAAAACTAATCTCATTGCAGTTGATCTTCCGATCATGTTTACAAATACATCATCATCTGAAAGCGAAGGAAGTATTGGATTCTTCTTAAAATCACTTGGTACAATAGTTGATTCATTCAACTCATTTATAGGATCTTGAGAGTTAAATTGCGTATTAACTTTCGGAAGACCAAGTGCTTGTCCTTTGATAATCATTCTGAGTTTTTGAGCAAAACCGTCTACGATGAGCTTATTTAAATGTTCCAGTTCAAAAGGTTTCGTTAAATAATGATAAACACCTTTTTTGGTAGCTGAAATAGCAGTCTCAATACTTGCAAAACCAGTCATAACGATTGAGAAAAACTTTACTTGCTTCTCATATAAAAGATCTAATAAAAACAATCCATCATGACCAGAACCAAGACTAATATCTGCAAGTAAGCAAAAAGGCTCAGATGTAGGATTGTTTACAAAGTTCTCTAAGAAATCACTTCCATTATTGAAAACAATAACTTCAGCATTCATCGCTCTTTCAAGATAGATTTTAAGACTCATTGAGAGTGCTTTATCGTCTTCTAAAATAACAATTTTGGGAACGTCACAAAATACAATGCGATGAGGGGCATCCGATGCCTTGAAAGGGTTTTGTTCTTTGTTCAAGTGGTATGAACTAGCTAAGTTATTTAAATCATCCATAAATACTTGACTATGCTAGCTGGGTTTAATTTCTGTGTCAACGATCTGACATTGCCTAACACTATGTGGATAACTAAGGTTTTTATTAAAGAAAGCTCTTAATCTCATCGACCTTATTTAACTCTTCCCACGCAAAAAATCCTTTATGAGAATCACGTCCGAAATGACCATATGCCGCCGTTGGTGAGTAAATAGGTGATAATAAATTTAAAGAATCAATGATCGCTTTAGGTCTTAAATCAAAGACTTTTGAAATGATTTCCACAATCTTTTCTTCTGATATTTTTGCTGTGCCAAAAGTATTAACATTTACTGACATTGGATGAGCAACACCAATAGCATAAGCAACCTGAACCAATGCTTGATCACATAAACCTGCAGCAACAATATTTTTTGCAATATGCCTTGTTGCGTAAGCAGCTGATCTATCAACTTTAGATGGATCTTTTCCAGAGAAAGCACCGCCACCATGAGCTCCATGGCCACCGTAGGTATCAACTATAATTTTTCTTCCAGTTAATCCACAATCTCCCATCGGGCCACCAATAACAAATCTTCCAGTAGGATTAATATAATATTTTGTATTGCTATCAATTAAGTTCGAAGGAACTATTTTTTTTATTACTTCTTCTTGAATACCTTCTGTTACTTGAGACAAAGTCATCTCTTCAGAGTGTTGAGTAGAAACTACGATGCTATCAATCCTAGCTAATTTTCCATCTTTATACTCAACAGAAACTTGTGTTTTCCCATCTGCTCTAAGATCTCCAAGTACACCATTTTTTCTTACCTCAGAAAGTTTATGTGCAAGCTTATGAGATAAATCAATACTCATTGGCATTAAAGAGTCAGTTTCATTAACAGCATAACCAAACATAATTCCTTGGTCCCCAGCACCTTGTTCTTTAAAAGTACCTTCTCCTTCAGTAACACCTTGAGAGATATCAACTGATTGCTTATCCAGACTCACCATTACACTGCAAGTATTACAATCAAAACCTTTATCCGAATGATCATAACCTATCTCTTTAATTTTATTTCTTACTACATTTTGAAAATCTACATTAGTTTTAGATGTCACCTCACCAGCTAAAACAACTAAGCCTGTTGTAATCATAGTCTCACAAGCCACTCTTGAGTTTTTATCTCCTTCTAAATAAGCATCTAGAACAGCATCAGAAATTTGATCAGCCATTTTATCTGGATGCCCTTCTGTAACTGATTCTGAAGTAAAAATATAATCTTTCATAAAAACTCCTCTTAAGAGCTGAGATTATAGCTTCAAATAGATATGAGAGCAATTAGACTATGGCTTTCTTCGTGCAAAAAATTTAAAAATATTGGGATCTCTAAATGAATAAATCTGTTTACTTACAAGCTCTACTACATAGTTTTCTTTTTGAATATCTATCGCCATATACTCAGAGCCACTTTGTTTAAACTTAAATAAATATCGAAAATTTTCATTTTTAATTTTTTCACTTAGGGCCGCGTTATAAATCTTTTTTCCCACAATCGTAGATAAAGAATCATTATTCTTGTGCCAAATTTCAGCCATATTAATTCTTCCTAGCATCGAAACTCTAGAGAAATAATAAAATGGTTTTTGCTTATCCCGATCAGCATTATGAGAATTAATAAAATCAACACTAATTTTTAAATTCTTATCTCTTAAAGCATTTGACCAATCAGACATGGGAGGACAGAAAATATTTTTTACTGAAGAAATATAATGATAAGTAAACGAATATTCTCCTGTTCTAAATAATGTATTGGACCATGGGTATTTTGATGTATTCAATCCCTTAATGTGTTTGTAGATAGAATCATTAGAACTTAAATTATTAAAAGGAGAAGTAATAGTTCGATTAAAAAAAGTTTTTAGCACATCATATTTATCAATTCCATCTGGATCTAAAGAACCTACTTCATTATAAAGCATTGTTTCTAGAAGATAAGCTTTTCTATAAATATCTGGCAAAGTAGCTAGGTATGAATAAACTTTTCCTTCTTGCCCATAAACAAAATCTTTAAACTTTTCTACAGAAAATGATTTATCTTTCTTTTCTTTTTTATGAGGAGAAAAAATTAATTTATTATAAAAATCAAATTGTTCCTGAGATTTAATTCTCCACTTCTTAATTCCACTTAAATATTGTCTTTTGTTAGAATATTTTTTTTTCTTTTTTAACTGTCCAATTAACCATTCTAAATCATATCTGAGATCATCATCCAAAAAAACAAATGTTTTATTAAGTTTTAGTCGAATAGTATCTAGGCTAGTTCGAAATAAAGTATCTCTACCACGGCCAGTGCTAACTCCATCTTCTAGTATTTTTCTACGAACAAAGCTTATATTTTTATTCAGATAATCTTTTTTCGCTTTAAAGTCTTCATAGACAGCTCTGTTTTGCAAATGATTCACAGGGTAGCTAAAGCCAAATAGATAAAAAAGTTTATCTTCTAGTTCATAGAAAGATTTCTTTATATTATCAATTGAATTCTTTGCAGAATTAACAAGTTTTACACCATATTGAAATTTAATTTCTTTTTTATACTTAAGCTCTAAGTTTTTATCGATACTATTCTGCATGGATTCTAATGTGAAAGTGATATCTTCTTTTTTTAGATTTCTTGATAAACGCTGAGATAATTTATTTATCCAGGTAATTTTTTCTTTTAATAAGTTCTGATTTCTTCTCAAGGCCTCTTTATCAACAAGTCCTGTTCTATAAGGAACATAAAAACCTGTATCCCTAAACTCTTCTTTTAACTTATTATATTTTTGTAAATCATTAGGTGAGCAGGTTAAAGCACTCAAGCTACCGAGATATCTATAATATTGATCTTTATTAAAAGAGTTAGGAAATAAAGACAAAGAGAATAAAAGAATAAAAATGCTAATTTTCATCTAATTAAGCTCACTCACGAAATCAGATTCCCAAAGGCCCAAGATAGTTCTATTCCCCATAATGAGAAAGACTGATTCTTCATTTGCTAAGTCATCTATATATTTTCTTAACTCTGAGAGTTCAGATGTTGCCCAAGTGGGAATGTCAAAAGAATTATGAATATCTTCTGCTAATTTTTTATAGTCTAGGTTTTCAAATTGTTTTGCATTTGTATTCAACTTCGGATTAGCAACTATAACGGCACTAGCATTCTTAAAAGAATCTATGAAAGACTCTTGAAAAGCAGTACTTCTAGAAGTTGAAGTACTTGGCTCGATGACAGTAAAGATTTTTTTTCCTGGATATTTTTTTTCAATCGCACTAATTGTTAGTTCCACCGATGTGGGATGATGAGCAAAATCATCAATGACGAAAGATTCTTTATATTTACCTCTGTATTCCTGTCGTCTTTTGACATTGCTTAAGTTCTTCACAGCATCTTTTATTTGTTCATAATTGAAACCATTTTGAAAACAAAAAAGAATGCAAGAAGTAATATTAAGAATATTATGAAAACCTATCATGCTTGTTTCAAAGTTTAGGGTTTTATTATTATAAGTTAACTCGAAAGTTGTTTTACCTTCAGATGTTTGAACATTTTGAGGGCCAATCTCTGAATTAGCTCCATAATAAAGAGTCGGTATCTCTGATGTTTTCTTAGACACATTTACGACTGAAGAATAATCACTATTTCCAATAAAGTGAGTAATCTTAGGCATCACTTCTGAGAACTCATCTTCAATAGACTGCAAAGTAGGATAAATATCAGCATGATCATATTCTAAAGAAGTCAGTACTAATTGATCTATATGATACTGTCTAAGCTTTGCTATTTTTTGAAAATACGCACTATCATATTCATCTGATTCAATGACAAAGAACTTCCCTTTTCCTATCGCAGCAGGTGGTCTATCTAATAAAACTCCACCAACTAAATACCCTGGATCTTCTCCTAAAAAATCTAAGATTTGCGTTAAATAATAAGTGGTCGTTGTCTTCCCATGAGTTCCTGCAATTCCTACTACAGTTCTATCTTTTAAAACTAACTCTCCAAGCAAACATGGAAAAGAAGTAAAAGGAATGCCAGTTTCTTCTAACATTCTTGCATCATCACTATTTCTTCCAACTGAATTGCCTACAACAATTAAGTCGTAATCTTTTAATAAATCTTCAGTCACCTCAGATAAATTGAAGCATTCAATGTTTTGATCTTTTAAATAATTTCCCATAGGTGGGAAAAAAGCATTATCAGCTCCAGCAATTTGTTTACCTGACTCTTTCATAAGAATTGCACAAGTTCCCATGCCCATTCCACAGATCCGATAAAAGAAAATCTTATTAATCTTAGATTTATTTAAGGTGATTTGCTCTGCATCCCAGAAGTTCTTTAAATTCATAGAATTTAATTCTAGCAAACTCTAAAGCGGCTTTTAAAGTAAATTAGAGATTTTCAGCTAAATATCTGCTGATTTGATCCATTGGCACTCTTTCCTGAGTCATTAAGTCTCTATTTCTAATTGTCACACTATGATCTTCTTTTGAATCATAATCAACTGTTACGCAAAAAGGAGTTCCAATTTCATCTTGTCTTCTATATCTCTTACCAATAGAACCAGCTGCATCATATTCAGCTTTATAAGTTTTATTAATATCATTGAAAATCTTTTCTCCAAGCTCTCCCAACCCATCTTTTTTCATTAGTGGAAGTACACTTGCCTTAATAGGAGCTAAGGAACTTTTAATTTTTAGCACAGTTCTCTCTTCTCCCGAATCAGTTGTTTCTTTTCTATAAGCATCACATAAAACTGCAAGTAAGCATCTATCACAACCAACAGATGTTTCAACAACATAAGGAAGATATTTTGCATTATTATCTGCCTGATCAACATAATGAAGATTCTTTTTAGAAAATTCTTGATGTTGTTTCAAATCAAAGTCAGTTCTCGAATGAATTCCCTCCATCTCAGACCAACCGATTGGAAACTTATATTCTATATCAAAAGCAGAGTCTGCATAATGAGCAAGCTCACCATCTCCATGCTCATGAAACCTAAGATTAGATTCAGTTATTCCATTATCTAAGTGCCATTGCCAACGAGTTTCTTTCCATTGCTTCATGAAATCTTGCTGGGTTCCTGGTTTAATAAAATACTGCATTTCCATTTGCTCAAACTCTCTGGTTCTAAAAATAAAATTTCCCGGAGTTATTTCATTTCTAAAAGCTTTACCTATTTGAGCAATTCCAAAAGGTAATTTTTTTCTCATGCTATTTTGCACATTTAAAAAATTTACAAATATTCCCTGTGCAGTTTCTGGCCTTAAATATACTTTCGCAGAATCATCTTCCACTGGTCCCATTTTTGTAGAGAACATAAGATTAAATTGCCTTGGTTCTGTAAAAGAATTCTCAGCTTTGCAATTAGGGCAACCTTCTTTTAGATCGATTTTATCTTCTCTAAATCTTGCATTACATTCTTTACAGTCAACAAGTGGATCAGAAAAGTTATCAATATGACCAGAAGCTTTCCAGGTTTGAGGATGCATTAAGATTGCAGCATCAAGCCCCTCAACATCTTGTCTGTAAGTCATTGCTTTCCACCAAGATGATTTAATATTGTTTTTTAACTCAGATCCAAGAGGCCCATAATCCCAGCAAGACCCAAGCCCTCCATAAATTTCAGAACTTTGAAAAATAAAGCCTCTTCTTTTACAAAGAGAAACTAACTCACTCATTGACTCTAATTTCTTCTCACTCATTTTTTATCCTATGCTTAAATCATATAATTTTTTATACTCACCATTTTTTAAAACTAATTCTTTATGGCTACCTCGCTCTGCAATCTCTCCGTTTTTCAAAAGTACTATTTCATCATAGTCTTTTATCGTATTGAGTCTATGAGCAATAGATATAATTGTCTTATTTTTTAGCAATTCATTAAGAGATTGGGAAATATTTCTTTCAGTTTCATTATCCAAGGCTGAAGTCGCTTCATCAAAAATATATATAGGAGCTTTCTTATTTAATGCCCTAACTAAACTTATTCGTTGGTTTTGACCTCCAGAGAAATTTCGCCCTCCCTCTTTTATCATTTCCTCTCCTGAACCATCCAAGAAATCAAGCTTCATTTTCTGTTTAATCTCTTTAAGATGATCATTTTTCCTTCTTCCTAATCGGATATTTTCTTCCAGAGAGTCTTCAATCAAGAATCCTTTTTGATCAACATAAGAAAATAGAGACCTAAGCTCCCTTTTATTTATTTTTGAAATTTCCAAATCATCAATTAAAATCTCACCTGAATCAACCTCATAGAGTCTCAACAATAAACTTAATACAGTAGACTTACCCGAACCTGAAGCACCAACAAGACCAACCTTGCTTCCTTTTTTTATAATCAAATTAAAGTTTTTTAACACAACTTCTGAATTATAGCTAAAACATACATTTTTAAATTCAATCGACTTGTTGAATTTAAGATTATGAGTATCCTCGCTATTTTCATCTTCAATATCTAAATCAAGTAACGAATAAATTCTATCTGCTGAAGCTCTCGCTTGATTAAGCCCTACGTTTGCAATATTGATTTTTTTTATAGGTTCTAAAAATAAAGCCAATGCTGCTACAAAACTCATGAACTCACTTGTTGTTAACTCGCCAGCTTGAATCCTAAGAAAAGCAAAAATAATAATCCCAATAAGAGCACATACTCCCACCAGTTCAACTGAGGGTTTAGAATGTTCCTCATAGGAGATTGCTTTAACTCTGGACTCTAAGAACTCTTTATTTTTATTTTTATATTTCTCTAGAAATTTTTCTTCTACGTTGTAAATCTTAATTGGAATAATCCCAAAAATAATCTCATTCATTTGCTCCGTTAGTTCACCCATTATATTTTGAGCTCTTCTAGTATGTTTTTTTATTTTCTTCCCAGTATAACTTAAAATTAAAACGACTATCGGGATAATTGCGAAAACAAAGAGTGTTAATTTCCAATCATGATAAATTGCAACACCTAATAAAACTATTGCAGAAATAGGCTCTCTGAAAATATTTGAAGCAAAATTCATAGAGAGTGCGAAAGAATTTGTATCAAAAATCCCTATCGAAACTAACTCTCCTGATTTATATTTACTGATTTCTCTATAGGGCCTTAAGCTTATAGATGAATAAATTTTTTCTCTTATAGTACAAGCAGCATCCTCTACAATATTTCTTAAATTCCCATAATGAAAAACTCTAAAAACAACAACTAATCCTTGTGAGAAGCAAAGGATTAAGCATTTTTCAATCAAGCCATTTGCATGTTGTGTTCCATCAAAAATGAAATCAAATATTTCTTTAATATAAAATGCCTGAAAACCTTTTAACAAAGCAATAGGAATACCAAGAACAAGAGAAAAAATAAAAAGAACTTTATTTTTTTGTATAAATGGATAGATTTTTTTTAAGGTTTCAAACATGCAAGAAGAGTTTACTCTTGATTATTACACATCTCATATTTTTTAAATAAAAAGAGATTTGAATTTTCTACATGTTTTTTTACTTTTGTATATAAATCAGCATCGCTAGCAAGAGTTCCAAGAAAACTACAAAACAATGTTTTCTCAGCCCTATCAATAGCTTTTTGTTGATTCTCTAACTGTGAAGCATTTGCGGTCGGCTTCTCATCTTGTTGCTTCCAAGAAACAATGTCGTATTTTGTCTCTCTCGGCCATCCCATAAGATGCTCATTATAGAAAAGAACAACTTTTTTATTTTCTAAATTAAAAAGCTCTTGAGCAACAGCATCATCTTTTACCGAAAAAAAGAAAGTCAGTTGTTCTCCAAAACCTTCATCTAATGTTCCCTCCCAGGTTTTCAGAACCTTACCTTTCTGAGAAATCTTCGTAAGATTCCCTACTCTTTTTCCTTTAGAATAAACATAATCAAAAAGAATAAACTTTGCTGCAATACCTGCAACTATTAAGATAATAAAAAATAAAAACAAAAACTTTTTCATAAAAAAACCCCAAAAAGATATTTTCTTATTTTATTGAGAAAAAACCGTTTTGGGGAATATATTTTATTAAGGAAATTAGCTAGCCATAATATCGTAAGGTCTGATTGTCTTTCTTCCATTAGCCTTACATTTTTTTTGAGCTTGATCTACATACCAGTGAACCATTTCGTTCATAGCTTCTAAAGCATCAGAAGATACATTAAATCCTTTACCTTTTAGAGCTTCTTTAGTTTTTGATCCTACTAATAACATTTCTTTCTTTGCCATAACCTCTCCTTTATTGGTTTTCTAAGCTGTTTAAGCTGCTTTGTTAACAATTCAGATTTTAGAGAGAATTCACTAAATTTCAAGAGCTAACTTAGAAATAGAAATTTTAGCCGCCAAATATAAACTGAGATGATTTAATATGGTCTTGATTTAGCTGAAATTGCTGGAGCAAATAAGTATAGATTTGCTTCGTCATGGAAATGTCTACCTCAATAAATTCTTTGTACTCTTTGTAACTCGTCTTTAAAACTTTTAAGAAAAACTCTTGCTCAAAAGCTTGCTGAGTAGTCGAACTACAATCAAGGCAATCAAACCTGCCTTCTAATAATTTAAATCTTCCTGCAAGCTTTAAATCTTTCTCACAAGTTGCACAGCTTACCAAGTCAGGAAAAATCCCTAAGTAATAAATTAATTTCCCTAGAAACAAACTACAAAAAGAAGCAATCTTTAAATTTTTGCTTTCACTTGCTTTTTCAAGATAAAAGCTAGCATTAGAAAGAAGATTATATAACTCTCCAACTTCTTTACCTTGATTTAAATTATCTTCGATCGAAACGTGTGTAATTAACTCACAAAAAAAATTTAAAAGAAAAAATGCTTTATAATCTTTTTCTATACTCTTATGCTGCCAATGCCCTTTCCATTCTTTGCAATTAAACATTTGAGACTTAGAACTACTCAAAGTGACAAGCAATGCATTTCCTAATTGTATATTACTAGGCTTTTGCTTCGCTCCGCCGCCTCTTCCTCCATAAAAAAGTACTGTCTTCTTCTCTCCAGTTTCTAAGAGCACATCAGAAATAATATGTCGATCTTGAAATATTTTTTTATTTAAAACAAGTACTTTGCAATGCATGAAAAAACATAACTCCTATTTCAAAAAAATTCATCTTCTTCGCTTCTATAAAGTTATCATCTCTAAAGTAAACATTAAAATCTTCACCACGTCTTCCGGCCCTAGAAAGCATTTGATTAAAAAACTTTCGGTCTCCTAACTCATAAGAGATGATTGCTGTATTTATCTCAGGGAGATTTACACCATGACTCAATACTGTAGTTGCAACAAAGAATTGTACATCGTCCTTCTTTTCTAGTGAAAACTGATAGGCTTCGCCTCCGACACATCCCAAAGAGCTTATCCCCATCCTCCTTGCCCAATCTAAATATTCGTTCACTTTTCTTCTGTATTTAACAAATAGAATTACTCTTCCTATTCTCAACCTACTCAATATTAATATTTTTAGTAAAATCTTATTATCTGAAACTTTATACGCACCCAATGGATTATTCTTAAGCTTCATATTTCCAAGATCAAGCATATAGTTATGAGAAAAAGTCAGTGCCGTATCTAGTTTGAACTTTTTTATTAACTCATCATCCATAGTCGCACTCAAAGATAAACAATTATTGAATATTGAAAAAGTTTCATCTCTAAATTTCTTTAAGCTATCTCGAAAACTGTCCCAAAGATAAAAAAGATGAACTTCATCTATAATTAAGAGATCATTTTCTTTTATGGAAAAATTATTTAATCTTGCCAAGAAATTTTCAACCGTGCCCGCATAAATCTTAAAATTATTGCCATCATCTAAGTAAAGCTCATCTTTTGAAAATTTTCCTTTAAACTCTTCAGCTAAAGCTCTAAGAGGAGAAATATAATAAATTTTTCCTTGATAATTTTTATAAATATCAAGAATCATTCTAGTTTTACCCCAAGCAGGAGGAGCCAAAAAAAGAAGAGATATATTTTTTATTTCTAATAATTGTTGTACTGAAATCACTATCTGATGACTTGCAAAAACTGAATAAACATTCTAATTTGTAAGTACTTGAATTCACGAGGAGATATCTATGATGCGTAAAATAGAAAAAATTTTTGATGCTCAAGTAAGACCTGTTCTTGCTCAACATGGTGGAGATATTGAATTAATGGATTATGACAATGATATTCTATATATTGCATTTAAAGGTGGATGCCAGGGTTGCTCAAGTGCTAGTGCAACTCTTAGAGATGGTGTCGAAAAAATCTTAATGGAGAAGTTTCCTGAAATTGAAAAAATTGTCGACATGACAAATCATGCTGATGGCCAAAATCCCTATATGTAATGATTACTCTCAAAAAACCTACACTAAGCGATCAAACTGAATACTATAAAGCTCACAAAATCATGCAAAAAGAAGATTTTGATTTTGCCTTCGACCTAAATACTTTTGAATCTTTTACTGAATATTTGAAGAGAAATCAAGAACTTGAAAAAGGAATAAACTTAAAACACATGGTTCCTGCAAGTTTTTTGGGTATCCTACAGTGAAAGCAATAATCTTGTTGGACGAATTTCTCTAAGACATAGCCTGAACGATTTTCTTAAAAAAATTGGTGGGCATATTGGATACTGCATTCTTCCTGAATATCGTCAAAAAGGGTATGCCTCTGAAGCCTGTAGACAGGGATTAGTATACCTCAAGGAAAACCTTAAGATCAAAAGAGCTTTAATTACTTGCTCCCCAGACAATAAAGGTTCGATTAAAGTTATCCAGAAAAATAGTGGTGTTTTCGAAAATCAGATAAACCATGAAGGTGTTATTAAGAATCGATATTGGGTAGAATTATAAAGCTACATCCAGCTTAGTTTCAAAGGCATCTCTTTAAAAAACTTTGCTCCCGCAGATTTTTCTTTTCTTACTTCATAAAAGTTTGAAATCACTTTGTTGGTAAAGATATTTTCAGGAATATCCTCCATGACCTCCAAGGAGGAAACTACATTATTTTCTGGGAAAACCTTGAAAATAAAGTTCACTCCAGTTTTAAAAATTTCTGATCTCGCCGATCCATTGATACATTCAAATCTTTCAATATAGATCTGCGAGATTTGATCTTTCTTTCTTTTTTTAAAGATTTTAAAATAAATAAAAGATAGTGCTTTGCTCCGAAAAGATTTCGCTTTAAATTGCATAGTATTTTTTTCATTGTGTGCGACGTGAAGAGAACCTACTTTTATTCCTTTATTAAAGACTTCTATTTCCTTTCCATTCAATTCACAACTGTACCTTCTATTTTTCAAAGAAAAAAAAGGGAAAAAATAGTGATATGATTTGAAATCAAAATGTTTCTCATACTTTATATCATTTAATTTTCTAGAAAAAAACTTCAATGCTTTTTCATTTTTAGATAATACTATTGAATAAAATCTCTCAATCTCTTTTAATTCTTCTATATTATTTTTTTCTTTAATTAAACTAGAATAAACTTCTCTAAAACACAGTAACCCACGTCTTTCTCTTGGCCTCACTCTTAACTCACAAAGATAACCAAGAGTTCTTTCTTCTCCTAGTATAAACTCTTTTCTTACTACAATAGTTCCTGAAACTACGATCTCTTCTTTTTCCCAGTAAACAATCGTATACCTTTTATCTTCATTCTCTTGATTAAAAAGATAATCTCTTTTTAAATTAATTGAGAGATCAAAGTCACTTGTTTCCATTTTTTGAGTTTCAAAAAAGCATCTATATTTCTCTTCATCTGATTCTTTTAAGAAAGCAACATTAGGGAAACTCTCTAAGAATTTTACAAGATTCATCTAAAACACTCTTTTTATTAGAAAGAATGGAGATAAAAGAGCATAAACTGGAGCCATACGTGAATAGGTAAAGACAACATTCTCATCTTTGGGAATGTTTACACCTTTAATCTTTTTCGTAGGCCCTGAATAAATTTTTCTAGGATTTACAACTGAATATATATGCTTAAGTTTTTCATCTGATTGGTCATAAGCAAAAACTATTTTCTTTTTCTTAGAGAAAAACACATTTTTCATCATTGAGAACCAAAGAACAAAAGAACTCTGAGTTCCTCTCACAAGTGGGTCCATCCAAAGTCCAGTCATCTCAGCAACATCTTTATGCTTTACACCCAAATTCGATAAATTAATTTTATCCGGAATTGAATCAAGAGATCTAACTCTTAAATCTTCATTTAAAATATACCCTCCAACCAATTGCTTTTCTTTATAGACTCCTATAGTTTTTGATTTTTCCAAAAAATCTAAACTATAGTTAATACCTATAAAATCTTTTGCTTTTCTTATAAACAACTCATAATCACATTTTTCAATTTCTTTGCTTGTGACTCTTTCGATTAAATCGATGTAGAATGTTTCCAAATATGATTTCTTAATATTTGCTTCTTTCTTATATAAAGAACTTTTTAATAAAATCTGATGCAAGGGCCTTAAATTATAATAAGGTATACGTGAAAAAAGATGATGTTCATTATGAATTCCTATACTACAAGGAGCTAATAGTATTCTCTCCCACCAAGGAGAAATGATCGTTCTTGTCTTTTGTAATTCATTCTTATTTTTTAATCCAAAATGATCTGCAATACTACGAATTCTTAATATTAACTTTAAGCTAGTTAGAATTGATAAAACCCAAATTAACAAATAACTTTGAAGAGAAAAATAAAAGCAAACACCAATAGTAATAAGCGTGCAAACTAATCTCGTGTAGAAAAAAAGGGTTTGCTTCTTGTTTTCAAGTTCAAAATTTTTAGCATCTTTCGCTTCTTGGATAAAATCTCTACTGTTTAAGCCAAGTAGATCAAAGACAAAAATTTTAACTATCTTTAAAGAGGACATTTTAAATACCCATTGAGAGTTTTGTTTCCTCGCAAAATCAGGATCTTCCATTGTATTGATATTTGATACTTTATGGTGTTTATTATGGTGCCTTCTGTAACCAAGCATACTCATGAAATGTAATCCACCTAAGAACTCACCTACGAAATCATTCAAGCCTTTATTATTAAACAATAATCCATGTGCTCCTTCATGCATTAAAACAAGCAATGCATGCTGTCTTGAAGAAAGCAAAATAAAGCTACAAAAGAATAAAAACCATGAAGATGTATTAACACAAGTAAAAACGAATATTACACATAAACTTAATTCTATTAATATTCTCAAGGAAGATCGAACTGGTTGAAGTATTTGCAGTTCTTGAATTTTCTCTTTACCTACGAAATCTCTTAGTGCTTTATATTCTTTCATTCGATATTTTTATCAATTCCGAAAGAATATTTAATTATCTTTTGCTAAGAAAGGTAAGTTTTACACATCGCCCAGAGCGCCGCGTTATCGCTTTTAGTTAATCAACTTTCAATACAGCTAAAAATGCTTCCTGAGGAACCTCTACATTTCCAACCATTTTCATTCTCTTCTTACCTTCTTTTTGCTTTTCAAGAAGTTTTCTTTTTCGAGATATATCTCCACCATAACATTTTGCTAAAACGTTTTTTCTAAGAGCTTTAAGAGTTTCTCTTGCTATAATTTTTGCACCAATTGAAGCTTGTATGGCGATTTCAAATTGTTGCCTATCAATAATTTTTCTAAGTTTTTGAGTAAGATCTCTTCCCTTGTAAAAAGCATTATCTTTATGACAAATCAAAGATAAGGCATCGACTTTTTCACCATTTAATAAAATGTCTAATCTAACGAGATTAGAAACTTCATAACCAATGAGTTCATAATCCATGCTAGCATATCCTTTAGTTATACTTTTCAATGAATCATAAAAATCAAAAACCATTTCACTTAAAGGCATCTTATAAACGATCTGAACTCTCTCTTCTGTAAGGTATTTAAGATCTTTCTGAACTCCTCGCTTATCTTGGCAAAGTTTCATGATTTTTCCGACGTATTCATTTGGCACGTGAATAGAAATTTCTACATAAGGCTCAGAAATACTTTCTATATCTCCTATATCAGGAAGCTCTGATGGATTATCTATATAAAGAGTCTCTCCTTTATTGGTAACTACTTGATAATTACAACTTGGAGCCGTTGAGATAAGTGTTAAATCAAATTCTCTTTCTAATCTTTCTTGAATAATACTCATATGTAATAAACCAAGAAATCCACATCTAAAACCAAAGCCGAGTGCTTTAGAAGTTTCCGGCTCATAAGAAAAAGATGAATCATTTAATGCAAGTTTCTCGAGAGCGTCTTTTAAGTTCTCATAATCATCACTTACAACTGGATAAACACCACAAAAGACCATAGGCTTAATTTCTTCATACCCTGCCAAGCTTGGTGTTTCTTTTTTATTAGCATGAACTATCGTATCTCCTACTTTCACATCTCTTATTGTTTTAATACCACAAATAATAATTCCAACCTCTCCAGCACTTAGTTTTTTCACATCACTATAAAAAGGTTCATGGATTGCTAGCTTTAAAACTTCATAAGCTCCCTCAGACTCTTTAAAGTAAATCTTATCTTTTAGTTTTAGCTCTCCTTCAAAAACTCTAACTAAAATAACAACACCTCTATACGGATCAAACCAAGAATCAAATATTAGGGCCTGTAAATTATTTTCAGATTTACCTGTTGGGGCTGGAACTTTTTGAACAATTTGTTCAAAAACCTCATCTACTCCCATACCTGTTTTTGCACTAATCTGGCAGGCATCCATTGCTTCTATTCCAATAACATCCTCAATCTCTTGAGAGACTCTTTCACAATCGGCATGAGGAAGATCTATTTTATTTAAAACTGGAACAATCTCTAATTCATTTTCAAGAGCAAGATAAACATTCGCTAAAGTTTGTGCCTCTACACCTTGAGAAGCATCAACAACTAATAAAGCTCCTTCACATGAAGCGAGTGATCTACTAACTTCATAAGTAAAATCAACGTGACCTGGAGTATCGATTAAATTTAAAAAATATTCTTCACCATCTTTTGCTTTATACTTAATTCGAACAGTTTGAGCCTTGATAGTAATCCCACGTTCTTTTTCTAAATCCATATTATCTAAAAACTGATCACTCATCTCTCTTTGAGAAAGAGTTTGAGTTAACTCGATCATACGATCAGCCAAGGTTGATTTACCGTGATCAATATGAGCAATAATAGAAAAATTTCTAATTTTAGATGGATCCATTGAATCTTAAGATACTAAATATATTGGGGTTTTATAAGTCTTTTATGCGAACATTTGCTCAGATATAATCATAATATAATAATCCAAACTACTTTCTTTACCTCTAATAGGAACAATATTAGCAAATCCATTAAAATCCTCTTCTAGGACCTCTTCTCCATCAATTCGCTTCGTCTTAAACTCTATTGATTCATTTTCTATCTTAGTTCTTCTCTTAAGGGCAACTTCATAAGCATCTTTTATTCCTTTAGGAAGAATCGTTTCTTTTATTTGCTTATCAATAACATCATCAGACTTAACATTTAGAAGTGAATAAAGAGAGTTATTTAAGTAAACCAACTTCCCTTCAGCATCAGACACTAAAACATTTTTCTTAACTAAGTTTGCAAGAGTATCAAATTTTCTAAGCTCAACAGAGATTCTATCTGTTCTCAACTCTTCGAATGTTTTTAAGCTTCCAATCATTTTATTGATTTCTCTTGATAATTGGCCTATTTCATCATTTTGATTATAGTAAATAGAAACATCAAAGTTACATTCCTGAAGTTCTCTAATGGCATCTGAAATTTTTCTAAAAGGAAGAGAAATTTTCCCAGGGATCACCATGCTGATCAGCAATGTTCCAAGCGATGTTAAAATCAGAGTCCAAAGCATCTGATTTTTTGTTTGCCCAATACTACTTCTTATCTGATTTTCTTGATTCTGAGTACTATTAAACTTCTTATCTACAATCTTGGAATAAGAATCTAAGATTCCATCAAGAGAAACGGCAACCGGACTAAAGTTTTCTTGAAGATCTTCACTTTTCTCAATTAAATCCTGAGTCGATTCAACTTTACCCAGCATATTCGCAATACTCTTTTTCATTTCAACATCTTTATAAACAGCTTCCACTTTGCTTAATTGATCTCTTAAATTTTCTAAATAATTATCAAGCTCTTTAATATCTTCTAAGCTTGCTTTTTCTGTGAGTAGTACTCTTTGCTTTTTAAATACTTCTATTGTCGATACTCTGACTGCATCATTTAAAGTATTTTCAACATTAATTCTTCCCATTTTAGACTGAATTTCATTGCTTAGTTTATTTAGAAAGAAAAAAGATGTTAATCCCATCACTAAAACAATGAGAAGAGAAAATAAAAAAGCTACAAATATTCTTCTTTTTAATGAAAAATTCATGAAATACCTTTATTCTGAGAGATCATCGAAGAGTTTATCAAAATGTTTATCACTACCAACAATTGCAATAATATCATCAGCATGAATTGAATCCATAGGAAGAGGATTATCATTAATTTCGATTTTAAAAGATGATTTTCCATCTTGGGTTATATAAGGAACTTGTTTTTCTACTGCCACAATATTTAAAGAGTAATTTACCTTTATCTGAGTTTCCGCAATTGTTTTTCCATGATATTTCTTGCCAAGTTTTAATTGAACTAGGGAATATCCCGGAGCAAAGCTATATTTTTGAATGATATAAGGAGCTACGATTTTTGAAGCAATAATATCTCCCATCTGCTCTTCTACCTTTATAATTTCACTTGCTCCAACTTCTTGCAAAACACTTTCATGGAGCTGATTAGTAGCTCTCGCAATAATTCTTCCAACACCTAATCTTCTTAACATTGCTACGGCCATAATACTCATTTGAATATTATCTCCAATCGCTACAATCGCTGCATCAATATCTGAGATATTAACAGCTCTTAGAGCTTTTTCGTCTGTAACATCGGCTGTAATAGCATGAGCAACAACATCTTTCATTTTTTCAACAAGTTCAGGATTGCTATCTATTGCAACAACCTCTATTCCTTTGTCTGCAAGTCTAGATGCTACTCTCGACCCAAAATTTCCCATTCCAATAACTGAAACTAACATGTTGTTTTACCTCTTATATTATCCAATCATAACTCTTCCTTCAGCATATTGCACCCTAGATGGAAGAGTTTTTAGTTTACTTAAGGCCAAAACCAAAGTGAAAGGACCTACTCGCCCTATAAACATTAAAATAGTAATAAAAATTTTCCCTAGCACACTTAAGTCGGCGGTAATTCCCAGACTTAATCCAACAGTTCCAAAAGCACTAATTGTTTCAAAGAAGACACTTAAGAAAGGAAGATTAGGTTCTAATTTTAACATAATAAGTAAAAATGTCGTTAGAACTCCGAGACATATCATCAATAAAGCGACAGAACGAATATACAAACTTGTAGGAATTTTTTTATCAAAAAATTCAATCTCACTTCTACCTTTTAGAGTTGCTCTTACAGATTGAACAAGAATTGCTAAAGTTGTAGTTTTCAGCCCACCACCTGTTGAACCAGGCGAAGCACCTATAAACATTAGGACACAGATAAAATAAATTGTATGCCCATGAAAATCAGAAAAATCTAAAGTATTAAATCCCGCCGTCCTTGTTGTAACTGATTGAAAAGCAGACATTAGAAACTTTTCAGGCAAAGAAAATCCATCAAGAGAATTTAAAAACTCACTAAAAAAGAATGCAAATGTTCCAAGAGTAACAAGGATAATATTAGTATAAATAACTATCTTAGAGTGAAGACTTAAATTTACCCATTTCTTTTTTTTCAAAAAGTTATGCTTCAAATCTTTCATCACAAAAAAACCTAAACCACCCAAAAGAATGAGAATCATAATAACTGTATTTACAAAAACATTAGATTTATAATCCACTAGTGAGTTTGAAAATAAAGCAAATCCAGCATTGCAAAAAGCTGAAACACTATGAAACACTCCATTAAACATCGCCTCTCCCAGGTCTTGCCCTTCGTAGATAAACGCTCCTGTTAAAAAAACAGCTCCCCAGAACTCAATGAATAAAGTGATTTTGATAATCTCAAAAATCATATCGATGAGTTCTTCTAGAGATGAAATATCCAAAAGTCCTTTCATGAAAACTTGTTCTTTCATTCCGAAAGTTTTCCCCAAAAGAATTGTCATTGAACTAGTTAGAGTCATAATACCTAGCCCACCAACTTGAATAAGAAAGAGCATAAAGAACTGACCGATTAATGTGAACTCTTCTCCAATAGAAAAGGTAGCTAGACCTGTCACACATGTGGCTGATGTTGCCATAAAAAGAGCATCTACTAAGCCAACACCAGAGCCATCTTTATGAACGAAAGGTAATAAAATAATCAGAGTTCCAAAAGCAATCAGAGCAAAAAATGAAAGAATAACGAGTTGAGCTGGATTTAATTGTAATCTTTCCCAGATACTGACTTTAAATTTTATTTTTTCTCTTTTTCTTTCTTCTCTATTTCCTATATATCGAAAAATTATTGATGAGACTAAATGAAAAACAAAAATCCAATAAACAAACTTAACGTCGTCTTTTACCCAAAACAAAGCAGGTAATAAAAGAATTGTATGAATATTCTCTCTTACGAAATCAATAAAATTATTATTCTTAAAATACCTGAGAGAAGTGGTCAGGGTTAAGATGAAAGGAGATAAATATGCAAGGTAAACTAAAATAGTCTTTGTACTTTCATAAGAAACATAAGTGAAGAATTTGTCATCTCTTGCTTCTGTAAATAATAAGTACAAAGCAATAAAAGCAATGCTAACAATTAAGTCTAATCCTAGCCCTAGTGGGTAAAGTTTCTTTTGCATATCTATATTTGAGAATTCCCTTAAGAATGCGCAATGTCAACAAGTGGACTGGCTATTTGATTGAGATCCTTTTCTTTACTATCATTAAGATCTAAATTGACTTCAATTTCAAGGAGATAAATCATGGCAAGAAGCCTCTACTTTTCAATTCTATTAATTACTTTTTTATTTTCTTGCTCTTCTAAAGATAGAATTGTAGCTGAGAAAAAAGCCGATCTTTATTTTGGCAAAGGAACAAATTTTTTAATGAAAGGAGAATATACTGACGCTTTAAACAGCTTGATTAAAGCATCAAAGTATTCACCAGAAAGAAGTGATATTCATAACAACTTAGGTATGGCTTATTATTTTAAAAAAAGTAAATCTAATGCTTTAAAACACATCAAACATGCAATTAAACTTGATAAAAAAAACACTGAAGCAAAAAGTAATCTTGCATCCATTTATCTTGAAGCGGGAAGATTAAAAAAAGCTAAATCTATTTATCATAAAATCTTATCTGATTTGACTTATAAAAAGCATTTCCAAACTTATTACAATCTTGGAGTTATTTCTCTCAAAGAAAAAAACAAAAAAGAAGCAGTCATAAATTTCACTAAATCAACTCAAGAAAACCAATTCAGCTGCAATGCTTTATACCAACTAGGTATTCTTTCTTTAAAGAGTAAAAATTATAAAAGTGCTCTAGAGCATTTTGGAAAAGGTACAGATGGCCCTTGCTATAATAGTGATGCTAATCATTATTATTTAGGATTAAGCCATGAAAAAAATGGAAATTTGCAAAAAGCACTTAAGTCTTATCAAGATGTAAGTAACAAATTTTCACAAGGGAAATATTCAATTTTATCTAGAAGAAAAATTTCAAAACTTAACCAGTTACAAGACTCTGGTCTAATTTATTCAAAAGAAAATTTACCTTCTAATAGAAAACTATAAATAAAGAAATGGAAGATTTAAAAACAGGTCAATATCTAAGAAAACTAAGAGAGGATAAAAATTTATCTCTTAAAGAAATTGCCGAGAAAACAAGAATTAGTACTAAGGTTTTAGAAAACTTAGAACTTTCTAATTTTAGCAATCTTCCTAAAAAGCCCTACATTATTGGCTTTATAAAAAATGTTTGTAAAGAACTAGGCGTTGATTCAAGCGAAGCTTTATCACTACTTCATCATGATTTAGAAACTTTAGGACTTGATAAAAAAAATGATACTCCCATATATGAACAACAAAAAAACAATAGTCTTAAGAGCTCGAATAAAAAACCTATAATTTTCTTATTACTTACAACTCTTGGCCTGTTTTCTCTTTACAAGATTCTTAGTAAAAACGATCCAAAATTAATTAATCAAAAAACAAAGAGTACAAAAGTAATTACTTCTACCACTCTTTATAAAAGAGTTATTTTATCGACAACTACTTCGATGAAAATCACAACGACTTCTTCTACTACTACTTCAAGCACTACTACCACGACTCTAAAAGTTTCAGTGCCATATGTTAAATTCAAGCCACTTCTCGATCCAACTTTCTATGTTACTCAGAATTCTTCTGATGAAGTTCCGGACAAGTACAAAGATTCAAACACTGCTTATCAACAAGTATATTTTAAAGCTTCAAATAAATGTTGGATTAGATACAAGGTAGACTCTGCTAATATTAAAAGTCGCTCTCTTAAATCCGGAGACACATTTTTTATTTCAGGAAGAAAAGTTTTTCTTGCTGTTGGAAGCTTTAATAATTTAGATCTTTACCTTAATGGAAAAAAAGTTGAGTCTACTAATAATCAGTCCTTTCAAACGATTATTTTTCCAATTGATGAGTATACAAATCATTATTCACCATTGTTTGTAGATGATGATTTAGGTCAAACTTATTTTTATAAAGATTATATGAAGCTTATGTCTCTTTAAGATAAAGCTTTAACTTGCCTTAAACATTCATAGCTAATGGCAGTTGCTGCGTTAGATAGATTCAATGATCTTATATGCTTTGAATACATAGGGAGTTTATAAATTGATGTGTCGTATTTTTCTAATAACTTTTTAGGAAAACCTTTAGTTTCACTTCCAAAAATCAAATAAGAGTTTTTTTTATAAGGAGCCTTGTCATACTCAAGGTTTGTAAAATTATCAAACAATAATAAACTCTCAGGTTTTTCTAAATTTAAGAAATCTTCCCAATTGTCATATTCTTTTAATTCCAAGTGCTTCCAATAATCTAGGCCAGCTCTTCTAACTGCCTTTTCTGAAATATCGAAGCCATAAGGCCTTATAAGGATTAACTCTATTCCCAGGGCAACACAGGTTCTTCCAATACTACCTGTATTCCCTGGAATTTCTGGTTCTAATAAAACAATTTTGAAATCTAAATTCAAAAACTACTTCATTAAATACTGAGAAACTGTTCGCACCATCACTCCTGACGCTCCAGACGGAGGACAATAAGGAAGGTGAACCTGAGAATCACAAACACCTGCGATGTCTAAATGAGACCATGAGATATCATTTTTGATAAAGTTCTCAAGGAATGCGGCTGCCGTAGCAGTTCCGGCCATTCTTGCTTTTCCTATGTTTTTCAAATCAGCAATTTTAGATTTCATTTGATCTCTATATTCATCAATAATTGGTAGTTGCCATAAATACTCATCCGCATCTTTCGAAGCACCTAGTAGGCCATTTATCATCTTTTGATCATTTCCTAGTAAAGCACAAACCTCGACACCAAATGCTACTAAACAAGCCCCTGTAAGAGTTGCGGCATCAATAATTTCATGGGGTTTAAGATCACAAGTATAATCAAGCGCATCTGCGAGAATGAGTCTTCCCTCTGCATCCGTATTTAAAATCTCTACAGTCTTACCATTTCTTCCTTTTACAATCGAATCAGGTGTTGTTGCTTTTGCATTAACTGCATTGTCAGTCATAGCAAGAACACAAGTGATTTTATTTTTAGAACCCTGAAGAACAGCTGATCTAAAAGCACCATAAAGAGTTGCTGAACCACCCATATCAAACTTCATTCCCATCATCGAGCCACCAGGTTTTAAGCTATATCCACCTGTATCAAAAGTAATTCCTTTACCGACCAAAGCGATATGCTTTGTTTTCTTTGTTGCTTTCTTAGGAGTATAAGTAAGATGCACGAGTCTTGGTTCATAAGCAGATCCTGCATTTACCGATAAGAAAAGATTCATTTTTTCTTTTTTAATATCTGACTTCTTAAGGATTTTTACTTTAACTCCGCATCCTTTCATGTTTTTCTTAATATCTTTTTCGATTAAGCTTGCATAAACTTCGGAGTTTAAAACATTTGGAGCTTCGTTTACAAAATCTCTACAAATATTTACAGATGAAGAAATTGCAGAGATCTTCTCATCAATTTTTTCAAACTTTGCTTTAGTCATTTTAGATGAATAAAAAGATACCTTACCATTCTCTTTACTAGTCGCTTTATATTTATCAAAGGAATATCGAGTCAAATAAATAGCCTCAAGTAGTATTTCTGCTGTTTTATCTGTTTTAAATTTTTTTGAAAAACTATCCAAATCAACTAAAACATTCTTTGTCTTTAATGATCTATAAAACTTTGCAAAAGATCTTCTTAATTTTTCAGACTTTAAATCTTTCGAGTTTCCTAATCCCATGACAATATATTTATTTTCTTCATCATTTAAAGAGAGTGTTTCTCCTAATTTTGCTTTAAAGTTTTTTGAACATTTATGATTTGAAAAAAGTGTATTGATATTTTTTTCTTGAAACAAAAAAGATGGTTTATCTTTATTTCCTAGGCTCGCTGCTCCTAGATAAAGATCATACTTTGATTTGATTGACTTAAAATTAAATTCTATTTTCATGATTACTCCTTAACTATAGGAATAATACTAAATTCATTCTAATTTATCCACTTTGATTTATAAGTTAGATAGACAGACATAATAAGTAACATTGAGAGAGGAATAATTAGAGTAAATACAGTAGGTATTCCTCCCTGCTTTCCTATACTAAAGATCCCAAAGTAAGTTATGTAATACACAACTAAATAAGAAAAGGTTCTCAGGGCTATATTTCCTTTGTGACTTCTTACATCTGACATTCCAAGATAAAAACCTATATATGATAAAAATAGACACATGATTGGAATCACGAGTCGTTGATAATACTCTAACTCCCAAGAAAGATATTTTTTCCCATTCTTTTTTAAGGCCTCTATTTTTTTCAATAATATTGGTGTCGGCATAGCAATTGCTGAATTTACGGATGCATAGCTACTCTTCCCTTTATCTGGTACATAATTATATTCTTCAAAACGAACTTTTTTTATCTCATCTTTGTTTTCATCATAATCAAGAATTACCCCATTAAAAAAATCAAGAGACATACTATTTTTATCAGCAGCTGCCCCTTCTCTAAAATGAACTTTTGCTTTTTTAGCAGTAACTACTTTTTGACTCTCTTTATTTGTCATTTTAAAAAATATATTCTTCATCTCAGAAGTTTCTTTATTATATTCATCAACAAAAATGACGAGGTCTGAAATTTCAGTAAAGAATTCTTTTTCTTTAAGCCGACTTTTAAATGCTGATTTAATTAAAAAATATTTTTCTTCTTTAAAACTTTTCTTCGCCAATGGAATGGTAGTCGCTAGTAAAAAATACATCCAACCAGAAACAGCCGCAGCAAAAACAAAGATTGGAAGATATAATCGAAAATTAGAAAGCCCTGAAGCTCTAAAAATTGTAAATTCTGAGGTTTTACAAAACTTATTAACGGTAAAAACTGTTGCAACTACTACTGCTATGGGAACAGCAATCGGTGAAACAACCCAGACGAGTCTCAATACAAATTTTATAGCAAACCAAATACTTTTATCTTGTACAAATAAAACATCTAAGATTTTAATGAGATCAAAGGTCATGAGAAAAGAAACCAAAAAAAACACAGTCGTTGCTGTTACAATCCCCATGCTTGAAAATAAGACTTTATCAATTTTTTTAATCATTTTCTGATCTCTCGCATGTTTTATTATTCCATTATTTCCCAATCAAATCTAGTTTCCTCGAGATCTTCATACTCTTGCTCTGTAATTATTCTTCCCAAAACCAGTTTTCTTAAAATCTTATTAACCTGACTAAAAGCATATTCGCTTAATTCTTTGTTTTTAAATGAATTACTATACTTTTTGGGACTAGGTAAAAGCATTGCCAAGAAAGCAGCTTCTCTATAATTTAGCTCTAAGGAAGGCTTGTTAAAATAAAATTTAGCTCCTTGGTCTACACCATATATAGAAGATCCAAGCTCTACCAGGTTTAAATAATTCTCCAGAATTCTTTTTTTATCTAAAAAACATTCATAAAATAAACTAAGAATTAATTCATTAATTTTTCTAAATATATTTTTATCACTTGATAGGAACAAATTTTTGATTGTTTGCTGAGTTATAGTGCTAGCACCTCTCAACTTCTTACCCTTTATAAATTTATCGCTAAAAGCATGGTAAATCTGTCTAAGATCTAGTCCTAAATGATTATAGAAAGCCCAATCTTCACTAATTATTATAACCGTACTAACATGATCTCCTAGTTGATCTAGCGTTTTCCAATGCTTAGGCTTGGAATCATGAAAGTTCACAACTCCTTTTGAATTTATCGAAAAATATTTATTGAAATTAAAAATAAAGCCTGAAAATATTACTAAAAAACTAATATAAATAATTAAAAATAATAAAAACTTTTTAAGAATTCTTATAATATTCATAAGATTTAAAAGCATTTCCTATAAATGAAGCTTCTGGGTTCATGCAAATTGATTGATTTCCTATAAACCTCGGGAGATTTTTCCCTAGAGATAATTCTTCTTTGCCTGAAAAACTACAGAGTATATTTCGAAACAAATTGATCTCTTCGCTTTTAATACTTTTGCTGAAATTCGGAAAAATCCTACTAACTTTTCGTTTCATTTTTTTTATTTTCTCTCCTAATTCCTCTTCATCAGCATCTCTATTGTGAATAACAATATTGACTGAAATATTTTGAGTTTTCTTTATAGGATCAGGTTTATGAAAATCTAAAATATAATGTCCATAATCATAAGTCTGGCTTTGAGGGATAAATAAGGTTTGCGATTCATTTTTGATAACTTCATCTAGTTCTAAGTAAATGTTTAATAGTGAATACTCCTCAACCCCAGTAATAATAGCAAGCTCTTCTGAACTTAAGCATTCCTTACTTTCCGTATCTAGTAAGTCATAAAAATCTTTACGACTTTTACCCCAAAAAAGATTTTTTGTTTTTATCTCGATATGATTTGATAAAAGTAAAAGCCAAGAGTCATCTTTCTTTTTAATTGAAAGAATCGTTCCTTTTATCTGGTCTGATCTCAAATCTAGATCATCTACAACTTCATTCATATTGATGACGAGAGGTTTATCGATAAAGTATGATTCGAAAGCTAAAAGCTTATGCGGCTTAGCTCTTCCGTTAAAAGATTTAAATTCTTGATCTTTATAAAAAAGAGCCTCGTTATAAAATCTCTCTGTACTTATTTTAGGCCAAACTGCTTCGATTTCTTTAACAACTTCATCTGATCTTACTAGCAAATGTTTTCTTTCGAATTCATGAATTTTCTTTTTAAAATTAATCTCTTCTTCTTGAATGACTAAACAACTTTCTGAGTCTTTTTTATAAATATCTCTAAGTAATAATAAGCTCGTTAATTCAGATGTTACGAAAACATTATTCTTATCTATCTTTTGTAAGTTCTCATCTAATTTAGATTCAGATTTTAAATGAAGTAATCTAGAACTCATCATAAACTCCTATCGAATAATAATTTTTTGTCCTGGGTGTACTCGCCCTTTCTTAATCTGACTAAGATTACTCTTGATAAGTGTATGAATAGATACACCTGTTTTCCTCGAAATATTCCACAAGTTATCACCTTTTTTTACAGTATAAAAACTTTTAGGATTAGAAATCTTGCTTCCTTTCTTCATGGCCATCTTAATATGTTGTCTCATGGAAAGACCTTTTTTCTTTTTTCTCCAAGGATTTTTTTTCTTAATATATAAATCCTTATAAAGTCCTTTAAATCTATTATGACCACTTTTAAAAGGTAGTTTAACGACATCTCCTTTCGTGAAATGTTTATTCACGCCTGTGTCATTTAAATGAGCAAGAACTTGTCTTGGGACTTTATATTTTTTTGATAGCCATGGAATAGATGCTGATTTTTTTATATCAAGTGTTTTGTAATCACTAGCGTAAAAAGAAACACCTTCACAACAATTCATGAAAACTTGATTCATCCCTACTGGAACTCTTAATGGATATCCATCTCTCCAATAAGGTGTTTGCCATCTTAAAAGTTCAGGGTTCCATTTTTTGAGTTCATCAAAACTAAGATTCATAGCATTAGCCAGTTGATACAAATCTGTTTCTGCTTTTACTGGAACAATGTCATATTCCAGAGATTTCTGAAATGAAATCTCTCTTTCGAATCCAAATCGCTTTAAGTTTTTTCCAATAATTGCAAGCGCCATAATTTTAGGAACATAATCTTTTGTCTCTTGCCTTAAATATCTTCCTTTTCGAATTCCCCAAAAATCATAAGCATTATACTTTTTTAATGCCTTAGCTACTTTGCCTTCTCCTGCATTATAACCGGCCATTGCTAAAGACCAATCTCCAAATTTTTGATGAAGATCTCTAAGATACTTTGCTGCCGCTAAGCTTGCTTTAATTGGATCCATTCTCTCATCAACATACCATCCAATTTTTAATCCATACCTCTCACCAGTTCTTTTGATGAACTGCCAAGGCCCTACAGCTAATGCCCAAGATCTAGCTGCATTCTGAAATCCTGATTCTGCAAAAGCTAAATAAATGAGGTCTCTTGGTAATCCATTCTCTGATAAAATATCACTAAGAATAGGCGCATACCTTCCTGCTCTTTCGGCAGCTCTTTTATACCATCCCTTACCTTTTCCTTGAAAATAACTTAACCATTTTTCAACATGCTCATTAACCACAATAGGAAAATCAAAATATGTATTATCTAAATTTAAGTGCTCTCCATTTTGTATCTCATAGTTTTGAACAGCTGCTTCCTTTGGATGAGCAGATGAACTACCGATAATACATCCATCACAATCTGGAAGATACAGAATGTTTTCTTGCTCTTCACTACTAAGTTGTTCTTTGGTATTTGCAGAACTAACAACTCTACTCTTTTCATGTTTTTCTAAAAATTCTTTTTCTTCATCATAAATTTTAGATTTAAAACTTAGCTGTTTCTTATAACTAGAGTTTTTATTTTTCTCTATAGCTGAACAAGAAATTAAAAGAGGTAGAATCAAAAAAATCTTCATAATAAAGTTGACCTTATTTTATATGTGAGAAAATTAACTATTCATCTATGATTTCACAATTTTCATCACATTTATAGAAAGCTCACAAATTATTTGCTTACCAGGCCATACATGTGGAAAAGCTATAAAAATAATAACGCAAGGCAAGGTAATGTAAGTTTATTTATTCTTTTTATAGAATCTATAGATTCTATTTTCAGAATTTATTTTGTAAAAACTTTCATGCTTAAGAATCCGAAATTATCCATGCTTCTAGTTGAAGATGATCCATACTTTTCACATGAAGTAGGCAAAGAACTTAAAAACTTTGGTCACTTTGATGTAGCATCTTTTAAAGAACACGCTATAAACCTTCTAACTCAAAATCATTACGATTTAGCTTTAATAGATCTAAACTTACACGAGCAAGATCAGGCAAGCGGTCTAGAAGTTTTAAAGAAGGCCAAAAAACTTGGAATCTACTCAATTGTTCTCAGCAATAATGAAAATGAAGAATTTACCAAAGAAGCTTATAAATTAGGTTGTGATCATTTTTTAAGAAAAAATAACTTCAAGCACTCTCTAACTCCTTACCTAAATAGTTATATCAGAAACCAAGCTCAAATAAACTGGACTGAATATTTTAGTAAAGAATTTATTACTACAGATCAAAAACTTATTAATGGTATCAAGAATCTAGCTTCTATTGATTTATCAGAATCAAATATTTTTATTTCTGGTGAAACAGGTGTTGGAAAAACTCATTTAGCAAAACTTATTCACAAATTAAACTATGACAATGACGCTTTTGTATCCTTTAATTGCTCTCAAATCCCAGAGGCACTTATTGAATCAGAGCTTTTTGGATATAAAAAAGGAGCATTCTCCGGAGCAGATAAAGATAAACCCGGACTCTTAGAGCTTGCTAATCATGGGACTCTTTTTTTAGACGAAATTGCAACGATGCCTTTATACACTCAACAAAAGCTTTTAAAAGCAATAGAAGAAAAAGAGTTTTTCCCGCTTGGTGCAAAGAAAAAAGTCAAAGTTCAATTTACTCTCATCAGTGCTACTTGTGAAAATATTCAAGAGAAAATATTAACTAAGCAGTTTAGAAATGACTTTTATTTTAGAATCTCTGGCTTTGAAATATTTATTCCTCCTTTAAGAAAGAGACTCCATGATATTGAAAAACAAATCATTATATTCTTATCTAAAACAGATAGAAAATTTATTTTAGAAGAAGAAGCATTTAACATTTTAAAAAATTATTCATGGCCGGGAAATTCAAGAGAGCTTAAAGCATTTATTTATAAACTATCTCTCTCAAAAACAGGTATTATCTCTCAAAATCACCCTGAGCTTGCAAAAATTAAGAATACTAGTATTCCGATTCAAGAAGATTTTTTATCTAAGAAACAAATTGATTTCATCAAAACCTATGGTTTAAAAAAGTGCTTATTAGAAGTAGAGAAAGCAGCTCTTATGAACTTTGAAAAAAAATATGATGGTAAAGTTACCGAAATCATTGAAAATCTCAAAATTTCAAATTCATCTTTTTATAGAATTCAAAAACATATCTAAAAATTACTGAAAAGCGTTAAATACCTGGCACTCATTTTGCTTAATACATATTCAAGCAAAGGAGGAATGATTGAAAAAATCAAAACTACAACAAAGAATTTTAAAAGACTATTACAAAACTTTTCCAAATCAACCAATAAGAGAAGTTGCAAGAACAACAAGCCTTCACCCTTCAAGAGTTTTTAGAATTCTGAATGGGCATGAGATGAAGCTTTCTGAATACGAACTTTTTGAATCTGCTATTCTTAAAAAAGAAGATGAAAAATCTCATACTGACTTTTTTCAATTATCTAGAAATTGTTTTCAAAGATTAAGCATTAATAAGATTAATAACCTCATAGAAGAAATGAGCTTTTACTTAGAAAATGAGAGCTCTCAAGAAATAGGAGTTTACGCATGACCCTCAATCCAACATCAAGATATATTCTTGAAAGTTTAAGTATTTCAAGTAAATCTTTAAAAGAATTATCTGAAGAAAGCTCTATACACAAGAATATTCTTTTTTTTGCTTTAGAAAACCTCAAACTTACTGATTATATCCTAGAAACAAATAACTCTTACTCTTTGAATAAATTTCAAATCCATAATATAAAAAATGATTTATCTAATATTAGATCAAAAAGATTTGAGATTAAAAATATTTTAGATTCAGCGAAAGATAAATTTTTCGAAAAAGAAGATGCGCTTAAAATATCGAAAGTTTTCTTAACCAAAGAAGAACTTGATATTACTCAAGGATTATTTAAACAACTCACTTCTTTTTTAAATGACAAAAGCAAAAAAAGAACTACTGAAAACTTAAAAACAAAACACGTATTTTACTGGGGATCTCAGTCATATCAAGATGTCTTAACACATCTTTATCAATAACTCTCACCTACATTTTCACCAAGCCTCACCAATACCTCTATTCCCTTAGAGGTATTTTCTTTTATATCTTGAGAAATTTTCCACTTACCTTTCTCTCCAAAGACAATCACTGTAGAGCCTCCAAATAGAAAGTATCCTTTCTCATCACCTCTATTAAAGTTTCTACTTTCATCAAAGCTCTGAACAATCTTACCAACACAAGTGGCTCCTACTTCAACAAAAGCTAGTTTACCAAAATTCTTAGTTTCTAAAACACTGACTCTTCTTTCATTTTTCTTCAATATTTTAGAATTAAATTTTAATGCCAAAGGGTTTACTGAATGCAAAGGCCCTTTAATAGTATAAGATGTTAATGTTTTTCCATCATCCGGATAATGATATCTGTGATAGTCTACAGGACAAAGTCTTGCAATCAGAGCAGGGCCATCTTGAAAATACTTACTCCAAAGTTCATCACTTAAAACATCTTTTGGAAGCCAATCAGACCCCTTTACTGGAAATGATGAATCACTCTTAAGAGAATCATATCCAAAATACCTCGCTTCAGAAAATGCTGGAAGAACTTTTTGATCTTTAGAGAAGGCCCTCTCACCTTCTACAAATTCTCTAATAAAAAAATCATTAAAACTTTTATACGAATTTTCTTTTTCTCTATTTTTATAAAAACCTTTTTTATAACTCTTCATGGGAATATTAAACTCTTTTATAAAAGAAGGAATCTTTTTTGCTGAGATAGAAAGATCTTGAGTAAAACCATAGAGATAAGAAAAAAAAGGAGCAGAAATAATTTTTTCAAGAAACTTCCCAACTGGGTGAGTATAAAAAAATCGCAGTGCGGCATCACCATAAATTTTTTCTTCCTCTATAGAAGATGTAGATCTGTTTAAATATTTAATTGCTTCGCTCATAACCCTATTCTAGGCACTTTACATCATTTTAACAAAGACTTTACTAAACCTCTCTAGAAGATTTATCTTAATTTTTTTAATCTATTTCATGAAAGGAGTAACGAAGTGAAAAACCTATTTTTATTTTTTTTAAGTCTTTTAAGTATTAATTGCTTTCCTTTATTTGGAAGCAATGATTCAAAGCATCTATTAGAAGCAGAGAAGAGAAAAATTGAAATTTATAAAAATACAGTTTCATCTGTTGTAAATGTTTCAAACGTGACAAAGGTAAGACAAGGAAATTTATTTTTCCAAGGTGACGTTGAGGAAATGAAAACAGGTGCTGGGACAGGATTTGTCTGGGATAACCAAGGACATATTGTTACTAATTATCATGTCGTTGCTAATGAGCGAGGTAAATTCTATGTTTCTTTTGCTAATCACAAAGATAAAATTGAAGCTAAAGTTATTGGTTTCGCCAAAAAACTTGATATTGCTGTCTTAAAAGCGAAATTTATTCCATCTGGAGTAAAACCAATAAATCCAGGAGTTTCTAAAAATCTGCAAGTTGGCCAAATTGCAATAGCAATTGGTAATCCTTTTGAACTTGATTATTCAATGACAAGTGGAATCATCTCTGCTCTAGGTAGAAAAATTAAAGGAGTTGGTGGTGTTGATATTCATGGAATGATTCAAACTGATGCCTCTATTAATCCTGGTAACTCAGGTGGCCCTCTTTTAAATTCCTCTGGAAAACTTATTGGGATGAATACCTTAATATATTCAAGATCTGGTTCGAGTGCTGGACTTGGCTTTGCCGTTCCTGTTGATTCTATAAGTAGAGCTGTCCCAGATATTATTAAGTATGGAAAAATGATAACCCCTGCTCTTGGTATTACGATCTTTCAAGATTCAGAACTACGTTTATTGTCACGATATGTCGATAACATAGAAGAAGGTGTTCTTGTACGTGCCGTGAGGAAGGGAAGTGGTGCAGAAGAAGCAGGGCTCAAAGGGCCTTATTCTGATTCACAAGGAAGAGTTTATATAGGTGATACTATTTTAGAATTAGAAAATACGAAAGTTAGAAACTTGAATGATCTATGGAGTGTTCTTAGAAAATTTAAAATAGGCCAAAAAGTAAAAGTTAAAATAAAAAGAAGTGATGGTTCAATTAAGACTGTAAAAGTTAGGCTTGAGCCATTGTAGAAAGGATTAAAAAACTTTCTCGATTTCTCCTCCTCAAAAAAGAAAAGGCGCAAATAATGCGCCTTTTTTTTATTCAATGTTGTACTTGGTTCTAAAGTTTAATCCAAGAATACATTTTACTTTAATTTTTTAACTTGAGTAATTAACGTTGACTCTTCACCTAGATAACCTTGAGCATCCTCATCTTCTGGCAAATGATCTAAAGTATTTGGCTTATAACAATCACCTGCATAATCATAATCATAATCGTCTCGACCTCTAACTAAAATTCCTTCAACTTCACCTGTGTTATCATTAATTACTGCAGATCCTGAATTTCCTCCAAATGCATCTAAGTTAGCAATGAAGTAACCTTTTTCAATTTTCATAACCTCGGCTCCAGCTGCAACTTTAGTTGGTAAACCTGATGGATGCCCTATCATTACGAGCTTCATACCCTTCTTTAAAGTTTTATTTCCAAAAAGCCCACCTCTTGCTTTTTTTCTAAACTTCAAAGGCGTTCTTTTTTTAACCTTTCTATCTAATTCTATTAAAGCAAAATCAACACCTTTTTCCTCATCGGCAAATGGTGTTAAAGCTTCTTTGGAAACACTTTTTCCTCTTCTTAACATAATTCTATCTCTAGAAACTAACTCTCTACTTACGATTCTTTTACAAGAATAAATATTCTTATCTACAATCTTTCTTATTTTTCCTGTTTCTGGATCAGTACTATAATCAAAGATCCATTTGTAGCTATTACAATCATCTTTATCTGTAATACAATGACCTGCCGTTACAAGTAGATTCTCTCCAACAAGAAAACCAGAACAATTTGCAAGAGTTGGTTGTTCAACGAATTTTTCATCAGCACAAACATTATCTTTTAAAATGTCTTCGCCCACGGAATACTCGTCTGTTCCAGGAATTTTTTCAAGGCTATCACCATCAACCATTGCTGCTGTAGCACGTGCCCAATCTAAATGTTTTTGAGAAACATTTTCATGTAAATCCTTTCTATTATCATCACCATAGATAACATTTACACTCTTTGTTCCTGCATTAATTACTGTTGAAAATAAAATTGTGACTATCAATCCATCGATAAATCTCATTAGAACTCCTTTCTAATTGTTCTAATGATTATCTCATGAATTTAATTTTTCGATACTAAAAGCTTCTTACAATCCTGCTCTTTCAAAGAGAGCATTGGGATCAGGTAATGCTCCTTTAAACTTCTTAAAAAGTATTAACGGATCTTCTGAGTCTCCCTTTTCTAGAATGTTTTCTTTAAAACTTTTTGCTTTTTCTTTATTAAAAATACCTGCTTTTAAAAATTCATTAAACGCATCTGCTTCTAATAATTCTGCCCATTTATAACTATAGTATCCAGAGGAATATCCACCAGCAAAAAGATGTCCGAAAGAATATGACATGATATTCGAAGTATTCTTATCATCATAAAAACTAAACCTCTCAGAGATTTCTTTTTCAAACTTTTCAGGATCTAAAGAATCTAATTTTTCCTTACTTAAGGTATGATATTTAATATCAAGGTACGCAAAATTTAATTGCCTTAAAGTCGCAAGTCCTTCTAAGAACTTGTTTGATTCTTTAATTTTACTTAAAATATCTTCAGGAATTTTCTCCCCAGTCTCATAGTTCGCAGCAAAAAGATCTAAACATTCTTTTTCTTTCACCCAATTTTCCATGATTTGTGATGGTAGTTCTACAAAATCCCAATAAACACTTGTACCACTCACTGCTCTATACTTACATTTTGATAATAATCCATGAAGAGCATGTCCAAATTCATGAAATAAAGTTAGTACTTCATTAAGAGTTAAAAGTGATGGAGTCTTTTCAGTAGGCTTTGTAAAATTACAAACAATGGCTACGTGTGGTCTTCTTACTTCACCTTCGAAAAGTCCTTGATCGAAAAGATTAGTCATCCAAGCTCCAGGCTTTTTGGTTTCTCTTGGGTAAAGATCAACATAAAACAAACCTAAATATTTAGATTCCTCATAAACTTCATAAACTTCATAAACTTTAACTTCTTCATGATATTTAGGTAAATCTGTATTCTCTTTAAACTCTAAATTGAATAGTTTTTCTGCAACTCCAAAAATGCCATTCATTGCCTGATGAACAGGAAAGTAAGGTTTCAAAATTTCATCGTTAAAACTAAGTACTTTTTCTTTTAACTTCTCAGAATAATAACTCATATCCCAAGGACTAAAGTCATTAATTCCATCTTCTTTAGCCATTGATGCTATTTCATTAAATTCTTTTTTCCCTTTCTCAAATGCCCTCGAATATAAATTCTCTATAAAATCAAGAACAGTTTTCTCATCCTTTGCCATTCTTTTTTCAAGTGTAAAATGAACATGATTATCAAATCCTAGTAATTTAGATCTTTCATCTCTTAATTTAATTTCATGAATAATATTTTCTTTATTATTATATTTCTCTGTTCGGCCACGCTGGCCCCAAACTTCATAAAACTCTTTTCTTAATTCTCTATTTTTGCACATCTTCATGAAAGGAATAAAGACAGGGTAATCCAGCGTAAAAACAAATCCCTCTTTCTTTTCATCTACAGCTTTCTTTGAAGCGGCTTCAATTAGATATTCTGGTAATCCATTTAATTGATCTTTATTTTTCACATGAAGAAATAGATCATTTGTGGATTGAAGAACATTATCTGAAAATTTCAATGATAACTCTGAGAGCTTTGTATTTAAGTCTTTTAACTTATCTTTGTCATCACCTTCTAAGAGAGCACCATTTCTTACCAGATCGGAGTAATACTTTTCTAAGACTCTACTCTGCTCAGAACTTAAATTTTGATTTTCTTTATCTGCATGTAAATTTTTAATTCTTTCAAAAACTCGCTCATCTAAACTAACCTTGTTATTAAAAGCTGTTAACTCTTTACTAAATTCTTGGCTTTGAGATCTTAGAGTTTCTGTCGCATGAGCGGAGTACATTGAATAAAAAATGCTTGATATATAATCAACTTTTTCACTTAGCGCATCTAGTCCTTCAATTACTGATTCAAAAGTATTCTCATTCGATTTTTTATACGCTTCAAGATTATCTTCTGAGATCTTTATTGCTTTTTTCAAAGCTTCTAAATACTGACTTTCATCAATGTTTGAAAAATCAATTGCATTAAATTTTAGATTTGAAATATTTAATAACGCATCCATGGTTATTCTCCTTAGATTTTTGAATATAATTACTTTAAGTAAGTATCACCTTTTTGATCTTCTAAGAACTCATCTATATTAGAGTACTTTTCTAAATCAATAGATGTTTTTAATTCTTTTAACTCTCCCATTTGGAGTTTTTTCATAAAATTGAAAAGACCTGTTCTTGTCTCATTGCTAAGTAAGTGCTCCATTAAACAAGAGTCTTTATGAGCGTATTCCTCACTTGCACCTACTACATCTTTTAGAAAATAAAATAATAAAGTCCTTGAACTTAAAATTTTATGAACTTCTTCATGCCCCCTAGCCGAAAGCATTAAAAACTTGCTTTCATTCTCTTCAACAAGGCTTTTCTTTTTTAAATTATTAACTGCAGTAGAAACACTACCTTTAGTTAAATTTAAATCTTTAGCGATATCTGTAACCCTTGCATAGCCATTAACTTCTCTTAATTTATGAATCGTTAGAAGGTAGTGAACCATTGAATGTGTTAGTTCATTTTCATGAGTATGATGAATTTTTTTATCCATGAGTATTTCTCTCAAAACTGGCCTTATTTGTAAATATTTTGATATTTAGAGAGAAATGCCAACTATTTGTGTATGACAATTTTACTCAAAGCTCTTTATTAACACTCTTAAAGCAATTCAGAATTAAAACTAAGTATATCGAACTTTACTCTTAAAATAATAGTATGACATTAAGGACTCTTTTGTACTCTATTCTCTTATTTAGCTTTTCATCTTTTTCGCAAGCAAATAATCTCACTTCTGCTGAACAAGCACACCAGATTGCTGAACAAGCCTGCAACAATGAGCTAAGTGGTGAATGTAATGGAACTTCTGATAACCAAAAAGGTATAGGCTATCTTAAAGCAGCATTCTCAATGCTTACAATGGGTTCATTTGATATTACTAATATTAGCGGAATGTTTAAGGCTCCTGAGTTAAGTTCAAAAATGAAAGATAAGATTGCAAAGAAAGCGACTACCTCGGCTGAAAAAGATAAAATGACTAAACAAGCTGAAAAATCAGGAACTGTCAGGAAAATTTGTGATGCATTAATGGTTGTCTCTAACGGTGCTGTATTACTCTCGCAAAGTCTAAGAGAGAATAATATTCTTAAAAAATATCAATCTAGTGCTGAAGAATTTCAAGTTTCTGAACAATTTTATACCATGGCGAATATTCACGAAGGAAAAAGAAAAGATTATCGTAACCAGGCAGTTATTTTTACTTCAGGTGCAGTTTGCTATGGAATAGCTTTAGGATTAGCAATTTGGCCTCAATTAAACCCAGAGGAAGCTCTTCAGTCAGGCATTCGCCTAGCTTTAGCAGGAGCTCTTACTGTCGCTTATGAAAAATCAAAAAGAGATAAAGAAAAAGTTCGAGATAAAGCACTTGCAACAATAAAAGCAATGCCGACCCAAACAGCATGCCAACAAAACTCTAACTGTTCTTGTCTTATAGCTGATCCGACTAGTCCCGATTATCAAACGAACTGTTTATCTGATCAATATGCCATAACATTAGATGGTGAAAATATAAGTTGTATAGATGCGACAGGAAAAAGTGATCTCTTGTGTGCATGTAAAGAAACTAACTCATGTTTTGATTCAACTCTTGCTAGTTATCTAAAAACTATCCCTGATAGTCATATATCAAAGAAAGATAAAAACTTTCTACTAGATGAAGTTAAAAATGTATCAAGAGGAAATTTCTCTAATTACTCAGGTTCGAAGCGTTCAAAGATTCTAAGAAGTGCAAAGAAGCAATTAGCTAAAGTTGACTCATTAATAAATCCTTCAAAAAGCGGAAATAAATCAAATTACAAATTAGCATTAAGCTCAGGTATCCCTAAGAATTTGGCAAGTCATCTTTCAAAAATAAAAATTTCAAAAGAAATTAAAAATGAAAAGCGATATGTTGCTCTTAGTAAGAAGAGCTCAACAAATATTCATAGAACAAGCGTTCCCCATTTCCCTACAACGAAAAAGAAGTCTTCTTTTGATTTTAAAGAGAAATTCAGTGTTTTTAATAAAAAATCTAAAGGTGGAATCAATATTTCAAGATCAATCGCTAGTAAAAAATCATTTGCTAAAGCTGGTATAAGAAAAGCACATCAACCTTTATTCAAAGTAATCACAACAAGATATATGAAAAGTTCTTGGAGAATGGCAGATGAAGAAAACTAGCAACCCAAGTCATCAAAAAGATCAATTCTCATTTGATGACGACCACCTTCAAAAGAAGTATTAAGCCAAACATCAATAATCTCTTTAATATCTTCCAACTCGGTCATTCTTGCGGCAAGACATAAAACATTTGCATTATTATGTTCTTTGCAAAGTCGTGCATCTTCTTTCGTTAAAACACGAGCGGCTCTGATCCCTTTATACTTATTTGCTGCCATAGATACGCCAATACCACTGCCACACAATAAAATCCCTAGTGATTTTTCTTTTTGAACAGCCTCGCTAACTGCTTTAGCATACTCAGGGTAATGACAAGATTCTTTCGAATGAGTGCCTAGATCAAGCACTTCGTATTTTTCTAAATGCTTAATGACTGCAGCCTTCTCATCAAAGGCTGCATGATCTGATCCTATGAATATTTTCATATTTTAGTATCTATAATATTCAGGCTTAAAAGGCCCTGCAACTGTAACACCTATATACTCCGCTTGCTCTTGAGATAACTCTTCAAGCTCTACACCAATTTTCTTAAGGTGAAGTCTCGCAACTTTTTCATCTAGATGCTTTGGAAGCATATAAACTTTGTTTTCATACTTCTCAGCATGATTCCAAAGCTCAAGTTGTGCTAAAACTTGATTGGTAAAAGAATTCGACATAACAAATGACGGATGTCCTGTTGCACAGCCAAGATTTACTAATCGACCTTCAGCAAGAAGAATAATATCTTTCCCGTTTACGTTATAAAGATCTACTTGTGGTTTAATTTCTTGTTTTGTTGCTCCATGATTTGCATTTAGCCAAGCAACATCTATTTCATTATCAAAGTGACCAATATTACAAACAATTGTTTTATCATTCATCATTTCAAAATGTTTTCCTGTGAGAATATCTTTATTACCTGTAGCAGTAACTACAATATCTGCTTCTGCAATTGCTTTATTCATAGTCGTTACTTTGAATCCATCCATCGCTGCTTGAAGCGCACAAATAGGATCGATCTCAGTAATAATCACTCTTGCTCCAGCTCCTCTAAGTGAAGCTGCTGAACCTTTACCAACATCTCCATAACCAGCAACAACTGCAACTTTCCCAGCAATCATAACATCAGTCGCTCTTCTTATTGCATCAACACATGATTCTTTACAACCATACTTATTATCAAACTTTGACTTAGTTACTGAGTCATTAATATTAATTGCAGGAATCGGGAGCGTTCCATTTTTTACTCTTTCATAAAGTCTGTGAACACCAGTAGTAGTTTCTTCTGAAAGGCCATTGATATCTTTAGCCAGCTCTGGGTACTTATCTAAAACCATATTCGTTAAATCACCACCATCATCAAGAATCATATTAAGTGGTTTCCCATTTTTAAAACCATGAAGAGTCTTCTCTATACACCAATCAAACTCCTCTTCATTCATACCTTTCCAAGCAAAAACTGGAACTCCACTAGCAGCAATGGCAGCAGCAGCATGATCTTGAGTTGAGAAAATATTACAACTTGACCAAGTTACCTCTGCTCCAAGATCAACCAAAGTTTCAATTAACACGGCTGTTTGGATAGTCATATGAAGGCAACCAGCTATTCTAGCGCCTTTTAATGGAAATTTTCCTTTATATTCTTCCCTAAGGCTCATTAGACCTGGCATTTCAGCTTCAGCTAATCTGATTTCTTTTCTTCCCCAGTCAGCTAATTCAATGTCTTTTACTTTGTAAGTGAGAGTGTCAAAACCCTTCATATTTGGATATTCATTTTTCATAGGAGTTCCTTCATGAGTCGTTTGCATTTATTATCCTTTTTTACTTCAATTTATTGTATTTATACGCTAATAATCTAGCACATTAAGTATTAGGAAACAAAGAAGAAGTATGGCCGATTATTCGAAATTCAACCAAGAATATATTAGACAAATTCTTGGGCTATATGGAGTAAATGAAGTCAAAAATATCATTCCTCAAAGCTATGGGATTTCTAATTCAAACTACTGCATAGAGCTAAATTCTGACTCAAAGCTTCTTTTAAAGGTCTCTAATGATAAAAACCTCGAACAAATGCAACAAGAGCTCTTAATACTTCAGACAATTAACTCAAAAGGATTTGATTACTCTCTAACTCCACTAGTTACTCTTGCTGGGCATAATCATTTTACCTATGACGGAAACTTTGGAGTTTTGTTTCCTTTTGTAAATGCTAATGTAAAACCCATATCAAAAAACACCATTGCTCAGATAGCGAGAGTACTTGCAAAATTTCATTGTCTTGATTTTTCTGAAGCCGATCAACAAAGAGTTAGATCTCATACTGAAGTTGGTTTTAACTTTAAGATGATTCAAGAATTTGTAGAAAATTCTCTATGCCCTCAAGATTTTAAAGAAGCTTTTAAATTAATTTTTAATGAAGAAAGAATCAATCGCTTAAACCTTGAACATCCTCAAACATTAATCCATGCAGATCTTTATTATGATAATTGTCTTTTTTCCGATGATTTGATTTTAAAGAAAATGATTGATTTTGAACAAGCGGGATTAGGTGAAAGAATTTTAGATATTGCTATCAGCATTTCTGGGAGTTGTCTTGAAAACAATGAACTCTCCTCTGATCTCATTCAGCTTTATATTAAAGAATATGAATCTATTAATAAATTAACAAAAAATGAATTGAATCATTTAGTCGATTTTATTCATGTTGGTTTATTTTCGATTGCCTTATGGAGAATTAAAAGATTCTTCACTGGAAACCTTGATTCAAATAAAAAACTTTCCTATCAAGAACTCTTAACAAGAAGTGTAAATTTTGAGCATACCTCTTAGAAAACTTAATGATCAGTATTTTGCTAGCTGTCCTTTGGGCCTAGAAGTTCCACTAGAAAATGAATTAAAAAACTTAGGTGTTCAAATTCAAGAAGTTGTAAAACGAGGTGTGAACTTTAAAGCAACTACAGAACAAGCCTTGAAAATTGTTTTTCACTCAAGGATTGCAAGTAGACTTTTTCTTAAAACTTTTAACTTTAAAATTAAGAATGAAAAAGAATTATATTTTGGGATAAAAGAAATAAATTGGAAGAGATTCTTTGATCCACATCTAGCAATTAAAGTTATTGTGACTAGATCAACTACTGATAAAAGATATTCTAAATTTCAAAATACTCTTTATTTAAGCCAAGTTATTAAAGATGGAATATGTGATCGATTTAAAAAAGATAATCTTGGAAGACCAGATGTTGATCTCAAAAATCCTGATGTCATTATTAATTGCCACTTAAGGCCTTCAGAAAACCCTCACTCTCAAAAAAGTATTGCTACTATTCTTATAGATTTCACTGGCGAACCACTTTGTAATAGAGGCTATAGAGTCAAAGACGCAAAAGCTCCCGTAAGAGAAAATATCGCTGCTGGTATTATTGATCTTTTAGAGTGGAAAGGTGATGAAAATTTTATTGATCTCACATGTGGTTCTGGGACTTTTCTCATTGAAGCTTACATAAAAGCAAAAAAAATTCCTGCCTCCTTCATGAAGCTTAATTTACTTCAAAAAAACGAGCACTTAAAACTTTGGAATTTTCAAAAACTCAATATTTTCAAGAGTGCTCAAAACAGAAAAGCCATTCAAAAAGAAATTAAAAACTCTCATAAACTCTTAGAAGAAAGTAAAAGCAAAAAGTTAGATTGTCTTTTCCATGGAAATGATATCCATTATCGAACTGTAATGAACCTAAAAGAAGACCTAAGGTATCTTGGCTGGCAAGAAGATATTAAGGTAACCTCAGTTGATGCTAGAGACTTTGCAGATTATTCCACTCAAAAGAATCTACTTTTCTCAAATCCACCCTATGGAAAACGATTAGATGAAGAAAGAAGCTTGGAAGATCTTTATTATGAGTTAGGGGAAAACTTTAAGAATAATTTCAAAAAATCAAGGTTATGTGTTTTCAGTGCTAATCGTGAAATGCTTAAAAGAATATCTTTAAAACATTCTAAGAAACATATTATTTCCCATGGTTCACTTGATTGTAGACTTGTAGAATATTTAAATTTTTAGCAATATAGAAACATGAGTGACTTAGAAACTTTCATAAGAGATGTACCTGACTTTCCTAAAAAAGGAATTATCTTCAAAGATATTTCTCCTCTTTTAGAGCAAAAATTTTCAGAAACAATTGATGCCATTATAAAACTCATTGATTGGAGCGAAGTTGATTCAATCGCTGGCGTGGAATCAAGAGGATTTATTTTTGGTGCTGCGATGGCTAAAGCCCTAGGGAAAGGCTTTATACCAATTAGAAAAAAGGGCAAACTTCCTCCCCCTGTCATTTCAGAAAGTTACACACTTGAATACGGAGAAGACTCTCTTGAGATCTCAACTCTTTATAACAAACAAAAAGTTGTTATAGTTGATGATGTTATTGCTACAGGAGGAACACTGAAAGCTTCCATAAAACTTTGTAAAAATGCGAATTTAGAGGTCATTTCTTGCTTGAGCCTGATTAATCTTAGTTTTCTTAATGAGCTAGACAATACTCAAATTCCCATTCATTCAGTGTTTGAATATTAATTTCCAAGGCCCTATACTAGCTTAAATACAATTTAATGATTTTAGAGGATCTATGACTAGAATAATTTTATTCACATTCTTTTTATCTCTTTGTGCTTTTTTTCTAAATCTCGCTGGTTATAGAACTGAGCATGATAAAACTGTTGTTCTAAACAGAGATCATCTTATTAAAAAACTTGATCAATATAAAAAAGACCAAGAAGCTCTTCTTGCTAAAAAAGATTCAAAACAAGAGCCTGAAAAAAAAGAAGAAGGCCTAAATTTAGAAGATCCTAAAATTCAAGCTGCTATTGCTCTTTATACTGAAGCTGGGAAGTGTGCTAGCTGCCATGGTGATCAAGCTCAAGGAATTGAATCAGCTAAAGCTCCCTTGCTTGCTGGGCAACACTCTTGGTATATTATCGATCAATTTAGTCAACTGGGTAGTGGCTCTAGGCCAGCTCAAGCAGCAGCTCCTGAAGTTCATAAAAGTCTAAATGAGCAGGAAATTAAAGACGTTGCTAAGTATATCTCTCTACTTCGTGTAGAATAATTATGTGAGAACATTTTTAATATCTTTTCTATTATTTATTCCATTATTTAATGTGAATGCATTAGAAATTGGTGAAAAACTAAAAATAAAAGTTTTAAGTATTGGCCCAGAAAATGTTGTATGGCTTAATGTAGGAAGAACTGATCATATCGTTGATAGAGAACATGTAAAAATTTTTAAAAATAATATCTTCGCTGCTAGGGCCGTATGCGTAAGAACAAATTTCAAAAAATCAGCTTGGAAGCTTTACCGAGTTGTAAATCCTCAGTTTTTAAACATGAACACTGATTTGAATTTAACTTCTATCCCAATGAAAGATATTGCATGGGAATATTTAGAAAAACCTTTTCTTCATTACAGAAAAATTGCTGTTGATTTTGCTATAAAAAACACTCGCCAGAGAAAACATGACGAACCTTTCCTGCATACTCATAACCTTGATCCGTTGACCTTACAATAGATTTACCACCAAGAGAGTTAAAGCACCGTTCATCTTTTTGATCAGTAGTATTTAGAAAGATAGCTGTAGCAAGAATTCCTGAGCCACAAGATTGTGTTTCACCTTCCACTCCTCTCTCAAAAGTTCTAATGAAAACTTCTTCACCTCTGACTTCAAAAAAGTTTACATTTACTCCTTTAGAGAAAAAATCATGATGTCTAAAATATTTTCCACTTTTATCCACATCTACTGATTCAATGTTCTTAACCTCAAGACAAAGATGTTCTACGCCTGTATTTAAAGATGCATGGGACAAGAATTTACTTTTATTATCTTCATTGAAGATATCAAGAGAAGACTTCAAGGAAAAATTTGTATTCATCTTGTTTAAAAATAATGAGGACTCATCATTCTTTACTTTCCCATTGTACATTTTTCCAGCTAATTCAAACTCATAGCTAGAAGTATTCTTTGAACTTTTGTGGTGAAAAAAATGTAAACAAGATCGGACTCCATTCGAACACATTGACGCACTAGAGCCATCACTATTAAACATTTCTATTTTAAAGCTAACTTTATTCGAAGGAAGAATTCTTAATAAACCATCTGCTCCAATACCGTGATATCTGTTACAAAGCCTAATAATCTCCTCAGAGTTCAGAGTCTTACTAGAATCTGTAACAATAAAATCATTTCCATTAGCTGAATATTTAGAAAAAACGAAGCTCATAAGCCTACTATACATGAAATTTCTAAGAATATATTCCCAAATGGAACTTGTTTCGTTAAAATTTCTTATCTTAATCAACTTTAGGGATCATAGCTCAGTTGGTTAGAGCCCCCGGCTCATAACCGGGTGGTCCCTGGTTCGAGTCCAGGTGGTCCCACCATTTAAACCCACGCTTTAATAAACGTGGGTTTGTGGAAACCTACTTATTTTTTTTAATTAGTTTAAAACTTTTCTAAATCTAACACCCCAGTATTTACCATCTCTTCCTGGACGTAAGTTTAATTGCACTCCCATATTATATTCTTGAGCTATATCTTTCCCAAATTCAATTGTTGGGAACTTATGCAAGTAAGATCTAGTTCCTTCGAGTTCATTACAATCCTGCTGTCCTGGAGAAGTACAAATATGAAACATCATTTCAGCTAAGCCTTGATTAACTCCAGTAAACTTATAACTTCCTTGAACATAAAAACCTGCTAATGTTAATTTTGCATAAGGCCCTGCTTGTAAATGTAAAGGTGCCACTAAGAAACCTGAGATTCCCCAAATAGCTTCAACTCCAAGCTCCAATGCCATATATCGCTTATCACTTTCGTATGACAAACCAGCTGTTCCTATAACATCTAAACCATAAGTTCTAGTATCGCCCTTGGAATTTTTCAATGTACCTTGACTATAACCCAACCCCGCTGAATAAATCAGATAAACAGATCCTGGTAAACCTTTCTTTTTAGCAATGCTTTCTTCTATATCTCTAGGATCAACTGATTGAGCAAACCCCAAAGAACATAAAAAAAGACTTAACAATATAATTTTTTGAACTAACATATACATTCCTTTTATAAGTTTTTCTTAAAAATATAACATCTTAGAAATTTTTCAGTATTCTTATTCGTAAATATTACATAACTGTAAATTTATTAGACATCTCTTAAGCTAAAAGGAACGGATCAATAGGAAAAACCAACTGCCCTTTAAGTTTCACTTCTCTCGCCTGATGAAAAGCAACCCCAAAACCAATGAGTCTAACAGGCTTCTCAGCTCTCTCATAACCCTGTGTTAGGAGTGATTTGAACGATTTTAACGAAAAAGAAATATCAGATGAGCTAACTGTCGTTTGCTTAAAATCAAAAAACTTCACTTTTACAATAAGTGTCTTTATTTCCTCTAGTGAAATTTCTTTGTTATCAATTCGAAATTTGAGTTCTTCAAAAATTGAGTTGGTATAAGCAAGTACATCTTCTAAAGATTCTAAATCCTTTGAAAAAGTTGTCTCCACACTTAATGACTTCCTTTCTCTCGAAGTTTCAACTTCTCTTTCATCAATTCCTCTACAGTATTTATAAAGAGCATTCCCAAAGTTCCCCATCATATTTCTAAGTTCTATCAATGAATACTTTTGAAGATCTTCGCAAGTATTTATTCCATATCCATGAAGTTTTTTCGCAGAAACTTTTCCCACTCCAAAGATTTTCTTCACAGGTAAATCTTTGACAAAACTATCAATGCTCTCGGGGGTAACAACATATTGTCCATTCGGTTTATTCCAATCACTGGCTACTTTCGCTAAAAATTTATTAGGTGCTACACCGGCTGAAGCAGTTAATCCTGTTCGCTCGAAAATTCTTTTTCTAATTTCTTGGGCGATTAAAGTAGCACTTCCAGAAAACTCTTCGCATTCACTTACATCTAAGTAAGCCTCATCTAACGACAATGGTTCAATCTTTTCAGTAAACTCTTTAAAGATCTCTCTTATTATTAATGATTCTTTTTTATACTTTTCAAAATGAGGCTTCACTAATATGAGATCTTTGCAAAGTTTTAAGGCCATCGCAGTAGGTAAAGCAGCTCTTACTCCAAATTTTCTAGCTTCATAGTTTGCTGTACACAAGACCCCACGCTTAGCATTGGGAGATCCTATACCAACAGGCTTCCCTTTCAAGGTAGGATTGTCTCTAATTTCAACTGCTGCATAAAAGCAGTCCATATCAATGTGTATAATTTTTTTCATAAAAAAAGGAGAGACTAAGTCTCTCCTTAAAATACTATGTTAATTTAGTAATTTTTTAAGAATTATAATTCCATATTATAGTTTAGAGCAAAATTCCAACCAGTTGTATCAGTTGTATCTTTTTGATCTAAATAAGTTGCCATTGCTACAACATTTGATTTTGTGTTGATGTTATAACCAGCATTTACAGTACCTGAAAAATCAGGGTTATTAGTATTTCCTGGATGAGTCATTGTCCCTAGAGCTCCAACAAAGAATGTAGGGTTTACATGATATCTCGTTCCAATATTTGTATTAAACGTCCAAAAATCAGATACATCTGTAGTTGTATTCGTTATAGTTTCAGTTATCTCTCCTGAGAAATTAAAAGCTCCTCCAAATCCAAGAAGTCCTTCAAAATTAGTACCCATTCTATTTGTATAAGTTAGATTAAGTCCTGTCTCATGAGTTCCTCTAAAGTTGTTAGATCTATTCATACCAGTAAACTCAGCATCACCTGTCTTAGGGCTAAAATTTAAAGTTGCATCCCAATTATGATTCGTAGAACTTACAAATCTATTTGACCACTTCACATTTACATCAGTGATTCCCGAAGTTTCAGTTGTCGTCCCAGAAAGATCTGTATCAATTGCAGAATAACCAATATCTACACCAAGTAGATTATTAGTCATGATCCCGTAATTCATACCAAGGTTTAAACCAAACCCTGTATTCTCAGCTGCAGCTGTATCAGTCATTTGATAACCTGCTGTAGCATTAAAAGACATCATCTTATTACCCGTAAAGTAATTAAGATTTGAAATTGAAGTTGTTGTTGCAAAAGACGCAGTTGCAAGTACTAATCCTAAAAGTAGTTTCATTTTTTCTCCTTTGTTTAACCAAAATGGTTGAGTAGCTAGATTGTTAGCTAAAGATACCTAATTGAAAAGATCAACTAAACAAATCTATTTACCTTCTAATAAAAACCAGGCAGTTCTTACCAGTTTATTTATTCGAATCCTTCAAGATTTACAATATCATATGCGATTTCAATTTATTTTATCTCTTATTTTTCTTCTTAATTTTAAAGTTCTTTCAGCTCCATTTTTCTTACAATACGAAACCAATGACGAAGAACTAGAAGGATTAAAATATGAAGTAACTCATATTACATTTTCTAATGAAGATGAATTTAATTCTGCACTAGAAAGAAATAAAAAATTACTCAAAGACTCCAACCTCAAAAGCAATGATATTCTTGCATTTAAAATCCGTTCTCAAGGAGACAAGGATAGCTCTCTTAGAAAACATATATCCAAATCCCTAAGCAAAAGCTTTAAAGACATTGAATTTAAAAAAGTTTTACTCCCAAAAGATTCAGTGTTTGATCAAAAATCAAGAACACCTAGTTCTATAAAGAAAACTCCCTTAGCAAATTGGGTGTATAAATACAGAAGAGGTCTTTTTACTATTATTAGAGTAACAGCAATCTCTGGTTTTTCTTATGCTGTCCTATCTATTACTGAAGATCTCACACATGTTGATTGGATGATAGCTAAAGCTAGAATTGTGACAATAGCTGCTATGAGCGGAAGCATTCAATGGTTTTCACAATCATTTAATCAATTACTTAATGAATCACAAATATTTAAACTCAAAAAATTTATAGCTAGAAGATTTCCTAAGATTAGTGCGACTTCTTTAGCAGAATTAGAAACACTAGAAGTCTCTGGTAAAAAAAGCCCTGCAGAATCTTCCACTCTTAGATCGTTCATTAAATGGGGAGTAGTAGAGGAAATGTTCAGCGCTTCTCAAGTAGGATTATCAGTAGCTTTAAAGAAATTTTTCAATCTTGGAGACGGATATTTATTTAACCTTGAAAATCTTTTCGATGACTTTGCTCAAGCTCCAGGACTTGCAATGCTTACACAAATGCCAAATGACATTTATAACGCTAAAGCTATGTCTTTAAAAATAAATGAATTCGGAGAAGAAATTGGTAAATATCTGAAAATGAACTCTAAGCAAAGAAAAAATAAAAAACTTTTGGAAGAGAATATTTTGTCTTTAGAACAAAGAATTTTAAAAAGAAAAAATAACGAAACTGCCAGTCAAAAACAATTAGAAATTTTAAACATCATCAACGATAGAAAAATATTAACAATTAAATCAGACGCTTACATGGCATTAGTCTCTGGAGTATGGGGAGGTGCTTACGCCGCATTCAAAGCAAACTTTAAAGTCACTAGCTATATTATCTATGGATCTCTTGGAGTCTATGGTGCAAGTAAGCTATATATGCATCAAGTAAAAAAAGGATTCAAACTCTCTAGTGCGTTTAAAAAGTTCATGAGCAAAATAGGAGTTTGCTCTATTAACTTAGGCAAACCTTTAAGAGACAACTAAACAAACTTTAGTTCTTAGTTAATCTAAATTCAACTCACAAAATCATCATTTATCGCTATACTCAAAGCTAATCAAAAGGATTAGATATGAAATATTTTATTTTACTAACTTTTATGTTTTTAGGTTTTTCTCAAACACAAAAAGCTGAAGAACTTTTTAATAAAAGATTAAACCAACAATCTGCAATAGAAGGTGCTATTGCCTACTTGGAATTAGCAAATTCAGAAACTAAAAAATCTACAAAGTGTTTTTACTTAAATAAAGCTGCTTATTTAAAATTTTTCACTGGAGCTTTAGAATTTTATTATCTTCCAGAGAATGCTACTTCTGAAGAAATAAAAAAATCAGAAAAGTATGAGCAATTATTATTAACTGAAGCACAGGCAATTTCTAAAGAATGTAGACTTCTATTTGCCGACTCTTACAATGCAAGTGATTTTAATACTCTTAATAATGATGAGAAAAACCAATTAGCAGAATCACTTTCTCATTATGGCACAGCAATGGCGAGATACTCTGAAATCTCAGGAAATTTAACTGCAATTAAAAACTGGCCTGAAATAAAGAAAGCAATGAAGCTCATTATTAATTTATCACAATCCCCTTCATTTTATTATGGAGCCTTCAGAACTCTTGGAATTGCAAATACTAAAATGCCATCTCCGTTTGGGTCAAAAGATGATGCAAAACAATACCTTGAAACTGCTGTTAAAAATACTTTGTGGAGTGGCCGTTCAATTAGTCTTTACCCCTATAACAGTATCGCTCTAGCGGGACTATACATGAAAACAGGAAAAAAAAGTGACGCATGCGCTATTCTAAATGAAGTTATTAGTCTTAAAAAAGACGAAATAGAAAAAGAAAATCCTAAACTCATCCCAGAAACATATTTAGATCAAAAAAGGGCCATCAAAGATTTTGAAACTTATAAGTGTAATTAGTTTTTTAGTACTAAATCTTTTCTCAAAAGATATAGTGAGCACAGCGATTGTGGATTCAGCTGATGTCTTCCCTGCAAAAGTGTTTTCTTTTGGAGTTTTTAGCTCCCACTCTTCTTTTCCAAACTATTTTGATAACCAAGGTAATAAGACAACACTTGGGTCGTTATTCACAGATGATTATACCTTTAACGATATATTAGATGAAGAACCTGCTGATAGAAGAGCTATAACTCAAGGAGCTCTAGGAGCTTATGGAATTGAAGATTTTTCAGAAAGTGCTGGTTTTCACAAAGGCACTATAAATATTAAAACTAAAGTCGATACTTTTATGTTAGCTTTTGGTTTAACTAAAAAACTCTCACTATTTGCTATTTTGCCAAGAGTTAAAATTAATGTTGATTTTAAAAATAATTTTACTAAGTCAAAAAAACTAAATGAATTATTAAGTACTCTTTCAGAGGATGGAAATTACTCTAAAATTTCAGAAATAGAAGAGAAGCTATCAAACCCTGTTCTTTATAAGCTTAAAGAGTATGGCTATAACCCTAATTACATAAAGAAAAAAGAAGACTGGGGAGATCTTAGATTATTTAGCCGCTACAACTTTCTAAAAAACAATTTTTTCTCATCAACTCTAGGTCTCACTCTTGCTCTACCAACGGCCAAAACTGATCAACTTAATGACTTTTTAAAACTCTATATCGGTGATGGGCAATGGGATGTAGGCCTTCAAAGCTTGAATGAATTTAAGATTTCAAACAATTTCTCTTACCTAGCTGGACTAGAATACACAAACCAAATATCACAAGAACAAGAAATAAGAGTACCAATAAATTCAAAGTCCCCTCTTTCTTCTGATATAGATAATAAGACCAAGCAAGATTTTGGGAATATTTATAAAATTACAAATCAAATGAGTTATAAATTCAATAAATTATGGTCTTCTAGTCTAGGACATATTTTTCAATATAAAAATCATGATACTTATCAAGGTAATAAATATACAGCAAAACGCTATAAATACTTAGAGCAAGATACTCTACAGCGCTCCCACAGTGGATACATAGCCCTAACGGCTAATACTATTGATTTATTTTTAAAAAAGAAATTTATTATTCCTATCCAAGCAAGCTTAAGTTACTCAAATATTTTTGCAGGAAAAAATATCGCAAGATCTGAAGAAGTTCAATTTTCTTTAACAGGGTTTTATAAATGAAATTTTTTATAGTTTTTTTATTACTTTTTTCATGCGGAAGTAAACTAGAAAGAGGATTTTTAAGTGAAAACACAACGAAAACTCTGGGAGTGAACTCAAGCATATCTTCTAACTTAGAAGAAAAAGTAGAACTTTTTGTTGCATTTTATTGGCCTAGTAAAATTTATCCAAAAGAGTCTCTTATAGTAAAAAATGTCATCTCTAAAAGTAGAAAAATCATGGAGATTAAAGACAAGTATTACAAAAATAAATTTAATCCCAACTGCGAATTTAAAAAGAATAAATGCTTTTGTGTCGTAAATAACACCTGCGAAACACCTCCAAGTGAAGATCTCGAATTACTTTGCTCTCAAATAGATGAAAAACTCTTAGAAATAGATATGTCATTAATTGAAATGGCACAACTAATTGAAGATTTAAAAATGCACCTTCAAGAATTTTCTTCTCCCTCCGAGTGGATTGAAACTCATTTAGATTTTGGATCAATCGAATCTCCGATAATTAATCTTAAAGATAAAACATTTAAAATTCCTGTGTGGCGAGAAGAAGGAGCTGATTTAGAAGCCACTAATTTATTTTTTGAAAACACTTTATTAAAATTCACTCTTGAAGAAAAATCATACTTTTCTGTTGATTTAAAAGAGTCAAAATTCTCTATACAAGGTATGGGAGAAATTGAAGAAATTGAAAATAAAAAACTCCTCAGAAGAGGAGTTATATTTTTTGAAATTGATAAAAGTGAGAGTCTAGAATGTCCTAGTTCCTAGGAAACTTTTGGTATATCCACCTCAAGGGAAACAAGATTGTTAAACCCTTGATCTAATTCAGCCATATCGAAAGGATTATGAACGAAATGAGCGTTAGTTATATCTTGAAAATAAAAGTCCATTTTTTTATTCTCATCTCTTGAAAAGAATAAGACTGGGAAATCTTTTCTCATTAATGCTCTAAGTGAACGAGCAAAGTCAAAACCATTATAGTTTTGAAGTTCTAAGCCAATAATTAAAAGATCAATTTTAGAATCTTTCAAAAGCTTCATTGCAGTAAATTCACTCTGGCAAACATAAATCTTGCTATCTCTTCTATGATTTTGAAGCTTGGCCGATAAATCCTTGCAGAAATTTTTATCCCCATCAATTAAGAGGATATTCATCTTCATTTTCTTGCTTAAGAACTCTCTACATGTTTCGGCATTAGCCATTTCTTTTCTAAATTGTTCCAAAACCCTTGATCTCTTTAAACTAAGTTCTTTTTGTCTTTTTATCGTCATAACTTCATCCCTTCAAATAAACAGAATTAACAGTTAATTAATTTTATACCCGAGCAAAGAGATCATGCTCTTTGGATAATATTTTTTCATAAAACATAATAATTACGGTAGCTTAGGTAAGATTATTCGATAAGGAAATTATAAAGAATGAATGGATTATAAAAGCAAATTCGTCAACTAAATCTGTCATCTTAAAAATAACTGTGATATTTTCAGGCATCATGAATTCTACAATGCTGGTTATTTTCTTTTGTTTTTCTTCCAATTTATTCACGCAAACAATTAACATTTACGGAAAGAAAACTCAAAATAAAGAAGAAATAATAAGTATAGACAGAAATCTTCATGAATCTTTAAATATTTATCCTGAAATCGATATGTACACACAAGGTGATCAAGGAATTGCACAACCGTCATTAAATGGCCTTGGCGCAAACAGTATTACAACAATACTAGATGGAATAAAGCTTAATGACTTCTCAGATATCAATAATTCCTCTCAATTACAATTTATTAACAATTCGGCTTTAGAATCATTAACATATTCCAAGAATCATCTGTCATCTTCAAGTTTTGGAAATTCTTTAGAATTAGCTCTAAAGGATGAAACTTCGTTAAATCTTCTTTATGGATCAAACAATACGAATGAATCAAGCTTAAATTTCTCTTCAAATGATTGGTTTGATTTCAACTTTCATGTTTCCAGACATTACTCAGATGGTATCTCTCAAGCAGATGTGAAAAATCCAGAGAGTGATTCTTTTGAAAATATTAATTTTTTTACAAAGGCATCTAAAACTATCGATTCTCTTACACCTTACATAAAGTTTTACCTCATAGATGGAAAGCAAGAGCTAGATAGCTATGACTTTATGACTCAAAGACCAATTGATTCAAATCAAAGCACCCAGTATCAAAATTTGATTTCATCACTTGGACTTAAGTTTCAAAAAAAGAAAAGTCGTTCTCTCGATTTATCTTACACAATAAACTCTCTGGAAAGATCAGCTGACAATTTTGAATCTGAATCTAGATCTAAGAATCTAAATTTAGATTTAAAATTCAACATTCATCCTTTTTTTAATATAAAAAGTAATCTTCAATACATTCAAAATAAAATCAAAGTTTCCAATATTACTTATAATGAAAATATCTTTGGTTTTTCTTTTCTAAACACATTAAATCTTAAAGATTTTTTAATATCTCCTTTTATAAAGATCCAAGAATCAAATATTACACAAATCCCTTTTGGTTTAAGTGTTCATCATAATTTTTCTAAGGAAGTTTCATCAACTTTAGTTTTGGCAAAAGAAACGAATCAAGCATCTCTTTACCAAAAACAAGGAGGATTTATTGACATTACAGGTAATCTTATTACTGTTGGGAATCCAAATATTAAAGGCGAGAAGCTCTCTAAGATAGACTGGGAATTTTCTTATCAAAAAGAACATTCTAAATTAGCCATTACACCTTTTTATTACTGGCTAGAAGATAAAATATTTTTTAATTCAACTACCTTTAAATATTTAAACCAAGAGAAATCTAAGCATTTTGGAGCAAACTTAAGCCTAAGTAGTTATTTATTTTATTCATATTTTAATCTGAATTATCGTTTCTTGAAAATTGCAAATAATAATCCTCTTTTTATAAAAAACTCTCCTGAACATAAACTTCATCTAAACATAAAACAAAAAGTTAATAAGTTTATTTTCAATACACAGTTAGAATTTAAAGATAGCATTCAAAGTTTTAGTGGGAATATACTTGGTTCATACTTATTAATGCATTTTAACACCACATTTAAAATAAGTAAGCATCTACACTTGGATATCAACCTACATAATATTTTCGACAAAAAATATCAAGATGTTGAATTTTATAACACTAAAGGATTTTCGACTTATGCTTCGATTTCATTTTATCCTTAGTCTTGTATTTGTCCTCGCTCTTCATTCATTAATGTTTTTAGGTTCAAGGAAAGAAAGTAGAAAATTTCCAATTAGAGCGGAATTTTTAACGAATAATAACTTAATTAAGCATAATGATAAAAAAATCACCAAAACTGCTTCATCGAAAAAATTAAAAAAAATCATCCAATCCTCAGTTGAAAAATCAAATGTCTCTCCAAATAAAGAAATCTTTAAAAGAGCAGAACTTTTATATGAAATTAAAAAGAATTATCCTTATGAGTCATTAATAAATGAGGAAGAAGGTACTGTTATTCTTACATTAAATATAAATACGCAAGGAAAGGTTACAAAAGCAGTAATAAAAAAAAGTAGTGGATATGAAAACTTAGATAAAGAGGCTATTAAGTCTGCTAAGAATGTAATATTTAAGCCTGCACTTAAATCTAATCAACCAATGCCTGATATTCTAGATATTACACTTAATTTCATTTTGAAGTAATTATTTTTGAATTTGAGCTTTCATTTTACGCTCGAATTGAACAATATCTGTAGATTTAATCCAATCATTCCCTGCACCTCTTCCAACTGGCGCAAACAAAGATGTATTAATTCTACCATCTTCAATAATTTTTTCATCTACATGTACTTTTAAAACTTCACCAGTAATAAAACGTCCTGAACCAACATGATCTCCATAAGATAAAATATCTCTTAACTTACACTCAAAATGAATAGGAGATTCTTGCAGTCTAGGAGCTTTTACTATTTCAGAATCTAAAGCTCCAAGTCCCGTGAACTTAAACTCATCCTCTCCGTAAGCAAGTTCTGCTGAAGCTTCGTTTACTAAAGTCATATTTGATTCAGTCACAAAATTTACAACGAATTCTTTTTCTCTTTCAATGTTAATCACCGTATCTTTTTTCTTACCCGTACTTGTTCTAATTAATGGTGAAAAACCTATAATCATAGGTGTAGCACTTACTGCTGTAAAAAAAGAAAACGGAGCTAAATTAAATGATCCATCTAAGTTTCTAGTTGAAACAACTGCTATAGGCCTTGGCAAAATAGATCCAATTAAAAACTTATAATTTACTTTTAACTCTTCTGCTATATCAAAACTTTTCATGCCATCCAACTTTTCCAATAATCTTTATTCTCATATTGTTTAAAAAAATCAGTTCTCTCAAGTGGATATCTCGTGTCTACCATTACTGCAAACTCATCAGTAAACTCTTTATCATCAGCTTTTTCAAAAGCAGTTGGATGAGGGCCGTGATTAATTCCTTGAGGATGAAAAGTAAAAGCTCCCGCTTCTATATTATCTCTACTGAAAAAATTTCCTTCATGATAAAAAAGTAATTCATCAAAATCTATATTGGAATGATAAAAAGGAACTTTTAAAACTCCATGCTCGCTGCTTTCAAGAGGTCTCGCCACAAAAGAGCAAACAACAAAGTTTTTACAGACAAAAGTTGTATGACCTGATGGTGGAATATGATATCGATGAGAATTAATAGGACAATAATCATAAATTGATAATTTCCAAGGATAAAGAGATCCCTTCCAACCAGAAACATCTAGTGGGTTATATGGATAAGTAACTTTAGATCTTTTCCCATTTCTCTTTATTGCAATTGTATATTTTTCTAATTTTTCCGTTCCATAAGCAGCATCTGGTGTAAAGATTGCAGTTTGATCATAAAGGGCATTCGGTCCTAACATTCCTCTATCTGGTTGTTCAAACTCAGAAGCAGACTCTACTAATAAGAGTTTTGATTTTTCTTTAATATAAAATTTATACGTTACTCCTCTTGGAAGAATAATATAGTCACCTTTCACATAAGGAATATGCCCATAACTAGTTTCTACAACACCAGATCCATCATGAACAAAAAACATTTCATCAAAATCTGCATTTCTAAAAAAATTCTTAGGTGTTTTTGTATAACACCCAACACTAACCTGAACATCTGAATTCTCAAGAATAACTTGTAATTCTTCTTGAACTTCTTTTGCATCAAAAAGACTAGGCAAATTCCTAGGCCTTAGATCACCATCTATCTCTGTCCAATTAGTGAGAGGATTTTGATGATAAAGATGGCTTACCCTACCAAAAAAGCCTTTTCTTCCATGTTCTTCCTCGTAATGTCCTTCTGGAATTTTTACGTGTGCTTGTTTTGTATAAAGACCACTTGCTTTAAAGTTTTCCATAATTACTATCCAATTTTTTTAAAGTTTTTTGCGTTAGCTTGAATGATCTACTAGCTGATTCTATTAAAGTTTTATAATAAAGATTATTGCACATCTCATCTATACTAGACTCGTTTTTTTCTATTCTTTCATCTAATTCGAATAATTTTTGATCATCATATTTTGAAATTTCACTAGATGTCTTTTTCATATGTTTAATCAACTCATTCAAAGCTAAGATTTCTTCTGTTTGTATTGAATATTCTTTAGGAAAGTTTTCAAGAGAGTAGATTTCATCGACATAATCATCTAATGCTTCATAATATTGAGAAAGGCTCTTTTTTTCTTTTGTAATAATTTTTTTACAAATCGATATAAGCCTCTCAAGATTTTCTTTGATCTCTTTCTTGGTTATTTTCTCGCTTACATCATCAATAAAAAGCTCTTTTTTATTTGCTCTAAAGAAAATATAAAAACTAAAAAGAACAAAAGGTATTCCAACTAATAAGGTATCATCTCCAAACAATGATTTTTTTAAGAAATAATGAGAGTAAATCAGATATATTCCAATGAATAGTGGTACAAGAGAGAAGTATCTTTTAAAAATAAACACTCCAAGAAAGAGTCCACCAAGCACAATAGTAAAAAAATGCTCATAAGGTGCTAGAGGAGTAATATCAAAAAAGAATAAAGAAAAAATCGCAAAGAATACAATAAATAATAGTATTTCGATTTTTTTCATTTTAACTTACAAGTTCAACGATTGTTTTATTAATTTTTTGCAGATGAGATTTAATGTTACTTTTAAGTAGATTATGGTCTAACTCTGCATTATCAAAATTAACAATTTTTTCTTGTGGTAAATCTTCTTGAGCTTTTATCATTTCTCTTTTTAACTCTTTCAACTTTGATTTCTTATCTTCTCCTAATAAAAACTGATATGTATTTATCTCATCTAAGCCATTATTAAATATGTCTAGATATATTTGGTCTAAGTTGTTTTCACTTAAATTAGAGTTGAGAAGATTAAAATCTTTTTGAATCTTTTTTAAAGCTTTTATTGCATAAGGTTTCACTAGGATTCCTTTTGCTTTAAGCTCTTCATGTTTAATTTTTCTTAAATTCCAAAGTCCTATTAAAATCCAAGCAATTCCCATTAAAAGAGCACCTAATGCAAACTCTTCAATCGGATTAACAAAAGCTTTATAGATCATGACAAAACCAACATAGATAAAAAATATCCAGAATGGTTTCCAAAAAAAGTTCCAATTAAAATTCATTTTTTTTCCTTATTTTGAGCCAACTATATTTCTAAGCTCTCCAATTTTCTCAATTTCAAGTTTAACCGTATCTCCAGGCTTTATCCACTTATCTAGCTCTAAACCACAACCAGTTCCTACAGTACCACTACCAAGAAAATCTGTTGGCATTAAATACTCATCCATTGAAGCAAAGGCTATCATTTGGGCCCAAGTATAATGTCCATCACCTGATTTACCTTCTGACCAGAGCTCATCATTGATACTAGCTTTCATCTCTAGATTTGGCTCAAAACCAATTTCATCAGCTGTTACAATGACTGGACCGATAACTGAACAAAAATCTTTTCCCTTACTAGGGCCTAGCCTGACAGACATTTCTTTTTTCTGAATATCTCTTGCTGAGATATCATTAAGAATAGTAAATCCAAATATATGATCGTGAGCTTTATCTTCAGATATATTTTTCCCACTTTTCCCCATAATACAGCCAAGTTCTAATTCAAAATCTAACTTTTCTGAGTATGAAGGCCATAAAATTTCTTCTTCTGGTCCTATAAAGCCACTTGTTGGTCCTTTATAGTAAACTGGCATTTCATACCAAGCCTCAGGTACAGGTTCTTTTCTTTTTTCAAAACCTTTTTTTACATGCTTCTCATGAATATAAAAATCTCGATAACAATTAATTGAATCAATTGGTTTGCCAAGAGAAACTGTTTTTTCATCTTTTAGATCAAACGAAAAATACCCTTTGTCACGGGTATGAAGAATTCCTTGCTTCGAAAGATCTTTAAATAAATCTAAAGAATCTTTGAAAAAACCAATCGCATTATCATTATTTTTTAAAAGTTTTGATAAAGTATAAGGAGCCACCTGATAAGCTTTATCAATAGGGTTCATATAGCCTTTTATTTCATAGTGAGCTTTCCAAAGTAAATTAACATCAACTATTGTTGAATCATTGAAAAAGAAACCTAGTCTGTTAAAAACACCAAGTGCCGTTTGCCTTTTATACATACAAATTTTCATTAAACTCTCCCAAAAAGATCATTATATTTTGGAAGAATTTTTTCCATCGCTTCATAATAATGATCCATCTCTTCTCTCGTCCCAATAGAAACTCTAACATAATCAGGCATCTCATTTGATTTAAGCCATCTAATAATAACACCTTGTTCTAAAAGTTTCTCAAACATCCATTCACTTGCTTCACTAGATCCAGTTTTAAAACTCACAAAATTCGTGACAGAAGGAATCGGTTTAAAATCATTAATTCCTAAAAATTTTATCAAATCATTGTAATAAGATTTATTCTTTCTCAAAGTTCTTCTTAAGTGTGGTTGATCTTCAAGCGCTCCAAGAGCTCCTACTTGAGCAAGTGCATTAGGTTCAAAAGGAAGTTTTACCTTTGTTAAATTTTCAATAAAATATTTATGAGCAAAACCATATCCACACCTAATTCCTGAGAGGCCATAAGCTTTAGAAAAAGTTCTAAGGGTTATAACATTATCGTATCTATAGTCCATTGAATCAGGATATTCATCACTAGCATCTTTAGCGTATTCAAAATAAGCTTCATCTAAAATAACAATACAATGATCTGGAACATGCTCCATTAAATAATCAAATTCTTTTTTAGTTATAAAAGTCCCTGTAGGATTATTAGGGTTAGCAATATAGATCGCTTTTGTTTTTTCTGTAATCTGAGAAGCCATCGCTTCAACGTTATATCTATAATCTTCGCTAAGAGAAATTGTTTTTATATTCGCACCAACACCTCTCGCTAAAATATAAAAACCTATAAAGGTATTTTCACTTGTTAAAATTTCGTCTCCAGGCTGAATAAAGGCCCTTGCAATATAGGCCATAATCCCTTCGCTACCGTTACCTAATATTATATTTTCTTTATTTAAATTATACATTTCACAAAGCTTTAATTTCAAAGAATGTGCATGCATATCTGGATAGCGATGAAGGTCCCATAAAGTTTGAGTCATCTCCTTGATTGCATAAGGCGATGGACCTAAAGGATTTTCATTACTTGCAAGTTTTGAAATTCGAGTAAGTCCCCTCTCTCTAGCAAGCTCAGAAATAGGCTTCCCAGATTGATAGATTTTCAAATTTTCAATATACTCAGGAACTAACCTTCTCATAAGACCTCTTTTTCGTGGATCATTTATGTTAATAATGAGATAAGATTCTATGTCAAAATCTCACAATCTACTAGAGAAGTAGCGTTAACAAGGAGTGAAGAAGATGACTTTAAATGGTAAAAATGCACTTATTTTAGGTGTGGCGAATGAAAGATCAATAGCTTGGGAAATTACTAAAAAATTAAAGAAAAATGGAGCCAACGTAGCTTTAAGTTTTTTGAATGATGCTCTAAAAAAAAGGGTTGAACCTTTGTCTCAAGAAGTGAAAGCAGATTTTATTTTTGAACTTGATGTCACAAATTCAGATCACCTTTCAAGTCTTCATTCAACTATATCTTCTAAATGGGAAAAAGTTGATATATTGATTCACTCTCTTGCATTTGCTGATAGAGAAGATTTAAAGAAACCTTTTATTGAAACTTCAAAAAAAGGTTTTATGAATGCTATTGAAATATCAGCATTTTCTTTTGTCGATGTTGCAAACCGATTAAAAGAACTCTTTGTTGAAGATTCTAGTTTAATAACTATGACTTATCATGGCTCAACTCAAGTTATCCCTGGATATAATGTCATGGGTGTTGCAAAAGCAACCCTGGAAGCTTCAATGAGATATCTTGCTTACGATTTAGGTAAGAAAAAAATTAGAGTTAATGCAATCTCAGCAGGACCCATAAGAACTCTAGCTGCTAGTGGCATAAGTGGCTTTAAAGATAAGCTTAAACACGCAGCGGAGAAATCGTTTCTTGGTGAAAATGTTAGTCAAGAAGATGTTGCAAAAACTGCTCTATACTTAAGCTCTAATTTATCATCTGGGGTAACTGGTGAGGTTATGTATGTTGATGCTGGTTTATCTAAATTAGGTATCTAGACTCTAGTTTGCAAATAATTCTTGGCATTTATTTTTAATGTTTTTTTTCTAACTATTGATTATCTTTAGATTTAAAAATTCTTAAGATTATACTTCTGCGTTTCAATTTATAATAATTATTCAGGGCAAGATTAAAGGTTTATAAACAAAGGAGCGTATTTTGTTAAAATTTTTACTTACCCTAATGACACTCTCATTACTTTTTTCTTGTAGTGATAGTCCAAGTACAAAGCCAATTATCATTACTGAAGACGGTGGCTCAGCGCAAGACGCTGGTGAAGAAGATGCTGGCGAAGAAGATGCTGGTGAAGAAGATGCTGGTGAAGAAGATGCTGGCGAAGAAGATGCTGGCGAAGAAGATGCTGGCGAAGAAGATGCTGGCGAAGAAGATG
>JAHDBN010000006.1:117831-131013 GCA_020630335.1 Bacteriovoracaceae bacterium
AAGATGCTGGCGAAGAAGATGCTGGTGAAGAAGATGCTGGTGAAGAAGATGCTGGTGAAGAAGATGCTGGTGAAGACTCTGATGGTGACGGTGTTACAGATACTGATGATTTATGTGAAACTCCAGCCGATTCCGAAGTTGATGCCGATGGATGTCCTGCTGATGGTTCACAAGGAGTTGAAGGTTTTACGGCCCTAAAAGGTTATCTTTTTCCTAAAAACGCAACTCACGAATGGTTTGCCAATGGAAAAGTATTTAGTGCATTTATTGAAGAAAATAATACTATTTCTAAAAAAGATTTTACTCAAAAAACTTCTGTTGAAACTTTCACTTATATTTTAACAGATAAAACAAAAAATGCTTCAGGTGCTGATATAAAAGGTAAAGCTGTTAGCACTATACAAGAAGCCTATAAAATTGATATTTGTGAAGAAATTGAAGGCAAAGGAATAGCTCAAGATGAAACAGATCTTGAATGTAAATGTAAAGTGACTAGTATCGATAATAAGATTGAATGGGCAGTTATAGCTCAAGATGAAGAAGACTCAGGTGCAATTAGAATCGCAATGACTGAAGAAGCTATGGCGAAAAACTGGGGACCAACTAGCGATGGTATTGTATGCTTCCCTGGAGGTGGAGATGCAGCAGATGCTCCTTCTAATGATCCACTTCCTGAGGTAGATCCACCATCAGCAATATTAGATTCAATTCTAGCTATTGCAGCAGATGATGAAGCTGAGGTTAATGTTAGATGTAATGGAGGTCACGAATACACTTTAAGTGTTCATATAAATGGACATGCAGAATAATCTAGAAAATATGACAAAGGGGCCTTTTTAGGCCCTTTTTTGTTATAATACACCATGGAAAAATATCCTTTTGGAGCTTTTGGCCCTGAACATTTAAAAAAGATAGCTAATGGAATCAAAACTTTTAATTCAAAAAAGTATTGGGAATGCCACGAAGCCCTAGAAGATGTATGGCTAGAAGATAGAAATGATCCTGCTAGAAATGTTTATTGGGCCATCATACAAGTTGCCGCTTCCATGGTTCACTTCAGAGAAAATAAAATCATAGGCACTGAAGGAATGCTTAATAAGGCAAAAAATAAATTTCAAAAATGTAGAGATCAAAGTTTTATTCTTACAAAGCTTGTTTTTGATTTTTTAGATTGGGAAGAGCTTGAATCTTTGGTGATGAGTATCCCAAACACGGATACAAAGCTAGAAGATTATCAAAAAATATGGGATTTCAAATTTAAAAATTACCCATATTAAAAAGGGAGCCGAAGCCCCCCTTTTTATTTTTCTTATTCTAATTCAAGTTCTAATAAACCATACATCCCCTGTGAAACATACAATTTATTTGAATCATCACTTAGAGTCATGTTTCTTATATTGTAAACATATTCAGAAACATTGCTGCTTTCTTTATCAAACTTTGATTTAATAGATTTCTTCTCTATTTCATTTGAAAGAGTATCTAAACTATAAAGATCCATAACGTTTTTCTTATTCAGTACAAGAAACATTTGATTATTCTTTTTAATAGTTTTTACAAGATTTTTACCTTGGGTTTCTCTTATATACCTAGGTCTTGAGATAAACTCTCCATCCTGAGTTATTGACCAAATATCAAATCTTCCTTCTTTTGAATTATGAGTCAAATATTTATTTTCTGAAAACTTATTACTCACTAAATCTGTTTTAATTTTATCCATAAGTGTTGCAACTTTTCTCTTTACACTTAAAGAATACGTCTCTTGATTGCTATAATAATATCCAGGGAAACGTCTTACTGAAGAAGCATACTCATAACTTGGTCTAAAACCACCATAGTTATAACCACTAGTAGTTAATAAGATGTTATCAATCACATCCACAGGATTTCCAGGGATATTAATACTCTTAGAGCACGAAATCTTTTTATCATTAACAGATAATTCTGCCATGTAAGTAAATCCATAATTTCTATAGTCATTTTTCTTCTTATCAACTGGCTCAACTACTATTTCTTTTGTCTTTAATAGTTTTTCATTTATTTGGTATAGATTTGTTGGCTGATATCCATAACGTCTTCTTTTCTCTACGAAATATCCCTTACAACTATTCTTATCAATATAAAGAAGAGAAAAATCATTATCTTTAACTTTAACAAAGCTTTTCCCTATGTTTAATAACAAAGTATTTTTCAACTTGAAGTCTTGAACATTAACATAAGTGCTTAAGTTCTTAATAGAGATAGCTTTTTTTGAACGTTGAGTTACTTTAAACTTCTCCAAATCAAAAGTTAATTTATAAAGCCCTAGCAAATCTTTGCTATTCTTGTAATCAGGATATTTATCATCTGAAGCATAGCTTTTTGAGAATTTTGCCATGATAAAAACTGCTTTTTCAGAAGTGATTTTTTTATAAATAGGATTCCCCGGGATAGTCATTCTCTTTAAAACATTTTTCTTTTCAGCATCAACATTTTCAAGTGAAACTTCTCTTAACTCAACATTTGATTCATTTTTAATTATCTGTACACCTGTAGTAGATGATGTGATTTTAAAATCAATAATATTTCTCGCAAGTTCTAATACACTTAGAGCATTTGCAAACCCTTTAGAGTCTTGAGTACTCCCAAAAGTAGAGAGCTCTTTATCTGAGAATGTATTAATTTTATCAATTTCCTTATTTAGGAATACTCTTTTTAACCATCTAGAATCACCAACTATTTTTTGACCTTCATCTAGTGAGCCTTTTGATAAATTTACTTCAACAATTTTTGCTCCATTTTTATTATCTCTCCATCTCTTTCCTAGAAATGTAACAGGAAATAAAACATCAAATTTACCATTACCCTTTGACATGATTTCAAAATACTTATCTTCTGAATTCAAAGCACTTCTTACCCTCTCAGAGTTCATTGTTAATGTTTCTACATCAACATGCTTATAACCCTTATCTGTTTTAATTATTTCAAAAATCTTAGCTTGAGGGTAACGAACATCCTGCTCGGATGTTGCTGGAATAACTTCTCCAAGCCCTAATACATATTTCTTTCCCTTATAAGTCATTGGAAATGCCTTAGAAACCCATCCATCAAACTCCAATCGTCCTAAATACTTCAAACCATTTTTTAAATCAGACATATCAACAAGATCAAAAGGATCGATATTATTCGCTGGAACCCAAAAAGTATAAAGAAGGTTATCAGAAACTCTTACATCTTGAAGACTTGCGTTTAGACCATTTGTATCTCTTAAAACTAGATATTTATCCTTAGAAGAGGTTAAAATATTCTTCGTCTCTTTCATCGGAAAAGCTTCTACTGCAATTTTTGCTAAATCACGTCTATCTTTTCTAAAGTTAGTAACTGTTACAATATGTTTTTGATGTAAAAACATTTGAGATCGTTCATTAACACGCCCCTTGGTTTTAACAGTTTGAACTTTCTTAATTTTACCTTCTTTACTTGTAATATCATATAAATCTACATAGCCCTCATTCATAGACCAATTCGATCTACTTGTAAGAATGTAATATTTTTGATTTTTCTTTAAAACATTAATCTGGTTTACATAAACATTTTTAGAATGAAGTTCTTGTGAATCAATTTGCTTCATTTTATTTTCAACTAATTTTAAAGACGTTACAGCAGCTTTTCTTTCTGATCGGTCCCAACTTTCAGTTACTACATATAAAACATCTCCAACCATTCTACTTGCCTCAAGGTATCCTCCTATTGTCTGAGTAGATACTAATTTAGGCTTTCTGGAATCAGAGACATCTATTTGATAAACTTTTGTATAATAATTAGAATTCCAATAATTATATGAATAATCATATTCAGTATTTAATACAAATACTGTGTTGTTATCCTTATCAAAATACATCTCACTACTATATTGATTATAAAGAGGTAGCCTTCCAATTATTTCTGGATTACTTGCTCCATTTTTAAAAGAAATAACCTGAAACCCTCTATAAGAATTTAGAAGAAATAATTCTTTGCTTCCATCTTCCCCTACTTTGAAAACATCTGCTTCTTGAATTTCTCGATTTTCAGAATTTTTAGACATTCTCCCAGAAGCTCGCCCTACTTCATCATTTGAACTCGCAGCTAAATATGTCTGTCTCGCAAATTCAGTTTGTCCTTTGTAGCGTTTAGAAATTTTTTCTAAATACGCTTTTGTGTACTTTTTGTTAGTGCTTGATGCTTGATCTTGAGCAAACACTAAAAAACTCATTAAGAATATTAAAGATTTCATAAATTTCCTCCATTACGAAATTACATTTTTTCTAAAACTAACGAAGCACAATCACTACGACAAGCCTCAAAATGTACCCATATAACAGGTCAATGGGTGCATTATGGCCTTTTTCTTTTCTAAGCAGCATTATTAATAACTGAACGAAGATATTTAATTTGAATAAATATATTTTTAAGAAATAATCAAGATGAAGCCTCTTTTTCCCATGCCATTTCTGGCTTGCTATACTTTAAGTATGTCAACTATCACTAATTTCTTTCTTTCTCTTAAATACATATTCACAGATAAAATAAATTTCATGCTCACAATTCTCCCTGTTCTTGTTGGGTTAATATTTTATGGTGCTGGTTTTTACTCTATTTTAGGTTGGGTTGGTGCTTTTAAATTTGGATGGCTTGGTAGTTTTTTTGGATTAGATTCATGGATTATTTCAGGATTAATTTGGATTGTTAAAACAATCATTGGATTTCTTGCTTACTTTATTGCCAATTGGACTTTTGTCATTTTTGTTTCCGCAATTGGATGTTTTTTTAATGACTATATAAGCGAAAGAGTTGAAAAAAGACATATCGGTCAGCCACTTCCACCTATCAATCAAGCATTTTCAAAGTTTAATTCAAAAATCCTTTTTATTCTTATGAATGAGTTAAAAAAAATTAGTTTTATTCTTTTCTTTTCTCTGCTTGCGTATATTATAAATTTTATTCCTTTTTTAGTTCCTGTTTCCCTAGGCCTTTCTTTTATTTTAGTTTCAGTTCAATTTATTGATTATACTTGGTATAGGCACAATCTTACATTTAGCCAGTGTCTTAGTGACACTAATAAAAACTTTTTTACATTTATTCTCTCTGGAGCTCTTTATTTTGCTCTTATAAATATTCCTATTCTTAATTTATTTGTTCCTGCTATTGCTACTGCTCATTACGCTATACATTTCTCAAATAAACACACTAAGTCTTGATAATAAGCTTTGGCCCTACTATCTTTTGCTCATGAAAACACTTATTACATTTATTATCTCACTAAACCTTTTTGCATTTGAAGATGTTAAAACTTTCAAACCTATTTTTGAAAAAATCAAAGAAATCAAAAAAACTATTCCTAGCTCAAAAATTCTTTTTGTCACTGACTTAGATAATACTATTTTAACAATGACTACAGATGTAGCTTCAGATCAATGGATTACAAAACAAGGAGAGCTTATTGGAAAGTATTTAAAAAGTGGGAAAGCAGATGAACATCTTCTTTTTAAAGATTTTAACTCTCTTTATACATCATGGTATAAAGTTCAAGAGTTTCACGATATGAGACTTACTGAAAACTTTTTACCAAAAGAAATTCAAAGAATTCAAAAAGAGGGAATCCATACAATGATTCTTACTTCAAGAGGAAATCAGGTTAGAAATAACACTCAACGAATTTTAAATAAATATAAATTTAACTTCACTGGATTTCCTTTTACTCAAAGCTTTGATTATATCCTAGGAAAAGACTCAAAAAGGCCTAAGAGAATAGTATTCAAAAATGGCCTTGCAATGACAGAGGGAGCTCATAAAGGAAAAGCTCTAGAATCATTACTAGGAAAACTTAAAAAATCTTATGATGCCATTATCTTTATTGATGATCACAAGAAAAACGTTACAAGAGTTGAAGATAACTTTTCTAAGAAAGTAAAACTTTTTACTTATAGATATGGATCAGAAGATCACAATGTTAGGGCATTAAGAAATAGTCCTGAAAGATATAAAAAAGCTAATGAAATCTACATGGCTCAATTAAAATCTTCTAAATAGTTAGTAATTTAATAACTCATTTAATTTTTTATAAACATCGCTTGTCTGTGGAAGAATGACTTCTTCTAAAGCAGGGCAGTAAGCTACATGTGTATCTTTGGAAGCTACCCTCATAGGAGGAGCATCTAAATACTCAAAAGCATGTTCATTCACTAAGCCCATAATCTCTCCAGCAAAACCTGAAGTTTTATGCTCTTCGTGACAGACTAATAATCTATTAGTTTTCTTTAAAGAATTTACCAACGTCTCAATATCAAAAGGAACAAGTGTTCTAGCATCAATAACTTCGATACTTTTCCCTGTTTCATCTTCTATTTTTTTGGCTGCATCAATTGATTTTTGAACGAGTGCTCCCCAAGCTAAAATGGTTGCATCTTTTCCTTCTTTCGAAACTCTTGCTTTTCCGAAAGGAATCATGAAATCATCTCCCGGATCTGCAGTTCTGTTGTAGCCTTGATAGTACAAATGTTTATGCTCTAAAAACATAACAGGGTCATCACATCGAATAGCTGTTCTTAAAAGCCCAGCAGCATCCAAAGCATTTGATGGAAAGACTACTCGAATCCCAGGAATATGCGTAAATAAAGATTCCCCCGATTGTGAGTGATAGATCGATCCACCTCGCAAATATCCACCAATAGGAACTCTAACAACCATAGGACAAGTAAAGTCACCTCCACTTCTATAACGTGTGGTCGCCATTTCATTTTTTAGCTGCATATAAGCTGTCCAGATATAATCAAAAAATTGAATTTCAACAACAGGCTTTAACCCTCTCATCGCCATTCCAATAGCTCTTCCAATTATATTTGCTTCAGCCAAGGGTGAATTAAAAACCTGATTCTTTCTTCCTAACTCATAAGATGTTCTCTGAGCTCCACTAGTAATTTTAAAAACTCCACCCTTCCCTGAAAGAGCTTCATTTTCTAGTTTTTCTAACTCTGAAAAATCAGCAACATCTTCTCCAAACATTCTTATCAAGGGATTTCTTTTTATTTCTGATTTCAAAACTTTATTAATTGTTCCTGCCATAGGAACGTCTTCTTTCCCTGAGAATTGCGGATCTGTACTAAACTCATCAGAACTTGGATCTATCTCTTCAGAATATAAATGATCTTTATAAGTATCTACTCCAGGCCACTTCGTATCTACAGCTTGAATAATAGCTTCTTTCACTTCTTTATCAATATCGTCTTTTAAAGCATTAATTTCTTTTTTAGTTAAAATCCCAGCTTCTTCTAAAAACAATGGAAAAGAATTTACTACGTCCAACTTCGCTTCAGCTTCTAGTTCTTTATCTGTTCTATAATACTTATGATCATCTGAAAGAGAATGAGAATACGGCCTTGTACAACTAGCATGAACAAGTGCAGGTCCTTTACCTGCTCGAATATGTTTCGCAGCTTCACTAACTGTATCAAAACTTTCAATCGGGCAATTTCCATCACAAGTATAAATTTCTAGGCCTGGAAAATTTTCTAATGTTTTTGAAATTGATCCCGCAGGTGTTTGAACACTAACTGGAACAGAGATTGCAAAACCATTATCTTCTACAACAAACATCACTGGAAGTTTATTAACTGAAGCTGTCGTTAATGCCTCCCAAAATTCTCCTTGAGAAGTTGTTCCATCACCACAAGAAACATAGACAATTTCGTTTTTATTAAAATCAATCTCTTTTAATTTATTCTCTTCAGCATATAAACCCGCTTCTGCTAAACCACAAGCCTGCAAAAACTGAGTTCCAGTACATGAAGATTTATTAACAATATTTAACTTTTTATTTCCCCAGTGCGCTGGCATCTGTCTTCCATAAGAAGCCGTATCTCCAATATTTCCATTTGCCTGACAAAGCATCTCATAAGGAGTAACGCCAAGCCCTAAACAAAGAGCTCTATCTCTATAATAACAAATAAAATAATCATGAGCCGGCTTTAAAACCTTAGCAACACCAGTAAGAATACCTTCATGTCCTGCTCCAGAGATTTGAAAAAAAGCTTTTGATTGCTTCTTCATTGTAATTTCAGCATCATCTAATCTTCTTGAAAGAAAAACATTCTCCAACATTTCAAGAATTTTTCCCTTACCAAGATTATGCTTTTTAATAATCTCAGCTTTTTTTTGATATTTTGCTGTTAAGTTTTTCTTAGTGATTATATTTGATTTCTGAGCTGACATATTTCCCTCATAATTAATAAATTAGATAAGCGCTATTCTAACAAATATTGCTAATTGCGTCACTTGCAAAGCACAAAGCTTTTCTAAACATAAAAACTAATAGAAAATAGTTAAATGATTCTCACACCATCATTTAAAATATGGATAATTCTAGCTCTTTTGTTTCTATTTCTTGAGTTGCTTTTTAGAAAAGGCTTTTTTTCATCTATGGCCTTAGCTTCTTTGAGTGTTGGAATTATCTCTCAGTACAATCTATTAACGAGTTCTATTCACAACACTTTGTCGCTTTTATTTCTAGGCTTCTTCTTTGCTTGGATATTTAGAGATGGGGTTGATCAAAGTTATTAATCTACTCACAAGACTTTGCTTGTCCTTTAAGAATAGCTTTAATTTCAACTCTTCTATTAATTTCTTCAGCTTCTGAGCTACCTGAACTATCAAGAAGCATAGTCTCACCTTTACCTCTGTAAAAAACTAATCCTTTAGGGATTCCTTTACTTACAAGTAATTGTGATACTGATATCGCTCTTTTTTTAGATAAGCTCATATTATAAGGAGCACTTCCTGGTGCACTTGTATGGCCAGTAACTAAAACTTTTTCTATATCATTCATTCTGGCATTAATACTTTCAGTTATATAAGTTAATTGTTCTGGTGAAATAATTACTCCAACATCATGAGGAAACCTCACAATATAAGTATTCGTTTCATTAAAAACACCGTTTTCATCACATTCACTTAATCTTAAATCTATTCCATCATCTGCTTCAAGATCAATAATGTTTTGAACATTATATTCTTTTACAACCTTTCTCTTTTTTATTCTGATAGGCTTGATAGCTTCTCTTTTTTCACTCCAAATCCTTGGAGTGAATTTAAGTCCCGCACTTACTCTAAAATCATTCCCATCACTATCTGAAAAAATATTTCCTAAACCAACTCCAGCGAAACCAGCAATTCTTCTAGCTATTCCAAAACTTGTCCCAAGGTAAAGCTCATTGGGGTTTTGATTATCTGAAATAGGTAATCCCCAGTGCCTCATGTATTCAGCATTAATTCCCCATTTTTGAGAAATTGGAATATATGCTCCAATTCCTGTCATTAGTCTTTCTCGCAAATCAATCTCTTGGAAAGCAGCTCCCGGAGATTTTTTATACCCAACGTTTACAACAAAGTTCATAAAATTAAAGAAATGCTCGTAAATGAACATTCCACCATAAGCAAGTTCATCATCACTTATAGGATTCATTGTTTGAAAACTAGGACTAGTACTTGTTCCAATATTTATTTGTGAGTCAGCTCCTGAACTACCCGTTGGTAAAGTTACAAAAGGCATTAATGCCATCGCGAATCTATCTTTTAATAAAAATCTCCAAGTTAAATTTAAATTTGTATCACCAAGTCCTGATCTAGATTCGCCAAGATCATCTTTAAACTTAGAATAAAAAGTAGAAGCTCCAAGCATAACATTATTAAAAATATAAGCAGAAACTCCTAAGTGAACTGAAAGCATATCTTTTATTGGTGCCCTAAATTGCTTAGTGTTAGCAAGATCTTTTACAGTAAGAGGCTCGTTCACATAACTAGCTCCTAAGGTAAATGCCATATCGTAATCATTAAAAACATGACTATTTTTTACCCTCGCATCTTCTAGCATTTCATAGGTAAGAGTGTTACTTCTTTGAAATTGCTGAACATTTACAGCAAAAACATAAGGAATCATTAAAAATAATAATAGTGCTTTCATAAAATCTCATCTTTTAATTTTTCTAAATTATAGATGAGATTTTTCGATTTTAATACTTGATCTTTTTTCTATATTTTATCATTAGAGTTATAATACAAGATATGTCTTAGATGACTCGTACTACTTCTTTTTTTATGTAATTTTTTAGGAGCGGAATAGAAAACCTTAGCTTCGCTATTACCATCACTTGCTACAGATCTTTCATTTTTGGATACTTTCTTCATCTTAAGCATTCTTGATTTATTCTGAACAGGTTTAAGTTTCTTTAATCTTCTAGTGTTAAAAATTATTTCCTCTTCCTCAAAATCAGATGCAATCATTCTTGTACTACCATACTCATCAGTAGTTTGAATTTTTTGAATATCATTCACATCAGCAAACTTCTCTTCTTGAGCCGTATATCTTAGACCATCATTAGAGTAATTTTCATAAACAATTTTATCTGCCTTCGCACCTTCTGCAAAAATGACCTTACGTCCATCTTTATAATAAGGATGATACTCAGGTAGTTGATCACCAACCTTATAACCTCTAGTCGCACAGCTAGTAAAAAGAAAAGAAATAATACTTAAAAAAATCACATGTTTCATAAAGACTCCATTTTTATGTCTTATGAAACATATCGAAAGCTAAGAGAAAAACTTTAGTCTGTTAATTATCGGTAGGAACAACCTCTTCAAATACATCATCAGGAACTTCAAAGTAAACCTCATCTTCGCTAGGAATCTCTTCAACTTCTTCAGTTGTATACTCAGTATAAGTATCATCTTTTTTTACAACTTCGTTTTCAAGTTCTCTTGTTGTTTTACTTTCTGGATCGGCATATGGAATTACTTCCGTTTTTAAACTATTTACTTCTGATTCAAGCGGAACTGTCCCTGAATCATATCTACTTTTAGAAAAATCTTTTGTTTGCTTTAATGAATATTCTTTATTTCTTCTATTTTCTATTTCTTTAGAGTAATCCGTACAAGGTTTATTTCTATAATATTCGGGATAAAATCCTAAATGTGATTGATGATAACAACCATAATAATCACTCATATCAATAAATTTTTCTTTTCTTTCACTTGAACTACAACTGATTAAAAGAATGGACATTAATAATATTGTTTTGTTTTTCATAAATAATCCTTTCATAAATTAAATCATCAATTTTCTATATAATACAGAGTAATATTAAATATTTATTTAGATATTATCGCTAATAGTTGATCTTTTCCTTAAGTTTTTAAGCAATCCTCCGATGAGCTTATTGGTTAACGTAAATTAAGGAGTATTGATGAAAAATTTAATTATAAGTGCAGCTTTTTTATTCTCTATTAATCTTTTCTCTGGGATTCAAGATTGCATTAAATCTAAAATGGTAGAATTGGGTGCCCAAAACTACAAAGGCGATATGGAAACATTATCGAGGTTAAAATCGGAATCAACTCAAGCGTGTCTTAATCTAAAGTCTGGAAAAGTTATTGTTTCTGAGCGAACTGCTGTTTTTGAGAATGCTCATTTTCAAAAAACGCAACCTGAGGTAATGACACAAGACAGATCTTTTTCCAGTGTTTCCAATAACTCTCTTGATAGATCAAAATGTATCAAGGCTGAACTACTAAATCTTGGAGCTCATCAATACAAAGGAAACTTTGAGAAAATCTCTGAACTAAAAAATGAAGCAACTGCAAGGTGTATGAACTTAAGTTCTAATAATACTGTTAATTCAAATCGCACTGCTGTCACCGTTTTAAATAATAAATTTCAGAGATCGACAGCTACAACTGAAGAAAATATCAATTCAAACGTAATTAAAAGCAATGATGAATACATACAGCCTGATAGTAGTAATCCTCATGGACTTGATTATTCTCAAGATACACCTCAATTAAACTGGGAGTATCAAAATCAAATCACCGAAAAAGAGAAGCAAGCTGTTTCAAGAGGGATTGCAAGTCTACCAAACTCAAATCATTCATCAAGAACTTTTGCTAAATGTGTTCAAGATGAAATGAAAAATTTAGGAGCTCAAAGTTTTGTTGGGGATGCCCAAAAAGTTTATGAATTAAAGGGTCAAGCCACAAAAACTTGCTTTAAATAACTTTAATTTCAGGTAAAAGGTTAAAAATGTTTTTTTTTCTACTATTATTTTCAAAATTATTGTTTGCATCTAGTTTTAATTTTGATCATGTCTGTTTAAGTTCAATTTTAAAAAAAGAGCTTTGTATGAATAAAGATATTTACTATGCTGAATATAGTTATAAATATAATTTAAAAAATCAAATTCATGACATTTGGTATAACAAGAAAAAAGAAGTTCGCTTCGGTGCTTTAACCTTATATTGCCTAGAAGGAAAAGATGCTGGAGGAGATCTTATAAAAATATTTGAAGAATGTAATTACTCTATTTCTTCGACATTTGATAACTACAGTTTAAATCTAAAAAACTGTAAAGAGTTTACTAGTAGACCATCAATGATAAAAAATCGAAGAAATAAAAATAGATTTAAAAATTTTTTTTTCCCAGATACTATAAAAAAATCTAAAAAGATTCACCAATTAAATATTTCGAAGTGTAGAAACGTTGAAGACATCCTTGAATCAAAATCAAAGGAAGTTGACAATTCTAAAAGGCATCAAAAGAATAAAAAAACATTTATAGAAGATTATAAACCTTCAAATAAAGTTAAGGAGATCTGATGAAAAAATTAGATTTTAGAATACTATTTCTGCTTATATCCATATTATCACTAAATTTGATCTCGAAACCTCAATATTCTCGACAATATTATATTCCTAATCAAGAATGTTCTTCACAAGAAAATTTAGATATGAGTAATTCTCACAATTTTAAATTGTGCTATAATCTTAACGATAATACTGAAAAAATAGAATATATTCCAAATACAAAAGAATCGCGTGTGCTCCCAGATAGTATTAAATTTAAATTTGATAGCAATTTTTCTCTTGTTGATCTAAAAAAGCAGATAACAGAAAGATCAATATGTGTAAATCAAGCAACAACCATGGAAGAAGCAGTTCAGTGCTTGTCTGATTGTTGAACCACTATGATTCCCCCAGATATTCCAGATTTAGATCCTGATGAATAATATTTAGTATTTTCTTAATCTTGTTTCTCTTTATTTTCGTTGTATGAACTTTAAAAAATTTCATAACAGTCTCAAATAAGTAGAAAAGAATTAATTGCGGTCTATATT
>JAHDBN010000007.1 GCA_020630335.1 Bacteriovoracaceae bacterium
ATGTTCCAGCAGATAGTGCTGATTTAAAAGTTGTAAAAACAGTTAATGATGACACTCCAGTCGAGGGGCAAGATATAATTTTTGAAATTAAAGTAACAAATATCGGTCCAGCTCAGGCTACAGGTGTCTCTGTAGATGATACTTGTCCAGCAGGAACAACATTTGTATCGGCAAGTAGTAGTATTGGAAGTTATACAGCTCCAACATGGACCATCGGAAATCTTAATTACACTCAAAGTGCTTTGATGCAATTAACTTGTAAGGTCGATGTAGGTCAGGGTGGAAGTGTTATTACAAATTTAATTTCAACAAGTGATGTATCACTTAATGAGACGGATTCAAATCCAGCAAATAACTCTTCATCTTCAACTGTTGAAGTTCATGATGAGGCAGATCTTTCAGTAGAAAAGATAGTAAATGATGCTACCCCTGATGTTGGAGATACAATTACGTATACAATTAGTGTGACTAATCACGGAGCAGCAAGAGCAACTGGGGTAAGAATAAATGATTCATGTCCAACAGGAACAAGCTTTGTATCAGCAATAGTTACAGGTGGAATGAGTTATGTGGATCCAGTGTGGTCAGTGAATACTTTAAACTCAGGTGCTACGGCGATGCTTAACTTAGAATGTAAGGTAGATCAGGTTGGTGTTATTCAAAACACAATTTCTACAAGTGATATTACCTTAGATCAAACAGATCCAAACCCAAGTAATGATAACGCTGGAGCAGTGGTTAACGCACCGGCAACAGATATTGATTTAGCAGTTAGAAAGACAGTTGATAATATAGATCCAACTGAGGGTGAAGATGTAACTTTTAGTATTGAAGTGATGAACTTTGGCCCAGCTGATGCAAGCAATGTAAGCTTTTCAGATCTTTGTCCAGCGGGAACAACTTTTGTTTCTTCTCCTGTTGGAGTTTTTTCTTATTCAGCTCCTAACTTTTTTGCAGATAGAATCACTGCAGGAGGTAGTGTTACTGCTATTTTGACTTGTAAGATAGATGTAGGACAAGCCGGAAACACTTTAACGAATATAACTTCAAATTTAAGTGCTGATCAAAATGATTCAAATCCATCAAATGATCAAGACTCAGTAAGTGTGATTGTTGAAAACTATGCTGATTTAGCAGTTGAGAAAATAGTTGATAACCCAGCAGCTACTCCGGGTAGTAATGTAACGTTTAGCATAAGCGTGACGAATCAAGGAGCAGCGAGAGCGACAAACGTATCTTTAAGAGATAGCTGTCCACTTGGTTCTACTTATCAATCACACTCTACAGCTGATGGGGCGTATTCAGCTCCAACTTGGAGTGTAGGGACTTTAAATAATGCTCAAACAGCAACTCTTGATTTGGTTTGTAGAATAGATAATTCAAGTCCAGTTATTAATACCATAACAAGTAGTGATGTAAGTCTTGATCAAGTTGATAATGATCCAACAAATGATAGTGCTGGAGCGGTGGTGAATCCACCAAGTACAGATGTTGATCTAGGGGTAAGAAAAACAGTAAACAATGTTGATCCAGAAGAGGGAGATGACATTGTCTTTAATATCGAAGTAAGAAACTTTGGTCCAGCTAATGCTACAGGTGTGAGTATTGATGATGTTTGTCCAGTGGGTACAAGCTTTGTAAGTGCTACGGGAACTTATTCTTCTCCAACGTTTAGCATCGGAAACATTACAGCAGGTACGAGTGTAAGTGTGAGCTTAACTTGTAGAGTAGATGTTGGAAGTGGAGGGATGAGTATTTTAAATGCTACTTCAAATTTAAAAGCAAATGAGAATGATTCTAATGCATCTAATAATCAAGACTCAGCAAGTGTTGAGGTTGAAAACTTTGCTGATCTTTCAGTGGAGAAGACGATTAGAGCTGGGGGAGCACTCTCGATAGGAGATGATGCTGTCTTTACAATAACAGTGACGAATCAGGGAGCAGCACAGGCAAGCAATGTGAGTCTTAATGACTCTTGTCCGGCAGGAACAGTTTTTGATGCAGCCACTCCAAGTACAGGAACAAGTTATTCAGCTCCAATCTGGACTATAGGAACAATAAATAGTGGAGCAAGTGCGACTCTAAATCTTGGATGTAGAGTAGTAAGCGTTGATAATATGATTGTTAATACAATCTCAAGAACAGATATAAGCTTAGATCAAATAGATAATGATCCATCAAATGATGATGCGGTAGCGGTTACAAATGTAGAAAGTAGTGATGCTGACTTAGCGATGAAAAAGAGCGTTGATAATGTTGATCCGGTTGAGGGTGAGAAGATAACTTTTACAATGGAAGTAACTAACTACGGACCAGCAGATGCTACGGGTGTAGCTTTTGATGACGTTTGTCCAGCAGGGACAACATTTGTGAGTGCAACGGGAAGTTATTCAAATCCAACATTTACTATTGGAAACATTACAGCAGGTACTAATGCAAGTGTAGATCTTACTTGTTCTGTGAACGCAGGAACAAGTGGAGATGTAATTACAAATGTAACTACTAAGCTTAGTGGAAAAGAAAATGATCCAAACCCAGCAAATAATGATGATAATGCATCAGTGACGGTTGAGGATATAGCTGATCTTTCGGTGAATAAGTTTATAGATAATCAAGCACCAAGTGTTGGATCAATAATTAATTATACTATTCAATTAGTAAATCATGGGCCAGCACAAGCAACCAATGTTTCCCTTACAGATTCTTGTCCTCCTGGGACAACGTTTTCTTCTTGGGCAGAAAGTTTTCTTCCTGGATCTACACCATCGGTAACATATTCAGCGCCGACTTTTTCTCTTGGAGCGCCTCTAAATGCAAACGATGGAGTTGTTATAAACTTGAGCTGTACCGTGAATAGTGGTGCGACACTTTTTATCAATGAAATCGTTCCAGCAGATTTAAATAGAGATCAAACAGATCCAGATCCAACGAATGAGTCGGTGACTGTGGTTGCTCAGACTTATTATCCTGGAGCTGATCTTGTTACAGTAAAGACAGTTGATAACGCGACAGCAGATGTTGGAGATAAATTAACTTATACGATTACAGTGACAAATAATGGAGGAGATCCAGCAACAGGAGTAAGTCTTGGAGATACTTGTCCAAGTGGGACAACGTTTTCTAGTGCAACTCCAAGCTCTGGGACAAGTTACTCTGCACCAACATGGACTATCGGAAACTTGTCAGTCAGTGCAAGTGCAACTTTAACTCTAGCCTGTGATATAGATGCAGGACAAGAAGGTAATACAATTATTAACACAACGACTCCAGCTAGTGGTAATGAGCAAGATGTTAATACAGGTGGAGATGATCTAGATGCAGAGACTGAGGTGAGTCAGCCTAATGCTGATTTAGTAACGGTTAAGACAGGGAGTGCTAGCTCAGCAATACCAGGAGATAGTGTTTACTTTACAATTGAGGTAACAAATAACGGACCAGCAGATGCAACGAATGTATCTTTAACTGATATGTGTCCAGCGAATACGAGCTATGTTTCAGCGTTTGCTTTTCAAGGAAGTTATGATGATGCAACTGGAGTGTGGACAATAGGAAATGTAGCTAATGCTTGGTCTACACAATTAATTCTTACCTGTGAAATTGATACAGCTGCAGCGAATTCTACAGTAACGAATGTTACTACAGCAGCGAGTACACCAGACTTTACAGATCCAAGTACAGCTGGGGATGATTTAAATGAAGATGTGTTAGTTGGAGATCCAGCTACGAGTACGGGGTGTAATTGTTCAAAGATAGTGTTTCATCATGTAGAGGATCCATGTAATCCAGCGACTTGTTCACTTGATTTTGCTAATAGAACTTTTGATATGAGTGATTATGGATTAACGAATTCAGAGAGTTATGCTGATGCGGTAGCTTTAGAAGTAGCGATAGAAACGGCAACAGGTTTTGATTGGGGATATGATCCAGTAAGTTGTAAGTTTACAACACTTGATGTGACTGGTGAGGATAATGATATAGCGATGATTCCGCCTCTTTGTACGACTTGTAATCTTGATTATCAGTTAAATACAGGTCAATTTAAAGTGAACAGCTTAACAACAACTCCATCGAATGGTGGAAATTACGAAACGAAGATTATAGATAGCAATGGGAATGTGGTATTTACTTATGCAGATGGATCTTTTTATGATGCCGCCGGTGATTACCAACCAGGACAGTGGGTTCCACTTCTTCCAGGTGATTACACATTAGTATCAACAACGGATGATTGTAATTGTGTGAATTATATTACAGTTGAGCCATATGATGCGTGTACTGGTGCAATAACTCAAGATTACAATGGACCAACAGTTGGACCAGGTGCTAACCCAACTTATCAACTACCAATTAACTCTGCTATGACGACTTTAGATTTCTTCTATCATTCACTTGATTTAGGAGATGAATTTATCGTAACTTATAATGGCGTTCAACTCTTTTCTACGTTTGGCCCAGTAGCAACAGGTTCAAATCCAGTAGAAGAACAGCTTCCATTTACTTACGTACCAGGAGTGGATTTTGTAGAGGTAACAGTAAACCCAGATACATCGGGGTCAAATACTGTTTGGTCATTTGGATTAGGGTGTTGTCTCGCCAGAACTTGTGGTCCAATACCTGAAAGAGATGTTGTAATTTATGAAGTAGCAGAAGCTAATTGTACTGTGAAGTGGGAAGCAGAAGTTCCTTATACTGCATTACGAATGGATATAAATAGTGTTGGTGAATTCACACCTACATGGGATAGAAGAGGAGATGTAGGCTGCTTTACTGAATCTTTAGAAGACGAAGGTAACATGGGTTGTATTTCTAGCCTGGGAAGTTATGTTGAAACGGGCAGTAGTATTGGTTATCCTGTTATGCAATTTCAGAAGGCAGGATGCAGAAGTAGAAATGTTCAAGACTGGACAGGTTGTTATGATGTAGGAGATGCAGCAGCAGGAATATCGGCGTATGAAACAAGTCCAGGTTCTAATATTGTTAACTTGGACTTCCCAACGACTGCATTTTGTAATGCTTTTGAAGCAAATCTAAAGCCATTAATAGATGCTCAACTTGCAGGTGAAGCAATTGAAATTCAGGCTCAAGGAGATTTTGTCACTTGTGATTCAGATCCTAATCCAGATAATATTTTAAGACCCCGAATTTATAAAGATATGATCTCTTGGGATTGTGCAGCTAATAAAAGAGTAACAATAGATTATACAGGTTATGGAGTTCCATCGGGTTGTTGTAGTACTCTGGATGTTCCTTTATTCGTGAGTTACTGGCTGGATTATGATGGACGAAAAGGAATTAAGAGGCATAGAGTTTTTGCCCGACGCCCAGCTGGAACATCAACATCTATGAGGAGAACGTTAGAAGTTTCTTCTGATTGTGGAAGTTATACAAAAGAATATTTCCTAGAATGGGATCCAGCAGATCCTACAAATGATTGGACACTTTATTCAGGTATAGATAATACAGGTACGGTACTTCAAAGTTCTTTGACATTTACACCAGTTGATTTCTCGAATATTAGTGAAGGGCAGTGCCCAATAATAACTATAGAGGATGAGAATGGTTGGAATATAAGTTGTAATGAATTAGATTTTGCAGCAGGGATAGATATGGAATCATTTGCTCCAGGATCAGGCGTGCAAGTATTTGCAGATGGAGATGCAATGGCGACTTGGCTAGGGTCTCAAACTGGAACAATTTGGGAGTGGCATGATCAATCATGTTTCCCTGTTGAAACCCCTGCGGTAAATGATTATTACGATGTTCAGGGAGTTCAACAATAAAAAAGTGCCAGGTACTTTAGAAGAAAAATATTTAAAAGACCTCGAGAAATCGAGGTCTTTTCTTTGAGATTCATGATAAACTAATAGTATGGAAGAAAAAGAGATTAATTTTAAGGCCTTAAAAAGTGCTCTTGATACTTTTATTAATGCTATCGAAAAGTCAGATGAATTTACAGATTTAGAAAGAGATGGGCTTATTCAACGCTTTGAATATACTTTTGAATTATGTTGGAAAGCAATTAGAAAGCTACTCATTCATCAAGGCCGTAAAGAAGTTAGCTCGTCACCTAAGCCCTTATTTAGAGATGCTCTAGAAGAAAATCTAATTAAAGAAATTGATATATGGTTTAAATATGTTGATGCTAGAAATAGGACAAGCCATACTTATAATGAAAAAACAGCTTTAAGTGTTTTTAAAGATGTTCAAGATTTCTCGAAACATGCTAGTGAGTTATTAAATAAATTAAATGAACGAATTAAATAAAATACTTAATACTTTTCTTATGCATTACAAAGATAAAATTTTTATCTTTGGTTCTCGATCAATCGGAGACAATAGGGTTAATTCAGATTTAGATATTTTTATAGATGATAATAGTCTAGCAGTAAAAGGATCTACAGTTTCTCATCTAGAAGAAGCCCTAGAGAAAAGTAATATTCCTTGCAAAGTTGATGTGGTTTTTCGATCCAGGATCACTGATGATTTTTACAAATCTATTCAATATGATTTGAAAAAAATTGATGAAAAAATACCAGGTCTTTTAGAATGAAAATATTTAGCAGACCTCGAGAAATTGAGGTTTTCTCTATTTAAGATCTTCACTTGTGACTTTCACAATAAAATCAATTAGCGATAGACAATAAAAGTGCCAGGTACTTTTAGAAAATAGTTCTTTTAGGCCTCGAATTTTCGAGGCCTTTTTATTTCTGAAATATTTTAAATATGACATTGAGTTAGGTTACTTAGGCTTTTATGCTCTTTTAGTTTTTATTAATAGAGTTAAGGAGTTGTCATGAAAAATATGTTGAATTATGTTAAACTACTAGAGGAGTCAGGAATGAAAAAGAATACCGCTGAGAGCGTTATTCAAGTTCTAGATGAGACTATGGATAACAAGTTTGCAACAAAGCACGATTTTGAGAAACATCAGTATGCGACTAAAGTTGAGTTCGAAAAAGTAAGATCAGAAATGAAATCAGAGTTTGCTGCCGTGCGAGCTGAGATGAGTGCAGAATTTGCTGCCGTTCGAGCTGAAATGAGTTCAGAGTTTGCTGCCGTACGAGCTGAGATGAGTGCAGAATTTGCTGCTGTTCGAGCTGAAATGAAAGCAGGCTTTGATTTAGTAAATGAGCAATTTCAAAGAATTGATCTGAGATTTGAACATCTTGAAAATAGAATAACCTTGAAACTAGGTTCTATTATAGTGATAACAGCAAGTGTTTTTACAGCGATAGATAAACTATTATAACTTTGTTTTAAATATGAAAAAGTAAAGCAATAGAGTATGTATTTATCCTTGTTTTGTTATTGTTTATGAATGCCAAGAAGAAAACTTATTAGAACTAATAAATATCCATATCATGTAGTTAACAGGGCCAATAATAAAGAATGGTTTAAGTTAGAACTTAAAGATGTTTGGAGAATTGTTGAAATTTGTTTGAAAAAATCATATGAGAAATATCCTTTTAATCTTATAGATTTTGTTTTAATGAATAATCATTATCATATGATCATTCAAACACCGAATGAAAATATAGATAAGGTTATGTTTGAATTTAATAGAAACTTTTCACTTCATTTAAGAAATGAAACTCAGCGTATTAATAGAATGTTTGGAGGAAGATATAAATGGTCATTGATTAAATCAGAAAAAAGTTTATTAAGAGTAAAAAAATATTTATATCAGAACCCGTTAAAGGCAAAAATGATAAAAAGAGTAGAGTATTATAATTTTTCTACTCTAAGCTATCGATTTAACAATGATCCTTTTATCATACCTCTTAATGACCAAGGACTTACTATTAAGTATAAAGATGATGAATTCTTAGATTGGTTAAATCAACTTGATATTAAAGAACATTCTTTAGTAAAAAAAAACTTAAAAAAAGAATCACTTTAAAGAGCTATAAACAGATTCCTCCTAATAAGCTGGCACTATTTAGCTTTCTAAATTAAAATATAAGGCAATGAATATTTTAATTACAGGATCTTGTGGATATTTAGGCCAGAAAACATGTGAAATTTTATGTGCGAGTAAAGAAATTTCTAAGGTTGTTGGAATTGATATTATAAAAGCTCCAAAAAATCTATTAAACTTTTCAAATTATGTTCATCATAAAAGTGATATTAGAGACAAAAATATTCTTGAGATTTCTAAAAAAGAAAACATAGATGTCATTATTCATCTTGCATCAATTCTAAACCCACCAGAAGGTATGAGTGAGGAAGAATTAGAGAGTATTGAAATTGATGGAGCTAAAAATTTATTAGATGTTGCTGTTAAAATTAATGCAAAGAAATTTATATTTATGAGCTCTGGGGCAGTATATGGATATTTTCCTGAGAATCCTTCCTTAATAAAAGAAGACTATAGAGTTAAAGGTAGTAAAAACTTTCCTTATAGTTTACATAAAGCTCATGTAGAAATGATTCTAGATGATTACAAAAATAATTACCCTGAATTATCAATTATGAGTTTACGAGCAGGAACCATACTAGGACATAAGAGTAAAGGGCCTATTGCAGATTATTTTAACAAGAAATTTTTGTTTGGAGTTAAAGGGTTCAAATCTCCTTTTTGTTTTATTTATGATGAAGATGTTGTTCAGGCAATTTATCAAGGTGTCGTAAATACTAATTTAAAGGGGGCATATAATTTAAGTGGAGATGGAAGTTTATCATTAAAACAAGTTGCTCAAAAATTAGGAAGTATATATTTTGAGTTGCCAGAGAAATTTATAAAAAAAGCTATTTCGATATTAAAAAAGATGAAATTAACACAGTACAATTCTTACCAGATAGATTTTATCTCATATCGACCAGTTTTAGATAATCAAAAGTTGAAAAATGATTTTAAAGGATTACCAACAAAAACCTCTGAAGAGGTTTTTGAAATTTTTAAATCTTCGAGGTGAGTCAGTGATAGATAAAAGAAATAGTTATGCAATAATAGGAGCAGGGCCATCAGGTTTAGCAGCGGCTAGAAATCTTCAAAAAGAGAATATTTCATTTATTGGTTTTGAATCTTATCATTCGGTCGGAGGCTTGTGGGATATTAAAAATCCACACTCAAGTGTTTATAAATCAGCTCATTTAATTTCTTCAAAAAGAAAAACAGAGTTTAATGAATTTCCTATGAAAGATTCTGTCGCCGATTATCCTTCCCATAAAGATCTTTGCGAATATTTTAATGATTTTGCAGATCATTTTAAATTAAGAGAACATTTTAAATTTAACTCAAAAGTTGTTTCTACATTTAAAAGAGAAGATGGACTATGGGAATTAAAAACAAGCCAAGAGCATTACTTGTTTGCAGGAATAATTATTGCAAATGGAAATTTATCAGAGCCTAATATTCCAAAATTCCAAGGAGAATTTAGCGGAGAACTTTTACATTCTAAAGAGTACAAAGATCCGATTATATTTAAGGATAAAAGAGTTTTAGTTATTGGAGCTGGAAATAGTGGTTGCGATATTATTGTAGATGCTGTTCATTACGCAAAATCTGTAGATATGAGTGTAAGAAGAGGCTATCATTTTGTTCCAAAGTATATCTTAGGAAGACCTGCAGATACTATTGGCGGAAAGCTAAAATTACCATTTAGAATTAAAAGATTTCTTGATAGCAAGTTTTTAGGTTTATTTACTGGTAATCCTGAAAGATTTGGTTTCCCTAAAGCTGATCATAAGCTTTATGAATCTCACCCTATTGTTAATTCTTTAATACTACATTATATCGGACATGGTGATATTAACATTCAAAAAGGTATTGAGAAATTTGAAGGGAAGAAAGTATATTTTAAGGATGGGACATCTAAAGAATATGACTTAGTATTACTTGCAACTGGTTTTAAACTTCACTACCCATTTATTGATAAAAAACACTTAAACCTTAAAGGGGTAACACCTCAATTGTTTTTAAATATTTTTCCTCCAGGCGAAGATCTCTTTTTTGTTGGTTTATTAGAAGCATTAGGTATAGGTTGGCAAGGAAGATATGAACAGGCAGCCTTGATAGCAAAAACGATTACTGCTAAAAGAAATAACCCTGGTGTTTATAATAAATTTAGAAAAAAACAAACAGAGAAAATAGATTTAACAGGAGGTATAAAATATCTGAAACTAGATAGAATGGCATATTATGTGAATAAAGATGTTTACCTTAATAAAATGACATATTTTAAAAAGTTCTTAAGTAATTAATGGGGTCAGAAAATATCTTTCAAATATTAGCTATTAATTTAATGTTAGGATTTTTAGTATTAACAGTTTCATTGAAGATTAGTTTTAACTCACTCATAAAAGCATCAAAAGATTTTAAATCAATTGGAATAGGTATATTTTCTCAAATTATTTTATTACCTTTATTAACTTTTATTGTTGCAAATATCTTTAAACTCCCAGGAGATCTTGCGATTGGTTTTTTTATTATAGGTGCTTGCAGTGGAGGAAGTCTTTCAAATATATTTTCAGATCTAGCGAATGGTGACATCGAATATTCAATTCTATTAACATCGTTTTCTTCAATAGTGGGACCATTTACTATTCCTTTTAATTTTTTATTATGGAGTTCTTTATATCCGCCATCACAAGAAATTTTAAAAAGATTGAATTTAAATGTTTTACAGATGTATTTAAATATCTTTCTTATTTTAGGAATACCTTTGTTTTTAGGAGTATACTTAAGAACAAAAAAACCAGCTATTGCAGACCAGATTTTTTCTTGGGTAAGAAAACTAGCTTTTTTATCATTGGCAATTATCTTAATGGGGATGTTTGTAAAGTACTACAAAGTAGCTTTGCCTACAGTCAAAACAGTCTTGCCCTTTACATTTACACATAATATTCTAGCAATGCTTTTAGGTTTTTCGATGGGAATGTTCTTAACTAAGAAAAAAAGAAAAACACTAGCGATAGAGGTAGGAATCCAGAACTCAGGCTTAGGAGCGGCTCTTATTTTTCAATTCTTTCCTAATCTCGAAATGGCTCTAGCCGTTTGCTTCTGGTGGAGTATTATTCATATGCTTAATGCTGGAATATTTGTTCAAATTACTAGAAAACTTAAACTTTAGTTTTTTCTTTTCAATAAAATTAAAGGGTTTTCAGGAGTGAAATTAGCTTCTTTAACCTGCTTAAAGTCTTTATAAACTCTTTCTTTTAAGTCTCTTCTATCTTTTTCAATAAAGTTTTTGGAAAGAACAATATATTCAAGATCATCAACATGTATATTTTTCTGACACTTTCCATTAATTCCAAAGTATTCATCTGTGAGAGGATTAGGAAACATATAAACCTTCTTTTTTAAATTAATAAAATAAGGGAGATTCCAAGAAGGTACGGAAACAATACTGTGTGGAGGGATATAATCAGAAATTTCTTTATAAGCCTTTAAGTGATTATTTGAAGGCCATTTAAAGTAATGAGAGTGTGTATAAATCTTTAAATTATGAAGATTAAATGAAAAGTGTAAAATAAGAGCAAAGAAGCATGTAAGAAGTGTTCTGAAAAGAAGAAATGATTTTTCTCTAAGATTAACAACAAAAATAAAAGCAACTAAAGGAATAACGGAGTGATCATAATGAAAGTTTCCACTGATAAGGTAATCAGAACCTGTAATAATATTTACAAAAATAGGAGGAATTACTAAAAATAACCACTTGAAAGATATTGGTAATATAAAAAAGAGTGGCCATAGACATAAACCTAAGTATTTTAAAACTTTCCATTTGAAAAAAACATTAGAGTAGTAACTAAAGCTTGAAAAATTAGTATAAAGACCTTGAAGCCAAGGTAGAGTATGCTCGTTATTTGTGATGCTTGTTTGAAGAAAATCACATGTTTTTTTAGCATAAATGGGGTGTATAAATTTTAAATTAAAAATAAAGAGGATCAATGAGATTGCGAGTATTATCAATGCATGACGATTTGAAGTTTTAAAATTAAGTTTAAAAAAATAAGTAAAAAAAGAAAATCCTCCTATGTATATAGCAATATCTTCTTTACATATTAGGCAAGCGAAAGTGAGCAAGTATAATGATTTTATCCGACCATGATAAAAAGCAATGGCCCACCAAAAAATAAGAGGTGTTACAAATGTTTCAGGGTGAATAAGGTCATGACTTTGATTAATCAATCCATGATTTAAAAATAACGAGACAGATAGAAATAAAGCACTAAGTCGCTTTGAGCGAGTATAGATATAAATAGAGATAGGTAGTAGAAAACTAGCAAGAGAATGAAGAGTAATAATAAGGTAATGGGAATATTTAGAAGCAATAACCCAACTCAAAAAATATTGAATATAACTTTGGTCATCAGCCCAAATATAGGTTCCTCGTGAGTATAGAAAAATTTCTAAATTATGATAAATTCGATAAAGAGATTCATACATAATTCCATAATCAAAAGCTTGGACTCTTCCTTCTAGGAAAATTCTTAAAGGTCCCCAGAAAAAAAGAGGTGCGAAGAAGAGAGTGACTAACAAAAATTCAAGTCTAATTCTTTTTAAAGTTACTAGAATGTTTAAGTTTTTCATTAATAATTATTTCTTTATAATATAAAGAGGCCGTCCTTTTGCTTCTTTAAATAATTCAGCAATATACTCACCAATGACACCAAGAACAATGAGGTTAATTCCTCCAAAAAATCCAATCATACACACAACAGTTACAAAACCAGGAACATCTGTCCCTATGAAAAGATGTTTTAGAATAACATAAGAAATATAAGCAAAAGAGATGAGTGCTATAAGTCCACCTAGTCCAATCCAAATTTTCAGAGGGGTAGTACTAAAAGAAATAAATCCTTTTCTGGCATAATTTGTAATAGCACTAGCCGAAAAACTAGATGTTCCAGCAGACCTTTTCCCTACTTCAAAGTCTACATATTCAGTTTTATATCCATGCCATGAAAGAAGCCCTCTGATAAACCTTTCTTTCTCTTTCATAGAGTTAATCGTATCTATAACTTCTCTTCTAATCATGCAGAAATCAGTGGCATTTGGTGGAAAATTAATACTTGAATACTTTTTCATAGAAGAATGAAATACTTTTCTTAATATTTTCTTCAAAAATGACTGTGAAGTTCCAGATCGAATCCCTGTTGCTTGGTAAACATTTGGATCTTGTAATTTTTCGTAAAACTCTAGGATTGTTTCAGGAGGATGCTCAAGATCAGCATCAATAATAACAGCGAGATTTCCTTTACAATGATCTAGCCCCGCAGAAATTGCAGCATCTTTACCAAAGTTTCTAGTGAAATCTAAAAAACGAACATAAGAATTTTTCTTTTCAAGTTCTCTTAATTTATTTGCTGTTTTGTCATTACTCCCATCATTTATAAAAATAATTTCATAATCTTTTGTTATTTTCTCCATTACAGGTGTAATTGCAGGTAAGAAAAAATCAATCGATTCTTCCTCATTATGAGCGGGAACAATAACACTAATCATGTAAACCTCTTTTTTCTTGCAAAGAAAAGTAATAAGAACAAAGTTAATAAACTAATATAGGGAGTAATATTAGAAATAAATGATCCAGAAAATACAATAGTCGTTTGAGTTGATTTAGGGATAATTGCCATGAAATATGGAAAAACTTTTTCAATTTTTTCTCCACTTAAGGACTTTAAATAAGAGTGATAAGAATATTTTAAAAAGTGCTTTTTCCCTGGGCAATCTGTTATTAATTTTAATCCTGAAAAGCTCACTTCAACTTTTGGATGACAAGTTTTTACAGGATTATAAGAAATCGACCTGAAATTATTTCTCATAATATCATAAGAATGAGCAAAAGATTTAGGATAAGTTAGATCATTATCTTCTATCACTTCAACCATATTTACAGATTTTTTTAACTTATAAATTTGAAAAGGTTTAAATTCTTTTTCTAATTTAAAGTTTTCATTCTTAGCAATCACTTTTTTTGCTTTTTCTTCAATGAAAACAATAGAATCTCCTCCTAGAAAATCTAATTTTTCATGGAGCTTAGACATATTTAAATTATCACATTTATACTTATATCCAAAAGGACAGCTAGCATGATCACTTGCATATGATTGTAAAAGATAAGCAAAGGCGGAAAACTTATGAGCTTCAGCAAAAAGACTTTCAAACGTAGCCCTTTTGGCAAAAACACCTAAACTTTCGAAAACTCTCGTCGTACCTGTTCCATTTAACTTGGGGTGATGTTCATAAAGAACTCTTGGTTGACTTAAACTGCCCTTTAGTTCATCAAAAACTTTAGAAACATTAGGATAAAGTGGTTTTTTCTCCCAGCCCGAATAGTTGTAACGAATCCATGCTTTTGCACTTTTTGTACTTTGATAAGTATAGGTGAAACAGAAAGTTATACAGGCCAATAACAATACTTTTTCAATCCACTGTTCGAAGTTAAAAAGTTGAGAAAGAGAATAAACTCCAGCGACAATAGCAAAGTATAAGGCTGGTGCTAGAACTCTCATTGGATAAAGTTCAATTGCTGAATATAGATAAGCCAAGCCAAGCAAAAATATAAAATATAAAGAATAAACAACGGCAATTTTTGATTTCTTATAAAAAGCAACAAAAAAAGTTAATAGAATAGATCCCCAACCAATGATTGCTGGAACAGATGTTAACTTCTTCATCTCAGATTTGATAAAAAAGAAGAACTTTAAAGAGACTGTATGAGGCCTATTCTCTATCATGGGAAATAACTGCCATGCAGTAAGAAGAAGAATCGCTATACCAGAAAAGAAAAGTGTCCAAAAAGTATCTTTATCTCTTTTTACAATTAGTATTGCGAACATCATTGTAGGAATGGTAATAAAAATATATGCATGAGAAAAAGAAACAAGGGCACTAAAAAAAATTGCTCCTAGTAGTGTTTTATTCTCTTTTTTAATAAAAAAATATTTAATAAAAAATCCAGAAGCAAGTAACCAAAAATTGATAGCAATAATAAAACAAAATTGTCCTGCTAATGTTGATAAAATATTTCCGCCCAGAATTGAATAACTTTCATCAAATAAAATAAAAAGGGAAAGTGCTGAGGCAGCAAGAGCAGCAGTAGATTTCCTATTGGTTAGTTTAAGATGAGCATAGGTAGAAAAAGGAATTGCAATTGCTCCAATTGCAGTAATAAAATTAAAAGCCGAACCAATAGGAATAAGATAAGAAAGTAAGGCCATTAAAATATAAGGAAGAGGAAAGTAATGAAGAAAGACTGGTTCTCCTCCAAGATTTGCAGGATTCCATGCTCTTAACTGAAAAAATCCTTTATCCCATAGTTCTTCTCTTAATAATTTTGCATAAGCAAAATGAGAGCCGGTATCTCCTCCTGTAGCTGGTGAAGAAGTAAAAATTTCAGAAGGTGAGAAATATTGTAAAAGAAAAATTAAAAAGAAACCAAAGATAGCGAGTACTTCTAATCTTTCTGACCAATGAGGAGAATCGAGATTTTTTTTCATTAATTAAATATATATTTAATAGGGTAAAAGAAAAACCAAGAAGCGTTTGTGTCAGGTAATTAAGAAAATTATAATGAAGCTATTTTATCCAGAATACCATTAATGAAAAGATGAGATTTTTCATTCCCAAAAATTTTTGAAATCTCTACGTATTCATTAATTGCAACATTTACTGGAGTTGGCGGAGTAATATATTTCATTTCACATACACCCAGTAGAAGAACTGCTTTATCTATCAAAGCAACTCTCTCCCATTTCCAATTTTGTAAATGAAAAATAACAAGTTTTTGAATCTCTTCTTTATTTGTATTAACACTTAATAAGACTTTATAAATATATTCTTGATATTTGATAGGGTAAGTAATACTTGTTGAAAATTTCTTCAATTGATTTTCTAGATCTTCTTTATTTTTATAACTGGTATTGTTTTCAAAAATTTCATGATAAAAAAATTGAAAGACAAACTTTCTAGCTTCACTAATTTTAGTTATATCTGGTTTCATTGCGTGGGGCCTTCAAAAAATAAATTATCAGTATCTTCTTTTAAGTAATTAAAAAATTGCTCAATGTCATCATAATTTTTATAAACAGATGCGAAGCGTATATAAGCAACAGGATGTAGATCTCTTAAGTGCTTCATTATATGATTTCCAATAATACGAGATCTTATCTCATCTTTGTTTAATTCAATAAGACTTTTCTCAATACGATCAATAATATTTTCAATTTGTTTCGAAGAAACAGGTAGTTTCTGACAAGCTTTTTCTAAACCACCATAAAGTTTTTCTCTGCTAAAATCCTCTCGTCTACCATCTTTTTTATAAATTTTAGGCATCGTAAGCTCTATTGTTTCATAAGTTGTAAATCTTCTTTTACAACTGACACAAGATCTTCTTCTTCTAGTGGAACTTCCATTTTTAATAAGTCTTGAATCTAAAACTTTAGTATCTTTAGATTTACAGAAAGGACAATTCATTAAAGACATTCTCCTGAGATTAGTTCATCTTCTTTTGCACCGGCACAAATTGCGTGGCAAGCATTAGAGTATGTCTTTTCTTTATAACAAACGGGCTGAAATACTTCTATACAAGCACAATTATTTGGATCTGAGATTTCAAGATTCTTGTTTTTTTTAACTTTTGAAGGCGTAGAATTACAAGAAATTAAGAAAAATATAATTAGACTAGTATTCATATATTGGAAACTCCTTACATAATGAGAGAACATTTTCTTTAACTTCTTTTAAAGCTTTCTCATTATTGTAATTTTTTAACGTTTTAGATATCAAAGAAGCTAAGATTTTCATTTCATTTTCTTTCATATTTCGGCTAGTAATCGCAGGTGTACCAATCCTAATACCAGAAGTGATGAATGGACTACGAGTATCACCGGGAACCATATTTTTATTGCAAGTAATACCAACACTCTCTAGGACAGTTGATCCTTCTTTACCAGTCAACCCAACGGAGTCAGTTTTTATAAGAAGTAAGTGATTATCTGTTCCATTAGAGACGATTTCTATGTTTTCTTTCATTAATTCTTGACTCAAAATTTGAGCGTTTAAAATAACCTGAGATTGATATGTTTTAAAATTAGGTTGCAAAGCTTCATGAAATGCAACAGCTTTTGCTGCAATAATATGTTCTAAAGGACCACCTTGGATACCAGGGAAGATATTAGAATTTATCTTTTTGGCCCATTTTTCATTCATTAAAATTAAACCACCTCTAGGCCCACGCAAGGTTTTATGAGTTGTCGATGTAATCACATCAGCAAGGCCAACAGGGTTAGGATGAAGGCCTGCAGCTACAAGTCCAGCAATATGTGCCATGTCTACTAAAAGATAAGCTCCAACAGAATCTGCGATATCTTTGAATTTTTGAAAGTCTAATTTTCGAGGATAAGCAGAGGCTCCTGCTATGAGAAGTTTAGGTTTATTTTTTTTAGCAACTTCTTCAACGTGATTATAGTCTATAACTTCAGTTTTTTCATCAACCCCGTAAAAGCAAGGATCAAAAAGTTTCCCTGAAAAATTCACAGGACTTCCATGAGTTAAGTGACCTCCTTGAGAGAGATCCATCCCCATAATTTTGTCACCATGCTCTAGCATAGCAAAAAAACAAGCCATATTAGCTTGAGAACCAGAATGAGGTTGAACGTTAGCAAATTCAGCACCAAAAAGTTTTTTTAATCGCTCTATCGCTAAAGTTTCGATTCCATCTACAAACTCACACCCATCATAATATCTTTTTCCTGGATAACCTTCAGCATACTTATTCGTAAGAACAGAACCTTGAGCTTCCATAACAGCTTTTGAGCAATAGTTTTCCGAAGCGATTAACTCAATTCCTTCAAATTGCCTTTGCTCTTCCTTTTTTATTAATTCATAGACTGCTGAATCAACACTTTTTATATTCATCATTTATCCTTGGTATCTTTTGAAAATTAATGAAGAGTTTGTTCCTCCAAATCCAAAAGAATTATTAAGCACGTATTCTAGTTTTTTTTCTTCTGATTTGTTGGGAGTATAGTTTAAATCACACTCAGGATCTGGAGTATGCAAATTAATAGTCGGAGCAATTCTTTGATCAATTAAACTTTTTATACAAAATAAACTCTCTAACGCTGAAGCAGCTCCAAGTAAATGTCCAGTCATTGATTTAGTAGAGCTTATACTAAGTTTGTAAGCATGATCATTGAATACTTTTTTAATTGAATTTGTTTCAGCAATATCTCCAGCTGGAGTAGAAGTTCCATGAGCATTAATATAATGAATTTGCTCTGGAGAAATTTGAGCATCATTGAGAGCTGCTTTGATTGCACTAATAGCACCATCGCCCTCTGGGTGAGGAGCTGTAATATGAAAAGCATCAGCACTTGATCCAGCTCCCACAAGTTCTGCTAAAATGTTAGCACCTCGTTTTTTAGCACTTTCTAAGTTTTCTAGCATAAATACAGCTGAACCTTCTCCTATAACAAACCCATCTCTTTTTAAATCAAATGGACAAGATGCTTCACTTGGAGAAACTTCTCTTCTTGATAAGGCCTTCATTGAATGAAAACCAGCGATAGTAAATTTTGTTAAAACTGCTTCAGAACCTCCAACAAGAACTGCATCCATTATTCCTGCTTGTATTTGGCGCATGCCCATTTCAATAGCATGTCCGCTAGAAGCACAAGCACTTGAAATACTGAAATTTGTGCCACGTAGATTATATTTAATTCCAATTAAGCCACTTGCCATATTAGGGATAATGGAAGGAATAAAAAAAGGATTTGTCCTCGCACGTTTTTGATTAAGAAACTTTCGATAACCACTTTCAGTTGCAGGGAATCCTCCCATGCCAACACCTAAAATACATCCTATGCGCTCAGGTCGGTAAGCAGTTTGATCATTTAATAACTTAGAATCACTAAGTGCTTGATGAGTTGCATGAAGAGCATAATGAATAAAAAGATCAAAACGATCTTGTTCTTTTAAACTCAAAATTTCTTCAGAGATTTGAAAATTATCAATATAAGAAGCTATGCTGATTGGATAATCAAAAGGAACATCATCACTAAACCTTTCACTTAAGGTTTTAACACTAGACTTTGCACTAAGAGCATTGTTCCAAATTTCGTTTGGATTTGAACCAAGGCCTGCAATCCCACCTAGCCCCGTAATGGCAATGCGAGGTTTATTGGACATCCTTCGCTTTTAGATAGCTGATAACATCTTCAACTGTTTTTAATTTTTCAGTATCAGTTTCTGGTATTTCAATTCCAAACTCATCTTCCATTTTCATCATTAATTCAACCATATCTAATGAATCTAGATTTAAATCATCAATAAAGTTTGTTCCTGTTTGGATTTTACTAGCATCGATCTTAGTAGCACTGCTAACTAAATCTATGATTTTATTTTGAATTTCCATAAAAACCTCTATATGTAGTAGTTAAAATTTAATTAAATCTCAAGCAATTGAGCAAAACTGTCAAGACTCGTTTTCTCAAGTTCTAATTTATCAAACGATAAGACCTTGAGGCTTCTGTTGATTTTTCTAATCATAGCTGAAGTTACAAAACCAGGACCCATTTCCAATATCAGAGCATTTTCAGGAATAGACATAATGCTTTGCGTCCAGAGTACTGATCCCGTGATCTGGTCGATGAGATTTTTTTTTATAGTTTCCGGGGAGGTTGAAGAGTCATAAGTTTTGGCATCAACATTGGCAATATAAGAAGAGTTTAAAGATGAAAGTGAAATACTTTCAAGTTTTTTGGAGATACCTTCGCTGGCAGGTTTCATAAGAGGCGAGTGAAAAGGAGCAGATACTTTTAACTCTACAGTTCGGTAAGGATCTTTATACTCATTCTCTAGATTTTTTAAAAAAAGTTCACAAGCTTCTTTGTGTCCTGAGATAACGATTTGTCCTGGAGTATTAAAATTAGCTGGAACTACTTGATGGAATTCATTTGAACTTTGCTTGCAAAGCTTGATGATTATTTTTTCAGGAACTCTTAGGATTGCATGCATTGATCCAATTCCAATTGGAGTTGCTTCCTGCATTGCTTTTCCTCTTTCTTTAGTTAAAAGAAGTCCATCTTGAAAGCTTATGACTCCTTGAGAATAAAGAGCAGAGTATTCCCCAATAGAATGCCCAAGAGAAAGTGAAAGATTTAAGTTTAATTGTTTCAGTTTCTTTAAAGTGATGTCTGAACATATACTACTGATTAAAAAAATCATCGGTTGGGTGAATTCAGTTTGTAGTAATTTATCTTCAGGCCCTTTCAAGCAAAGCTCTAAAGAATCATATCCTAAAATCTCAGAAGCCTTCTCAAATTTCTTTTGAACTTCAGTTTTATATTGTGAGTCTAAAAGATTTTTTCCCATACCGACGTATTGTGATCCTTGACCAGGGAATGAAAAAATAATTGGTTTCACTAGTAAGTTAAAAGTAATGTTGCCGAGGTTAAACCTGAACCAAAAGTTGTAAGAAGAAGCTTATCTGCTCTTTTTAAGCGACCTGCTTCAAGAGCTTCATTGAGGGCTATAGGAATTGTTGCCGAAGAAGTGTTTGCATATTTTTGAACATTGATCATGACTTTTTCGTTTGGAAATTCAAATCGTCTTGCTACAGCTTCTATAATTCTTAAGTTTGCTTGGTGAGGGATAAAAAGATCAACTTCTTCTTTAGCTGTATTAGTTTCTTCTAGAATACTTGCACATTGATGAGCCATAGTTTTTACAGCAGCCTTGAAAACTGCTTGGCCATTCATCTCAACCATCTCTGGGTTTTCTTTATCTACAAAAAATGGTTTACGTGCCATTCCTGTTTTCTTTATGAGGTCATCCTTTTTAGTAGAGTCTGAAGATAAAATACTCTTATGAATTTTTGAAGTTTCATTATCAGATCTAGATAAAATGACTGCACCTGCACCATCACCGAAAAGAACGCACTTAGATCTATCAAGCCAATTATTATAACTACTAGTTGTTTCTGAACCGACAACTAAAATATTTTTATAAGTACCATTCTCTATTAACGAGTTAGCCATAGTCATTGCATAAATCCAGCCTGTACATGCAGAATTTACATCTAAACATCCACAGTGATTTGTTATCCCGAGTAAGTCTTGGAGCAAAGTTGCGGAGTTAGGAAAGTTATAATCAGACATTGTAGAAGAAAAAAGAATGAAGTCTATGTCATTTGCTTCTAAGTTCGCTTTTTTAAGTGCCATCTTTGATGCATGAGCGGCCATAGTAGAAGGGAACTCATTTTTTTCAGCATCAGAAATCCTTCTTTCTTTGATTCCCGTTCTCTCAACAATCCATTCATCACTTGTATCAAAGAATTGTTTTAAATCATTATTTGTATAAATTTTTTCAGGAACGAAATGTCCTGTACCTGTAATTTTGGATGTGTACATATTTTTCCTGAGATTTAGGAGCTTAAGGATTTACTCAGCAGTCTCTTCGTCTTCTCTAACTTTTATAGTGAAAACTTCTCTACCTTTATAAGTTCCACAACTTGGACAAGCGTGGTGTGGTAAAGTCATTGCTCCACAATTTCCACAACTTGATGTGTGCTTTCTATATAATTTATGATGTTGACCAGCTCTTCTAAGGCCTTTTCTTCTAACACTAGTTTTTTTCTTTGGAACCGCCATGGTCTCTCCTGAAGTAATTTTAAGTGTTGCTACCTTACTGAATTTTCCCGTTAATTGTCAATAAGCGTTAGTTAATTAAGTTTTCTACCTTATAATGCGCATTGTTAGTTTGAATCACTAACTTCTATCTTTGGAAAAAAATCGACGTTTAAATAAATTTGTTCGTGAAAAACTTCCTTTAAATTAAATTTTCTATTTTCTTCAAAGTAAATTTCATAAATTCCATCTTTTAGATAACTCTCAGTCACATCTTTGTAGGCTTCTTCGTCTTTGACGAACTCTGGCACAAAAGCGGCTTTTAAAGGAACATCTATTCCTAACTCCATAGGCTCCAGAGATTTAATGCAGCGAGTACAATAAGTTGCTTTTATAGTTCCATTTAAAAGGAGAGTTTCACCTAGGCTTGAATCATGAAATTTCATTAATTTAAAGTTGAGGTTTAAAAAGCTTAATTTTTTGAGAATTTCATCATCGTAATCAGAGTTTTCGTTTAGCTCTTGAAGTAATTCATTTACCCATTCAGAATTTTCTTGATCAAGGGCATATTTACCATCTGGATTCAAGAAAATTTCACGTGGAGAAATAATTGCTGGTAGATTTTTCATAGAGAAGCAGAGTAAAGAAAAATTGTCACAACTTGTCAATGAAATTCATTGGATGCTAGAATTTTAGTGGGCATGATGCCTTGGAAGGGTTGTAACAATGAGCACACAAATGAATCAAGATCTAATTGAATTCAAGGAAGCTTCTCTAGGAATTTTTTCAAACTCTCTTGAGTTTGCTCATAAAGTTTCAAGGGACTTAAGAAATTTTCAAAAAATTATTCCTACTACTCAAAAGCTAGATCAACTCATTTCTAAAATAAATGATGGAAAGATCGATTTGATCTTTGTTGACCTAAAAACTTACGCAAAGGTTTTTAGGATTTTAAATGCACATCCTAAAATTCAAAATAAATCAGTACTTATTGTTTTATGTAAAGAGGCTAATGAATCGATTTTTAGCCATGACTTAGAATTTAAAGATTGTAGTTTAAATATTTATCAAACATTGAATTTAGATGATGATTTTCCTTTTCATGTTCAATCCTTATTAAGCTGGTTATCTCATCATAAAGTTTCAAAAAATCTAGAAAGATCACGAGTAAGAGAATTGAATATCATTAGGGATAAATACCAGGACGCCTGGGGGAAACTCGAAGCTTCAGAGAAAAGTTCTGATCAATTTAATTATCTCTATCAAATGATTTTGAATTTAAAATCAAAAGAGATTTTTAGCCTAGAAAATTTCATAGATGAATTTTCAGCATTACTTGGTAATTGGAAATCAGTAAAATCATTTTCTTTTTACCATCTTTCTATTTCAAATAGAAGCTTAGTCTCTAGAACAATTAATCACGATAAATGTATTGATCTTCCTTCTATTGAATTAGGTGAAAATTCTAACACAGGTATAAAAAAAATATTCCAAGAGCAAGCTTATCAAGTTGTTTTTGAAATGATGGGAATTCAAACAATAGCTCTTAGAGTAGAGGGGCTTTTTGATAAACCAGATATGATTTGTTTTATTAATTTAAAACCAAAAGTTTTTGAAGCTCTTAGTGAAGAAGATTTTAATTGGGATATGGTAGAGAACTCATTAAGTCATATCTACCGAGGAACCCTTATTCAAAAAGATGAAGAAGTAGAGCAAGCTCAGTTTATGACTATTTGGGATAGCCTTTCAATGATGGATGCTACAGATAGTGAAGAATTTGGATATAAATACTTCAACATAGATTTTTTAAGTTTTAATCGATTTGTTTCTAAAAATAAGCATGTAAAATTTCTTTGGAGTGAATTTTTCAGAGAATGTTTGTTGGAATTATCTAATACCTTAAGTAATGACTGCAAAATAACAACATTTGGTACTACTCATATTCTTTTAATGATTCCTTCAAATTATGTAGATAAAGAGTTTATTCAGTTAAAAAAGTTTGTTGAAGGAATTGAGTTTTGGAAATACTTTTCTGATTCTAAATTAGTGATGCCAAGTTATGTTTACCCAAAAGTTTATCTTGTGCCCAAAAGTTCATCTTTTTATATTAGTAAAATCTTATTTGGAGAGGGATCTAAAGAAGAGGTAGTGAGAATACATGAGAATTCATTCCCAACTAAACGTATTTAAAAACAGGATAGAGCATAATCTTCAAGTAATATCCAAAGGTTCAGATAATAAAAAAATAATACCAATGCTTAAAGCAGAAGCTTATGGGCATGGAATCCTTGGAATGTTGGACTTTTTAAATGATTTTAAAGAGGAAATTTCTTATATAGGGGTTGCTTCACTTGCAGAGGCACAATTTATAAAATTTTCTTTAACTAAACCAACATTTCCCTTGCTCGTTTTTTCAGAACTTGGAGATTTAGAGGGAAACAGTGATTTTTATTCAGACTATTCTATTATCCCTGTTATAAGTGATTTGGATTTTTTAAGAAAATTTTTATCAAAAGATGAACTTAGATCAAAACCCTTATTTCTTAAATTCAATACAGGAATGAATAGATTAGGACTCAATTTTTCAGATCTTGAAGAAGTCATAAATTTGCTTAAAAAATTTGATAGAAAAATTGATCATTTAATGAGTCATTACTCTAGCTCTTATTTACAAGATAGTTTTTTTGAAAAGCAAAATTCGAAGTTCTTAGAGATCATAAATGAATTTAAAGCATCTTCTATTGAGATTAAAGAAATTTCAATAGACAATAGTGCTTCCTTAGAAAATAAAAAGATATTAGATTTAAGTACACACACGAGACCAGGCTTAATGCTGTACGGTCCACAATCAACTTTTAAGAAAAACTTAAATCTAAATACTAAAATTATCTCAAATCTTGAAACACAAGTGATAAATGTTAGAGCAGTAAAAGCTGGTGAGGTATATGGATATGGTAATAGTCTCATAAAAGAAGATGGCCTATTATTGATAATTCCTCTTGGTTATGGAGATGGAATTTCAACAAATTACAGTGGATTGAATTTAAGCGTTGAAGATCAAACTGCTCAAGTTTTTGGTAGAGTAAATATGGATCTAATAGCTTTATTTGTGAGCTCTACTAAAAAAGAAAAATTTAAAAATAAAAAAATAATCATTTGGAATGAAGAACAAAAAAATATAAATAGGATAGCAAAACACCTTAGTACTCATCCTTATGAAGTATTTTGTTTGCTTTCTAGTCGTCTTCCAAGGGTTTATCTATTAGAATAAATCATCATGACAATGGTGAAAAATATTTTTATTAGATTTTTTGAATATATCGGAGCTCAGGTTCTTGAAAAACTTGAAGGCATTGGTAGTTTTACTAAGCACTTTTTAGATATCTCCTATTGGACTTTTAAGCGTCCTTATAGAATCAAACTTTTTTTAGATCAGTTTTATTTTATTGGAAATAAAAGTCTTTTTATTATTGCATTAACTTCAGTCTTTTCAGGAATGGTAATAACTTATCAAACATATATTGGTATGAAAGTTATGGGTGCGTATACCTTAGTTGGGCCAATTGTTGTTTTAACAATTGCCAAAGAACTTGCTCCTGTTTTTTCTGCAATTATTGTTACTGGTAGATGCGGAGCTGCGATGGCAGCAGAAATCGGAACTATGAAAGTTACAGAGCAAATTGATGCTCTCGAAGTTATGGGGATTAGTAGTAGACAATATTTAGGAGTGCCTAGAGTTTGGGCCACCATGCTTGCCTTACCACTTTTAAATCTAGTTTTTCTTTTTGTGGCCAATATTGGTTCGTGGTTTGTTGGAGTTGAAGTTTTAGGAATCGAAGAAGCAAAATATTATTCTAAATTGAAAAGTTTTGTGAGTGTTAGCGTTCTTTTTGAAGGATTAATTAAGGCAGCAGTATTTGGTTATATTATTGGTCTTATTGGAACTTTTCATGGATTCAAGGTTCAGGGTGGAGCTGAAGGAGTAGGGAAAGGAACTAATGCAGCTGTTGTTTGGGGAATGATTGTGATTCTTATTTTAGATTATTTTTTAACAAGTATCCTTGTTAAAGTTTTATACGAGTACGGTGTTTAAATGTTAGAAAGTGCTATTAGCTGTAGAAATATTACGAAGAAATATGGAGAACACACGATTCTTAAGAATCTCTCAATAGAAATTCCCAAAGGAAAAATTACAACTATTTTAGGTTATTCTGGTGCTGGGAAATCTACTTTAATGAAGCATTTTTTAGGACTTGTTAAACCTACAAAAGGTGAATTAACGATTTTAGGAAATGAAGTTCCTAATCTCAATGATGATGAGTTAAGAAAATTTAGAAAAAGATTTGGAATGCTTTTTCAATATGCAGCTCTTTTTGATTCTCTCACAACTTATGACAACATAGCTTTTCCAATTAAAGAATTTACTAAACTAAAGAAAAAAGAAATCTTAAAAAGAGTTCAAGAATTATTAAGAGCTGTTGGGTTAAGTGATGAAAGTTTATATAAATTGCCTTCAGAGTTATCTGGAGGAATGAGAAAAAGAGTAGGACTCGCAAGAGCACTTGCTTTAAGACCTGAAATTTTATTGTATGATGAACCAACAACAGGGCTTGATCCAATTACTACAAAAATGGTCAATGATTTGATTACGACAACGGGGAGAACTGAAAATACAACAGAGCTTACTTCTGTTATTATCTCTCATGATATTCAGGCAACATTGAAAATTTCAGACTATATTGCTTTTTTAGAGAGAGGAGAAATTATAGAATTTTCTCCTACAAAAGAGTTCAAGAATACAACACATCCAACGATAAGAAAGTTTCTAGATTTAACCACACACTAAATTGTGCTAGACTGAGTTATCAAGGAAGATAAACGTTAGGAGAGTTTTTTGAAAGAGATTAAAGTTGGTCTTTTTACCGTTTTAGCATTAGCTTGTCTTGCTTACATGGCGACGATGGTTTCAGCTGATAATGCAATGTTTGGACGTTTTGTTACTTATAAAGCTTTGGTGAGTGATGCTGAAGGTTTATTCAAAAAAAGCTTAGTACGAGTTGCTGGTATAGAAGGTGGATTTATTGAAGATATTCAACTTTCCGGTGATCGAGCATTAGTTACTTTTAAAATTCAAAAACGACTAAAGATTACTAGTGATTCAAAAATTAAAATTAAATCTATAGGTTTTCTCGGAGATAGATACATTGATATTTTTCTTGGAGATCCGGCATTAGATAGATTGCCTAAGGATTCTTTAATTAGTGTTGATGAAGGAGGAGGACTAGATAAAGTAACGGAGTCAGCTGGAAATAGTCTAAAGAATTTAGAAGGCATTATGAATAAAATGAAAGAGGCTATCGAGAATGATGAAACAGATAATGCCTTAAGAGATATTGTAAAAGATATGCGGATGACCATGGGAGCTCTTGCTAAAATCACAGCAGGTAATCAAATGGCCATTGGAAAAATTGTTAAAAACTTAGAAGTTGCAACATCTGGAATGGGGCAACAATTTGATCCTAGAAATCCCAACTCGATTATTAGTAAAATGGGAGAACTCACAGAAATTATCGCAAATTTTAAAGATGTTTCTGCTAGTGCAAAAGAAATCATGGCAGCTATTAACGCTGGGGAAGGAACTGTTGGTAAATTCTTAAAAGATAAAGATACTGAAGAGCAGATTACTGATACGATTTCTAATGTTAATAAACTTGTTAATAGGATTAATTCTATAGAAGCAGATCTTTCGATTTACTCTGGATATAATACTGATAACGGAAGCTATTCAGAGTTTGGAATGGATCTTTATCCAACGCCTGAAAGATTTTACAGACTTGGAGTTACTGTTAGTGACTTTGGCCCTCAATCCAAAACTGAAACTCAAACAAAGACTATTTCAGGTGGAGTGACGACTGTTGTTGATAAAGAAGAAATTGATAAGAACGCCTTAAAAATTAATGCTCAGATTGGAAGAAATTTTCATAACTTCGGAATTAGAGCAGGTTTAATTGAAACTACAGGTGGAGCTGGAATTGATTATAATATTAAGCCACTTGGTATGAAAGTAAGTGCTGATGTTTTTGATTTCGGTGGAGCAAATGGTGCAAACTTAAGAGTCTCCTCAGATGTGAGGCTTTGGAATGTTGTTTATGGTAAAGCAAGTCTAGAAGATTCTTTAAATGATTCTAGAAGTTTAACTGTTAGTGGTGGATTAAAATTTTCAGATGAAGACTTAGCTTCTTTTATTGGATTGTTTGCAAGGTAAACTTAAGGTAGAAATGAGCAATGACATCAAATGGATGATAAGAACTAAGCATAATCATTTGCTCGGGCCTATATCAAAATCAAAACTTTTAGAATTACTTGATAGTAAATCTCTTGATAGCGATGATGAGCTATGTGCTGGCAATGGTTATTGGTTTAAAGTTAAAGAGTCAGAATATATTGATAGATTTGTAAAGGGAGCTGAGCTTCAAGGATTCAATCCTGTTAGTGAAGCTTTAAGTGAAGAGAGGCAAAGAGAAGAAGATAGAAGAGGAGCTAATCTCGATAGCCTTATAGAGAAAACTCATGAAGTCGTGAATGAAGATACCAAAGTCATCAAACTTGAAGATTTAAACAATTCAAAATCAGAAGATCTTCCTAGTGAAAATATCTTTAGCGATGAAAAGAAAGTAATTATTGAAAAATTAAATAAAAAAGTAAAAAAAGAAGAAGTTGTTGACTCAAAAGCGGCGACCTTAAAATCAAATGTTGAATATAAAAAATTGCAAAGAGCAAGAATTGAGGAGAGTGAAGTACATTATCCTTTTTGGTCCAGAATAATTGTAGTTAGAACATTTTTAATTATTTTTCTTATATTACTTATTTTTCTTCTATATAAAGGCGTTGCTGTTGTCGATATTATCAGCTCTGGTTTTGCCCAAGATTTTGAGTATAAAAAGTCAGTACTCATGAAAAATATTGAATTACCACATGAAAGTTCTGGAATGATTTTCAAACCACAAGTATCAATGAAAGGTTTTTTTATAACAAGCTCTTTTGTCGGTGAAAAAGTTGACTGTGATGACTATTTTGCAGTGGAGAGAGAGTACTATAATTATTTTGCTCAAAAAAAAACTCAAAAAAAGCATGTAATTTTATAAAATATAGAAAAAAAACAGAGAAAAATAAAAATACAAAGTTGCTTGAGTTATTCCATAAAAAAAACTTCAGTAAATTATCTCTCGTTGAGTACCGAGAATTAGTTAATTCCGTTACATTAAAAGACAGAGGGATTTATGAAGATCTATTCATTATCGCTATTCATATAACAAATAGAAGAATGGATAATGCTAGAAGATATATTAAAAGCATATTAAAAGAATCTCACTTAATTAAGTCCTTGAATGCTCGGAATAGATCATATGATGGTAAGTTTTATGATTTTCTAATTAAAGCAATATCCAAATTAAAAGAGAGAAGTGAGAAAAACTTGTATGCAAGCTTTTTGAAGTATTTAACTTTTTTTAGCTTTGAGAATTCTAACAAGATAGAAGAATACTTAAGAAAAGAAATTGAAAGTTTTGAGTATGATAAAAAAATATATTCTCATCCAGTTTGGGGATATCCTTTTATTCATTTATGGATTGGAGATATTTTTGAAGATGGCGGTGAGAAAAAATATATGGAATATTTTAATCACTATTTTGAGTACTACTTCAAGTATGATGACATTAAGAGCATTCTGAACTCAGCAGCAGTGATATTACCTTATAAGTATAAAGCAATTTTTCTTAAGAGTTTATTGCGAAAGAAGGAAGATTGGTTGAAGAAAAAAAACAATAGAGATGACCAGATTTCACTGTATTCTCTTTGTGAGTATCAATCACTTGTTGGGATAAGCTTAGAAGGTAAAAAAATCACTGGGAATAATTGCTTAAATGAAAAAAGAAAATTCTACAGGAAATTAATGTCAGAGAATAAAAATGTAAAAGAGTACGCTCTTTTTAAGCTCATGCAATTAGGTGATATGAATGAAGATTATTTGAAATGATATATAAGCAACCAGACTTTTATCATTTCTCAGAAGCCTCTTTATCTCTTGTTTCGTATGCTTTAGAAAAACTAGGAAGCAATTCTCCTGCATTTGTCTGTGATCTTTTCTCAGGAAGTGGAGTAATAGGATTAGAATATCTTCAAGCTAAGCCAGAGACAAAAAAAATGTTTTTAGTAGAAAAAGAATATTCTTTTAAAAGAGCATTAGATCTTAATGTACAAAAGATACAATCAGAAAAAGTAGAAGTTTTGCTTGATGATGTTTTTAACGTAAATCTTAGAGATTGTGAACTTGTTCTATTAAACCCTCCTTTTTATGATCTTAGATCTGGACGACTTCCTTTGGATGAGTTGAAAAAAAGATGTCATTTCATGATTGGATTTGATTGGAATGATTTAGAAAAATATTTGGCAAGGAGCTTTAAGAAAAAAACTCTGATTTTTATGTTAAATAAGTCTGGATTGCAATTTAAAAAACTTTTGAAGAAACAAGAGAAGCTACTTTTTAACGATCAAAGTCTTTATTTCTTAGAAGTTTGAGATTGAATATAAAGAGAAATAAAACTTTTTCTACTTTCTTCATCTAGATCCTTGAAGAGTTGCTCTGCTTCAAGGATCTTTTGCTGTATAAGAGGGTCATGTTTATTGTAAGTAAATTCTTTATATTCAGAATGATTCTTTTGAATTTGTAATTTTTCTTGTACCTCTTGAAATGCTTTTTCAGAGAATAAAAATTTTAGTTCTTTTATTTCGCCTTTATAGCTTGGAAAATCAGTTTCTATTTTTGAGATGAGAGTGCTGGATATAAGCTTTAAGTGTTCTGCGTAAAGCGGATGATTTACCACTATTCGTAAAGTTTGATATTGTAACTTTTGCGGCAAGGTGACTTCTGCGAGCTTAGGGCCAACCACTTTATCCCACTGCGTAAGAAGATTGATAAAGCTTAGAGAACTATTACCAGAGCTTTTATAGCTCATTTTAGTGTATCGTCGATCTTTGTTGAGAATGTGTCCTAATTTCTTTAACATAGCGATAATGAATCATTGTTTTAAAATCGTATTATTACTCTTATTTTCTTGCTCTGGATATAAAATTGTAAAGAATGAAAACAATTTTAAGAAATATGGACTTAAAAGTATTTCTATACCTATGTTTTATAATCAAAGCATTTTGCCTAACGTGACAGGAAGCTTTACCAATGCTTTTTCTAGAGAATTAAATACAATTAAAAATTTAGAAATTAAGTCTCCTAATAGTACAAATGTAGATGGGTATTTTGTTGGAATCATTAGAAGTTCCCAAACTGAAAAAAATGTTATTAAAAGAGGCCTTTCGGCTAGAATTAAAGACATCGCTCCTTTAAATGCCCCTTTGAATGAAAACCTAGTTCCTTTGAGTAACTCTCTTGTTTTAACATTAGAAATTTATCTAATAAGACGAAACGCTAGTTCTCAATCTCTTATTTCACGAATTCGTGAGAAAAATCACCCAGAGTTACTTAATCAGCACCCTTCTATTATCTTAAAACGTTTAATTAAAATTGATACAAATTTTGTAAGAGAGTTTTATGATGGAGCGAATTCAGTAGTGAACGCAACTCAATATCAAGGAACTTTAGCAAAAGTTGTTGAAAGAGAAGCAAGAAAATCAGCAATAGATTTTAAAGATTCTGTAAGAAATGTATTCTAAATTAAAACCATTATCGTTAATAAGCGAGAAAGATTTTCCTGATCTGAGTAATAAACTTGTTATTGTCTATTCTAGTATCGACTTATTTACAACTTTACTAAAACAGAGACTTCAAAAAAATCATTCGACTCTGAAAACTTTATGGGGAATGAACTTTAATAATAAATCTTTTTTTGAAAAAATTTTCACCTTTGATCTTTTTTCTCAAGATGAATCATATTTTATATATTCTGCAAATAAGATTACATCTTTTGATTTAGATTTATTTATTGAACAAGCAAAATCAAATAATTCTTACGTGTTTTTACATTTCTCTGATAGGAAAACTTTAAAAAACATTAAAAAGAAATCAGAATTAACGATTTTGGATTTACAAGGGTTTGATTTTTGGGAAGATGTGCCTTTTTTAAGTTTCTTAGAGAACGTTTTAAATGAAAAATTCTCAGAAGATTTGAAAGAATACATTCGTAGTTTTCCAAAAGATCGGCTTGAAAGTATTTATGCTTATCTTAAAAGAGCTAAAATATATTTTTCAGATCTAAAAAATGTGAGTAAGGACGATATTGATAATTTTAGCTCTTTAATCGAAGTAAATGTTTTTGATTTTTTACCAATATTAAAAAACAACAACTTGTCTTTGTTCAAACGAAGAGTTGAAGAGATATATAAAGGTGGTGGAAGTGCAGATCTTTTTGGATTAATAAATTATTTAAAAAATGTCCTTTATAAAATTTCAGATCATTCTTCTTTTGAAGGAAACAAGAAATTATCAAAATACGATAAAACATTACAAGCTATAAGTGTAGCATTGAGTGCAAATCATCAAATAAATTGGGTTAAGTATCTATCTTGTCTTGAAATTTCTCTTAAAAAAAATAAAAAGAATGAATTTTTAAATGAGCTTAGAAGTTCTGTTTTAAACTAAAAGAGTCTACTAACTCACTAGCAGCTTTTACAATTTTTTGAATTTCTTTTGATGTCGTATTGTTAATTTTTTTATATCGGCTTTCAATTTCTTTTAAAGTGAGTTCACTCATATATAGATATACATCATTTGATTTTTTAGATTTTAATATATTAATAAGATGATTCACTTCAAGTGTTAAATCTTGAATACTAAAACTCTCAAGAATCTTTTTATAATTAAGAATCTTATTACTTCTTTTTACTTTACCGTGAGCAAAGTCTAATACATTTTCAACATCAGCTTTCATGAAAAAGAAGGTAGCTAAGATTTCATAAACTGCCTATAGGGAGGTAAAGATTACTGAGGGATCGAGTAAAAAATACATTTTTACTCATGACTAAATAGGTCATGAATATTGAATTATAGGTAAGGAAATAATGAAAGGTTTAAAAGAATTAGTAATAATCTGTTAACTTTTTAGAAGGTTAACCGATAAGTTATTAAAGGTGTAAATTATGAATAGTACTAAAATGTATATCCCTAATCCTGTGGTAATTGAGCAGACAGCAAGAGGTGAGAGGCAGTATGATATATACTCAAGACTTTTGCTAGATAGGATCATATTTTTGGGAACAGAGGTAAACGATGCGGTTGCTAATCTTTTAGTTGCTCAAATGCTTTTCTTAGAACAGACAGATCCAAGTGCTCCTATTCATTTCTATATTAATAGTCCTGGAGGAAGTGTTTATGCTGGCCTTGGAATATATGATGTAATGCAGCATATCTCGTGTCCTGTACATACTTATTGTGTTGGAATCGCAGCTTCAATGGGATCGCTTTTGTTGTCAGCAGGACATAAAGGACATCGTTCGGCCCTTCCTCATAGTAGAATTATGATTCATCAACCTTTGGGAGGAGCGCGTGGACAAGCTTCAGACATTGAAATTCAAGCTAAAGAGATTTTAGATTTAAAACAAAGACTTTATAAGATTTATGTTCATCATAATAGTGTCGGGAAAACTTATGAGGACATGGAGAGAGCTTGTGATAGAGATAACTACTTGAGCGCTGAAGATGCTGAAGCCTTGGGTTTAATAGATAACGTGATTAGACCAAAAGGTAAAAAAGAACTTTAAAAGTTATTAGAGGTTATAAATGGTAATGAAGAATAGTAATTTAAAATGTAATTTTTGTGGCAAGAATCGAAAAGAAGTTAAAAAGCTGATAGCTGGTTCTGGAGTTTATATTTGTGATGAATGTATTGATCTTTGTAATGATATTATTAAAGAAGATCAGGTAAAATCAGTTACTAAAGATGTTTTCGATGGTGTTCCAAAACCACATGAAATTAAAGAACATTTAGATGACTATGTTATCGGACAAGATCGTGCAAAGAAAATTATTTCTGTTGCTGTTCATAATCATTTTAAAAGAATTTCTTATAATAATAATAAATCAAGCCAAGAGCACGTGGAGTTAGCTAAGTCTAATATTTTATTAGCAGGGCCAACGGGAAGTGGAAAAACTCTAATAGCTCAATCTTTAGCAAAATATTTGAATGTTCCTTTTACCATTGCTGATGCGACTTCTTTAACTGAAGCTGGATATGTAGGTGAAGATGTTGAAAACATCTTGGTAAGTCTTTTACAAAACTGTGATTATGATGTTGAGAGAGCGAGCAGGGGAATTATTTATCTTGATGAAATTGATAAAATTGCAAGAAAGTCTGATAACCCATCCATTACTCGAGACGTTTCAGGAGAAGGTGTTCAACAAGCGTTATTAAAATTGATTGAAGGTTCAGTGGCATCGGTTCCACCAAAAGGTGGTAGAAAACATCCACAACAAGAATTCATTCAATTAGATACAACTAATATTTTGTTTATTTGCTCAGGGGCTTTTGTAGGCTTAGCTGATATCATTCAAAAAAGAAAAACCAAAAGGCCTTTAGGACTTAACTCGGTAGAAAAGAAAGCTAGTAAATCAACAATAGAGGAATTAGGTGGAATTGAGCCCGAAGATTTATCTAGATTTGGTTTAATACCTGAGTTTATTGGAAGACTTCCAGTAAACGCTATGCTGCAGGAATTAGATGAGGAAGCTCTTGTCATGATTCTAACAGAACCTAAAAATGCATTGGTAAAGCAATATAAGAAGCTTTTTGAATTCGATAATATAGAACTAGAATTTACTCCAGAAGCTCTTAGAGAGGTTGCTAGGACTGCTTTAGAGAAAAAGACAGGTGCTAGAGGGTTAAGATCGATTCTTGAGCAAACAATGCTTGATGTGATGTATGAAATTCCTAGCAACTATAAAATCTGTAAATGTATAGTTACAGAAGATGCAATCAAGGGATTAGAGAGACCTCAGCTAGTTGAAGGTGAAAAAAAGAAAGTAGAAGCAAAAGAGTCAGAATCTAAAGCTTCTAAATCTCACCTTGAATCTGCTTCTTAAAAAAATCTAACTTTTTCTTAAATTATACCCTGTGGTAATTATGGCCCCAAAAAATTACCTAGCTTGGGAAAATTTCAATTTATCATGAGAAAATAATAATAAGGTTCCAGATCATTCACGGATGAATGATTTTAGGCACAAGGAGGAGCAATGTCTGATACAGATACCAAAAAGAGTTTTCCATTACTACCTTTAAGAGATGTAATTATCTTTCCACATATGGTTGTACCTTTGTTTGTAGGAAGAGAAAAGTCTATTGCAGCATTAGAGGCAGCATCAAAATCTGGAAATGAATTATTTTTAGTTACTCAAAAAGATGCTTCAGTCTTAAACCCTGAACGAGATGATGTTTTTACTATCGGAACTGTAGTGAATGTTATTCAGATGTTAAGACTTCCTGATAATACAGTGAAAGTTTTAATTGAAGGTAAGTATAGAGCTAAGATTCAAGACTTTAAAAATACGGCTCAAGGTTATACGGCTGAAATTTTAAAGTGTGAAGATGAATCAAACAATGAAACAGATCTTCAGGCAACTATTAGATCAGTTAAAACTGTCTTTGAAAAATATGTAAAACTCAATAAAAGAATTCCTCCTGAACTTTTAATGAGTATTTCATCAATTGAAGATGGATCAAGGTTAGCAGATATTATTGTTGCTCACTTAACGATGAAAATTCAAGAGAAGCAAGAAATTTTAGATGCAATAGTTGTAGAGGACAGACTCCAAAAACTTCTTGGGAAAATGCAGGCAGAGATTGAAATTATTAATGTTGAGAAAAAAATTAGATCTAGAGTTAAGTCTCAGATGGAGAGATCTCAAAAAGAGTATTATCTAAACGAGCAGATCAATGCAATTCAAAAAGAGCTTGGTAATAAAGATGATGGCAAGAGTGATCTTAATGATATGAAAGCTAAGCTTGAGAATAAGAAAATGCCTCAAGAAGCTAGAGAGAGAGTGGAGAAAGAATTAAGAAGATTAAAGTCAATGTCTCCAATGTCTGCTGAATCAGCGGTTGTGCGAAACTACATAGATTGGATGCTTAATATCCCATGGCTTGAGTATACCGAAGAAGATCATGATGTTGTAAGAGCAAGAGAAATTCTTGATGAAGAACATTATGGATTAAAAGATGTAAAAGAAAGAATTATTGAATATTTATCTGTTAAGAAGTTAGCAGGTAAAGAATCTAAGGGAGTAATTCTTTGTTTGGCAGGTCCTCCAGGTGTAGGGAAAACATCTATTGTTAGATCACTTGCAAACTCTATGAATAGAAATTTTGTTAGAATTTCTCTTGGTGGAGTTAGAGATGAAGCTGAAATAAGAGGACATAGAAGAACTTATGTCGGAGCAATGCCAGGTAAAATTATTCAGGCCCTGAAAAAAGCAAAATCTAGCAATCCTGTAATTTTATTAGATGAAATTGATAAAATGAGTAGTGATTTTAGGGGTGATCCAAGTTCTGCGATGTTAGAAGTTTTAGATCCTGAACAGAATGTAAACTTTGCGGATCATTATATTGAATTAGAGTACGATCTTTCCAATGTCATGTTTATTATGACTGCAAATGATGTTTCTAAAATCCCAGGCCCTCTAAGAGATAGAATGGAAATGATTGATATTCCAGGATATACACCTTTAGAAAAGCAACAAATTGCTAAAAGTTACTTACTAAAAAAGGCTGCAAAGCATAACGGCCTTAAAGATTATACGATTAATATGAGTGATAGTGCTTTTATGAAAGTCATCACTGGTTATACAAGAGAAGCAGGAGTTAGAGATCTTGAAAGAAAGATGAATACAATTGCTAGAAAAATTGCAACTGAAGTAGTTGAAAAAGAAATTAGTTCTGATAAGAAATTTTCAATTAGTGAAAAATCAGTTGAAAAACATTTAGGTCCGGTGAGATTTGACTCTGAAGATCTTGATGTAAATAGAACAGTTGTGGGATTAGTTAATGGTTTAGCTTGGACTCCAGTTGGAGGATCTGTTTTAAACGTTGAAGTAATTACAGTTCCTGGTAATGGAAAATTACAAGTCACAGGAAAGCTTGGAGACGTCATGCAAGAATCTGCGAAAGCAGCTCTTAGTTATGTAAGATCAATTAGTTCTCAACTTGGAATTGATCATACTTGGTATGAGAAAAATGATATTCATATTCATGTGCCAGAAGGTGCTACACCAAAAGATGGGCCTAGTGCAGGCATAACGATTGCAACGGCTTTAACTTCAGCAATAACTGGAATAGGTGTAAAGCAAAGTGTTGCCATGACTGGTGAAATTACATTAAGAGGGAGAGTTCTTCCAATTGGTGGGTTAAAAGAAAAACTCTTAGCAGCTAAGCAGGCTGGAGTTACTACAATAATGATTCCATTTAAAAATGCTAAAGATTTAGTAAAGATTCCTGATGAGATCAAAAGTGGATTAGAAATTAATCCAGTAGAGAGCTGTGAGGAAGTATTAAAGGTAGCGTTAGATCTTAATAAACCAGAAGAATTCATGAGAGTTGTAGGGCAATTAAAGGTCATAGATGGACAATCAGAAGAATTAAAGCAAGTGGCTAATTAAGCCTTCCTTGCATCTCTATAGGTATCTAGGTGTTGTTGATTAATCAATTGACAGCACCAGATCAATTTCATAAAGTATTTATCAATCAAAAACTCCTGCATCTCAAACAGAGTTACTTATAGATGGGCGTTTAGCTCAGCTGGGAGAGCGCTACCCTTACAAGGTAGATGTCGGCGGTTCGATCCCGTCAACGCCCACCATCTATTATCTTCGTTTTCACTTTTAGTATAAAATAAATATATGAAAAGATGTTTGCTTATATTTTTATTAATTTCTTGTTCTTTATTTGAAAAGGGTACCAGGAGAATTAGTAGCGAAAATTCCTTCCAAGCATTACAGGCTCTTTCTGAACATATAGAAGAATTATCAATCGATGAAAAAATCAGTTACTTGCATGAAGTAGAGCAATACACTATTTATTCAAAAGATAGTATTTCAACTCAAAAAAAAGCACGTCCTCTTTTTATAAAAATTTTTAAGAAATTACGCCAAGAAAGTAATGATTTACTTGTGAGAAAAAATATAATTACAAAAGCAAGGTACGAAGAAAATGAATATGGTCAGCTGAGAAACCTTGATCTTCCTAATAACATTAAGTATGCAAGTCGGTATAACGGAGACCCTCAAAAAAAAGAAGTGGAAAGTCTCTTAAAGCAAAGTTTTGAGAAAAATACATTCTTAGATGCTTTTAATTCAGAAAAAGAAAATTGCAAAACCTACAAACATTTATATCTAAATGATGCAATTGAAGTTCTTTTGCTTTCCTCCAGTTTTTCCTATAATAAATTTTCAGATTTAATTGAAGCTGAACATCTCTCCCCCTCACTGGAAGATAAAAAAAACTTTTTTATTGATGTGCAAAGAGGAGCATGGGCATTTAGAAGATTGAGTGCACTATCAAAAGATCAAAAATTAGAAAGTTGTAGGGTTGAAGAGAGAGTGTTACAGAACGAAGCCCAATTAAGGTTTGATTATCTTTTTAACTACGATTTAGTAAAGAAAAGACCATTGGGGTTTGCAATAGGAATGTGTGGTAGACCCATGAACTCACATTATATTGATCCCTTAATCGAGTCGAAAAAAAGAGAGTTCCCGACAGTTTGGGACCAAGATAGACTCCAGTCATTTGAACGATTAAAAGATCAATTAGATTTTCTAATTACTCCCGAGGTTAATAATTAAATGAAAACAAACCTAGTAATTTTTAATTGTTGCAATCTTTAATTTCAGTAAAAAAATCATCTAAATGGCCAAGATCATTTCTAAAAGTATAATTTAATAATGAAATTAAAAAGAAAGCTTAATGAAATTATATTTGGAACAGATACTAAAGCAGGGAGAATTTTTGACATTGCTTTAATATGGTTGATCATTATTAGCATTGTTTCTGTAATGCTTGAAAGTGTTGAAGAGATTAATAATAAATATTTTTTTATTCTTTCTCCTCTAGAGTGGTTACTAACTATCATCTTTAGTTTGGAATACTTCTTACGTATTTTTATTAGCCCTAGGCCTTTAAAGTATATTTTCAGTTTTTTTGGACTAGTAGATCTGTTTTCAGTACTTCCAAGTTATATTGCTTTATTTTTCCCTGGACTTCAAAGTCTTCTAATAATTAGGGCATTAAGATTGGTAAGAATATTCAGAATTTTGAAATTATCACGTTACAGTGATGCTGGTAAATTGATACTCTCATCCTTGAGAGCAAGTCATGCAAAAATTACAGTTTTCTTATTAACAATTATTACTATTTCCATTGTTTTTGGAACGATAATGTACCTCCTTGAAGGTAAGGAAAGTGGTTTTACGAGTATTCCTAGAGGGTTTTATTGGGCGATTGTGACGATGACTACTGTTGGATTTGGAGATATAGTTCCCAAATCAACATTGGGTCAATTTCTTTCAGCAATACTAATGGTTCTTGGTTATGCCGTTATTGCTGTACCTACTGGGATAGTGACTATTGAAATGGCAAATCAGAAGAATTCTAAAGAAGAAAAATGTCCTCATTGTGGGAAATGAAGAGAATCAAGCTTTCTTTTAGAAAAAAAGACAAAGAGTAATTGTATAGAAAATAGTCACTCTATAATAAAGAACACACTTCTACATATAAATCATCTTGTACATTAAGATGATATTATGAAGATAGTATTGCTTTTAATTTCATTAAACTTATTTTCACAAACAGATCCGCTCGCAGAGAGGAAAAAATTTGATAAAGCTTGGATCTTTAAAGACTTTTCATCAATCTTAGAAAAAGATTTTGATATTTCTCCAGAATATTCAAAAAAAAATCTAACAAAATTAAAAGCAATATATTTTAAAAAGCAAAGAAATCTCACAGAAGCTACTTCCAAGAAAGAAAAAAAACTTGCAAAGAAGATGCTGCCTTTTGTTGAGAAAGCACTAGAATTTTTAAATGAAGATCATCCTCATTCTTACAAAATGGCCATAAGGATTTTATATTCTCTAGAATCAGAAGTGAGAGAAGCAGATTATTATGAGGGTTTTTTTGGTAAAATGAAAATGGTTGAAAAGGTGAAGAATGTTAATGCTCACATTGATCTTAGAGATCTAAAAAAGGGGATTACCTCTAAAGATGAAGCCCTTAATCTTGAAAAAGAAATAACGAGTACGAAGAAATCTATTAAGAAAATAGCCAAACTAGACATCTCAGAAAATCATCCTAAATGGTTTCAAGAAAAAAGAAAAAAAGATGGAAAGAAATATTGGGAAAAAATTGAAGGATGGATTAATAAAAAAGTCTCTGAGAAGTTAGAGGAGGAGTCAGATAAGTCATTTAATTATAAATTACAGAAAAGTTTTAGAACGGTTATTTATGATAAAATGAAAACCAATGATTCTAGTCCAAAGCTTAAGGTTAAAGATTTATACGGACAAAAATGGAAATTAAAAGTAGGAGATGAGGTCCACACAGAACCAGTTTTAAATAGGCTTTACGTATTATTAGGTGCTAAGTTTACGGATCTAGTCTACGCAGGAACTATTACAAATAAGAAAACAGTTACTCTAATACTTGGTGGAGAAGATTCAGATTCATTTGATTGTAAGAAAATATCTACTCTTGTTGAATTAAAAAAATGTTTTATTAAAGGATATTTTAAATTCAAAATGGATGACTATATTTTAAATAAAGGAATTATCACTAAAGAAAATTATAAAGAAGTTTTTCATTATGAATCTCTTAAAGGGCAAAAAAGAATAAAAAAGAAGTATATTGGAAGAGAGTTTGTAACTTTAAGAGAAGCATCAGCTGAGTATAGAGATTATCCATTACATTTTGGTGGAGCGACATCGTTAAGTGATATTGATTCAATGAGCGATAGAGTTAATCGAGCAATGATGATTTTTAATTCATGGATTTCTAATACAGATTCAAGGGATGCTAATACACGTTCATATATTTTAAAAGATTTTTTGAACAAAGGAAAAGATATATACGTAGAGGCTGATCATGATCTGGGTGCTTCATTAGGCAATCCTTTGAAGATTGGAGCTTTGAACGCATTTTCAGTTTTGGATGATTTTGTCGGAGGAAAGAAGAATAAGAAGATAATCTTTAAAGATCATCTTGTTCATAAACCAAGATCATGGTCTAAGACAACAGTTGCTGATGCTATTTGGATGTTATCTAAGATAAGTAAATTGAAAGATGATAATCTAAAATGGGCCATCTCGCATTCTGGATGGCCTAATTTTATGCAAGAAATTTTATATACTAAATTATTATCAAGATTTAATTCTATGATCTCTTATTTTGATTTAGAGCATTTAAAAAAAGAAGTCCATTCTTTAAAGATTTCACTTCCTGTGTCAGAAGCCCAAGCGAAAAAGTTTAATATACCCAAAGAGGAATTTTATAAATATCTGTCTAGTTCACCTTTTAATACTGGCGAGCTTGATTTGGTTGTTAATAAGACACTTATTCAAAAATGTAATAAATCTTTTTGGATACATTTTCTTGAAACTTATTCACACCCTTCAGGACTTCAAAGGAGAACAAGGCGTGTCGAAGATGATCAATCTCTTCCTAAATGTAAATTAAAAAGATAAAGTTGCTCTCAATGTATAAATGATGGGTATTTTTACTCTAAAAGCCCTGATTGCCTAGGGATCTACTAATTAGCTTGAACATTTTTTTCTAATCGATTAGAAGTAGATATGAAAAAAATAATTATCTTTTTGCTCTTTCATTTCATTTCTTATGGACAAGTTATTATGTTTCAAGATCCTTGTTCTGGAAAAACTCTTATAAAAGAAGAGGTGAAAAAAAAATATGAAAATTATAGTGTTGGTGATTTAACGATTGAAGTTTTAGATGAACATATGATCAAGTATAAAGGATCTGAAAAATCAATGATTCAAATATTTGGCTCTCCAATAGGGGATAAAGCATTTAAAATAGTAGACGATGAAACACTCCTAGCTTTTGGATGGTGTTATTCGATTGATGGAGTTATTCCTGATAAGTATCCTGATGAAGTTTTGGTGAGTAAGAAAATTAAAAAGATTCGGTGGTTTTATGGATCTTCAAAAAACTATAAAAACAAATGGGTTGATATGTGTAAATTTGCTTACAATCTTTCTTCTGATCTTAATCCTGCATGTGAAAAACCATTAGACGAATCTTTATCTAAAGATTAAGATTTCGTTATGAAAATACTATTATTCTTATTCATTTCTTTATCAAGTTTTTCTAATGTTTTAAATTGGGATGATCTAAAGATTAATGAATCTTATGTTCTTAGTGAAAAGCTAAAATTTGAAAAAGAAAAGTTTGTATTAGATGAAGAAGAACCAGTCTTTCTTACTAGTATAACGACTTTAGGCATGATTAATGTTACAGTTTTTAGATTTGAATTAGAAACTTGCTATAAAAAAGATTATGATTCGGAAATCTATATGACTTCACTTTATGAAGATCCTAGAAATATAGAAGAACTAGGTTATGCTATTCATGATAGTTGCAACTTAGATCTTATGATTGAAACTGTAGATTTTTATCAAAATAGTATTTTAGAAAAATAAAAAATTACTTTTCTTCTAAAGTCATCCAAAATGAAGCGTTCTTAAGAGCTTTAAGAAATTCACTTGTAGGTATTGTTTCATTATACAAAATAATAGGTTCAATTGCTCTTATATCAAGTGGATTCATGCCATAAGCTAAGGTTGATTGATAAAAGAATCCTTTGTTTTTCAGATAGTCTCGATCAAAAACCTGGAATAAGAAATTTGTCTTGTTCGATGATTTTTTAATTTCAGAAATCATAAACGTGTTTTGAATTTCATCATAAAATTCAGCATAGAGCTTTCCGTTTACTTTGCAAGTAAGAACTTGGTGAGCTTCTTCTTCTGCTGCAAGTTCAAATAAGCTTATTTTTCCTTTTTCTGTATTAACAATTTTATAGTTCGCGATATCTGGTTCTTCACTTTCGATATCTAATATTCTTCCTTCGTAAATGCCATCTTCAAGGTTAATATTGATAGCATTTTCAGGGGTACATATTGAAACTGTGTGGACATCTACGCATGAAAAGAGGCAAGATAAGGCAACTAAAATTGTTAAATTTTTCATAATAACTCCAACTTTTGACGCATAGTAGTGTGAATTCAAAAAAATCTCAATCAATTGGGTATTATTTACATGCATTTGAGCTACTAAATGGTTTTGATAAAATGATGAATATGAAGTTTTTAATTCTATTTTTATTTGTCGTTTCTTGTGCTTCTGGCCCTACTAAATCAAGAGTTATAGCCTCTTTAAAAGAAGGACCGAGTTTTGCTTGTGGGAAGGTTCAATCGATCTCAGAAGGCGAATTTGAGCTTGTTGTCCATGAAAAGCTATTAAAAGCCAAGAGTGAAACGCTATTAGAAAGATCTATAAGTTCTTTAGATTACAAAGTATTAAAAAAAGAACAAGGAATAGGAAATAATCATTCGCATAGCTGTTTAGTTCACGGAGATTGTGAAGAATTTTCTGAGCAAGTACATAATGTAAAATATAAGTCAGAAAATGAAGAGAGAAAGGTTCAAGTAGCTTATATCACAGATACATTTTTATGTGTTCACCCAGCTGATAAATCTTATACGTTTTCTGTTAGAAGAGAACTATAGATTGATAATTATTTAATATTTTAGTAGAAGAGATTATGAAAATTTTATTCATAATCTTGATAAGTTTATCGGCTTTTTCTGAAAGAAAAATCAATGAAAAATCGATTGATGAATTAATTAAAAAATCTCAGTCACTATCTAGAATTCAAAAAATTAAATTATATTCAAAAATTTTCTTAGATCAAACTTATAGAGGAGGAGTCCTAGGAGAAGGCGAGAAAGGACGATTTGATAAAGATCCGATGTATAGTTTTGAAGCTTTTGATTGTACCACCTATGTGGAAACAGTTTTATCCTTAGTGAATGCAGAAAACTTTTTAGATTTTTTAAAGATCATGAAAGAAGTTAGATATAATTCGTATCCTAGTTATGAAAATAGAAATCATTTCATTAGTCTTGATTGGATTAATGATAACTTCTCATTTTTCTCTGAATATACAGAAAGGTTACCTGCTCAAGTTTATGAGGCTTTGGCATTTATAAATAAAACAGCGTGGTATCAATCAAAGAGTTCTCTAGAAGGTTTTGGTGAGACACTTGATATCGAAGAAGAGAAAAAAAGAATAAAAGAATTTCAAGGTTTAGGAAGATTTCAAAAAAATGAGTATGCAAGTCTTCCTTATATTTCTATTGAAGATGCAATAAAAAAAGACGTTATAAAGGCAATCCCTAATGGAAGTATTATTAATATTGTAAGACCTAACTGGGATTTGAAAAAATATATTGGTACTCATCTTAATATTTCTCATCAAGGTATTATTATAAAAAATAAAAAGGGTATTTTTCTAAGGCATGCTTCTAGTGAAGCTGGAAAAGTAGCAGACATGCCTTTCAAAGATTATTTATCAAGGTATATAAGTCACAAAGAGATTAAAGGTATTAATGTCTTAGTAATTCATTGATAAACCAAAACTTAAATCATTTGCAGTATTTTTTAAATTTATATTCCCTTCAATATGTGCCATAATTTTTTCGAAATTCTTAAATGGAAGTTTAGAAGTTACTCCCAATGATAAAGAACTTGCAAGTTGAACATCTTCACTGTCTTCAATAATGACTAATTTAGTAGGAAGAGCTGCATATGGATAAGCATGTATTCCCATAATGCTAAATCCTTTGGATACGATAGGAGCAAAACCAAAATTGTTGAAATCTACAGAGTTTATGCTTTCTCTTTCATAAAATCCTCTTAAAGAAAATCTTGGTTGATTATTATAATCCTTAAAGAAAACATATGAGCCACCTAGGAACAATCCAAATCTATCATTACTCGATAATCTCATACCACCATCAAACCCAATCCTTTTGGTAGCAGAATGCAAATATTGAACTTGTACTCCTGGATTCGTCGAATCCTCAAGGGCCATTGTGAATTCTGCGGAAAGAGCATTCTTATATTGGCTTAATGGCATTGAAGACATACCAATATTTGAAGCAAAGGTTGAGAGTGAGAAAATACAAGCAATTATTAATTTCATAAATATCCCTTTTTAGTGATTTTTTTTATTATAGAGCTAAATATGCAGAGTGTTAAATTTAACTTTAATTGACTTATGTCCTCAAGATTATTACCTTTCTATGTATCAAATTTGAATTAATGGTGGGTGTAGTTCAGTTGGTAGAGCAGCGGATTGTGATTCCGTTTGTCGTGGGTTCGAGCCCCATCATCCACCCCATTTAATAATCAAAAATCCATGAAAGTAGAAATTCTAAAATACTGTTTATTTTTCAGTTTTATTGTGATGCCTATTTGTGTTTGGGAACTAAACCAAGACAATATGTATGCATTAGAAGCTATAGAGTATTCGCAAGGCAAAAAGTGTACTGCTATAAAGTGGAGTTTTATTAAGAAAAAATGCAATGAAAAATTTAAAAAATTAATGATCAAAAAATGTGAGGAAATCACTCATCATAGATTAAAAAATGAGTGTGATAAATCAATCAATGAAAAAACAAAAAATTTGAAGGAAGTAGAAAGACAAGATGCATTTTTTAGCTTACTACTTTTTAGCTTTTTTTATTTAATAATTCCTCTTGCTCTATTTGGGAGTAGGGATAGAATTAAGGGTTTTTTTGATAGATTTTATTCTAAAGATAATATAATGGGCAAGATAGAGAAATCCTTAGATCATTCTATAGAGTTTATTAACGCTAGGAATATAATTTTTTATTTTATACTGTTGGCTTTGCACTTTTTAATTTTTTCAGCTCTTTTTTTGTTTAAATAGAGCTGATTAATTGAATTATTCAAGTTTAACAATTTTAGAGCTACATCTCCATCATTAGCAAAAGTAATGAATAAATTTGAGTGTATCCTTTTTAATAATGCCTCTAAGAGTTTTTGTGTTCGAGTGCAATCTTCAACTAATAAAACTTTAAAAATAATGTTAGAATTCATTTTTCCCCCTTGTTTATGAATTTCCTTGTTTGTCTATATAGCAAAGAAGATGCCAATACTGAGAAGCGATATAATAAGTGAGTGATCTACTATGATACAAATCAACTGTGCCATAGTGTTTCATTTTGCTACAGTTTGAGAAAAAAAAATAAGAGGATAGAATTAGAGTAAGATTAAGAGGAGTCTATTATATGAAGGGAATAGTTTTTACTGAACTTGTAGACATGATGGAAGATAAGTTTGGTATAGAAATGGTTAATAAAGTCATATCTCAATCTAATTTAAAATCAGGTGGAGTATATTCAGCAGTTGGAACATATGATTCTGAAGAATTAGAGAAATTGGTGAAGAGATTATCTGAAGAAACCAAAATACCTGTTCCTGATTTGGTTCATGCATATGGAAAGTACTTTTTTTCTGTTCTTAAAAATAACTATAGCAATTTTTTTGATAAGCCTAATTCTTTTGAAGTGTTGAAGAGTATTGATAGTCATATCCATGTGGAGGTAAAAAAACTTTATCCTGACGCAGAACTTCCAAAGTTTGATCATATAGAAGAAGGTAATGTATTAAAGCTTATTTATCAGTCAGAAAGAGGGTTGTCTCTTTTTGCTTTAGGATTAATAGAAAAGACAATAGAACATTTCAAAGAAGATATATCAATAGAACATAATGTTTTATCAGAAAATGGAAACAAGGCTGAGTTTGTTTTAACTAAAAACAATGAATAATGAATATAAGAAAGCTTATTTAAGAGAAAAACTTGCTCGAAAAGAAGCTGAGAAAATTTTAGAAAAGAAGTCATTGGAACTTTACACTCTCAATCAAGAACTTTTAGTTGCAAATCAAGGTCTTGAAGAAAAAGTAAAAAAAAGAACTAATGATTTAGAAAAAGCCAAAGATAAAGCAGAAGAGTTAGCTAAAATAAAATCAGAATTTCTATCTATGATGAGTCATGAGATGCGAACTCCTTTAAATAGCATTCTTGGTTATACCTACTTATTAGAAGAACAAAATATGAATACTGAATGTGATGAGTACGTAAGAAAAATTTCATATTCAGGGAAAGTTTTACTTTCAATTATCAATAACGTCCTTGAGCATTCAAGGTTAGAAGGATCAAGGTTTTCATTACAAGAAGTGACTTTAAATTTGAAAAAAGAATTAGAAGAATTATGTTCAATCTTCAAAGTTGATATTTTAAAGAAAAAATTATCTTACAATGTAATTATAGATGAGAACTGTGATGAGATCATTAGAATTGACTTTAAGAAGGTAAAACAAATTTTAATAAATGTTATTGGAAATGCGATTAAGTTTACCAATGCTGGAGAAGTAAAAGTAAAAGCATCTTATGAAGAAGAGTTTATATCTGTCTCGGTTTGTGATACTGGCAAAGGAATATCTAAAGAGGATTTATCGAAAATTTTTGAACCTTTTGTTCGATCTTTAAAAGAGGATAACTTCCGATATGAAGGAACAGGTTTAGGACTGTCGATAACTAAAAGGTTAATAGAAGTTCTTGATGGAGAAATAGAGGTTAAAAGTGAAGAGAATGTTGGAACTTGTTTTTCAATCAGAGTCAGAGCTCCTCTTGCAAGCCATCCTTTAAAGTTAAATGATCCTGAAGGAATAATAAAAATAAATAAAAAATTAAATATAATAATAGTTGATGATCACCAAGTAAATGCAATGCTATTATCAAAAATATTATCGAAACAATCTCTTTCTGCCCTTGTACTAAACCATGGGCTTGATTGCTTAAATGAGTTAAAAGAAAATCCTATGTATGACATAATTTTTATGGACTTGCGAATGCCTGATATTGATGGGATAGAAACTACTAAAAGAATACGTACAGAAATTCCATCTTTTAAGGGGGAGATAATTTTATTAACTGCAGAAAGTTATGGGCCAGAAGATAATTATCTTAAATATTTTGATGGCCACTTAGGAAAACCTTACTCTATTAAGGATGTTTTAAAATTTTTAAAGTAATGTGAAGGTGAAAGTACTACCTTTGCCAAGTTCTGAGTCAACTCTGATTTCTCCTCCATGCATTTCTACAATTTTCTTTACAGTGGAAAGACCAATTCCAGAACCCTTTATTAAATTATTTTTTTTCGAAGGAGATCTTTTGAAAATATTAAAAATAATTTCTCGTTCTTGTGCGGCAATACCAATGCCATTGTCCTGAACAGAAAAATGATATTTCCCCATTCTTTTGACACAATCAATTTTAATTTTAGGGATAATATCTTTTTTTGAATATTTCAGTGAATTACTAATCAAGTTTACAAAAATATCAATAAAGTATTCAGGATTTGCATTTATGCTTTTAGGTATATTTTCTATTGATATTTTTGCCGATTTCATATTTATTTCTTCACTTAGTATATCAAGGGCAATGTTAATACTGTCTTCTGGGTTAACAACGGAAAAGTGTAACTCATCTCTTCCTAGTCTAGAGTAAGTTAAAAGATCTTGGACTAAGTTTTTAATGTGCGCACAAGTTTTAATGACTTTATCAATACTTTCCTCTGCTTCTTTGATTTTTTGATCTTTGACATATTTTTTCGCAAGATCAGAAAAAGTCCAGATATGTCTAATCGGAGACTGTAAGTCGTGAGATGTAACATAGGCGAATTGTTCAAGCTCTTTATTTGATCTTAGTAGTTGTAATTGCAATTCTTTTTGTTTGGTAATATCTGTTTGAATTCCTGAGATACGATGTTCTTCCCTGTGAATTCGACACATAACCCAGAGATATTGATTCTCTTTAAGTAGTATTCGATATTCAATAGTGTGTTTTTCTTTTGAGTTAGATTCGATTGCTTTTAAAAAAATTGGTTGATCGTCAGGATGAATTTTTTCTAAAAACCAATGTAGCTGATAAGGAACAGTTTGGTTAGCAAGGCCCATCATATCTTTTAAGTGTGGAGCTAAGAAGAACTCATTTTTATTTTCAGGTTCATATATCCACCAGCCATCAAAGTTAAAATTTTCAAGATTAAAAGTTTTTTTATTATTTTTCATAGACATCATAGATTTTTTTTAAAAGTTTACAGTTATCTAAAAAACTCTCAGGCTTGATTATGTAATCAGAAGCTCCTTCGAGGTAAGCAACTTCTACTTCTTTTTCATAAAGAGAGCTTGTGAAAAAAACATAAGGAATATTTTTAAACTTGCTTTGTTTGAATTTTTTCATGACATCTATACCATTTGTACCAGGAAGATTCATATCAGATAAAATAACATCGAATTGAGCATTAGAATCTTTTAGAAAAGAGTTTATCTGAATTAAAGACGTTATGTAGGTAATATTAATCTCAATATTAAAATCATTTATAACCTGATCCAGGGCAAGGTTAAATATCTCAATATCTAGATCATTGTCTTCTATGAGAAGTAGGTTCATGAAATAAACCTACTTGCCAGACTTGTAAAAGCAGTAGTAATCCCAATGTCGTTCTTGGCAGATGTTTTGAAAATTAGATCAAAAGATTCCTTGTACCTCTCAAAGGCCTGTTCTTCTTGCTTCGAAAAGTTTATGAGATCTGTCTTATTTAGTAATAATATTTTCTGAGTAGTAGGGTATTTCTTTTTTACAATATTTTGGTAAAAAGAAATATTTTCAATACTTTCAGGATTTGAGATATCGCAAACAAAAATAAGTCCATGAGCTGCTCTGTAATATTGTTGAGGAGAAGATATGAGTTCTTTGCCTCCTTGAATATCCCAGACAATCATATTTACAGATGTTTCATCAATTTTGAGTTCTCTTTGAAACAATTTCACTCCAATTGTAGCCTTATATGACTCGCTAAATTGATCATCCGCAAATCTCATCGAAATGCTAGTCTTGCCGACGCTTTCATCTCCAATTAAGCATATTTTTTTAGATATCTTCATTCGCTAAATGTATACTAAATAGGTGAAAATGAAAAAAATTGAACTTTCTAAAGAGTATTTAATACAAAAAATTAATCATAAAAATAAGAATATACTAAGAGCATTGACTGGATTTATTGAGCTAAACTCTAAATCAGGTAAATTTAAAGATAAAATTCAAGAATGTTTAAATGAACTTAGAAAGGTTAGTTCTTCACTCGATTTCTCTTATTTGGAAAGAAAATCATTATCTGAGGAGATTAATAAATTTTGTGAACCCATAAAAAAAGAAAATTATCAAAAACTAGAAAATGAACTGATTTTTAAGAATATAAATACTATGTTTGATTTAGAATCAACTTTTTTTGAACCATTTATATCTATTTATGAGGACACAGAAGTTTTTTTGTATGAATTATTGATTCTTTTTATTGATGATTATGATTTTTTTGCAAAAAAAGAAGGAGATAATTTAAAGGTTCAAATTATTTCAAAGTAATATATTTTGCAATTTGGTAATGCTTTATTAGTTCTTGAATTTTATCAATTTCTGATTTTTTAAAATTATAAGTAGATATTTCTATACCTTTAGATGTCACTCTGTAATTTGTTTGCACATTCTTTGAATTTACAAGAAGCAGTATTGTCTTAACTCTATGCTCAACAGAGTTTATTACAAGTTTCGCTTTTGATGAGGTCATAAATTTAAAATCATCACTCTTAAATTTTGTAGTAAGTAATCTCTTCGTGATTGCTTGTTGGTTTTTTGTAAAAAATTCTCCTTCAATGTTTACAGCTCCCCAAGGAGATTTAGAAAAACTTAAAGGGTAGCTTTCAGCGAAGTGTAATTTTTGATAAACATTATTATATTTTTCTTGTACCCAATCCCCCCACACTTTTTTTACAGGGAAAAATAAAAGCAGAAGTAATATTAACCCCATGAAAGCTTTTTTTGTGAAAGATATTTTTCTGGGAGCTTCCGCGTTTTCTTTTAGCTTTAAAAAAAGCGAAGAGCATTCTTCATGGACATTTGATTGAGGATTATCAAACTCAGCTATAAAATTCGGATATTTTGAAAGAATACTTGCTAGGATCTTACGAAACTTTCTCTTGAAGTCTAAACGAATTTTACCACTAGTCACAATTGCAAAGTACGAGCTACCACATTGCTCAAGAAGAATTTGAAAGTCTCCATATTCGATTTGATCAATCTTAGTATCTTGGTTATTAATACAGTCTTTAGAAAAATCTTGTAGGGCTGTAATTAGACCAGCAAACAAATCAGGATTAACTTTTAGCTCATCAGAATCAATTTTTTGATATTTTATTAGTCCTGTTTCTTTTTCAATGACCATAAAAGCTTTAGGCTTTAAATTTCTAATTTTAGATATGATGAGTTCTTCTTCAGGAACTCTTAGTAGAAAAGATTTGATTTTCAGATTGATACTTTCAATAGGGATTTGATTTTCAATTTTATCATTTATTGAATCCAGGGAATCTGCAAGAGCTTCAGACACATACTTGCTTACTATTGGCCCTAAAATAGGAAAAAGAGTATCAATAGCTTTCTCTGGATCGTCTTTAACATGTTTCTTTAGTCCGAGTGGTATTAAATTTAAAAGAGCTTTAGTTTCTTCAGATGAAGGGTTTTCCCTTGCTTCGAGTATGACATTACTAACTGCTTCTTTAATATAAATCTTATCAGAAATATTCTCCTCTATTTTTTCTAAAGAGTTGATTTCTTCAGATAGAAGATATCCTTTTAGCTCTGAAAGAGCATTAAATGAAGAATGTTCTTCTTGATTCATCATTAGCTCAAAAACTCAGGTTTAGTGTTTTCGTTACTTCTTAAAGATTTAGCAATAACTTCAAAGTAATGTGCTAATTCTTCACGATCAGTTTTATTATGATGAAGTTCTGTAAGTGCTATCTTCATCTCTTCTTTTAAAGATGAGGTGTTTTTTTCTATTAAGTGAGTTAATTCTTTTCTAAGATTTTCTATTTCATCTTGAAGTTCACCTTGGGTTTGCTTCAAGGTTGTTTGGGATTTATCAAATCTATGATTCACTTCATTGAATGTTTGATCAATTTGATGAAGTTGCTCACCAACGAGCAATTCTCTTATTTTTTCCATTCTTTCGATTTCGTTCATCACTATTCCTTTGTGAAAATTAACTACATATGATTTATGTAATTACTTTCGTTTGATTGTATCTTTCTATATATGGTTCTTTTACTAACATCTAAAGTTTTAGCAGCCTTTACGAGATCACCTTGATGGAAGTTAATTACAAATTTAGTATATTCTTTTTCAATTTCTTTTAGATTAAGATTTGCTTGAAATTTTGAATGAAAAATATGATTACTTGAGACTTCATTGTTAACAGTAGGTACGATAATTTTGTCATCTATCTTTTCATTCTCACATAAAATTACTGATCTCTCGATAATATGTTGAAGATCTCTAGTGTTCCCATTGAGCTTTGAATTTAAAAGATTATAAATAGCTGATTCTGTAAAGCCTTTGATATCTTTTTGATATTTTTTATTGGCAAGGCTTAAAAAGTAATTTGCTTGATCGAGAATATCTTCTTTTCTGTGTCTTAATGGTGGAATGCTAAGAGTGACGATAGATAATTTATAAAAAAGTTTTTCTAAGAAAAGCCCTTCTCGTACTAAATTACTTATCTCCTTAGAGGAACTTGCAATTAATCTTAGGTTTGGATTTTCACCAAGTTTTTCATATTCATTTACAAAGTGATGTTGGATTTCAATTGGTAAATATGAGATTTCGTCAAGATAGATAGTATTCCCTGCATTTCTTGATAAAAGACTTGGGGTAGTCTGATCTCCAAGAATCTCTTTTTTCATAAGAGAGTGAGGGATTGCTGCACAGTTAATCTGAGTAAAGCTTTGGTTGCTATGATTACTTAGTTTGAAAATATATTTAGCAAGCGAGTCTTTTCCTGAACCCTTTTCGCCAAGAATAAGAGCAGGGACGTTGGTTGATGCAACTTTCTCCGCTGTGTATATGACTTTATTCATATAAGGGTTTTGTGATTTTAAAAAAGTGAAGTCGTTGTTATTGAGTTCTATCTTCTTTTTAAGCTGAGTATTTTCAACTTTTAAGTTTCCATGTTGCATAGCTTTTTCTATAGAAACTAAGAGTTTGTTTGTATCTGAAAAGTTTTTCTCTATATAATCAAAAGCTCCAAGTCTAATTACTTCAACTGCCTGAGATAAATCTGACTCGGAAGTAAAGATTAAGATAGGAGCTTGAGTATACTCCTGAATAGATTTTAAAAGATCGTTACCTTTGATTTCTGGTAGGTTGTAATCAACTAAGACAATATCAAGAGAATGGAGGCCATTCTTCATATCAGTTAGTAATTTCTTGGGGCACGAATACTTTATTACTTCGAATTGACGAGAACTTAGTACTTCTGAGTAAAACTCTAAGGCTAATCTTTCATCATCAATAATAAGAGCTTTCTTTGAAATTTGAGTCATATGTAACACCTGTTGTTAAAGCTGACTCAATAATGTCATAAATGACTCTCAAGAGTCAATAAAAAACCCTGCTATTCAGCAGGGTCTAAAATTTCTCTAAATGCGTTGCGTTGTAATTAGGCAGCAGCTGTTTTGCTATTACTAGCAAAAGTTCCACTCGCACAAAACCTATAAGCCATGGCTCCTAGAACTGCGCCAAGAATTGGGGCAACCCAGAAAAACCATACTTGGCTCATAGCTGCAGATCCACCAAAAAGAGCAACACCTAAACTTCTTGCAGGGTTAACTGAAGTGTTTGTAATAGGAATACTGATTAAGTGAATAAGAGTTAGGCAAAGTCCAATTGCGATTGGAGCAAAACCAGCAGGAGCATTTTTGCTAGTAGAACCCATAATTACAAATAAGAAGAATGCAGTAAGTACAACTTCAGCAACAAAACATGCCATCATTGTATAACCTGTTGGAGACATAGATCCAAATCCATTAGTTGCAAATGTTCCTGCAGCGTTAGGATCAATAGAGAATCCTGGAGCACCGCTTGCAATTGTCCAAAGACAAAAACCAGCAATACATGCACCCATACATTGAGCAACAATGTATGGAAGTAAATCTTTAGAAGAAAATCTTCCTCCTACACATAAACCAACCGATACAGCTGGATTTAGATGACATCCTGAGATGTGTCCAATTGCATAGGCCATAGTTAAAACCGTTAAACCGAATGCAAAAGATACACCTAAGAATCCGATTCCATTTCCACTTGCGTGAGCAGCTGCATAAAGAGCACTCCCACAACCACCAAATACTAGCCAGAATGTTCCAAACATCTCTGCCATAAATTTTCTACTCATAATTCCTCCTGTGAATGAATTGAGTTAAAAGTGTTATTAATAAAATTGAATCAGTTAATTTTTTAAATTTCTAGATTTAAATTAGACAAAAAATTAAAACGCCAATAGTTCGACACTTTTCTTACATCTCTATGCCATGATATGAGATTAGGTCTATTTTCTTTATTCCCGATAATCGGCAATTATTTTTGTCATCTTTAGATTATGAAAAAAATTAGTTTCTTCAATAGGTTAATTTTGCTGCTTTAAAATTAGTGCTAAAGACCTCAGGTAAGATTAAATAGGGCTTTTTTTAAGCTTAAACAAAACATTTGGAGAAATACTTTTGAAGGTACTAATCTTATCACTGTTATTCATTATTAGTTGTGGCCAACGCTCAGAGTTTCTAGGGCCTTATGATCCAGTTGAATATGATGATTCGTTAATAGAATTATCAGCCTCAACAGTTGTTCCTTTAACAGGTAAATGTGAGCCAGGTGCAAATTTAAGTTTTTCTGGCCCTGTTAGTGGTTCTCCTATTAGTGCAGTCTGTGATCAACTTGGAATGTTTTCAACTACAGTTATACTTACAGCTCCTGATGGATTGAAATCTATTTTAGTAACACAAAATAATCCTAATGGAGTCGTTTCTACTGATGATTATGATGTTGTTCTTGATACAGGTCCACCAATAGCAGTAAATGACTCAACACCAGCAGCTACTTATGGACAATCAGTTGTTCCTTATACTGTTTTATCTAATGATAGTGACCTTGGTTCAGGAATTGATCCTTCAACTTTATCTATTATAACTCCTGCACCAAGTGCAGATGGAACGTGTAGTTTAGGTTTTGGTGCTACAACTTTTATTCAATTTGCACCAACTCCTGGTTTTTCTGGGAGTTCAAGTTGCTCTTATGAAATTTGTGATGCTCTTGCTCAATGTTCAAGCGCAGTAGTTACTTTTAATGTTGCTTCAGGAAGTCCAATCGAAGCGAATGATGATGTGATTTTAGGAACACAAAACTTTGATGCTTCCTTAAACGTTCTTCAGAATGATTCTGATCCTGATGGAATTCAGGATATTGATTTATCTTCTTTAAGTATTATTACTAATGCAAACCCTTCAACAGAAGGGACATGTGCTATAGGACCTGGGCCAAGTAATATAACATTTAGTCCAAATTTAAACTATTTCGGGACAGCTATTTGCGTTTATCAGATTTGTGATTTTGAAGGAAACTGTGATTCAGCGAACGCATCCTATATTATCCCAGATATAACTGTTCCCGTACCAACTAAAGATACCGCTCTTATTGCTTCAGGAGGGCCAACAGCTACTATAAACGTAGTGAATGATCCAGTAGCAGCAGTAACGCCAGGTTGGTCTAGTGGATTAGATACTGACCCTGCTGGAAACTTAGATCTTACAAGTGTAACTTCATTAGCTTCAGTAGGAGGAACATGCCAAGTTGTTCCAGTAGGATCTCCTAATATACAATTTGTACCTAATGTTGGTTTTGTTGGTTTAGGAAGTTGTACTTATCAAATTTGTGATACATCAGGAAATTGTGCTCAAAGTATTTTTGAAATTACAGTTATTGATGGACAAGCTCCTCTAGCTGCAGATGATCTTGCAAGTACTGATACAAATGTCGCAACATCACCAGTAAATGTTTCTTTAAATGATATTGATCCAGAAAATAGACTGGATACTAGTTCTATAACTTTAACTGCAACTCCAGCTGTAGGAGGAACGTGTGCAATTAGCCCATCAGTTCCTTTTATTGTTTTTACTCCAAGTACAAACTTTGTAGGAAATGGAAGTTGTGAATACCAGATTTGTGATTTAGATGCTAACTGCTCAACAGCTTTATTAAAAGTTCAAGTTTTTGATACCATTGCTCCTGTTGCTTTAGATGATCTTGCATCAACAAATCAAAATACACCTGTGACCCATGATGTCGTTACAAACGGTACGCCAGCAACGAGTGATGATGATGTAGATAATGAAGGAAACTTAGATCCTACATCTATTAGTTTAACTGGAAACTCATTTGGTGGAACGTGTTCAATACACCCAGCTACAGCAGGAAGTGTTTCCACGGCAGCTCCAAGTGAGCTTTTATTTGATCCTGATTTAAACTTTGCAGGTAGTGGTTATTGTGAATACCGAATATGTGATACTTTTTCTAACTGTTCAGTTGCGACAATGAATGTCACTGTTTCAGATATCACTCCTCCTGAAGTAGTGATTCTAGATCAAATTTCAATAAGTGATAGTAATGACATGACTTCAAATTTACCGGCAGTGTTTCAAGTAACTTTTAATGAACCAATTGATCCTGCAACTTTTACAAGTGCAGATATAAAGCTTTTTGATAGCTCTGATCCTGCTCATTCAAGTGGATTTCCATATGTTAATGGAGGTTTTGTTTCTATTTTAAATGGTGGAGACAATACAAATTTTACAGTTCAAGTAAGTGCAGTAACTTCAGATGGAGTTATTCAAATAGATGTTCCTCTGGGAGGAGTAAATGATGCGAATGGATTAGCAACAATTGCTGATGGTTCAGTGACTGCTACAACTTTAAATAATGATATTATTTATGATGGAACAGCTCCAGCTGCACCAGTATTTGTAGCTCCATTTTTCACTCAAGATTCAACTCCAGATATTGATATTTCATGCGAGCCTGGTTCTTTAATTCAAATTAGTACCACAGGTATTTCTCCTGATCCATACCCAGCTGTAGGCGTTTTATGTCCTGCTTCAGGAAGTGTTACTTTGCCAGCGGTTCCTTTGCCTGGTGGTGGATTAGATGGAACGTATCCAATAACTCCTATTGCAAGTGATACAGTAGGAAATCAAACTCCAGGTGCTCAACAAAACTTAGTCGTTGATACAGTTGGACCAAATATTATTCTTGTAGAACAGTTAGCGGGACAGTCTGATCCTAATAACTCTACTAACCAAACTCCTATCTTTTTTAAGATTGAGTTTGATGAAAAAATAGATCCTTCATCTTTTGATGGATCAGACATTTTAAATACTGGGCCTGGTGGAGGAATTTGGACAATAGCAAATAGTGGAGATGATAAAACATTTACAGCTTCAGTTGTTGCCTTAACTGCTCAAGGTTGTATAAGACCAGAAGTATTGGCAGCTGGAATTTTAGATCCAGCAGCAAACGCTAACACTGTTTATACGAATGCAAATACAGGTAGTACGGTAGCTGATTGTCAGGATGCTGATGAGATGTATTATGATGCTATTGCTCCAGGACAACCAGTTATCGCTGGACCTTTATATACTCAAGACCCAACACCAGATATGATTGTGAATTGTGATCCGGGAGCTGATATTCAAGTTTCAATTCCTGCTATGACACCTGATCCTTACCCAGCGGTAGGAATAGTTTGTCCAGCAAGTGGTGTAGTCACAGTACCTAACGTTCCTCTTCCAGGTGGAGCTGATGGAGTTTATCCAATCACTCCTATAGCAACAGATGCAGTTGGAAACCAGAATATAGGGATTGTTTTTAATTTAACTTTAGATAGAGTTGCACCAAGTGTTGCTTCTATTAATCAACTAGGAGCTGATCCGACAGGTTCACTTCCAATATTTTTTGAAGTTGTTTTCTCTGAACCAATTGATGCGACAACTTTTACTGGTTCAACTATTTCAAATGTTAATGCAACTCCTGCAGCAGGAGGAGTGTGGACAGTTACCAATAGTGGAGATGATCAAACTTTTACAATTTCAGTAAGTGCACTGACTGGTTCAGGATTTGTTGAACCATCAATCCAAGTAGCACCTGCTGTTATTCAAGATAAAGCAGCTAATGATTTAGTAGCAAGTACTCCAACAGGAGACGGGGTTGTTGAATATGATAATATTCCACCAGGAATACCTGTTGTAACAGGGCCTGCATTTACAAATGTAGCAAGTACCAATGTATTAGTAGCTTGTGACATAGGTTCAGAAATATCTTTAGCTATCTCTGGATACCCATCAAGTCCAGTAAGTGCTGGAACTTGTACAGCAAGTCCATTGAGTGTGCCACTTACTTTTCCTGCAGTTGGAGTTTATACAGTAACACCTACAGCGAGTGATGCTGTTGGGAATTCAATCTCTGGTGCCGCTTTTGATGTAACTTATGATAATGCAGGTCCTAATATTATTAGTCTTCAGAGATTAACAAGTCAGCCTTCTAGTACAAATGCATTACCAATCTTTTTTGAAGTAATTTTTGATGAAGCAATTGATCCAACAACTTTTACTCTTGCTAATATAAATGATTCGGCAAGTACAGCTGGAAGTGGTGTATGGAGTATTGCAAATAGTGGTGATAATACAACTTTTACAATTTCAGTGAATGGTTTATCTGCGGATGGAACTGTTGAACCGATGATAGCAGGAGCAATTGCTGACCCTGCTGGAAATACACTGGGAACAGTAACTGTTGGACCTAATACAAATGTTGTTAATTATGATGGAACAGCTCCAGGAACGCCTGTTGTTATTGATCCAGCATATACAAATTCTTTAACTCCTACTCTTACAATTAATTGTGATATTGGATCTATCGTTCAAGCTAAGATTGCAGGATATAACGCAGGAGTTGAATTTCCAGCTCTTGGAACTGCACCAACTTGTTCAACAGGCAGTGTGACTATTCCTTTACCTTCAGCATTGCCAACACCTGATACAAGTTATTCAGTGACGGCCATAGCAAGTGATAGTTTTGGAAATCAAAGTTTTAGTGCTCCGTTTACAATGGTTCATGATCAAACTCCATTAAGTATTGCATCTATTACAAATATCTCACCAAGTGCAACGCCTTTTAAAACAAATACTCAGCCTATTATTTTTGAGATTGTTTTTTCAGAGCCAATAAATGCAACAACTTTTAGTGCTTCAGCTGGAGATATTACTAATAATGAGACAACAAATCCTTTAGGTGGAGGGTCTTGGACAATAGTAGATTCAGGTGATGGACAAACTTTTACATTAAGTTTAAATGCGATAACTAGTGATGGGATTATTACTCCATTTTTAGCAGCAGGTGTAGTAGATGACTTAGCGGGAAATACTAATCTTGTTCAAACTGTTTTTGCATCAGCTGAGTACGATGGAACGCCACCAAGTGTACCGGTTGTGATTAGTCCTGACTTTACCGCTGATACAACACCTGATATTCAGGTGAATTGTGAAGTAGGAAGTACTGTTCAGGTAAGTATTCCTGGTTATACTCCAGATCCATTCCCAGCAGTAGCTCAAGCTTGTACAAGTTCACCTGTAACAATTACTTTAACAACACCTTTGAGTGATGGAACTTATCCAGTAACTCCTATTTCTACAGATGATGTAGGAAATACAACTCTAGGTGCTGCCTATGACATGGTTATTGATACAGCAAAACCTACAATTCTTTCTATTAATAAATTGGCAACACAGGCAAGCCCAACAAACTCTGAACCTGTCTTTTTTGAAGTTCAGTTCAGCGAAGAAATTAATCCTAGTACTTTTGTAGGATCAGATGTTGATGATAATGATAATGATCCTAGTGTAACGACAGGTGTATGGAGTGTAACGAATACTGGTGATAATATTAACTTCATTATAGCTGCTTCAGCAGTGGCAGGTGATGGTTATATTAGACCAAGGTTATTAGCAGCTGCGGTAGAAGATCCAACTGGAAACACAAGTGATCCTTTCCCGGCAACAGCAACTCCTATACCAAATACGGATGCTGTTTACTTTGATAACCTTGCTCCAACTTCTCCTGAAATTTTATCTTGGACTTGGACTTTAGTTAATCCATTAGATGGATCTATCTCTCAGGTAGGCACTCCACAAATTGATTTAACAGGTGCAGCTGTAGAAGATGGTGGAAGTGTTCAGATTTATGATGATAATACATGTGTAAGCTCACAAGGTTCACCACAAACGATTGCAAGTGGAGGAGTTTCTGTTACAGATATTAGTTACTTAACTGATGGTTCAGCTGATGGACAAAAAGTATATTATGTTCGTGTAATGGATGCGATTGGAAATGTAAGTACATGTACTCCAATAGGTTTAGATTATACTTTAGATACAATCGCTCCAAGTGTTGCTATCAATCAAGCTTCAACTCAATTAGATCCAGCTAAAGCATTACCTATCGTTTACGATGTTGTGTTCAGTGAGCCTATTGATCCCGCAACTTTTACGAATGTTGATATTTTAAATGGAGCAGGAGCAGTAGTAACTTTCTCTACTATAACAATTAATAATAGTGGTGATGATACAAACTTCTCTGTTCTTCTTACAGATCCAGATGTTGGCGGGCTAGTCGAATTAGAAATACCAGCAGCAGCTGTTCAAGATTTTGCAGGGAATAATAGTATAGCAAGTACGAGTACAGATAATATTGTAGACTTTGCATGTTTACCTCCTGATCAAATTACTGATTTATATACAGGAACACCTTCTCAAACGTCTGTTGATTTATTTTGGAATCATCCTTACGACAATGGTTGTGTGATCTTAGATTATTTTATGGAGTATAAAAAAATCAGTGATTCTTCATGGACACCGGTTGTAGATGGAACTTCTACCGATCCACTTTATCTTGTTACTGGTTTAGATTTTAATGAATCATATGAATTTAGAGTAAGAGCTTACAATGGTTTATATGGGCCTTGGTCTAATATTGATACTGCTAATACAAAGCCTAATCTTCCATTCTTTGATGACAATGAATATATTCTTATTAATTTATCTGAAGCAATTGATTCTCAATGTGTTGCCTTAGAAGATGGAACAGATTTATTTTTACACTCAAGTGTCACTGGACCGGGAACACTTATTGCAAGTTTAAATCAAGGACAAACATTTAGATTTTGTAGTGATTATACTCCACCTGTAGCAGCAGGTTGTTTTGATGAGAGAATACTAAAGTCTACGGCACCAGTCTTTTGTGCTGGTAGAATAGGTACAGCAAATAATCATTCTGGAAACAATGGAAATCCACCATGGGTTTCTCCATTATGGGCAGAAAAAGAATTACTTTATAATAGTGCAAGATCAAATACTAAAAAGATTTTTGTATGGCCATTTGAAAGTGGTATAGATGTTTTTGTAAGAGAAGGAGCAACTACTCATGCATCAGCACTAGGAGTAACTGCAAACGTACCATTTGTTTTAACTTTTAGTGATCCAAGTGATGGTTCTTATAGAATCGAATCGAACGGATTTGTTGCGGCAACAACTGTAGGACCTGCCAATGGTTCGAATTGTTGTTATGATGATATGCCAGCACTTCCTAAGAAGAATAGACTATTAGGATATCCATCAAACTCAGGGTATTTAGCTTCGGTTTCTCCAGGAAATACAACTACAATCCATCATTCTAATGGAGTTACTCAAACAGCAACAGTAAGCGATAATGCTTATACGGTCGTGACAGCACAAGGTTCACCAACATCTTTATTTAGAAGCGAAGCAGTATATGTTGAAGGTATTGATGGGCTTACTGGAAACAATACAGCTGATAGTAATGGATTTAACTCAGCACCATTTGCACCAATTTCTTTAATGCAAAGAAGATACGGTATAAACGTTTTAGCGGACTATGTTGCATTTGCCAGTACCACTGATGCAAATATCAAAATGATTAGACCAGATGGGACAGTAGCAGTTTTTCAATTAGCAAGAACTGGAACAGGGCCATTCTCATTACAAAGCCCTTATAAGTATTACCTTGAAAATGTTCCAGCAGGAACAGTCTTTGAGGGAATAGGAATTACGGATAGATTTTCAGTTTGGTATCAACCAGACACTAACACTGCAGCAGGACGCTATGATGAAACAATTATTTATGGATTTAAGTAAAATTGCATTGATTATTTTTCCTTTGCTGAGTTTTTCTCAGCAAAGTAATTTTAATCGTTCGCAGTTACCACATTCAACAGGCTCACTTACCATTCATGATGGTATTGACTCTTACAAAGGACTTGGAAGGGATAATAAATTTCATCTAAGTTTAGGTTATGAGTATGTGGAGAGTCCTTATATTCTTATCGATGGTGATAAAGATATTAGACTTACAGAAGTGATAAAGGATTTTACGAGATATCAACTAACTACTGGTTATTTTTTTAGTAAGAATTTATACATTGGAGCGAATGTTCCTTTTGATCAAGTTACTTCCAAGCCTTATATTCCAGGGCAACTCAATAATAATATTTTGAGTGATCCTTTTTCACAAGAATCTAGCTCTCTTGGAGATATTGTTTTAATGGCTAAATATAAGCTTGGAGACTACGCAGGAGGATGGAACTGGACACTTATTCCTAAACTCAGCTTACCTACAGGAAGTGAAGAAGCTTTTAATACTGATGCTGAAATGAGCTATGCTTTATATGCGGCATGGACGAAATATTTTGGAGCTGACCATAAGTGGCGATTTTATGGAAATCTAGGTTTTAAATATGCACCGGATTCAAGACTTAAAATTTCTGCTTTGTTTGAAGAGTTTGAAACAAAACAAAGAGCAGAGTTAGGGTTAGGAATAGGTTATGAAGTTTTTAAAAATTTTACAGCATCATTTGAATTTAAAGGATTCCAGGCATTTCCTTTTAATGACGGACAGAATCCTATTGAAATAACTCTTGGTGGAGCTTATCAAGTTTCAAATACTATCAGAGTTTATGCTGGACTTGGGCTAGAGGGAACTTTAGGAGAAACTTATAATAATGACACTCGTTACTTTGCAGGGCTTAGCTTTGGTTTAGGAGCAAGAGAGAGTCATGGATTAGAAGCCTATCAAGAAAAATCACAAAAAAACTTTATAGCTGTGAACTCTGAACTAGATAGATCAAAAAGTTTTAGGGATATTAGTTCATTACCGTATAGAGAATTAAAGAAGAAAGAAGTACTTGTGAATTTTGAGACGAAGCATAGTTATTTAAGTTCTCAGTCATCTAGAGAACTCGTAGGTTTTGCTTCGCTTGTACTAAAACATTTAAATAAAATTACAGAGATTACCATCGAAGGCCATACTGACTCAAGAGGTGAGTTAAACAGTAATACATTGCTTTCACAAGAAAGAGCTAGAAGGATTAAAAATTTACTTATACTACACAAAGTACCAGAACGAATTATTCGAGTACGAGCTTATGGGGAACTTGATTTAGATAGTAAAGAGTCAGATGAGTTTGGGCTTTATAAAAATAGGCGTGCTGAAGTCTATATTTCAGGATTAAAAAGAGAGTAATATGAAAAAAATATTTTTAATTTTATTATTAACATCATCTTTTTTTCTAAAATCAGAAGATTTACTAGGTAGGCCTTTTTCTTTTGAAGGACATCTTATAGATGCTTATTTGATAGCGCCCGAAGGTCTAACATTTGATGAAATGTGTCTCTCTATCATCGATTGTAAAAATTTTTCTTTAATTAGAGATATTAATGAAAAAGATGAAATCTCACTTGGAGATATTATTTACTTTCCTTCTTCTTTATTATTATCCCATTTACAGACTTTAGATCTTAAGAAGGAAAGCAGAATAAAGTTCAAATACTTACCAAATTATAAGTAAGTATTTGAACAAAATTTTCAAATTAAGATTTAGCAGAAACTTGATGCATATAAACATCTTGCTGAGGAAATGGAATAGAGATTCCTACTTCATCTAATTTCTTTTTAACTTTTTCATGAGTTTCAGCATAAACCCCCCAGTAATGTTCTGGCTTAACCCATGGCCTTACTTGAAAATTTACAGAATTATCTGCAAGTTCAGTAACGATTATATCGGCAGCAGGACTTTTAAGAACTTCTGGAATACTAGCGAGAACATCTTTAAATGCTGATCTTGCCTTATCAATATCATCGCTATAACCAATTCCAAAAGTCATATCTACTCTTCTTGTCTCAGCTTCAGTTAAATTTTCCATTGCTCCATTAGCAAGAGGTCCGTTTGGAAGGTAAACAATTCTATTATCAAGTGTTCTTAGAACTGTAACAAATAATTGTATTTTCTCAACAACTCCTTCTTGATCTTGAGCCTTAATATAATCTCCAACATTAAAGGGTCTAAAAATTAAAAGCAAAACACCACCAGCAAAATTCCCAAGAGAACCTTGAAGGGCCATACCAACTGCTAAACCTGCAGCAGCAATAATAGCAGCAAAAGACGTTGTTTCTACTCCCAAAATTCCAATAACAGAAAGTGCTAATAAAACTTTTAAAAGCATATTAATCATATTTTTAAAAAATGGAGCAAGTGTCTCATCGATTGCAGCTGAACTATCAAATCTTTTGCCTACAAAATTTACAATTCTTTTAATTATCCATGATCCAATAATCCAAACAACAATTGCACCAGCAATCTTTGGGAGATATTGTACTGCCATGCTTGTAATGAGTGTCATGTAATGTGAAATATCTATGTTCATTTTCCCTCCTAGAAAAATTTTGAATATAGATTAATGTGAAGGATGATAAAAGAAAAGAAGCAGACCATGACAGTCTGCTTCTAAAAAAAAATTACTTATTATGCATGAATAAATTTTGGCTAGGAACTGGCCCTTGAATATTATTAGCAACTAAAGCTTTTTTAACTGCTTCTTGGCAATCAACCCAAACATTATAGTAATCACCTGGCTTACAATAAGGTCTTGCTTGAAGTTGAGTAGCGTATTCAGTTAAGCCTGTAACAGCAACACTTGCAGCAGGTGAACTTGCTACACCATTAACACCATTTAGAGCTGTTAACATTGCTTTTCTCGCAGCATCAACATCTTGTCCTGCGCCAACTTTAAAGTCCATATCTACTCTTCTCCACTCTTCTCGTGAGTAATTCTCAATTGGTCCACCAGCAAGAGGTCCATTGGGGATAAAGATTGTTCTATTATCTAAAGTCTTAAGTCTTGTGACGAAAAGAAGAATTTCTTCAACTTGTCCCTCAAAACCTTGAGCTTTAATAACATCACCAACACTAATTGGTCTAAAGATTAGAAGTAATACACCACCTGCAAAGTTTCCTAGTGATCCTTGAAGTGCCATACCAACTGCTAAACCTGCAGCAGCGATAATTGCTGCAAAAGAAGTCGTTTCAACCCCTAAGATTCCAACAACACTTAATCCTAGAAGAGTAAGTAAAGTATACTTAATCATATTTTTAATAAACGGAGCTAAAGTTGAGTCAACTTTTGATTTATCAATTTGCTTTCCAGCTAGTCCAACAATCTTATTAACGATAAACTTTCCTATCCACCAAACGACTAAAGCGCCAATAAGTTTTGGGCCAAAAGTGAATGCAAAGTCTAGAGCTTTGTCATAAAGACCAGCTAATGGTCCTGTGATATTAGCAACTGTTTCTGATGCAGCATTTTCCATAATTTCCTCCTATATGTGAAAAGACTTAAGTTATAAATGTTTTAATAATAAATTGACTTGATCAAGAGTGTTAAAGAAATGAAAAGATATTCTTAAGCTTCCTTCTCGAACACTTACATCAATATTGTGTTTTCGAAGAGATTGAACTCTATCATCTAAGTCATCTGCATTTGACTTCAAGGAGACAATATTGGCAAGGAAATCTTTTGAAACTTCTAATTCGAAATTCTTTGCGACAAAATTTTCATGAAAGTGTGACAACAAGTGCTCGTTATAGAGCTGAATATTCTCTAAGCCTAATTCGTGAAATAGACCTAAGGAGCTAATCAAGGCATTCATTACAAGTAAGTTGGGAGATTGGCCTCTATCGTATTTTATAGCAGCCTCACTTATATCAGCGGTATAATCCACTAAACTTCTACTCTCTATAAACTTACAAGAGTTTAACCAATTAGTAGTATTAGTTTTCATAAGCTCAAGTAAATTATTAGAGAGATATCCAAAAGCGTAGCCATAAGGAGCAAGTAACCATTTATAGGTAGAGCACGCGAGAAGATCTATATAGGAGAGTTCTTTTTTTGAAATTTTTACTCCACCTAAAGCTTGAGTTGAATCAAGAAAAAATAAAATGTTTTTTTCTTTTAAATAATTTCCAATTTCTTCAATATTAATTTTTCTGCCTGATTTGAAACTAACATGAGAAATATTTAATATTGTTGTGTTTTTTGGAAGATTTTTTTCTAAATATTCAATGTTAATATTTTTGTGATTAGGAAGAATAGTTAATTGATGATTATTTAATTTTTCTTGAAAATGCCATGGAAGAACATTCGATGGGTATTCTTCATTAATAACAGCGATATGATGTTTATCTTTTAAAGTTTGAGCGACAGTCGAAACAACATCTCCTGTTGATGAGGAATGAAAAATATTTTTTTTAGGGCAATCTAAAAGTCTAGCAATGCTTTCTCTTGCTGTATTAGGAATATTTATCCAATCTTCAAAGCTATAAAAAGAAGGATCAGCTGCTCTAGTAATATTTTCTTGAATATTTTTTTGAGTTCTTTTAGGCAAAGGGCCAAAGTAAGCGGTATTAAAATATGTCGCACTTATCGATGAGAATTCATCTCTTATGAGTTGAGTTTGATCTTTTGAAAACATAGATTCTAATTCTTAATTAGATTCTTTCGGTGCCGCTGTTGGTACAGTTGTGCTAGGAGTAGCATCAGCTTTTGGAGTTTCAACTTCTATATCCTGATTCAGAATAGGAGCAATAGGCCCTTCTGAATCTATTACTGAAGTATTTTTTCCTTTTGACATTAATAAACTTAGCGCAAGAGAAGTAACTACAAATGCAACCGAAAGAGCAGTTGTGAGTTTAGTAAAAAAGTTACCTCTGTTTGAAGTAGTAAAAACATTTTGAGAGGCTCCGCCACCACCCATCATCGCTCCTGCTTCTGCACCTTTACCAAATTGCAATAAAACTAAAGCAGTGATGAAAATACATAAAATAACATGAAGAACAATTAAACCAGTGATCATTATAAACCTCGTAAAAATATTTATCTATTGATACTAAGAAGTAAGAAAGGTGTCTAGAAGAGTTTGGCTAGCTCACCGCGTTAAAAGCGTTGCAAATAGGTGTGAAGTTCTCCGAGGACAAGCTAGCTCCTCCAACTAAGACGCCTTGAACAGTAGCTATGTTAGCAATATCCTCGCAATTTTGTGCCTTAACACTGCCGCCGTACAATACGGGAAGCTCTAAATCATGCTTAAGGGCTAGCTGATGGATGAATTCAGTAGTTTTAGAGATAATCTCTACAGTGGCAACTTTACCAGTTCCAATGGCCCAAACTGGCTCATAAGCAATAATAAAATTTTGATGAAAATTCTTTAAAGTTTTAAGCTGATTAAGTGCTGGATTCAGTTGGGCTTCTAAAGTTTCAAAAGTTTTATTTTCTTCAAAATCCTTAAGGGTTTCACCAATGCAAAAAATAGTGATTAAATTTTCTTCCAAAGCAGTTTGAGTTTTTTTAATAGAAACTTCATTATTTTCTTTAAAAATGTGACGCCTTTCAGAATGTCCAATAAGAGTAAAGTTTACTCCAAAGTCAGATAGTGATGTAGCACTTAATTCTCCCGTAAATGCTCCTTTTTTTTCAAAGTAACAATTTTGAGATCCAACTAAAAAATTTTTTCCTTTAAGTTCTGATAAGTGATGAGCTTGAGCTGCTATACCTGTGATGACGGAATCTGACTGAAAGTTAAAGTCTTTACAAAAAGCTTTCACTTCTTCTAAAGATTGATTCATTTTCCAATTTCCAAAACAATAATTTTTCATTTAGTGAGTATACTTTAAAATTTGTACGGCTGGAAGAGATCCTTCTTCAATATATTCAAGACTCGCTCCACCACCAGTAGAGACATGAGAGATTTGATCTGAAAATCCAGATTTATTGATAGCGTTTACAGAATCTCCACCACCAACAACACTAAAAGAGTTCGTTTCAGAAATGATTTTAGCAATAGAATTTGTTCCATTTGCAAAGTTTTTATTCTCAAAAAGTCCCATAGGGCCATTCCAAAATATGGTTTTTCCAGATTTTAAAATTTCAGAATATTTATCTATTGTTTTAGGGCCGATATCAAAACCAGAAAAACCATCTTGAATTTGGATATTATCTAAAGTTTCAGCTTCAGCATTTGGTTCTTTTGCAATGATGTGATCTATAGGAAGTATTATTTTTTTTCCTTTATCTCTTTGTAAGATAGTTTTAGCTAGTTCTACATCTTTATGTGAGCAAAGAGAATTTCCAACCTTAAACCCTTTCGCTTTTAAGAAAGGATAAGCCATAGCACCACCAATAAGTAAATTGTCAGCTTTAACTAAAAGTTTTTCGATTGTTTTAATTTTATCTTTAACTTTTGCTCCACCAAGAACACAAATAAATGGTTTTTCTGGTTTATTCATAACCTTTTCAAGTGCAAGTATTTCTTTTTGAAGAAGCAGTCCTGCAAATCTTTGATTAGGTCTAAAGTATTCAGTGATTTGGTAAACAGAAGAGTGCTTTCTGTGACTCACGCCAAAAGCATCATTAATATAAATATCAGCATATTGAGCTAGAGTTTGAGCAAATTCATTATCACCACTAGTTTCCTCAGAATGAAATCTTAGGTTTTCTAAAAGAACTATTTTTATATGACCTAAGTTTAACAGAGTCTTTATTCCTGAATCCGTAGCTGATTCCGAGAGATAGACTTCTGTACCTAGTTTCTCAGCTAGATAAGTAGCAATTGGTTCTAAGCTAAGTTCTGGTTTGATTTGTCCATCCGGTCTGCCGAGATGACTCATCATTATTAATTTAGAAATATTTTTTTCTAATAAGGCTTTGATAGTAGGAAGAGCAAAATCTATCCTTGTAGAATCTAGAATTTCTCCGTTTCTTATAGGAACATTAAAGTCAAATCGTGCAATTACTTTTTTGCCTTCAAGATCAATCTCTTCAAAAGTTTTTAGGCCCAAGTTTTGTCTCCAATATAATTGGCAAGATCCAGAACTCTATTTGAAAAGCCTATTTCATTATCATACCAAGATACTAACTTTAAAGTTTTCCCATTAATCATAGTAAGCCCGGCATCAATTATAGATGATTCAGGTCTTCCAGTTAAATCAATAGAAACTAAAGGCTCTGTCGTAAACCCGAGTACACCCTTGTATTCAGTTTGACTCATTTTATGAAAGAGATCATTAACAGTTTCCTTTGTCGTTTCCTTCTTTAAAAATACAGTTAAATCTACTAATGAAACATCAGCAGTAGGTACTCTGATAGCGTATCCATTAAGCTTTCCTTTTAACTCAGGGATAACTTGAGTAGTGGCAACAGCTGCACCAGTTGTCGTAGGAATCATTGAAAGAGCAGCAGCTCTAGCTCTTCTTAAATCCTTATGAGAATTATCTAATAAGTTTTGATCATTAGTATAAGCATGAATAGTTGTCATAAAAGCTTCTTCAATACCAATATGATCATTTACAATTTTAACAAGAGGCGAGAGGCAATTTGTCGTACAGCTTGCATTAGAAACAATATGATGTTTTTCACTATCAAAATCTTTATGATTGATTCCAAAAACAAATGTTCCGTCCATCTCTTTTCCTGGAGCACAGAGAATAACTTTTTTAATATTTCCTCTTATGTGAGCTGATAGACTTTTGTGATCTCTGAAAACACCAGTAGAGTCAACGACTATATTTAAATCATTTTCCCAGGGAATCTTGGAAGGATCTCTTTCAGAGTAAAAATTTATTTTATGATTATTTATTGAAAAAGAGTTTTCAGAATATTCAAGCTTTCCATTTAAATCTCTGTGAACAGAGTCATATTTAAGTAGATGCATATAAGAATCTAGCTCTCCTGGATTGTTAACAGCATGAATTTCAAAATTGAAATCTTCAGGACGCTTAAAATATTCTCTTATCAGAGATCTTCCAATTCTTCCTAATCCATTAATACCAATCTTTAGTTTTTTCATTTGAAGTGCCTTTTGAAAATAATGATAATTTGTACATATAAATGCCATATTTGTGGCCTCTTGGATAGTGCTGAATTATGATCAAAGCTCGGAAAAGAGAGAATTTATGAAAAGAGCCAATATTAGAGATCTCAAGGTCAAAGATGAGGTAGAAGAAGTATTTCTTGTTAAATATTCAGCTTTAATGAGTAGCAGGGATGGTAAGAAATACTTAAATATCATTTTTGGCGACTCTACTGGACAGATAGAAGGAAGAGTTTGGAGTAAGGCTGAAGAAGTTTATAAAGCTTGCTCTAAAGGTGATTTTGCAAAAGTTAAAGGCAAAATAAATTCTTATCAAGGAAGAAAGCAATTCATTGCAAATTCAGTTGAAAAAGTTGATAAGTCTGAAGTTGATTTAGATGATTTCGTTGTGAAATCTAAATTTGATCCTGAGGTGATGTTTAATAGTCTGTTGAAAATCGTTGATTCGTTAGATGATTTTTATATCCAATCTTTATTGAGAAATATTTTGAATGATCCAGAAATATCAAAAAGATTGAAATTATGGCAAGCAGGAAAGAGTATTCATCATGCTTATCAATCAGGTTTATTAGAACATATTCTTTCTTGTACTCAGCTAGCGGTTAATCTTTCAAGTCATTACGGAGTTAATAAAAACTTTGTTGTAGCGGGAGCAATTCTTCATGATATTTGTAAAATTTATGAATTAAGTAATGGACTTAATGTAGATTATACAGAAGAAGGAAAACTCGTAGGACATTTAGTTAAGGCCTTAGAAGTTGTTGATCGATTTTCATATAAGATCAAAAACTTTCCTTATAATACCAAACTTCATTTAAAGCATATTCTTCTTTCTCATCATGGACATTATGAGTTTGGCTCTCCGAAAGAGCCAATGACTAGAGAAGCTTACTTATTACATCTGATTGATTTAATGGATTCTAAGATGGCGAGTCTTGAAACAATAATATTAGGTGATCAGAATTCAGGTCATTGGTCGAATTATATAAAACACTTAGACAGAATTGTGTTTACTGCTGATTTGCCACATTACCCTGAAGAGCTCTCTGAAAAACAAGCATCTGAGAAAAGAAGCCTGTCTCAGGGAGTAAAAAGTAATAAAAAGAACATGAATAAAGATTTAAAGCAAAACCTAGGATCTTTGTTTGAAAAAATTGAAATTAAGCCAAAGAAATAGTCTTGGAGTTTGGTAAAACAGATAGATTCCAGGAAGTAGATTTTTCACTTCCCAAGGAATCTGAATCAAACTTTAGAGATTGGGGAGCAGATAAATTAAAAATTTATATAGGTGCTCCTGTATTTAATCATTCAAAACTTTTAAAAAAAATCAGCTCAGAAAAAAGAAGTCATACTCCCTTAGAAGTGTATTCAAAGTTTTTTTCATGTATTGAATTAAATTCGAGCTTTTATACCATACCAAAAGTTGAGCAAGTAAAGAATTGGAAAAAACAAGCGCAGGGAGACTTTAAGTTCGTTCCTAAGTTTGTAAAAACAGTCTCTCACTTTGGAGTGGGTTTTTCTAAATTATCAGAAGTTATTAGCGAATATCTTTCAAGTATTGTTCACTTTAAAGAAATGCTTGGTGCTAGTTTTATTCAGTTTCCTGAAGATTTTGGAGAAAACTATGCTCCAGAGTTAAAAAGTTTTTTAAAAAGAATCCCTGAAAGAATCCCGTTAACTATTGAACTTAGAAATAAAAAATTATTAGATATAAAATTTAGCAATCCTAAAGTCATTTTAGATGTAGCAGGAAGAAGAGAACTTTTGAAATTAGAACTCTCTCATGACTGGGTAATGATTCGATTTGTTGGAAATTCTCTGGATAAAACAGACTATGAGAGATTAGATGACTGGATAGATTTACTTAAACAGTGGAATGATCGTGGAATGAGAGAAGTTTTCTTTATTCTACATCAGCCAGATGAATCCCAATGTTATGATTTAGCATTATATTTAAAAGAAAAACTAGGAGATCTTGTCATTGGCTGTGATCCCATTAAGAAAAAACAAATGAGCTTAATTTAAAAAAAGTGAGTTGAAGTTTTTAGTTGTTTGTTCAGAGACTTCTTCAAAGCTAATATTCTTAATTTCGGCAATTTTTAGTGCAATGTGCTTTAAAAATTTGGGAGAATTTTCTTTTCCTCTGTGTGGACTAGGAGTTAGGAATGGTGAGTCAGTTTCCAAAAGAATTCTATCTAGCGGAGTCATTTCTACGATTTCTCTAACCTCATGAGCGTTTTTAAAAGTAATTATTCCATTGAAGCCAATAAAAAAACCAATATCTAAGGCAAACTCTGCTAAGAATTTTTGAGAAGTAAAACTATGAAAAACACCTTTTTTTGCTAAATTCTTATACGCATTTTTCATTATTGATTTGGTATCGTCTTCAGCTTCTCTCGTGTGAATGACTATAGGTTTGTTTAAGTCACTGGCAATTTGTAGTTGAGTTTCAAATGCAGTTTTCTGAATTTCTCTAGGACTATTATCATAATGATAATCTAGCCCAATCTCACCAATGGCCAAAACCTTAGAATTTTTTTTTGTATTAAAAATAATTTTCTCCGCAACTTCTTTATCGAAATCTTTTGCATCATGTGGATGTATTCCTTGAGTGCAATAAATAGATTCAAAGTTTTGAGAAATAGAAATGACTTCATCTAAGTTTTCAGTAGAAACAGAAATAGTCATGAACTTTTGAACACCTTCATCTTGAGCAGCTGCAATAAGATTTTCTCTGCTGTCTGCTTTTAGGTAATCAAGATGAAAGTGTGAGTCTATCATTATTTCTTTCTACGTAGTATTTCATCAAATAACTGGTAAAACTGAGTATTAGGAAGACTCCAAGGAATCTTTTTTCCATTTAAAATAATAGTTGGAGTTGATTTTGCTTTATATCTATACCCTTGATCGAGAGTATTTTTAACAATTTCTTTTATTTCATCAGTCTCACAATTCTCAAGTTTATATTTTGACTTAATAGTGCTTAATAACTCATCGTTGATCTTTGTTTGATCTTTAAAAATTTCATCATGAACTTCATGAAAGGAATCTACGTTACAGGCAGCCAAATAAGCAGCTTGACATGCATGCTTATGAAAAGCTCCTTTAATGTTTGAGTTACAGATATTACTCAAAGGAAGAGGGTAGTAATAAATATTAATTTTTCCTTTATACCTTTTAGCAAACTCTTCAAGCTTTTCAGAAGCCATTTTACAAGCAGGGCATTGAAAATCAGAAAACTTAAGGATCCAGATAGGAGCATCATCTATATTTTCAAAAGACTTAGCTATTGTCATAGGAGAGATGTATTCTGGTTTACCAAGATCAGGTAATTCAAAATATTGTTTAATAATTGAACTTGAAATACTGGCTTGTTCTTTCTTTTTTGTAGTGATTTTATTAAAAGAAATCCCTGCGAAAGCAGCAGTTATTAGTCCGGCAAGTGCTAGTGGCACTAAATTTATTTTCATAAATGGAAGGTCACTTTTCTTCCAAAACAAGTAAAAGATTATCCACGAAATGACATAGTACACTGAACAGTAGGGACAAAGAGTTCCAAGAACAACAAGTGAGTAAACAAATAAGACCAAACATCCAATGGCATTTATAAGTGAAATTGTTTTATTAGTGCTTTCAAAGCTTTCCTTACCAATTAAGCTTCCAACAAGAAAAATAACATGAACAGCTAAGCCTAAAATAGCAAGTGGAACTCCCGCTATTGCGGCAATAGGGCTATAAGTTGCAGCATCACAGTTAAAAAAAGAATTAAAATTACATCCAGATGAACCAGTGAAGTCAGCACTAGGATAGTGAATATTAAAATAGTGTTGAGTTAAATAAACAGTAACTCCTATGCCTATCAAGTTTAAGACTACAAAAATAATATGCGGTAAAGTCATTCCTTGGGTCGTTAGTGTCTTTTTAAAACTCATAAAAAATCCTTTTTTTTATCTTTATTTAATATATAAAAATTATAATTTCGATCTGCTTTTCCTGTTCTTCTATAACTATGATATTCCTCGTTCTTATAAGTGCAAATCTGATCATCAATTATAGTGAGATTTTTCCACTTTCTTAACAAATTAACTTTAACTTCAGTTTGAAGATCAAAGAATAGTTTATCGTTTTGCTGAAAAAAATGGTCAGAATTAGGAAAATAATTTGTAAATTCAGATGTAACTTCAAAAGCACTTCTTTGAATGCTAGGGCCTATAAGAGCAATTACTGGAGATATACTATCGATTATATCTCTTAGATATATTTGAGATTGAACCCCTCTCCAGCCAGCATGCAAAATACATGCTCCATATTTACCTTCAATAAGTATTGGCAAACAATCAGCTGTGTAGACACAAGGGACAATGCTTTTTTGCTCCTGATATTTCCACACAAAACCATCAGCTTCAGTTTGAGCTTCGCTTAGGGGGGTTATCAGTTTTCCATGAACTTGTTTGAGGATTAACGCATTTTCAGGTTTGTTTTTTGAGGTATGAAAAGATCCAAACTGTAAATTCTTAGAGTACATAGAGTTAATTATTTAATATTTCTAATACTTTTTGAAATATTAATGGAGGAGGAACTTCAAAAGATAAATCTTCTCCAGTTATAGGATGCTTTAAAGCAAGAAGTTTTGCGTGTAGAAAAGGATATTCATAGTTTTCTAAAATTTCTTTTAATTGGGGAATGGCCTTCAGATGTTTTTTGTAATTTCCATATGTATGATCATTTAAAATAGGAGTTCTTTTTTCTTGTGCTAAATGAACTCTGATTTGATGAGTCCTTCCGGTTTCTAATAGAAGCTCAACATGACTAGTATTAAAAAATTCTTTTAAAACTAAATAATTCGTAATGGCAGTTTTCCCATCATTAACTTTTGAAGTCATTTTCTGTCTGTTTCTTGAATCTCTTTTAATAAATGACGTAACTGTATCTTTTTTTGGAAAGAGTTTTCCATAAGTTAATGCTTCATATTTTCTTTCAATATCATGGTTTCTAAATATTTCAACCAGCAATTCATGAGTTTTTTGTTCTTTTGCAACAACCATTATTCCTGAAGTTCCCTTGTCTAGTCTATGAACAATACCAGGGCGTTCCACATTTCCAATTCCTTTTAGATCATTGCAATGGTGAAGCAGTGCATTTACAAGTGTGCCATTCCAGTTTCCAACTGCGGGATGAACAACCATACCAGCAGGTTTATTTACGAATAATAAGTATTGGTCTTCAAAAAGAATTTCAAGAGGTATATCTTCAGCAAGAAGCTCACTTTTTTCTGGTACAGGAATATTGATAAGGATCTCTGTTCCTATGATGGGAATTTTTTTTAAGCTTAAAGGGGTTGATGAAGTTATATGCTTTTTTTGAAATAGATCTTTAATATATGATCTACTAAGTTCAGGTATTTTTTCTTTAATCAATAAATCTAATCTTTTAAGAGGTAAGTCCTCTTCCTTAATAATGATGATATATTTATCTTGCTCTAGCATGCCTATAAACTCTTAGAATTAAGAGAGAAAGTCGAGAGAAAAATATGAATTATGATAGTTTCGCGTTTCTATAGCTTTTTAAACGATTAATATATTTTGAAGCCACAAGATCTGGGTTCAGCTTTAGAATTTTACAATATTGAACAATAAAACCTCTTGCATAAACTGTTGCAGGTAAAGCATCAAAATTTTCTTCTTCTATTGCAATAAGATAAACTTTTAAAATATTTGTAAGTTTTGCTAATCTTTCAATGCTGACATTTTTATATTCACGAACCATTTTTAGAAATTCACCATTAAAATCATTCTCAATTTCAATTAATTTTTCTGTTTCATCGTTAATAGTGAAATCTAGCTTGAACTTGTTTTTAGCTTCAACTAAGTTCACATGAGCATTATGTTCTTCCTCTTTATTATCACTGATCATATCAACGTTTACATTAATGCCTCGACTTTCTAGATATGCCTTTCTTTTTTCTTCAGAACTTAAGACACAGTAAGCTTCTTCAACCTCAGCTCTTTTCACCTCTAACTCAGTTGATGAAAATAAGGAATAACCCGCCATCGAATCATCTTGATAGATACCTAGAGTTTTATAATAAGCTTTCTCTATTGTCCTAGGTCCTGCACTATAAGGAATTTCTAAAATTTCATAATAGTTTTTTTCGTAATTACTCATAATGATTTTCTTTTTTGTTTAAAAGTTTTTTTGTTATTTTTTTTAATTGACCTGCGCCTTCAGAATTAGGGAATGCTTCGATTAAAGGTTTTTTTTGTCTAATACTTTGCCAGACAGCTGCGTCGTATCCAATATGTCCTAAAAAATTAACATGAAATCCAAAATATTTTTGGCAAATTTTTTCAATAGCAAACCCTAGTTCTTCTTCTTGATTTCCTCTCGTTTGATTAATAATTAAATTTAAATTCAAATCTTTAAAAACTTTTTTAATCTCTTGAGCTTTTGTAGGGTTAGATTTTTCAATCAAAGATAAAACTTTTTGAGGAGAACTGTCTTGCTCATTAATTTTTGCTTTAGTTGCTTGTGATAAAACTTTAGTTATCTCAAATGAATCATCAAACATTTCTAATCTTCTGAAGAAACATGATCTTATAAATCTATAAGTATTCTCAATAGAAGTTGGCTCTGGAAGAGTAACCATTAATCCTGCATCAGCTGCAATAAAAAAATCAATAGTGTTAAAAGAAGTTCCTGCTCCAAGATCAAGAATTAAGTAATCAGCATCAATATCCTTAAAGCTATTAATTAGATGATTTTTACTTTTAGATTTTAAATTCGCTATTCCTATTTCATCTTGAGCCCCACTTATAAATCTTAAATTAGGAAATTTTGTATCCAAAACAATATCGTTGATGTCGACAATTTTTTTAGTGAAATAATCAGTCAGAGTGAATTCAGGAATATTTTCTCCTAAGCAAGTATGAAGATTTGCTCCACCTAAATCTAGATCAATAGCGACAACTTTTGCTCCAGTAGCAGCAAGACTAATAGCGAGATTGGCTGAGAAGAAACTTTTTCCTACGCCACCCTTGCCACCACCAATGGCCCAAACAAGTTTGTCTTCAAACAACTGTTTTTTAGGTTCTATATACTTGAGCATCTCAGCTGCGGAGATGTATGTATTTTTTTCATCCTGCGTTATTTTTAAATCTTCCATGATAAACTCTATACAATGATTTTAATTGCCCTTTTGTATATTATAGGGAGATCAAAACTCATTGGTAAATGTATATTTATTACAATCTAGTGGAAACAAGCAGAGCAATCTGCTAGGTTATTGAGGCAAGATGAATACTTTAGCGAATCGATCAGATTTACATATTTCCAGAAAGCTTTGGCATGTTGCAACTGGATCTGTGGGAATTCTTTTATTTTTTATGGCCAATATTGAGACTAAGACTTTAGCTAAGTTAGGTCTTTCTTTTGCTTTATTTGCTTTTATTGTTGAGATCTTAAGACTGAATAATTCCAAGTTAAATACTTTTTTCTTAAAATATGCTCGAGTTCTTCTTCGAAAAAATGAACAAAACTCTATTTCAGGCCTTCCTTATTATGCTCTTGGAGTAGGTTTAAGTTTGTTGCTATTCCAAACCCATATGGCTGTCTTATCTGTGTTTTTCTTAGTATTTGCTGATCCAATGAGTTCTTTAGTTGGTATAAAATTTGGGAAAAATAAATTTTTACCAAATAAAAGTGTTGAAGGTAGCTTGGCCTTTGGTCTTATCTGTACATTCATTACGTTTCTTTACTTAAAAAGCTATGGTGTTAATGAATATAATTTCTTTTTGTTTTCTATAGGGGCAGGAATTGTTGGCTCTTTGTCTGAAATAGCTTCAGCTTTTAAGGTTAATGATAACCTTACCATACCGATTCTCTCAGGATTTGGGTTGATGATTTTAAACTCTATCCTTCCAGTATTTTTATAAGAAAAATTTTCTGACTTGATTTTTTTTTGAAATTGACGCTTTACTATATTCTTTCATATGATTTTAACTAAGTTTATTAGCAGCTCTCAATCCCAAGGAAGGAATTATGTTAGAATCAATTCAAAAATTTGTTACGGACGGTGGACCGTTCATGTATGCCATATCATTTCTATGGTTTATAGGGATAGCAATTGTATTTGAAAGACTATTTAGCTTAAAAAAACTAGATTCCAATTCATCAAGTTTTATGAATGAAATTCAAAAATTAGTTCTATCTAATAAAATAAAAGATGCGATTCAGTATTGCTCTGGCTCGAAAGCTGCCCTTCCAATGATTATTAAAAATGCTTTGAAAAGAGCAGCTCAAGGACCAGAACAAATTCAAAATGCCATAGATGCGACAGCATTAGAAATTATACCAAAAGCAGAAAAAAATCTTCCTTATCTTGGCTTAATAGCAAATATTTCAACACTTCTTGGATTGCTAGGAACGATTTTTGGTCTTATACAAGCCTTTGAAGCCGTTGGTTCTGCTGACCCTGCCCAGAAAGCAGAGATTTTATCAGCAGGTATTTCAAAGGCCATGAACACTACGGCTTTCGGATTAATTTCAGCTATTTCCATAATGGTTTTTCATAGCTTGTTAACTTCAAAGTCAGATAGAATTATTGGTAATGTTGATCAGTACTCAGTAAAGCTTTTAGATGTTCTTGGAACAATGAAGCTTGTAGAAAGAGACTAGAGGCATAAATGTATTCTTTACCAAGTGCTAGAAGAAAAAAACGAAAGGTTTCCAATTTAAATCTTATTCCTATTTTAGATGTAGTTTTCGTATTAATTTTCTTTTTACTGTTTTCTGTACAGCTTCTAAAAATTTTTGAAATTGGAACAGATCTCCCTGTCTTTAAATTAGTAAAAGAACAAAAAAAAGAAGATAAGAAAAAGTTTGAATTAAAAATCTATGTTGATAACCAAAATATTCGTTTTGTAAATTCAATCAACAGAAGAACAATAGATAAAATTTCAGTTGATTGGGAAAATGAAGATTTCTATAAAGAATTAAATGAAAAAATTGTAAAAATAAAGACAGAGAATCCAGAAGAAGAACGTGTTGTGTTAACTCCTAGAAACAATGTGGAGTATCAAAACTTAGTAAAATTCATGGATCAAATACGAAGTAATAAATCAGATCCAGAGAGTAAAGAAAAACTTTTTGAACAAATTATTTTTGAGAAATAAGAGGATAAGAGGATAAGATGATAGGTAAACGATTTATTCGAAATAGGAAAAGGCGAAGTAAATCTGAGCCAATGGAGTTAGAGTTAAACTCTCTTCTAGATATTCTTGTTATTTTATTGGTGTTTTTACTTAAAAATTACTCGGTGAATGAATTTGAATTAAAAATTAATAAAGGAATTTCAATTCCTGATTCAGTGTCCAAATCAATGATTAGTAAAGGTGTAACGATTCAATTAAATAAAGAATTTGAAGTCTTTGTTGAAGAAAAATTAGTAACGAGTCTCAATGAAGAGGGGCGATGGAAGTATAGTAATAAAATCAAAATTAGAAATGAGCTCTTGGGGTTAAAAGAAGAAATAGAAAGAATGAGGATGCAATCAGAGAATATTGCAGAACCAACAGATGTTGTAAATTTTATTATGGATAAAGAAATCGATTTTCAACATATTAATCAATTAATGAAGATTTCAACTGATGCAGGATTTGAACAGTTTAAATTTATAGTACTTGGAAGTTAATGAATAAAAAATTAGTCATTATATTATTTTTCTCAATAAATCTTTTTTCACAAAGTGAAAAAATTGATGCACGGATTTATAAGGTTCTTCAAAAAGAAGTCGGTGCAGCGGAAAGATTGATTAGAGGAAAGAAAAATGACCGAAATTATTTTCGATTATTTAATTCAAGGCTGGAGATCTTAAAATTTAAAGGTAAGAAATTAAGAGAATTAAAATTTAAAGATAAAAATAGTTCGGCGGTTAAAAGTAAAACATCAGAAAATTTTAAATATTATAAAGAAACAAAAAAATATGGAGATATCATTTATAAAAATTATCTCAACCTTACAGATAAGGGAAAATTTTATCTTTTGCATGGCTTGATGATTGCAGAGTATGAACCTAATGATAAAAGTATCGAACCTTTGTTAAAAAGAGCAGTTAAGTACATTGATAATAAAAATTTAAAAAGTGTTGCGGCTGGCAACTTAGCAGATTATTTTTATAATAATGCAATTTTTGATAAAGCGATCAAAGCTTATTCTATGGCCTTAAAAATTAATCCGAGAACTGAATGGAAGGATAGATATCTTTATAATCAGAGTTGGTGCTACTTTAAGAAAGATCTTTTTGATGATTCTGTTAACAATCTAATAAAGCTTTATAAAACAACAAAACAAAAAAATAATAAAAACTATTTTTATACTCAAAGTAGAAAAAAAATTCCTGAAATGTATGTTTTTTCAAAAAAGCCTGATGCTGGACTTAATTTTCTTCTGACACAAGGGAATACTGATACAGACTCACTACTTTCTTTTTCTAAATATGTTTACGAAAAAGGGTTTTTTAAAGAATTTAATTCTCATATAGCTAAAATAGAGCAATTTTTAAAAAATAAAAATAGATCCAAAGATCTTTTGTCTTTTAGAGTTGATACTTTCAATTTTCTTGTTGATTCAGAATTTAAAAAATCGAATAGATCAATGACTGCTCTTAGAAACTCGATAATGAAATACTACAAGTCTGGACAATTAAGTTCTGAGCAAAAAAAGATTTTTAAAGAAAAAAATATAGATTTGCTAAATAAAAATATCAAATATGTAAATGACAAGAAGACGAAAAAGGAAGACTCTTTTTTTAAACCGATCTTAAAAGACTCTATAAATCTTGTTAATACTCTTAAGGCCATTGATCCTAAAAAATCTTCAGACTATGATTTTAAACTAGCTCAAATGTTTGCTCAGTTAAACCAGGAAGATAAATCAATAAAAATATTTGAAAGAATTTATAAAGCAGACAAAAAGAAAGATCCTAAAAAAGCAGCTGTGATGCTTGAGGAGATACTTGCGTATTATGATAAAAAAAATATCCAAAAAGGAATTATTGCTCCTAAGACAATGAGTTATTATCAAGATTACTTGAAACATGGTTCAAAAAAGAAGATAAAGAAAACTATCTATCTGAGACTTTACGATAAGTATTTTAAAGAAAAACAGTATTCAAAAAATTTAGAAATGACCGATCTTTTTTATAAATTAGACAAAAAAGATAAAAAGTCAGAAGCGTTGATCTTAAATCTAATCGCAGTTGAAGAAATCAATAAAGATGAAAAATTTTATAATCAAATCAAAGAGTTTGTTAACACGAGACCAGAGTTGGCACAATCATCAAGTTTACAAAAAGCTTTAAGAGAGGGATACAAGTTAGTTTCCACTCAAAAGATTAACTCTCTTTTAGATTCTGGAGATGGAGAAGATACGGCGAAAGCCGATAAGCTGTATGCTTTTTTTAAAGATACGAAATTAGATCTTAATAACCGATTGATCTCAGGATTTAACGCTTTAGTTTTATATAAAAAAGCTAATAAAAATAAAGTTGCATTAGAAATAGTTAATAATTTTATTAATAAAACAAACGCAAAAAAGTTCATTGAATATAAAGATAGAATAGAAGCACTTGCTAAATCTGAACTTTTTTCAGATGTGAAATTTTTCGAAAAAACTTACTCAGATTTGTTTACGAGAGCGTGTAAAGAAGGATTGGCAGATAAAAATCGCCATTACCCTGTGCTTCTTGAAATGTATCTTTCTCAAGGGAATCTTGGGAAAGCTTTTGCTTTCCAACAAAAAGCAAAGTCTTGTTCTTTAGATGGGAAAAATGCAAGCTTACTTGCGAAGCTTTCCAGAGAATATGTAGATTGGAGTGATTCTAGCAATCTCAGAGAATATGTCAGCTTGGTCTCAAAACATTCTATCTTTAGTAGAAAGCAAATAAACTCTTTTATCGAGGAATATTTTATTTACAAAATTAATAATCTCGAAACAGTTGATGAAAAGAAGTTTGGAAATATAAGCTCTGAAATAGCTCAAGACTTGGGAGCTTTTAATATTGAACAACGAGCTTATTATAAAATTTATAATCGCTTGTTTAAATTGGGTGCTGCCAAAATTTCTTATAATAAAACACCGTTAAGTGATGCCAATGTTGCTGGAATTGTAGAGAAAAATTTCAAACTTTTTGCTAAGCGTTTAAAAGATATAGATGCAGTTAAAACTGATATTCCGTTTTTAGTTTTCTTCAAAAAAATAGTTGAAAATACAATTTTTAATGAGTTTGTTTTTATATTTGAAAATTTAAAATATATAGATGAAGCAAAATCAGGAGAGTTAAAAAAACTGATAGCAGGAGCAGTTGCACCATTTAAAAAGAAACACGCTCTTATAAAAAAAGCAGTAGAGTCTAATCTTAAGAAAAAAATTAGATTAAGGTATTTAAGCTTAAAAGATCCGAACTATATTATTTACCGAGGAGGAAGTTATAAAACAATTAATTTGTAGTCTTTCCGTCTTGATTTTATTTATGTCATGTGGATCTCTCGATGAAGGGACTAAGAAAAAAACTTCTAGAAAAGAAAAAATTGAAGAAGAAGATAAAGATACAATAACTCAGGAAATGACTTGTAGCTCTGGAACGAAAGATACTTCTACTAAAGGTTTAGCAAAGTTAGCTCAAGCTTGTTTCAGTGAGAAAAAATACAAGCGATCTTATTTTATTTATAAAACAATGCTCTCTAATCCAAAGTTAAATCCATCTGCCAAGTTTGCTATTGTTAACAATGTTGCAGTCATTAGAGTTTTAATGGGACATGAGCGAGCAGCGGCAGACTTATTTGAAGATTCTGTCAGCTCTAATATCGTATCTGAAAATGCTTATAATTCACTAAGGTTAAATATTAACAATGGAAAGTTGGGTTTAAATGATGCTTTAAAGAATAAAATCAATAAGGCAAGTGATGATGATTCTATTATTGAATTGCAAGGAGAATTAAAGTTAATTCAAAAAGAAGGAACTCAAGCTATTCATAAATATTCTGGTTTAAAGAGTGATTTGAAAAAAAGTGCCAATCTTTCTTATGGATTAATAAAAAGTAATAATTTAAAAGAAGCTAAAGAGATACTCGGCAAAGAAAGTGCAGTAGATAATAATTTACAAAAATTAAAAGAGAGACTTAAATGAGTCAAATCCCTCAGTATTTTTATTTAAAAGCTGTAGTTGATGAATACCCTTCAATTATTCCGACCAATATCGTAAAGACAATTGGGCGTTCTGAAACTTGTGATGTTATGGTAGACAATCATTTTCTTTCGTTCATACACTCTTCGATTGTTTTAAAAGATGGAGATGTTCATTTAATCGATCTTGGAAGTAGTAATGGAACTTTTGTAAATAATGATAAAATTAGTAAGGCCATGCTTAGAGAGGGAGATGAAGTAAAGTTCGGGTCAGTCAGATATGTCTTTCATAAAGTTGGTACAAAAGAAGAAAAGACTCCACCACCTGCTCCGATAGAAAGCTCTGCTAGTATTGAAGAAACTCCTCCCAATATTCCTAGCTCTCTTGTTAATGAGACTGGTGCTAGTATAGATACTCCAAGAGTTTTTGAGTTTCCTAAAGACCCTAACCCTTCTTCAGAACCCACAAGCGTAAGTGTTTCAGAGAAAATGTTTGATGTAACTGATGCTTCTATTAGAAAACCTATTTTTATGGATGGAGGGAATACGACTGTTGGGCATACGAACTTAATGGATGCCTTTAATGAAGTAGCTATTCAAAGAGAGCATGAGATTCAGTTAAAAGAAAAGAATGATGGGCAAGCAATTCTTGATCTATTTCCTGAATTTGAATTTTCTGAATTTATTTTTGAAGAAGATGTACACGGGAAATCTTTAAGTTTTTCTAATAGAAAACCCGCCATAGAAACGACTGTGACTTTTGGAAATTATATTCATGATGTTGATTATACGAGCTCAAAGTATAGTCTCTTATCACTAACAGAAGATCCAAACGCTTTATCTAAAGGAAGCAAGAAAAAACTCTCTTTACCTGTTGCTGAAATCGGACTTGATAAAGAACTTGTTACAATTAAAAAAGATAAATTTTATCTTAATGAATACGAAGACTTTGAATATCAAATTTATGATTCAGATGGAATAGTTGATAAACCTTTTAGGCTAGAGAGTTCAATTGAAATAAGAGATGATCAAGTCATTAAGGTAAATCAAGGAGCGATGAATCTTTTTATTAAAAAAACAGATTCTCCTCCCAAAACGATTGCTCCGAAGTGGTATGAACATGATAAGTTCTTATATTTATTAATGTTGATCTTTGGAATGATTTGGATGGCATTGCTAGGAGTTTCTCTTTATGTTGGGCCAATAGAACCAGAAAAAGACGATATAGTAGAAGAGATAGACAGAATTCTTTATAGAGAAAAAGTTGAACCAACAACGACGACTTTAAAAAGAATTATTACAACCTTGCCGCCAACAACCTCTCCTCCTACAACTAGGCCTAAACCACCACCAACAACTTCTCCACCTACAACGATGAGAAGAGTTCAACCTAAACCTGTTGCACCTGCTCCGGCGCCTAAAGCACAATCTGCACCTAAAATTATCACTCCTAATGAAAAAACATTAGTGCAAAAAATTGATCCAACAATTGATAAGCAACAATCTGTAAAAAATAATGTTTCTCAAGCAGCTAAGGAAAATAAAGTTGTAAAAGTTTCTCAGGAAGCAAAACTAAAATTGCGTAATCAAGGAAAACTCTCTAGCTTGAAAGATAAGTTCTCTAGTATCTTAAGTGATGTTAGTAATGATGATGATGTCGGATATGACGATGTTGAGAAAACTAATATAGCAAAAACTCAAATAGGAAATATTGCGGGAGCTGGTCAAGTTGGAACAGTTAGGGCCAATCAGCAAGGAATAGGAAAAGTTGGACAAGCTCAAGGAAGTTTTGGGAAAGGATCGTCGATTAGTGGTTCAGGCTCAGCTCTTGGAGGAAATGGAATTTCAGCAATTGGCGGTGGAAGTGGAACAAGAACGGTACTTCTAGGGAGTATAGATCCTCAAGTAGTAAGAAATATTTTAAGAGAGCACCTACCTCAGTTTAAGTTTTGTTACGAGCAAGAACTTGAGCGAATCAATCAGAAAGTTGCAACAACTCTAGATCTTAAATTTGTCATAACAGGACAGGGTAGAGTTCAGAATCCAAATGTGAAGTCACAATCTTTTAATTTAACTTCTAAAGGTATATCATGTTTTAATAGTGTGCTTAGCAGTATTCAGTTTCCAGAACCTAAAGGTGGTGGAATTGTGAATATTAGACAGCCAATCAACATGGAGCCGTAAATTTAGGATGAATAAGTCGGTAATTTTCTTTTTAATTCTTAGTTCTTTTAGCTATGGCAGTACTTTATCTAAAGCAAAGAAAGCTTATGCTTCTAAAAAATACTTCACAGCTTCTAGCTATGTGAAACAAGCAATTGGGACCGGTAGTAGTGGAAAGAGTATTGCTTCTTTAATTTCAAAAATAATTCCACATACTGGGATTTATTCTTTCCTGGATCTTCCTATAGAAGAATTAAATTCAGTTTCTGGAAATTCTGCAGTTAATTATTTAAAAGGAAAAAAACAGTTCTTCTTAAAAAAAGATGATCTTGCTATTAAATATTTTAAGAAAGTAAAATCTAACTCAAGGTTTTATCTTCAAGCTATTTTAAATTTAGCATCTTTATATGAAATCAAAGGAAAGTTTTCTAAGTCTCTTTCGTTAGCGAAAAAATGTGTAGGGCTTGCGAGAAGTGGAGTTAAGGTTAATCCCTCTGCAAGGTCGGTATCTAGTTCTTTAAGGGCCTATATTCACGATACTTGTGAAATCTTGATTCCTAGAACCTATTACAAAATGGGAAAACTAAAAAAATCGAGGGCTTATTTTAAAAAAATTGATAGTCGATCATTTCAATTCCCTCATCTTTTATTTGATAGTTCATGGGCATACTTTAGAACAAAAGATTATAACCGAGCAGTAGGTAGGAATTTAACTTTCCAAGTTCCACTTTTAGATAATTATTTCTTGCCTGAAACTGAACTCGTAAAGGCATTAACGTATTTAGAGTTATGTGATTATGATGAAACGATAAATGTGATTGAAAGCTATGATAAAAAAATTAGAAAAAAATTAAATTCTTTTACTAAAAAATTTAATCTTGATAATAAAGAAAGTTTTCCTTTTGCTAAATTTATAAAAGATAGATCAAGAAAGAAAAAATTAAAGAACAATTTTATTTCTAAAATGTTTGATGTCGTAGCGATGAAGCCAGGAATGAAGGTTTTGGATTATCATTATAAGAGGTTAAGATCCGAGGAAAAAAAAGTTAAGTTTTCTGAAAAATCAGCATTTGAAGATGCAAAAGATGATTTTATAAAATTTTATAATTCTTATGTGAAAGTAAAATTTGTAAAATACTCAAAAGAAGTTATTAGAGTAAGCAATATTATGGCTGAAATGGAACTTGATATCTATACACATCTAAAAAATCAACTCTATTATATTAAAAAAAGAAAAAAGAAAGAGCTGAAGAAAGAAGAACCATTTGATATTCGGAATGCTTTCAAGAGAAGATCGAACCAACATTTTTATAATTTTAAAGGTGAGTTCTGGGCTGATGAACTTGGAAACTATATTCCTGTTTTACAGAGTCATTGCAAAAGGAAGAAAAGAAAATAATGAAAATTTTATTAACAATCTTTCTTTTTTCAAGCGTGATTTTCTCTCAGGAAAAAGAGAAGATTGAGTATAAATATAAAAAAGAAGATTACTTTGACTTTGATGCTCTTGAAGTTCAAGGACAGTTAATGACTCCGGGAGATATCACTAGTAATTTAGATAAGCAAAAACGATTTGATACCAAATCACATATACGAAAAAAGTTTGACGACTATATCAGGGAGGATCTCATTGATATCCACTAAGATACTTTCATTATTAATATTTATTTTTTCTCTTAATGCTTTTTCAGGCCTCAAAGATGTTTATAAATTTAGATGGTTAGATAAAAAGAAAAAAGTATTCGTACTCCAAGATAAAATGCATGAAAATGCAAAAAGGTTTTATATAAGTGTAGGTTATGGGCCAGGAAAACTTTCTGAATTCCAAGCAACTTCGACCCTGAATGCTACAGCAGGTTATTATTTTTCTGAGGAATGGGCATTTGAAGCTTTTTATAACCATGGACTAAACTCAAATAATGGTGCTTATGATGCTGTTGTAAGACAAACTTCAGGAGGAACAGGAGGAAGAACTGTTTTACCACACGTCCAAAGATATAATAATCAAATAGGTGGTTATCTTCTTTGGTCTCCATTTTATGGAAAAATTAATACTTTTAATTTGATATTCTATGTAGATCTGAGCTTTGGGCTTGGGGTTTCTATGAATAATTATTCTCATAATACCAATGCTACAATCCAATCTGGTCAATCAGGGACTACTCAAATTTTAGACTCTTATGAAGATGATTCAGCAATTTCTTTAAATGCAAAGTTTCAATTCATGTGGCATATGACAAGACATTGGAAATTTAAGTTTGATTACGCAAATTACTTTGCTTCTATCCAATCGCTTGATTTTCAGGGAGCAGGTAAAGGACATAAAAAAGCTGATGAGATCATTGGGGCTCACGATCTTTTATTCTCTATCGGATATATGTTTTAAATTAATTTTTCTTTAATCTTTTCAGCGATAGAAGGAATAACATATTGATCAATTTTTTCACCTAAGCTTGCAAGCTCTCTTACTAGACTCGAGCTAATAGTCGCAAAGTGTGGTTTACTGTACATACAAATTGTTTCAATTTCTTTTTTTATTCCTCTATTTCCGGAAGCCAACTCAAGTTCTTTTTGAAAATCACTAGTGTTACGAAGTCCTCTAAGCAGAAACTCTGCTCCTACCTGATCAGCAAATCTAATAAGTGTACCACGGTGCGACGTAACAATGACGTTATCTAATTTGTAATAATTGACATAACTTTGCATCATCTCAATCTTCTCTTTTTCACTAAAGAGATAATCCTTTTTGGGATTAATTGCTGCAACCCAGTATAATTGATCAAATTTAGAAGCTGCTCGCATCATAATATCCGCATGTCCCCAAGTAGGTGGATTGGCGCTAATAGCGTAAACAATTTTTTTTACAGAATCTGTCATTTCTTATTAATAGAACTTTGTGATTAAAATATCAAAAAATTGTGATTTAACGATGACATCTTAAATTTTATTGATAATAATAGGTCCAAATTAAAGGAGACTCTTAATGAGAAAGTTTAACCACATTGCTGCACTAATTAAATCAAAAAGACTGTCACACCCACAAGGTTTATCTCAGTCTGATTTATCTCACTTGCTAGGTTATAAGAATGGTCAGTTCATCAGTAACGTTGAAAGAGCACTTTGTAACATCCCATTTAAAATGATGAACAAAGTTTGTGATATTCTTCATATAACTCCTGATGAAATCTCAACGGCTATGCTTCATGACTATAGAGATACAATTAATTCATACTTTGAAACGAATCAAGGTTTTGCTAATCCTATGAATAGCAATCCTTCAAATCCAATGACAACAAACCACACTGGATTTGCTACGAATAACACAAATTATAATTTTATGAACAATACAAATAACACTAATAACAATCCTGTGAATAATGTTCATACAAATACTTTCAGTAACGAGAATACAAACAATACATTCTAATTTATTAAATAAAAAAACAAAGAAAAGCCCTTATGAAAATAAGGGCTTTTTTTTGTCTAATTTTAATAAAATTGAAAGAGAAATTACGAGAGTAACGCTATTTCAGATTTATATTTTTCATAATCTTCCATAGTACCTGTCGTCTCTTCAGTGTCAGAGAAAGCTTCTCTGCTCTTTTGTACTTCCGTTTCGTGATGAGAGAAGAAAGGAACTTTTTCAGGCTTTATATCAAGAATTTCAGCTCCAGGATTCTCTGTTGAGTACTGAGTGTCAGCCGGAAGAATATTTATGTGTTGATTAAGTTCGTCTATCTGCCAGTGTTTCAAATCTTTTTGAAATTTTCTAAGTTTCCCTAAAGATCTTTCGTAGTCATCTTTGTAACGTTTACTTCTACGATCAACTTTTTCTCTGAATTTAGAATGAAACTTATTTCTTGCTTTTAAATAGTTCTTTAGCTGAACAAAATAAGCATTAAATATATTACCGGCCCTTAAAGGCTCTGGCTTGCTTTGTTCATTTCTACTGCGATTATTTGAATGTTTTGATCTAGAAGTTTTGGAATCAAATCTTCTTTTTTTCTTATGATGTGATCTTTTATTTGAATTCCTAGATGAAGTTTTTTTCTCTGAAGACCGACTATTATTACTTTTCGCCTCTACTTTTTTATCTTTATTCTGAGATTTGTTTTTATTATAAGGCCTTCGTCGCCTCTTAGATCTATTAAAGTTTTTCTTTTTATTATCGCTATTTTTATTTTCATCATTCATTGCCTTTTATCATACTTTGAAATGAATAATTTTGTACATTTGAGCGTTAGAAATTATAATTACCAATATAAATTAAGGAGATTTAAATGAAAAAAAGAGTAAAAGTTGCTATTACCGGTGCTGCTGGGCAAATTGGATATGCTTTATTATTCCGAGTTGCGTCAGGGCAAATGTTTGGACCAGAAACAGAGGTTGAATTGAGTCTGTTTGAGTTAGAAAGAGCATTGCCAGCATTAAAAGGTGTAGCAATGGAGCTTGAGGACTGTGCGTTTCCTTTATTAAAAGGAATTAAGTGTACGGCAAATATAGATGAAGGTTTTGATGGCGCTAACTGGGTTATTTGCGTTGGTTCTGTTCCTAGAGGCAAAGGTATGGAAAGATCAGATCTATTAAAAATTAATGGTGGAATTTTCACGGAACAAGGAAGAGCAATAAATGATAACGCCGCTGATGACGTGAAAGTTTTTGTGGTAGGAAACCCTTGTAATACAAACTGCTTAATAGCAATGAATAGTGCAACGAAGATACCAGATAATAGATTTTTTGCGATGACAACTTTAGATGAGAATAGAGCAAAATCTCAATTAGCAAGTAAATCTGGTGCGGCAGTGTCTGATATTCAAAATATGACGATTTGGGGGAATCATTCTTCTACTCAATATCCTGATTTTAAGAACGTGAAAATTAATAACAAGAAAGCTACTGAAGTTATAAGTGATACCTCTTGGTTAGAAACAGATTTTATTAAAACCGTTCAGAAAAGAGGAGCTGCAATCATTGAAGCAAGGGGAGCATCATCTGCTGCATCGGCTGCGAATGCAATAGTTGATGGGATCAGAAATTTAACAACCGAAACTCCTGAAGGTGAAACTTATTCAATGTGTTTATGCTCTAAAGGAGAGTACGGGATTTCAGAAGGATTAATTTTTTCTTATCCATGCCGAACAGTTAACGGAGAAATTCAAGTTGTTGAAGGCATAGAGCATGATGATTTTGGTAAAGAAAAATTAAAAATTACTCATGAAGAATTAGTATCGGAAAGAGACACAGTAAGATCTTTAGGGTTAATAAAGTGAATGGAATTAGCATAGAAGATTTTTATGAATTTCACTTTAAAGATTTAGAAAGTAATTCTTTAATTTTAGATGTAAGAGGAATTGATGAGTATAAAGAATCTCGAATTTCTGGAAGCTTAAATATTCCTCATACAGAACTTTTAAATAATCTAGAGAAACTCTCAGGAAAAAATAAAATTTATATTCATTGTAAAATGGGTGGACGAGCATCGATGGCACATAAAATATTATCTTCAGAGTTAGAAGATAAAGTAGAGTTAATTGCTATTACTGATGGTGGAATGAAACGGTGGGAATCTAATGGATATCCAGTTGAAAAGTAAGCAAAATTTCTAATTTTAAGATAAAATAATTTAGTAATATATTTCAAGGAAGAAATAATGAAGAGAAGAGAGTTTATTCAATTTTTAGGCTTTAGCGCCTTAACTGTATCTAGCGCAAATTTATTAATTTCGTGTTCAAAATTAAAACGACAAAAACTTAAAGAAATAATTGGTATTAAAGCCAGTCTTAAAGATGAACTTATCTTAGCTGATGGGTTTTCATGGAGAAGAATGATTTCTTGGGGAGACAAAATAAATTCCTCAGAGTTTTTTGGATTTAATAATGATTATATAAACTTTGTTCCTGTGCCGGGATTAAAAGATGAGTATCTCTTGTGGGTAAATCACGAATATGTAGGGCCAGGAAAAGTTTTAATGTCTGGCAAAGAAAGAAATAAAGAAAATGTGGATAAAGAGCTGCAAGCTGTTGGGGGAAGTATTGTTCATATTTTTAAAGATGGATCTAATTGGAGAGTAAAAGAAAACTCTAGCTATAATAAAAGAGTGACAGGGTTTACTCCTATGAGTTTTTCTAATAATCAAGAAATAAGAGGTTCTAAAAAGCCTATTGGTACACTAGCAAACTGTGCAGGAGGAAAAACTCCATGGGGAACGATCTTAACTTGTGAGGAAAATTATCATTATTTTTTTGGTGAAAGAAAGTTTGGAGAAGAAAAAATAAGTGAAGCTTATGATGGGTGGAATAAAATTTATCCTTACCCGCCAGAGCATTATGGTTGGGTTGTTGAAATAGATCCTTTAACAGGAAAAGGTGTGAAAAGGGTTGAGCTTGGTCGATTTGCTCATGAGTGTGCCACTGTTGTTGAATCTAAAGAAGGTTTGGTTGTCTACTCAGGTGATGATAAAGATGGAGAGCATTTATACAAATTTGTATCTGATTCAAAGAAAAACTTAGATTCAGGAATGTTATATGTTGCTGATATTCACAAGGGAAAATGGTTAGCACTTGATATAAAAAATGAAAAACTTAAAAAGTTTAAAACTCAAAAAAATATTCTCACTTATGTTAGAGAAGCAGCTAAAATTTTAGGAGCGACCCCTCTTGATAGGCCTGAAGATATAGAGATTAATCCAATTACAGGAGAAGTAATTTTTACTTTGACTGGTTCTAAAAAGAACAAAAATTATTATGGGAAGATTTGTAAAATTTCAGAAAATGGAAATTATACAAGTACAGATTTTAGCTTTTCAGATTTATATATAGGAGGAGAAGAAGCAGGATTTTCATCACCTGATAACTTAGCTTTTGATCCTTTTGGAAATCTCTGGTTTGCAACTGACATATCTGGAAGAAAAATTGGGACTTCAAAATATTCTTCTTTTGGAAATAATGGATTGTTTTTAGTGCCAGCTACTGGGCCTCAGCAAGGTAAAATAATTCAGATTGCTTCCGCTCCAGTAGAGGCTGAATTTACTGGTATTTGCTTTGCTCCTGATGGGAAATCATTGTTTCTATCAGTTCAACATCCGGGAGAAAACTCTAAAGGAAATGGAGATTATTCGAGTAATTGGCCATTTGGAGATAATCAAATGCCGAGATCAAGCGTCGTTCAGATTAGTAATAAGAAGTTTTTTGGATAAAAAAATGGGGGCAATCCGTTGCCCCCTAAAAAAATCACAAATCATTTAATAAATGAAATGAAATTAACGTGTCGTATTTTTAAGTGCTCTAAAAGCATCTACTCTACCAGCAGATTGAGAATAACTTTTTAGAGATTTTGTTTTAATTGAAGTTTGAATCATTCTCTCTCTAACTTCTTCTGGAGTTAAATTTGGCTCACTTGCTTTTATTAATCCTGCAAGAGCAGCTACATAAGGAGTTGCCATTGAGGTACCAGACATTTTTTCAAACTTATCACCTGGAACAGTTGAGATAATAGCTGTACCTGGAGCAAAAACATGTACGTTCTTTTTTCCGTAACTAGAAAAGTATGCTTTGTCACCAGCTCCATTATGAGCTCCAACGATGATGACATTTGAATGAGGTAAATTTGAATCATTATTTACCTTGTCATTATCCTCATTGCTATTTCCTGCTGCTTTAACAAAAATAATTCCTTTCTTTTCTGCTTTAGCGACTGCAGCTTTAAAAGCTGGAGAAGCAGCAGATGATCCACCCCATGAGTTAGAAATAATATGAGCACCATTATTAATAGCGTAATCAATTGATTTTAAGATTCCAGCCATTGAACCAGATCCCCATTTAGAAAATGTCTTAACGCCCATTAACTGAACCTTGTCCATTAATCCTTTGATTCCATCATCATTATGTAAAGCTCCGATAACACCAGCACAATGAGAACCATGAGAGTGATCATCAAATGGATCTGAATCATTATTGATGAAATCATAACCATGAATGTCATCAATTAATCCGTTTCCATCATCATCAACCCCATCTTTTCCATTTTTCTCAGCTTCATTAACCCACATATTTGAAATAAGATCTTTATGATTTTGATCAATACCTGTATCAACAACTGCTACTACAATTTTTTCATCACCTTTAATCATTTTCCATGCTTTTAAAGCATTAAGATCTGTTCCTGGAACACCTTTTTCTACTTTTCTAGATTTAGCGTTATCACCATCATTTACCAAGGCCCATTGTTCAGAAAATAAAGGACCAGTGAAAACAGGCTTTTTAGGTTTGGGTTTTCTTGTTCCACCACCTCTTCCATCTCTAGCATCAAAAGTAGGGTAAATGCTTACCTTTACATTTTCTTCCATAGAAATGAAGTGATCACTTTTCTTTAAAGACTTAAGCCTTTTAAGTTGAGCTGAATCTTTAACATCAATAACATAAAAATTTCCAAAGCTTAGTGGCATATTTTTAACCTTATTAGACTTTAAAAATGATTTTAAAGATGTTGTCTGTACTCCTACAGATTTTTTTAGCCTTACTATATAGCTTTTAGAAAAAGCTAAAGAAGACATCATAAATGCAATTAACGCAATTTTCGACATAGTGTAATCCTTTACTTATGTGGTTAAACCTCTAATAAAATAGCTTGAGGGTTCTAAAAGTTTATAGGGCCTTTGCCAAATATCCAAGCTAGTCAGTTGGATATTTACTAACATTGATTCACTGCACCGTCACAAAAATGACGATTTCTGTCTTGTTTAGATATACTTTTTCACTAACAGATAAGCCTATTTCTTGATAATTAAGATAGGGGAGTTTTATGAATAAGTTATTGATGATGGATGTATCTGAAGATTTTAAGATCCTAATCGTGTTTGGGATGTTTTCATTATTATTTATTTTAGTTGTCTTTTATTTGCTCTCTAAGAACCAAAATAGCTTTAAATCTTATTTAAAAGAAAAAAATACTGAAGACTATAGAAACCTTCAAACTTTAGTGTTTGATCTACATTCTAAATTTAATAAAGAGCAATATGATTTTCAATCTGATTTCAAGCAGAACTTTTTTGATTCTTTTTATAAGTTAAATGAAAATTTAAATGAGAAATTAAGTGAAGGCGTCGAGAAAGGTCAAAAGTCTTATAGTTCTATTGTAGAACGACTCTCTAAAATTGATGAAGCTCAAAAAAACATTGAAAATTTATCTAAAGATGTTGGAAAGTTGCAAAATATATTAACAGATAAAAAAACTAGAGGGATTTTTGGAGAAATTCAATTAAGTCAAATTCTTTATAATGTCTTTGGAGACTCAAAATTAAATTATTCCTTGCAAGAGAAATTATCTAATGGATCAATAGTAGATTGCTTGATAAAGCTTCCCAAGCCTATGGGAAAACTTTGTATCGATTCAAAATTTCCATTAGAAAATTTTCAAAAAATTGGAGCAGCTCGAAAAAAATCAAAGGAAGTTATTGATTTGGAGCGAGCATTTAAAAAAGATTTAAAAAAGCACATTGATGATATTTCAAATAAATATATTATTTCAGGGGAAACATCAGAACAAGCGATGCTATTTCTACCAGCAGAAGCAATTTTCGCTGAAATTCATGCATATTATCCAGATATTATTCAATATGCTTATGATAAGTCTGTATGGATTGCTTCTCCTACAACTTTAATGGCGATACTTTCAACAGTTCAAGTCGTTCTTAGAAACCAAAGACAACAAGAGAGTGCTCATCTTATTCAGCAAGAGCTAAAGATGTTATCTAAAGAGTTTGATTTGTATGAACAACGTTGGGATAAATTCAATCGATCAATTGAGTCTCTTGGCAAAAACGCCTCTGATATCTCAATAACCTCAAATAAAATAAAAAAGAAATTTTTAAATATTAGTGATGTAAATTTACCTGAAAAGTTTAAGGAGAGTTAAAATGTTTAAATTTATATTTATTTTTTTAATAAGTATCTCGTCATATTCTAAAGGATTCATAGAACCTTATATTGGAACAAGTTTTATGGGAGATTTTGATTACGGTAAAGCTGCAGCTAGTGCGATACAAGGAAAAACTAATAAAATGCCTTTAAATATAGGTGGTAGGTTAGGTTTTGAGAAATTAGGATTTATTGGAGGGGTTGAATACTCTTCAACTCAAGACATGGACTTTGATCAGAATGGAACTAATCAGTTAGGAGATTTAACGGAATATGGTGCTTTTCTTGGATATGATTTTCCGATTCTTGTGAGAGGATATATTGGGTATATCGTGGGTGGTAGAATGGATCTTGACACCTCTGGAGATTTTAAGAAATTAAGTGGGCCTAAGTTGGGAGTTAGTATTAAACCTCTTCCTTTTGTAAGAATAAATTTAGAATATAAGTTTTTAAGCTTTGATACTTTTACGAATACAAATCCATCGAATCTTCAAAACATAAAAGACATTGATGCTGACTTGAAAATGTTTACGTTAACAGCCAGTATACCTCTTAGTTTATTTTAGAAGTTTCCAGATCGGATTTTTTTCTCAGCATCTTTTTTTGCTTGATCTTGTCTTTTGTCGTGTAATTTCTTACCTTTGGCGAGGGCTATTTCAATTTTGACATAAGATTTTTTGAAATAAATAGAGATAGGAATAATAGTAAGATTTTTACTCTTAGCTTCATGTTGAAATTTTTGAATTTCTTTTTTATTTAAGAGTAATTTTCTTTTTCTTGTTTCTAAGTGATTGTGTATATTTCCAAAACTATAGTGTGGAATATGAAGATTATGAATCCAAGCTTCTTCGTTCTCATTAATCGTAATAAAAGCATCAGCAATTCTAACTTGAGAAGATCTAATAGATTTAACTTCTGTTCCTTGAAGTTGAACTCCTGCTTCTAGCCTTTCAAGGACTTGAAAGTCAAAGAAGGCCCTTTTGTTTTTAGCTATAATTTTAACGCCCATGATAGAGTTCTTTATACAAAGAGATGATTTGGTTTAGTTTTAAGTTCTCAGCTCTTGCTGTCAGACTAATCTCAAACTTTTCAAAAATCAATTCTATGTTTTCAAAACCTAAGGTTTTCATATGTTTTTTGATTTGTTTTCTTTTGACGCTATAGGTAGATCGAACGAAGGACTTATATCTCTCAAGCTCATTTAGCGCAAGCAGAGGTTCTTTTCTTTTGTTAAATACAATAACAATAGAATCGACTTCAGGAGGAGGTAAAAAAGCTCCAGGTTTTAAAGTCATGAGTTTCTTTGTTTCAAAATAAGGAGCAAGACTCATATAAAGAAGGTTAGTTTTATCTTTTTCCAAGAATTTTTCACCTACTTCTTTTTGATACATTAATGTCATTCCTTCGATAAAAGAAGATTTAATGAAGTTCATAGTAAGAGGAACACTTATATTGTAAGGAAGATTAGAGACAATCCAAGAGTTCTCATCTGTGAATTTTTCAAAATCAAATTTAAGAGCATCTTGATGAAATACTTCTATATGATTTCCGAGATTCTTTAAATCACTTATAAATCTTTCATCAGTTTCTATCAAGGTGAGTTGCGAGCACTGATTTTTTAGAGTTTCAGTTAGTACACCTGGCCCTGGACCAACTTCAAGTATATGAGAGATCGTTTTAGGAACTGATTCACAAATTTTTTTTATAGTTACTGGGTTTTTTAAAAAATGCTGACCTAAGTCTTTGTTAGCTAAATATTTTTTAACCATGAAAACTCTTTTTATCTATAAACCTACTGGAAGCATCAATACTTAGGCAATCAGGATAACTTAGGGCATTTGCTGCATTTCTAAACGCAAGATTAGCAATCATGGAAGCATTATCTGTGCAATACTTTGGAGCAACAAAGAAAACATTTTCAAAATTACTTTGAAAAGTTTCTCTAAGTCTAGAATTACAGGCGACTCCTCCTCCAACAACTATTGGTAATTCTTCTTCTTCAAGAATGAGTTTTAATTTTAAATAAACTGTTTGAATAATTGCTTCTTGATAGCTCGCACATAAATCATGCCAAGATGAACTCTTTTGATTCGTTGGATTTTTTTCTAGATACGTTCTTAAAGAGGTTTTAATACCTGAAAAACTCATGTTTTTGTTTTTTTTATCTTTACTCAATCCTCTTGGAAATTTTATAAAACTCGGATCACCGTTTTTTGAAAACATATCAATTTTTTCTCCAGCAGGGTAATCAAGCCCTAAAAGCTTTCCGCCCTTATCAAAGGCCTCTCCGGCGGCATCATCAATAGTGCTAGCGAGCACTTTTATTTGATTAGAGCTCGAGACTTTGCAGAATAAACTATGGCCTCCACTTAATATAACTCCTAAATAAGGATAAGAAATGTTTTCAGTAAGATGTATTGCTTCAATATGAGCAAATAAATGATTCACTGGATAGATAGGAGTTTTTCTTAATAAGGAAATAGATTTTGCTAAATTAACACCAGTTAACAAAGGGCCAAGTAATCCAGGTAGATTTGTCACTCCAATGAGATCAATTTGATCTTCAGTCTTATTTGTCTCTTGTAGCAGTTGTGAATACAGAGGAAGAATTTTTTTTAAATGATTTCTGGAAGCAATTTCAGGAACGACTCCTCCCCATTCTTTGTATATATCAATTTGAGAGTAGGTAAGTGTTTTTAAAATTTTTTCTGGAGCAGAAGAATCTAATAGAGATAAAGATGTTTCATCGCAACTTGTCTCTATACCAAGTACAATCATTTTTTGAGGTTCTTAGAAAGTTTTTTTAAAGTTTCCGTAACTTTCATAATAAATTTTCTTTGCTGTTCTACTTCTTTTTCCAACTCATTAATTTTTTCATTCTGTGCATTTATTTTTTTATTTATTTCTTCATTATTTAGTGAGCCAGAAGTTGATTGATGTTGAACTTCTTCAATTGAACCAGACATTTGATTTATTCTTTCTTCTAGCGATTGAGTCCTTGTAACCAAGCCTGCTAACATTTGTTGTGATTGGCTTTGAGCCTGAGCGGCTTGAGCTTTACTTGCTTCTTCTGCAGCTAATTCTTCAGTTGTTTTACAAGATATAAAAGTTAAAAATAGTAGAAGTAAAAGATTATTCAAATTCATCAATTGTTTCATTTGTTAATGCCTGCCTTTTGATTGACTGAAATTCAGCTCTCTCTGAATAATATAGCGAATATTTTGCGAATTTTTTAGCTTTATTGAATTGTTTTTTTCTATAAGCTTCTCGTGCTTGTCGATAGAGCATTTCTGCTTTTCTGTAATTTGCAGAATCAAACTTATCGGCATCGGCTGAGCGCGCTGCATTGAACCCTGCTTTGGCATATTCCATCTCTAGAGTTGGTCTGGTGACGGTGAGTGCACAAGATATAAAAAAAGGAGCAATTAATGCTCCTTTTAAAAATTTAATAAAATTATTTAACATCTATTTTGCCGTGATAATAAAATTTACTCTTCTATTTTTTGCCCAGCCAGATTCATCTTGAGTGTAATCTAGAGGTCTTTCTTTACCATAACTAATAGTAGAAACTCTGAAAGCACTAATTCCTTTTGACACAAAATAATCTTTTATAGAATTAGCTCTTCTTTCTCCTAACGCTAGGTTGTACTGAACAGAACCTCTCTCATCACAATGGCCCTCAATTTGAACTGATACTGAAGGATTATCTTTTAGAAAAGAAATATTGCTATCCATTAAACTTTTAGCAGTAGAAATTAAACTCGCTGAATTAAATGGAAAGTATACAGTAGATAAGCCTCCAGCATTCATATCATCAGAACTGCCATTAACTTCAAAAGGACTATCTGAATAGTTAGCACTTCCTGAATATGTAGCTCCATCTACAGATCCACCAACGATATCGCTGGTATCTATTACTCCAGCATTAATTGCATCAGTTCCAATCTCTGAGCCTGAACCATCTGTTCCATAAGTAGATGATCCATCTGAATATAAAGGAGGAGCACCATTAGCATTCGTTGGAATAGATCCACCACTTCCGCCCATTCCTACACCTTGAGTACCATTTGTACTTCCAGAATTTTCTCCTGAAGAAACAATAACGGCATCACTTTTTTTCTTTTTATTAGATGAACAACTGAATGCAAAAATTAAGGTTAAAATTGATAATACGTTCAACATTTTTTTCATATCTTCTCCTGTAACGAATCTATATATAAGGACATTATAAACGATTATTTTCTTTACTGCCAAACTCGTTTAAATAAAAATGAAGTTTATGAAAAATATTGCACTTTTTTTTACATTCTTATTTTTATCTGGAGTTGTTCATTCAGAAGATTACCTGACTGAAAAGATCAGCGTGAGGTTTAAAGATAAAAAACTTACTATTCATCTACACTTTCCAGTGGATAAAAAAGTATTTGCTGAAAATTCGATTAGGATTATAAAAAGTGATTTTCATAAAATTCATAATTACTTTGATTATATGCCACGATCTTCTGTTCATATAGTTGTTTCAGAATCTGCAGGAGAAGCAAATGGTTCTGCCAGTGTTTTTCCAAGAAATACTATTTACTTAAATGATTTTCCACCTCATGAGTATAGCAGTTTATCTCATACAGGTGATTGGTTAAGAATTTTACTGGTGCACGAGTATACGCATATTTTGACGTTAGAAATGACGAATGGACTTAGGCAGTTTTTTCGATTCTTCTTAGGTTCTACCATGAAGTGGTCTCAATTTATGCCAAGATGGTTATCTGAGGGAGTAGCGACTTGGGCAGAGAGTGAGTTTACAAAAGAGGGAAGGATTCACCACCCTTTGATTAGATCTAAAATGGTATCTCTTCTTAAGAGTGCGAACACTTGCCAAGGAAAATTATGTTTAGATAAACCACGCCACTACCCGTTTGGAGGCTATGCTTATTGGATAGGAGGATATCTTTTAAGTCACATAGAAAAAAGAAAACAAGGTAGTATTAAGTGTTTGTTCGGAAAATATTCAAAAACTTTACCTTTTTTAATAGATCATCGACTTAAAAAGTGTACAGGGAAAAGTTTTGAAGAAAACTTCAAAGAATTTAGAAAAAAATATTTAAGTAAAAATACATCAAGGTGTTACTTCACTGAGAAAAAGATTTGTGGAAAGTTTTCTAGAAAGTTAAGAAATATAAATTGGTTCAAAGGACATGCTGAAAACAATGATATCGCTGCTTTTGTTTATAACCCTAACAAAAATGCAGAAGGGTATGGCGGAAAAGATGCGGAAAGGTTAATTGTCTATGATAAAAAACTTAAAAAATATAAGCAGAAATTCTTTGATAGAGTTATTGATAAGATAGATTTTAATTTAGATGGTGACTTAACTGTATCTTTGTATGAAGCTTCTAGTGATGATAGCCAGGGAATGAAAAGAATTTTTTCTGTTTATAAAAATAGAAAATTCTATTCATTTAATCCGCCAAAGCTATGTCATGAGTTGTTAAATAAAAACAACACTCGTTATATTTGTAAGAATTATGATGGGTCTGAATATAAAGTTGTTCTCTATGAAAATAAGCAAGCAAAAGAAACTGTCTTGAAAACTTTTTCTAAATTAGATCGAATTAAAATAACAAATATAAAGAAAGGTGAGGTCGATTCTAAGTCTATTTCTCTACCTCGTGAAGAAAAAGAGAACAAGAAAACTGTTTTAAATTCTTCTAAGTATAGAGGAATCAAGTATCTTCTTCCTAAGTATGTAGTGCCAAATCTTTTAATTTTTAATGATCTTACCTTTATCGGTCTAAATACAGGAATGAATGATCCTTTGGGAAGACACAATGTATTGCTTGGGATGAATTATGTTTTAGGAGTGCCTTCGAATCAAAACATTAAGACTCCAATCACTTCGTTTGCAAGTTATACTCATCAATTTTTTAATGAAAAATGGTTTTTAAATGCGAATTATTCTAAATCACTTAGTCAAAGTGGGCTTAATAATATTGTAAATACAGCGGAATCTTTTGGAGCTAGTTTGGGACATCGTTGGAGTCTAGGAAAAATAAATGTTACAAATACTATTTTTGCTAGAAAGTCTTCTCAAAGAGATTCATTGCTAGAGTCAATTACCCAAGGATTAAGTTATAAAAGAAAAATACAGAGCTATGGAACACGTCTTAGCTTAAGGCATAATACAAATTCTTTAAATTCACTTTATAGAGGATTTAGTTTATCAGGAAGCTTTAGTTCTCAAAAAAATGAAAGCTTTAAAAGTTATAACTTGATTTCTACTTCAGCAAAATTAAATCTTCGTTGGAGTAAATCTTTGTCTCAGTTTTTTCAAGGAACTTATTCATTACTAGATGGATTAGATCAATCTGGGAAAAAATATAGAGATGGTGTCTTATACGGAGGGGGAAGAAATTCTTTACTTACGGGTTCTGGTTTCGAGCATCCATCTTATTTAATTGGTTACGGAGGAGTTTTTGGAAGTAAACTTGCTTCTGCTAGATCAGAGTTAGAACTTAAAGTATTCCGAGTCTTTGATGGTTGGGATTTTATTCCTACCTACTTTAAATATGTGAATCTTTTTGCTGGAGCTGATTATATAACTTCAAAAAATTTAATTATTGGTATTCGACCCAATGGAAGTTACGTGACAGAGCCTAAGCCAAGTATTGTTTCAGGTTTTGGAGGAGTGAGAATAAAACTAGACTTTTTCTATTTACTCCCATTAGAAATTGATTTGTTTGCAGCTTATAGTTCACATCGCGTTTATTCATCGAACACTGGTTACTTAATAAAAACAAACCTTAGCTTTTAGGTGTGTCATATTCGTGACTGGAATTATGTAAGAGAGTCAAGCTCGTGACAGTTTATTTTCTTATATAAAATACGTTAGAATAAATTGTGGCACACATTTTGCTACTATAAATATAGGCAGAGATTTTAGAGAAAAGGGATTTTCTCGTTATGAAAATGGATTTTCAATAGAGATGCAGGGGGCTATTTTACATAGTCCCTTTTTTTTACCCGGAATTGACTAAACTTTATTGACCCTAAGAGCTATTCCTTGCACTATGGGCTAGTGAAAACCTATATCACTCTTATTCTTTTATTAATATGTGCAGCTTTTAGTGCTGGCTATTATGGGTTTAGCTTTCGTGGAGATTATCAAGCAAGTCCTAAAGATAAGGTGGATATTTCTTATTTAAAAAGAAATTTTGTAAAAGTTCATACCCCAGTTCTTTTAATGAGTACGAGAGAATTATTTCCAACTCAAGATTTCAAGGCCCTCGCTTTTAGTCCTAAAGATTCTAAAATAGTAAGAAGAGATTCTTTTTTTACAACAAAATATTGTTTTGATGAGATAGGTAACCTTTCTTCAAAGCAATCTGTAAAAAAAGTTTTATTTTGGGAAAATTATAGATGTGGAATTGAAAATAAACTTCCAGGATCATTTTTCAAGTTTCCTCCTTTTGTTCATCCAAGTGGACATTCTTATGTTTATCTTTTTTATAAGTATAAAGGAGAAAAAGAAGTAAGTAGGCCATGGATTTTAAATCATTTACAGTATCTGACTTATGAAGAATTAGAGGAGTTTGAAAAGAAATGGAACAACTTACCACCTCCATATAATTTATTATCTCAAATAGAAAAAGAGGTAAGACCTCTTGTCGGTTCTTTAACGGGTACATTTTTTTCAAAGGATTATGTTTTTTTACTTGATTGGGACATTTTTAATTTTTTTGAAACGATTTATAAGGTTTATCCTAAAAAAGATTTTGTTAAATTTTTCTCAGAGTCTTCTTATTCCGTGAGCCCAGTGTCGAATAGAAAGTGTCTAATAAAAGAAGGAAATCTTTGTTGGAATTATTCTTTAAGCCATCTTATTGAGAAAGTTGGTTACAGTAAGGTTTCAATTTCTCTTATTTTGATAGGAGGAATTCTTTTTGGCCTTTTTTCTATTTATTCAATGTTTTCAAAAGAAAGAAAAGAAGATGAGAAAAGAAAATTTGCTTTAAGAATTCTTAGTCATGAATTACGAACACCTGTCAGTAGTATTCTTTTAAAACTAGAAAATTTGACAAATAATTCAGCAAATTTCTCTGATGATGACCAAGAGAAAATTTTAAAGATTTCTTCTGATGCTCATAGATTAAGACGATTAATTGAAATGAGTACAAACTATTTAACGAGCTCACAAAAAGAAAATATAAAATTAAGAAAAGAACTTGATTCTATAAATGGATTTCTAGAGGACTTTTCTTTTGATTATCCTGAAATTGAGATCACGGTCTTAGAAGAAGATATTTCACTGAAAGTAGATGAATACTGGCTTCAAGTATGCGTAAAGAACTTGATTGAAAATGCTAAAATGCACGGAAAAGCTCCAATAAAGCTAAATTGTAAACTTGAGGAAAAGTTTGTGAAAATTTCAGTCTCAGATGCTGGAGAATGTTCTTTTAATGATTTAAAACATATGACAGAGGACTTTGTTAAAGGAAATAATAGTAGTGGAACTGGTTTAGGATTAAATATTGTTCAAAAAGTTTTAAAAAATATGAATGCTAAATTATCATTCTCAAAAAATCCTACGACCTTTAGTATTAGTATTGAAAGAGGTGAAGCATGAGTAGTAAATTATTATTAGTAGAAGATGATGAAAGCTTAGGAGAGTCACTAAAAGATTTTCTTCAAGGAGAAGGATTTAAAGTTGACTGGAAAAAAAATTTAACTGAAACTTCTGAATATTTATCAAATAATAAAACTGAAATCATTATTCTTGACTGGATGCTTCCAGATGGACAAGGAATTGATTACTTAAAATCTCCTGCTTTTAAAAGTGACGTTCCAGTTATTATGCTCACTGCAAGATCTGAGCTTGTTGATAAAATTGTAGGCCTCGAAGCTGGAGCCAGTGATTATTTAACTAAACCCTTTGAGCCTAGAGAGTTAGTTGCAAGGATTAGAGTACAGCTTAGAAAGCAAGATGAAGGTGAGGGTGAAGAAGTTATTCAAAGAGGTAAGTTAGAGATCAATACTTTAACAAGAGAAGTCTTTTTTAATAATGACCTCATCTATTTAACAAAAATGGAATATGAACTTTTAAAGCTTTTAGCAGAAAATCCTGGCCGCCCTTTTACGAGAGATGAACTTCTTAATAAAGTCTGGGGATTTGAATTCACACCATCTACAAGAACTGTCGACACTCATGTTCTTCAATTAAGACAAAAACTAGATGAATCTCTTATAGATACTGTTCGTGGCGTTGGATACAGGTTTAAAAAAGGTTTATAGGGTATAAACTTAAGTTTCTTTTAAAGAATTTCTTTAATTTTTCAATCGATCTACCGATAAATATTCAGGGGAGATCATATGGCAGATATCATTGATTTTAATGCTAGAAGAGAAGCTAATATTGCGAATAAAAAACGACAGTTTGAGAGAATTTTCTTTCAAGAAGTTATTGGTTGTTATTCAGTCATAGAAGAAGGAAATCAAATTTTTCCAATCGAAATTGTTGATATCTCAGAGAGTGGTTGCAAGATTCAAGTACCTGAAAATGCAGCAGGTGAAAAGAACTTTGAAATTGATTCAGAAATTAGTATTAGAATGTATTTTACGAAAAAATCTTTTATTACTTTAGTTGCTAAGATTAAAAGATCAGATATCACAACTGATAAATCAGGAAAGCAGTTTTTAGAAATGGGGGCGGAGTTTGATCAAAGCTTACCAGGACATAATGTCCTAAAATCTTTTGTCCAGTTTGTTTCTAGCTTTGCTGAGTATTCAAATGTGGATAATAATACGAAAAAAGTATATTTCCTTTAAAAAACATATTATAAGTAATTTGTGAAAGTATTGATAATTGGCCCTTGTTTGGAGTCTTTGTTTTTTTGTGAAAAATTTCTTGAACTAGATGCAGGATCTGTCACTTTCTGGTCTGATCTTAATCCTAAAGAATTAGTTGAAAAAAAAACTGAAAGCTTGTTGTTTCAGGGTGACTCTACATATTGGAAAAACTGCCTTCAAAAACTTTCTAAAAATATCTTTTATCGAAATGAAAAAATTTTAAGGATTCAAAAAACATACTTCTCTCATGATGAAGAAAGAAGAATGAGAGATACGTTTAAAGTTGTTTATGAAAAAACTCATGAAGATAAAAACATGGAGACTTTTGAGAATTATGATATTGTTCTAAATTTTCACGATCAATACTCTTCTCCTCTTTTTTTAGGAGGTATAGCTCCTTGTGTTCAGGAACCTAAATGGCAAAACTTAAAACATTTAAACTATGGTAAAGATTGTCTAGGTTTAAAAGATATAAAAGGAAAAGTTGTCGTTGTTGGAAAGAGTTTTTCTGAAATAAGTCTCTTTGAAGAATTACCAGAAGAACTTATCTTTATAAATAGAGATGTCCCTAGCAATATTTCCAATTTTTATGAAAATAAGTTTGAAAAAGAAGTATCTTCATTTGAAGAAAATAAAGTCGTTGGGAAAAGAGGAGTAGAGCCAGTTAGAAAATTTCATGCATTTAAAAATGTCTATATCACTAATGTGGATTTTCTAGAAGACCGAGAGCAAGTTTTTTTAACTCTAGAACGACCTAGTTATATAGGAGAAGAGCTGTTAAAAACGATTGCTGCAGATAAAGTTCTAGTCTTAAATGGCTTTTCTAGTGAATCTCAAATTAAAACTTACCTAAGAGAAGATGAGCCAGGTTATTATCTTGTAAATTCTCTTGATTCTTATACTCAAGAGATTGAAGAGCTCGAGAAAAAGTGGTTGAATATAAAAAATGACTTTTTACAATTTTTTTCTAAAGCTTAGTTTTATAACGATCTTGGTTGCCTGCCAATCAAGTGAATCTCTAAAAAGAGAAAGTAGACCAGAATATTATACTAATGAATTAATGAAAACGGAGAGTTTTTTTCTACCAAGGGCTCCTGAATATTTAAGATTTTCATATGAAGGAAAATGTTTTTATAGCGATGAGGTAGAACGTTTAGATTTTAAGAAATTAGAAGGTACTTATAATCTTGGTTTAGAGAAATTAGTTGAGCTACAAGCATTTTATAATTCTGAGAGAATTAAAAATCGAACAAAAGATAAAAATCTACTTCTCTACGAAGTTATAGAGAAAATTAGTGGTAACGTAAGGTTCTTTGATTATCCTAAATATAAAAAATATAATTTCATTTGGGTTGATGGATTGAGTGAAACTGAAAGAGCAGTTTGGTTGAAAAAATATATTAATTCGAGACATATGGAAGATGGTGTTCCTATTGTTATGAGTCAATGTCTTAGTAGTAATAGTCTTAATGAATTTTTAAATAAAACTAAACTTTCCGATGATCTCCCTTATGTCTTAGGAAGTGAGATTTATCATAACTATAGTAATGAATTTGAATATCTTCCTTATTTTCATTCAGAACTGAGTTCTGCTTTTTTAGAAAATTCAAAGTTTAAAATAGTGAAAAGTTCTTATAAGAGAAATCAAAATTTTAAAGGGCTTAATTTACCAGATATACCAAGTGAGTTAACTTATAAGTGAGTCAAAATTCGTTTGTAGGCCTTCAACCATTAATTGAAGATATCTTTTCCCATTAAAGTGATTAATATTTAACTTAGCATCAATGATTAATTGTTGTTCTTTTTGTTTTTTGATGAGCTCTTCAGGCGATAAGGCATTCCATTTATTTAGATAAAAAAAGCTAATTCCATTAATAGATTTTGTATATCTTCCAGTTTTAGATCTTGCTTGAAATGTCCATTTAACATGTTCATTTTTTAAAATTTTATACTCAGAGATAAATGAGTCCTTAATTCTAAAGATTGGATAAGAATTTCCTTGTCCAAAAGGCTCCATCGTTTTTAGAGCTTGGGCTAAGTTTAAATCTAAATCTTCTATACTTAATTCAAGATCGAAGTGGTTTTGCTTTGTTCTTAGTATTTCTGGGATAGAAGCTAAAAGTGTATTTGCCTTTTCTTTTAGTGCATTTAAATTTTCTTTCTTCATTGAAAGTCCAGCAGCAGCTTTATGGCCTCCAAACTTTAAGAAAAGATCTTTGCATTGATCTAGCATCTTATATAAGTCTAGTTCTCCAGCAGTTCTTGCTGAAGCCTTGATGATACCTTCATCACTTGCATCTGTGAAAACTATTGCTGGAATTTTAAAGGTTTCAACTAGCTTAGAAGCAACTATTCCAATCACTCCTTCATGCCAATCTGGAGCATAGACAATATTTATCTTTGGAGTAGGTTCTGTCCAATTCTTCTTTGCTTGCTCAAAAGCTTGAGAGTAAACAGTTTTCTGGATTTGCTTTCTTTGAGTATTGCTATAAACGATTTCGTTAAAGTATGTATGGCACTGATAAGGATTATCTTCAATTAATAAATTTACTGCAAATTCTGGATGCTCTAATCTTCCACGAGAGTTAAGATGTGGCCCAATATGAAAAGAGCATTTCTCACTTTCAATGAAATCTTTTTTTATATCATCATTATTTAAAAAAAGTCTTAAGCCTGGATACTGCGTTTTAGGTAATTGTTTAAGGCCATGTCTCACAAGCTTCATATTTGCTGGATTTAAAAAAGCTAAATCACAAATTGTTCCTATCGCTACAAATTGCAGTAAGGGATATAAAGAAGGAATCGTTCTATTTTTTTTCTCTAATAAAAGTTTTACCTTTAAGGCCAGGCAAAAAGCGACTCCAACACCAGCTAGAGATTTTAAATCTGTTTGATCTTCATCTCTTCTGTTTGGATTTACTACGGCAAAAGCTTTTGGGATATATTCTTTCCCATCTTTATGGTGATCAGTAATGATAAGATCTATATCTTTATCATGAGTGTATTCGGCAGTTTCTAAATTGCTAATCCCGCAATCTACAGAAATGAGTAAGTTCACATTTTTTTCAAGAGCATGATCTATAGAGCTTGGATGAATCCCGTATCCTTCTACAAATCTAGATGGTTGAAAAAGTTCTATTTTAATTTCAAGCATTTTAAAAAAATGAGCGAGAAGGGCACAAGAAGTGGCTCCATCAACATCATAGTCTCCATAGACTCCAATTTTTTCATTATTTTCAATTGCTTGAACTATTCTATTTCCTGCTTTTTCGAGATCAATTAAATTTCCTAAATCAGGGAGTGTTTTTAAATCCCAAGAAAAAAAATCTTTAAGATCTTCAATGTTTCGATTTTGCAAAATCTTAGCAATTACTGGATGTATGCTTTCATTTTTATTAATCTGTAAGTTTTGCGAAGAAGAATTTTGCATGAGCTATAGTAGCTCTTAAGGACTTAAATTAAAAGACGTATCCAAAGCCCAGAGAGCCCGAAAATTCGCTTCTAGAAGTATCTACATCCAAGTCCATTTCAGCACTAGTAGATGTCTTAATCGTTGAGCTACCTATGCTTAAGAAGCTTTTTATACCCTGAAGATAAACGTAAAGTCCGTTCTTTCCCATGATGTTAAAACCTAGGCCTAGTCCTGTTGTGAGAAAGGATTCTTTTACTTTGGATGTGAACGATGCGTTAGTTTCTAAATCATTATAAGAAAAATCAAACTTGCCTTTAACCATTCCATATCCAATATGGCCTAAAATATATGGCTCAAAATAAACCTGATTTTTTATTGGAATCCTATAGATTAACTTAGGGGAAACTTTTCCTCCAAACATATGATTTTTATTTTCTTTCTCCATAACAGTTTCTGGAAAAGATTCACTGTATTTTTGGATATGTTCTTTTTTTAAAGCGTAATAGAATAAGTCTCCTTGTAGTGCGAAGGATAAGCGATGATTAAGGAACCATCTATACCCGATACCTATATTAGGTCCCCAATACTTAGCGGTATCATCTTGAACAATAGAAGAAGTTGCACCAGTTTCAGTCACAATCCCGGCGAACTGATGATCTGTTTTATAAGTATGTATTGAATAGTCGAGTTGAAAGGTGAAATGACTATTCATTATTTTATCGGAATGCTGAGTATAATCTTTTGTGATGAAGTTATCATCAGCCATAAGAGAAAAAGAAAAAATAACAAAATACAAAAGAATCATTTTAATAATTTGGAATTGCATAGTTTAATCCACAGTTTAGAGGTGCAAAATCAAAGGGAATATTATTAGTGCCAAGTGGCTCTGTATCCATATCGCATTTGGTAGAAGTATTGATTTTCGTAAGGAATGTAACGTCAGTTGATGCTGGAACCGTATCCGTTACATCTTCAAGAGAAAAACCAATTATTGACTCAGAAGTAATGAGCTCACCATCTTCAGCAAATGTATTTGAACCGTATGTAAAATCGAAGATGAGTAAAAAAGCAGGTCTCCCTGATTTAATATTAAAATTATAAATGTTTTCTTTTTCAGATGTCGTATTGGAAATATCACTTCTGTCTTTGGTTGTTAAAACATAATTTGTGAAGCTCCCGTTATCACTATTATTTGTAGTACTTGAGCCAGCTTCTGAACTTGCACAAGATAGAGTTTTTAGTGCGTTTACTAATGAGCTATTGAAAGTCCTGGATACTCGGATGACCATGTTTTGTTCTACTACGTTGCCAATTTCTCCTCGTCCTTGTCCTGAGGTGTTGTTAACTTCAATGAAAAAATAAAGATAATGCGGGTCACTGCTATTGGCTGGATTAGCGTTATCGAGCAAGTAGATTTTAGCGTAGTTTTCAACTTCTTGGGAGTTATAAACTATTTTATATACTTTTTGATTTAAAGAATCATAAAGAGCATCAGTACTTTCTAATAAATCATCATATAGTTTTATTTTACTAGAATCATTTAGACATTTGGATGTTCTTTTTGCTTCAAATTTATCAACACAAGTAGGACATTCTTTTTTTAGAGTTTCAATCACAAACTCTTCAGTTTTTCGAGTACAAGACAGCAATAATAAAAAACATAATAAACGAATCATAATGAAAACATACTATAGTAATGAGCCTTAGAGGTAATCATGGAAAAGCTTACAAATGGTGTAAAAAAAATGAACGTAACAGAAGAGTTCTACTGAAATCTATGACCGTATTTTCTTAAGAATTTAGATAAAGATCCAACTTTATCTAAAGTTCTAATTGCTCTAGTAGAAAGCTTTAGTCTGATTGTTTTTCCAGTCTCAGGATCAAAAACTGTTTTCATCTTAAGATTTGGCTTTTGAGTCATTTTTGTTTTGATATTTGAATGGGAAACTTTGTTTCCTACAAGTCTTCTTTTTCCAGTTAAATCACATACTCTAGACATGATGAGCTCTCTTTTTAAGTGTTTTAGTCCCGTAAAATTAGATGAATTGGCTTAAATTGTAAAGAGAAGAGCTAATATTAGAACTAAATTAGGTCTTTGTTAAATTAACTCGAACTGCATTCTAAGCTGAAGCATGAGTTCATGAGTAATGTGAATGCACTCACCTTCGGCGGAGCTGTATGTTTTGGCCTTACATTCTTGGTATGGATAAGTTCCCATAAAATCATCAACCATATTAATACAAGTATCTGATTGGTCTTCTGATGTGATGTTTTTACAGTATGTCTGAATAGAGACGAAGTCTTTAATTAGTGCTTTGGAACAAGGACTTACGCTTTTAATCTCATCACATTGAATCTTGGGCTCTATGTTCTTTTCTTGAAGGATTGCACTTTCACTGGGGTCAACGCAAGAAACTAAAGTTAAAAATAAAAATGCTGTAAAAATATTCACTTATCTATTTATACTTCAAATACATTTTAGAATACAGAGGCAGGGTAAAAAGTTTACATTGGGCAGTGAGTTATATTGCTTGAGTAAATTGTTTTTATCTTGATTAAGCTTTTAACGCAATTAGATAATACTAAAGATATTAAAGACATAAAAAACACGGAGGAATTTATGAAAATTTTAATGTTGCTAGTTTTAGCAATCCCAGCATTCTCGCAAAAAGTTTTAAAAGTTAGAGGCGATACAATTCTTATCAGCAATGATGATATCGAACTTGAAGAAGGGAAAAAATATTATATTGAAACGGAATCAGGTGAAGCGTTAATTGGAACTTATACAAACGCAAGTACTGGTTCTGGTTATGTTGCAAAAATCTTAGATGGAGAAGTTGCTGAGGGTGATAGAATTGCTAAGTATACTAAAAAGAAAATTGGTGGTGGAAGTGTTAGTAGATCACACAGTGGCCCTTATAAGAAATTTCAGTGGGGATTTCATGGTGGTCTTAATCAGTTTGGGACGAAGACTGTTGATGGTAATGGAAAAACTCTAGAAGAAAGTGATGCTGAATTGGGATTCCAAGGAGGCCTTGTTTTACAATATAATATAAATGAAAAGTTTGGGATTAATACAAAGCTTTCGTATAATACTTTTAAAGCGAGCAAAGAAGATAAGACTACAATACCAGGGCAAGTTATCACAGACTACTTAAGCTTATCAACAATTACTTTACAGCCGACTGCAACTTTTCGAGTTGTTAAATTTTTAGATGTATTTGCAGGAGTAAGAGTTGGAATGGCAATGAGCTTAGTTCAAACAACTGAAGATGCAAACGGAAACGAACTACCAATATATAATGGAAAGACCGAGTTTGATGCTTTAGATGAGCAAAACCAAAAGTTAGGAAAGTTCGAAGTGAGTAAAATAGGTCTAGATATTCCTCTTGGGATAGGTTTAAATTTTGACTTAGGCAATATTAGTCTTAGACCTAATTTCACTTATTATCTACCACTTGGAGCTTTAGTCGAATCTACAGATCCTAATGATGTTTACGAAACAACATATTCAAATATGGCATTTAATTTAGATGTTTTATTCTAGGGGAGATATGAAAATATTATTAATCTTATTAATATCCCTAGCTTCTTTTTCACAAGAAATCTTAGAAGTTAGAGGAGAAAATGTATTTATAAGTAATAGAGACTTAGAGTTAACTCCAGGTAAGAAATATATTATTGAAACTCAATCAGGTCCAGCTGAGATTGGGGTTTATAAAAATTCTGATAAAAGTAATGGATATGTAGCCAAGGTACTTAGTGGGAATATTAATAAAGCTGATTATATTTCTAAAGTGATGGTAAAGACTACAAAAACTAAAACTACGACCAGAACAAAATACAGAACAGTAAATAGGAATAAAAATTTTTACTGGGGTGCACATTTAGGTGTTAACTCTCTTAGTACCGAGATTATTGATACTAGTAATAATGATCAAGTTATATCAGAAACTGATTCAAGCTTAGGGTTTCAGTTAGGACTTAATGCTCAATACTACTTCAATTCCAAATGGGCGCTAAATGCGAAAATTTCTTATAATTCCTTGAGAACAAGTGCAGAAACAGGTAGCGGAGTAAGCAGGGTTGAAGAAGAAACTGCAATAAGTACGGTAACAATTCAACCTCAAATTAAGTTTTATCCAATAGATCAACTTTTTGTTCAATTAGGCTTAAGAGCAGGATTCTTTACAGGCTTTACTGTTAATGAAGATCAAGGAGGGGTGTCTCTTCCAGAAGAAGATTGGTTAGATGATACGTTTGTAGAAAGTAATTATGGTGCTAGAGTTAATAAATTTGGCCTTGATATACCTCTGGGAGTAGGAGGGAGTTTTAAGCTTGAATCTATGATCATTGAGCCGAATATAACCTTTTATATCCCATTGGGTCCATTAGTAGAGGGAGTTCAAGGAAATCCATTAGAAGTAAACTATACAAACTTCGCATTTAATATAGATTTCTTATTTTAATAAACTAGCAACGGACTCGGCATCGAGTCCGTGCTTTTTATACAGCTCTCTTGCATTATAAGCAGACTGACCGAAGACACCTTTAATTCCTAAACTTTTAACTGACTTTAAAGTATTCGCATCATCCATCATGATTTGATGAGTAAGAAAAGATCCCATACCATTTTTCACTTGATGATCTTCCATAGTAATCAGATTTCCTCCATGAGCTTGAAGCCAAGAAGAATAAGTTTTTGTATCTACTGAATTTAAATGTCTTCTGTTAACAACTCCGTAAGATTTAGAATTTTTCTCTAAAATCTCAGATGCTTTAAGAGCTTCGTGAACTAGAGGTCCTGTTGCTACAATTAGTCCATCTTTCCCAGTTTTTAAAAGTTGATCTTTAGTAATATCATTTTCAGCTTCAAAGTTCTTAGGAAAAGTTTCTCTTCCAAGAAAAAAGACATAAGACTTTGCATGTCCCGCTTCTTTATCAGTGTGTTGCTTTTTTATAAAGTGTTTCATTAATTTATAAGTATCTTCAGAGTTTGCTGGAGCAATGATTTCAACATTTGGAATAGAAGCAAAAGCAGAGAAGTAAGTTAGAGTCTGGTGACTCGCTCCATCAGCTGCGTCTTGAAAACCAGTGTGAGAAAAAACACAAATCATAGGACAGTTTGATAGACTGGCCATAATAAGTGGAAGATTACCTTTTGTGACTCCAAAAGCTGCAAAAGTATCAACTACGGGAATGAATCCATTCTTTGAAAAACCTGCAGCGGCACTTACCATGTTTGATTCAGCAATCCCTAAATCTATAGAGCTTTCAGGAAAATCTTTGTGAAATGGTTTTAAGCCAGTTGATCCTTGAAGATCAGAGCTAAGACTAATAATTGGCAATCCTTCATTTTTTAATTCAGCTAAAGCCTGGCCAACACCAACTTGCATTTTTTCTTTGGGAATTGAATTCGTATTAGATGTTTCTACATTCATTAAGCTCTCTGACCATGCTTTAAATTCTTCTGGAGTTTCTTGATTCCAGATTTCATTAATGAAATCAACAATTTTTCCGTCATTTTTCTTTAAAGGAAAACCATGTCCACCACTAGCACTTTCTGAGGTTAGCTTTACACCATGTCCTTTAACAGTTTTCATTAATAAGACCGTCGGACTTTTCTTTGAAGCCTCAATGGATTTTTCTAATGTCTGATATGTTTTTTCAAGATCATTTCCATTTTCTAATTCAACAACATTCCATCCAAGATTTTTCAAAGAATCAAAAGTTGGTTTCATTGAAAAAGCATCAATAGTTTTTCCTGAAAGCTTAGTTTGATTATCAGAAATGACTAACAAGAATGGATTGATAAGCCCTTTTGCATGAAGCCCAGGGATGGCGGCAAATGACTCTTTAGCTTCTCCTTCCATTGCTGCTCCATCGGAAAGCAATGAAATAGTTACTCTCTGATTTCCTTTTAGCTTATCACTCATTGCTAAGCCTTGAGCTTGTGGAAGTGATGAGCCAAGAGGGCCATTGCTAAGAAGAACTCCCTCTGGGTAAAGATGAGATTCTCCATGTCCAGTCAGTTTAGAACCAAAACTTCTAAACCCTTTAAGATCTTCAAAACTTAAATCTCCATATCCATAAAGGGCCTTTATTGCATAGACAGCATTTTCAGCATGGCCAATGTCGTTAATAAAATTAAAATGATTATACCAATCAGAGTTTCTAAAAAATATTTCATGACTAGCTGATAAAAACTCAGCGATAGCACTTGGCCCACCCCAGTGACAAGCAGCTCCACCATTAACAGCGTGTTGATCCATCAAAGCAACTAAAGATCTTATTGCACGGGGATCGGCGCATTGAAGATCTTCGTTTTTTTGATCTTTAATAGATGTTACATATTTAGGTTTGTTAGTAGGAGAGTTTAGTAATTGAGTCATTAGTAATCCTTAAAATAATTTTTAAAGAAAATCTCAAACTAGAAGGGAGCTGTCAAAGCTCTATGTGTTGATTTTACTAAAAGCTGTTTTGAGTCCCTCTTGGTAAGCGAGCTTTATGAGTGCAGAGATTGCTTTAGGAGTAGCTTGCTTTAAAGAAAGTTCTAACTTTTCATCTTGGCAGATGTATTTTCCCCGAGAGGCTGCTCTTTGAATTAAAGATTTTTGAGCAATATGAAAAGATGTTTTAAACACTTTTCCTATTTTTTGAGGTATGTTTTCTAACCCTTCAAGAGAGCCGTTTGTAAGAATAATTTTATTTCTTAAACTTTTACTCCAAAGATCTTTCTTTTCAAGCCTTTGAGCTAAAGCTGGATGAATCATTTTATGTCCAGCAACATCTACTAGCATACTAGACATAGGTGCGAGGGTATAAAATCTTCCAAGGGTATGGAGCATTTCATCTTTAACATCGCCAAAAAAACTTGAGTTTCTTAAACCAAATCTTCTGATGTTGTTTTTAAGTTTAGCCCAATTGTATCTTGAGGTAAGAGGTGTTTTTTTCCACAGATCAAATTGCAGAACCCCTTTTTCAGCTAATGAACCTTTAAATTTATTATAGGGTTCAAATTTTTTTGAAAGTTCACAAGATTTTCTTAAAGCAGAATAATAAAGTGTTTCAAAAACAAGCTCTTCTAATAAAATTGCATTTTTTGAATCATAAGGAATATTCATTTTAAAGAAAAGTTCGTGAAGTCCATGTGTTGAAATAAGTAAAGGCCTATATTGAGTAATAAGAGTATCAGTATTAAACTCATCAATAAAAAAATTAAGCTTTTCAACAAGATTAGAAACAACGTCTCCAAATCTTTTAAAATCAAAAGATTGCGCTCCATCTTTTGTTATAACAAATTGAGGAAGGGATATATAAGACTTCACACCTAAATCTCTTTTATCAAGAAGTGGGTTTTGATAACTTCTGTCTATGAAATTTGATTTTAAAGCATAATTATCTTTGAATAAAATTTCTTTTTTTCCTGGGTTTAAAACTGATTTTACTATTCCTTGATAAACCTCTTGTGCTTTTTTTTCTGTTGAGTGAGTGTTTTCTAAAATTCTATAGCGTTTATCAAAATCTTTATTGATACAGACATCAAGCTTTTCTTTTTTTTCTTCAGGAAGTAGAGTCCAGAAAGATTTTTTTTCTAACCTGTTCATAAAAATAGTAGGGATTTGCATGCTCACTGATGTTGATTCATCTTGTTCAAATTGATTTAAACATTCTTGAGAGTAAGGAAGTAAAACCTCAGTTTCATCCAAGTGTTTATTGGACTCTTTACTATCAAGTGTATTAAAGAAATTACTAGAAAATGTATAAAGGCCTTGAGATAAAAAATCATAAATTTTCAATGCTTCTTTAGCATTATTTTTACTCATTAAAATTGCAATTCGTAAGAAAAAATAACTTGGAGTTTCATAAGTTCTATCATCAATTTTTAATAAATGATGATCAATTAAATATCTCAATCCATTATAAGTTAATCGATAATCGCGTTGAGGCTTAATAGTATCTTTCAAAGCAGGGTAGATTAACTCAAAGCTTGAATAATAATCATGATCGATAACTTTATGTTTATAAAGTTTCATTGTTGCATGCTCAAAACCTGGAGTTTTTACTTTTATGGAATCAAGTTCTAGTTGAACAAGAAGTTTTTCATAATCTGGATGTAATTTTACTTTAGATAATAATAAATTTTTAAAATCATCATTATATTCATAAATCTCTTTTAGATGAGCTTCATTAGCTAAGTTTTCCATAGAAAACTTTTTAAACTTTGATTTATGCATCATTAATAACTCTTTTAATTTTGAATTATTAACTTCTTCCGTTTGCTTTAAGGCCTTAGCCATTAAGCTACCTCCCGATTTTCATATCAGCATGTTTATATTTATCGGGATTATAAGAAGAAAACTTTAGGGAAAGAATACGTTAATTATAAGGTAGAAGATTGATATTCTTGGAATTCATCAAAGCTAGAAAAAACTTTATCAATAGTGAGGATCCATCCAAATGATCTTGCTAGAAAACGTTGTAGCCAAAAGCTTGAAATAACATAGTGATGTCTTTTTTTGGGATGCTTTTTTATCTTAAAAAGATATTTAAAGTTTAGAGGGTGCGCGAAAAAGAGCTTTGAGATGTCGACTATATAATCAAAGCTCTCAACTTTCTTGGAAAATTCAAGAAGCTCCTCATAGTCTTTTTTTAAAAGATCAGGAGTTATTCCTCCTATGGCCTTTATATAAAAAAGAGATTCTTTCTCATTTGTTTGGATTTCAATCCTGCCCCATTTAGATTTGTGAATTATTGAATTCATTTTACTCCATGCAAAGATAGATTTTTTCTTCTTTTATGCCAGATGATAAAAGTAAATCTTTTACAGTGTTGAACATCCAGTTTCTTGTTGGTTTACTATATCGGATCTTCTCATCAAAACTTTTAATATAGGGACCAGCGTGCAAATTAGAATCTGGGTAATTATTTCTCACTTCTTTATAGACATCTTTAGTATAGCGAACAACTCCTAGAGAAACATATTGAATCTGCTCTTTTTTTACATTCTCTAATAAATTATTAATGAGTTCTTCGTACTCATCTTTAAAAGAACTTGAATAAATCATCGGATCAAGGTGAATGCCTAATTGAAAACCTGAATCCGATAGCTTTGAAAGAGCATTAATCCGTGCTTTAGTACTAGGAGTTTTTAAATCAAATTCTTTTGAGATATTCTGTGGTGATAAAGAAAAAGTCACAAGAGTATTTTCTAATGGCCTTAACTTTAAAACATTTTTAATATTCACTGATTTAGTTCTTAACTCAAGTTTTGCTTGAGGGTGTTTTTCAAAAAAATCCCAATAAAGATCTAGCTCATCAGTTATATGATTTAGAGCGAGTGAGTCAGAAAATTCTCCTGCATGAAACCAGGCCTCAGGGTGAATTTTTGTAATCTCTTCCATTTCCTTGATGATGTCTTCATGATTTACAAAAAAGACCATGTCAGGAGTATTGAAATATCCTTGAAGAAAACAATATTCACACTCATAAATACAGTTATAGGCATGTATGAAATAAAAATGTGGTGCCTTGCCGCTTCCATAAGCATCTGGGGTTTGTTTTATGAGTTGTCCTTTTTTCTTGGCGATAAAAAGATTAAGATTTTCTCTTTTTTGAAGGTAAGGTTTTTTAACTTTTCCCCAGTAGTTTTGAAAATCATCGATAATGATGGGTTCTTGATTTTTCAAGTTTGAAAGAATTTTTTGAGCATTGGGATGATCAAGAATATCTTTTTCGATGAGGACCTTGGAGAACATTTTAACGTGCTAATCCATCAATATCTAAGTGATTTAGAACATTTTTAATGATTTCTAGATCAGCTTGAGTTTTTACTTGTCCTCTAAATTTTAGATTTTTTCTTTCGATGAACTCATTTGAATCAAAATGTATTTGATCAATATTTAATTTAGAGATTTTTTCTTTTAGTTTGCTTTGAGCTTGATACAAAGGAGGATCATATTGCTCTAAGAGACAACTTAATATTTTCTTAGCTCGAAGTTTTGGTGATAATTTTGATTGAACAATACCTCGATAAGAATCAGAATTCATAAATTTATCAGTAAAGCCAACTTCTCGTTGCTCTAAAGTTTTTAATAATTTATGTAATTCATGTTTTTGAGAATGAGTAAAATAAAAGGTATCAGAATCTATTGAAAAAGAGTTGCTTCCATTTTTTGAAACTTCTAACTCATGAATTTCTTGAAAGGCATGAAAAAGAGTATTGGAGTAATACTCGGCATCTTCTTTAATTAAATTGCAGTTTGCTTCAGAGTTTATGTCATCAGAAACAATCTTCAAACTTCTCCAAGGAAGTTTAAATTTTTGAGCAACAGAACCAATCGCCCAGACTTCTCTATCTACAAGGTCAGCATAAATAGAAACTTTCTTCTTTTCCTCAGAAGTGTTTAATCTTTTCATGGCACTCATGCAGTCATTTTTTGCGTGAGTATCAGCAGAAGTAAAACTTTTAAAACTAAAATCATCACTAAATTGATAAGCAGTTCTTACTGAAAGAAGATCACCTCTAGTGTAATCCTTGTTTAAACTCCCCGCGACTCCCATATTAAGAATTTCTGTTATATCTTTTAGAGAAGAGAGAGCAAGGCAAAGATTTTCTGTCGTCTGCTGATTACCTTCACCGGTAATAAGTAGGTAAAGATCGTTGTTAGAATAAATTTTAAGTCTTTCATTTGATAAAGAAAGATTTAGCATTTTTATAAATGTCTTCGCTTCATTTTTGTGAGCAAAACATAAGAGTCTCATAGGGATACATTTACTTCAGGATTAAGGATTTTGCAATGCGTGAGAAGTCAGTTTTTTTAGGAAAGAATATTCACTCTCTAAGCTTTGGCGGAGCGGCCATAAGTGGAGAAGGAGGAGGATATGGGTTTGGGCATATAAGTGAAAATGATTCTCTTGAGCTCTTAGAATATGCTTTTGATAAAGGAATAAGAGTTTTTGATTCAGCTCCTATCTATGGCTTTGGTCTTTCTGAAGAGCGTATAGGAAAAGGTTTAAAGAGCGTTCGTGAGGAATGCATTTTTATTTCAAAGTCAGGTGTCGATTGGCACGATACGAAAAGAGTGAACATGTCTAATGACCCTAAGATTACAGAGAAAATGATTTTAGAGTCTCTTAAAAGATTTAATACGGAATATATTGATCTTTATATGATTCATTGGCCGGATGCGAGAGTAGATATAAGAAGACCGATGGAGGTGCTTGCTAAGTATAAAGAAAAGGGAGTGCTTAGGCATCTGGGGCTTTGCAATACGAATATTGAAGAATTAGCAAAAGCTTCAGAGATAGCTGAAGTGGAAGTTGTTCAAAGTGAGTACAATCTTTTTAATAGGTCAGTAGAAAATGAAATTTTTGATTATATTCAAGATAAAAAAATAAATTTTATGAGTTGGGGGACTTTAGATAAGGGACTTCTCACGGGAAGTTATAACTTGAAAAGAAATTTTGATGATGCTGATTGCAGAAAGAAAGCTCCTTGGTGGAAAAAATCTGATGTGGAGAAAAAGCATGCGCTTGTGGAAGAAGCAAAAAAATATTTAAAAGAAACGGATTATACATTTTTAGACCTTGCGATAGGTTTTAACTTGAAAAATAAAAATTTAACAACAGTCTTATCAGGACCAAAATCTAAAGAGCGTTTGGATCAATTACTAAGCTCCATTGATAAATCACAAGAAGTGATAGACGGGTTTAAGTATTGGAGAGAATTAGAAGATCATTTGCAGAAGTTTTATGAATAAATTTTTCTCAGTTATTATTCCAACTTATAATAGAAAGGATTTTTTAGAGAGATCAATTAATTCTGTCTTAAATCAGAGTTTTAAAGATTATGAACTTTTAGTAGTTGATGATGGATCGTCTGATGGGACGAAAGAGTATTTAGAGAAAAAAGGAATAAGCTTTCTTTCTGTGGGAGAGCAAGGAGTTCCAGTAGGTGTGAGTAAAGCCAGAAACGTCGGAGTTTCTCAAACCAAGGGTGAGTGGATTTGTTTTTTAGATTCTGATGATGAGTGGTTAGAAGATAAGTTAGAGAAACAGCATCAATTTATATTAGAAAATCCAGAGTTTAAACTTGTTCACGGAGAAGAGCGTTGGGTTCGAAATGGTGTTCGAGTAAATCAGATGAAGAAACATCAAAAAGGTGGAGGCGATCAGTTTTTTCGATCATTGGAACTTTGTGTGATTAGTCCTTCAACGGTTTGTTTGAAAAGAGAGTTATATGATTTACATAAAGGATTTAGGGAAGATTTTAGTGTTTGTGAAGATTATGATTTGTGGTTAAAAATTACGTCTTCTGAAAAAATAGGTTTTATAGAAGATGAGTTAATTATTAAATATGGTGGCCATGAAGATCAACTCTCACGAAAGTTTAAGGCCATGGATTATTTTAGAGTAAAATCGATTGATTGGTGTTTAGAGAATTTGGCTTTGAATGAATCTCAGAGAGAAGAGAGTATAAGCGTTCTTAAAAGAAAATCAGAGATTTTAATGAAGGGTTATCAGAAACATCAGAATCTTGATAACTTTGATGAAGTTCATTATATTTATAAGAAATATACTTTGGGGGTGTAGCTCAGTTGGGAGAGCGCTTCGCTGGCAGCGAAGAGGTCGCAAGTTCGATCCTTGTCATCTCCACCAGTTAGATATTTTCAACATTTATGTAGTAAATGATTTTTAATACTCAATAATTGAATCTGGGATTATTCGTTTTCCTTTCATTAATGATTTCTGTGAACTAATAGCTGATGTTTGTGCTCCAAAATCCATGCCTATTTCTCTGTTTAAGATGTCAAATATAATACTTGTACAATTATGTGTTTGGAGAAAGAAATTATTATTTTTTTGTATGATTTTTTCTTTATAGCCGCTAGGAGCTACAATGTATTTTTCCTTCCCAAAGCTTTCAATAGTGCCCTTTAGTTGTTTTTGATTATGGCTTGTTTCATTATTTAAGTAATATTTTTTACTTTGTAGAAATATTTCAGCTTCACCAGAAAAAGCATCAAATGCGGGAATATTGTACTTCCTTGAGCTTTTGTAAATATTACTGAACTCAAGAGAAAGTTTTTCTATTTGTTCACTATTGAGTCTATAAACGTAACCAGTTACCCCCTTACTTTGTTTTGAGAATACCTTATTGGAAGTATACTTCACATCGTTAAAGCCATAGATTCTTGTTCCGATTCTTATTTCGGTGTGTCCAAACTTTCCTATATCTTTGAATAAAACCTCTATACTGTTTTGCTTATAAAATTCATATTGAGGATTTTTCAAAAGTTTTTTTCCACTATAGACAGGTACATCGATTTTAGATTTGTTTAATTGATAAGTTTCAAGACGAAGAACTGAATCTTCAAGCAAAGGTAAAGTATGGATTCTAAAGTCAGGTCTTTCGACAATGTTCTTCATGAGGCCCTCTCTATATTGAGAAAAATAAGAAGAAAGTTGAACTTCATGAGCGAATTTAGAATTTAGTACTTGCATTTTTTGAACATCGAGGTGAGACAAATTATCAAGATCTGCTTTTTCTACGATTTTCATAACTTCTTCTATGAAATTTTGTCTTGTTTTCTTTATTTTATTTTTTAAAAGATTTCTAGCGCTTGCTTCTAAAAATTCAAGTACGGGGTGATCTTCCCAGGGTCTGAGAGCAAAAAATAACCGTTCATGAGGAGCAAGGTCGCCTTGTATTGTGGAGCCTTTTTTCGCTGCCATATTCTTTAAAACTTCATCAAGCTTAAAAAAGAAATATTCAATATTGTCTTGATGCTGAACTTCAATTTCAAAATCGTAAAATGATTTCTTTAACAAAGTGTGATCGATAGCTTTAGCTTTATTGAATTTTTTAAACCTAGAGAGATTTCCTGTGTTTTGAAGTTCACTGGCAAGAATATGAGTGGCTTTTAAGAGTTCTTCATAATTTTTATGGAATTGTCTTAACTCGAATCCGACAAGACCTTCTTTATAGGGAGTACCTATTCGAAAACTAGGGCCATTGACAGTTCTTGCGCTGAAAACTTCACTTGGTTCTAAAAGTCCTTCATTTACATCAATCTCGTATAATTGAAAAGCGGTTTTATTATTTTCACTAATTGGATTTAAATAGGGGTGAACTAATGTCTTACCAGGTATATACATAGGATCATTTTCAAAACGAATGTAATTACTTTCTAATGCTCTAAGTTGTCCATAATCAGATTCAAATAATGCATATCCTGAAATTCCCTGAACTCGTACTTTGTTTGAATGGACCACATGTCCTTGAAAATCTGCACGTCCAAAATTAATGGCAAAAGAATCTAAAAAATCATTCATGTCTCCTAGATTGGAAAAAATCATCCCATTTCCTTCAAGAGTCCCATGAGGTTCTGCAAATAATCCCTCTGGAAGAGAATTATTTGCTCCTTTTATTTTTACAAAAATATCACCAAGTTCCGTGTTCTCTTTGTGTATCTTTTTAGCAATCTTTAATCTTTGCTCAAATGACATGGTTATCCATTCATGTTCGGGGATTATTTTAGGTCGGTAAGCGTTTACGATATTTGGATTTCTTGAAAGTGATAATTCAAATTCTAATCCAAAAGTAATTTTAAAGTTCTTGTTACCTCCGACAAACATTTCTTTGTAAAAATTTTTGTTCCTTAACTTTTTATTTAAAGTTCTTACTTTTATAAATGTATGGTAAAGACTCAATTCTTCTGAATTTAAGGCTTTATTGTTTTCTATCTTATTTAAAATGTTGATACGTTTTTTCGGGTAAGGGATATAAGAAATCTCATTTTCAATCCATTTATTTTCAAGAAAAGAAAGCTTTGAACCATTTGATATCTTTCTTTCAATGCTGATAGGAGAGACGGTATACCTAGAAAGAGTTGTATAAATTTTTGAAAAATACCTACTACACATATTATCTGCCAAGCTTATTTTTGGAGCAGAGAAAATCGTGAATAATAAGAAAATATAAATATATTTCATAACTCTCTATTTTATCGGTCTTAGAGTTTGATAACTTTAACTACATTCAAAGGGAATAGGCCGCTTAAAATTTTTTGTAATTTTTACAAGCTATAGAAAAAACATAGATTTTAAGCAAACTTCATCATAATTTCTTCTAATTAACGATATATTTATAAAAACCAATGACAGGAATATGATGAGACTACTTCTACTTTTTATCTTTTTAACTTCAATGAATTCTTTTTCTCAGAAAAAATGGGATAATTTAACTCAAGACGATAAGTCTGAAATATTAAATGACCTGGAGTATAACTCAACTGATTTACCCGTAGGTTTAAAGGTCTTAAATGTTGCAGAAAATTACGAAAAAACAGATAAGAAAACTTCTTTGAGAATAAAGAAGTTTATTAAAAAATCACTTTCAACATTTGAAAATGAGGTAAGTAGAGAATCAATAGAGCAAACGGATTACCTTACCTATGGAGAAGAAGAAGTAATATATTTTGGAATTTTATTAAATGAGAAGTTTGAAATTCTTGGTGCCAATCTAATTGTTTATCAAGATGGAAGAGAAGAGAATGGAGAAGAATCTGATGTGAATTGGACTGTAAGTATACGCCTTGATGAGCACGGAGAAATTTTTAAAGATGAATCAGGCAATGCTTATGATGAGCTTTACTTTGAGTGGAGTGGTTATTAATTGAACTTTTAGGTTCATATGTCATCATGTTCTAGCTATTCCAAGATATTCTTTTGAATCAAAGGCTTAAGAATAAATGTGATGTATTTGCCCATAATATTTTTAAAATCTTTCTTTATCTTAAAAGTGCCAAAGTCACTTCTTAGTGACTTTGGCACTTTTACTATTCTTTAGTTATGTTTTTTCTTGTAAATTCTCTTACTTTGAATATCTTGTTTTTTCTCTAGAATAATTTTTTCCTTAGCTGTTAGCTCACCATCAGCTTCAAATCTCTTTTCAGTTCTGTTGATTCTTCTTTGTCCTCTAATAAGCTTTCTGCTTTCTTTCTTTGATAATTCTCCTGATTTTACTCCGTTAGCAATTCTCTTTTTTTGCTTAAATTGCCTGCGGTCATGTCTTTTCCCATCAATAGAAAAAACATTTAAACTTGATAATAAAAATAATGATGCAATAAAAAACTTCATTTTTTCTCCTTTGGTTACACTTAGAAAGTTTTACGAAGCAAGATATAAAAAGTTTTACAAGTATAAGGTGTTTTCTTTTTTTTCTTGAGAGAGGTTAGAGGCAGTGGAAAGAAATAGTGGGAGACCTACGGCTGGCAACTATAGTTGCAGGAATAAACTTAATCTTTTGCAAAGAGAATTAACTCTTTTTAAACAATTTAATCACAGGCTTAACAATAATATCGCAAAGCCCTCCCCAAATAGTACCTGAAAGAATAATTAAAGGATATTTGATATAAGAAGAAAGAGGCATAAAGAATTCTTCAAAAACATGGATATTATGAATAATGATTTCAAATCCTACAACAAACATAGCAAGAGTTCCGATAAAGCTTAAGGCCTGTAAGAAATAAGGCATAAACTTTATAATTCCTTTTCCGAAACTATTTAAAAATCCTTTTTCATTTTTTTCTATAAGATATAGTCCTACATCATCCATCTTTACGATAATGGCGACTACTCCATAAACTAAGATCGTTATTCCTACGGCGACAAGAAACATAACAATGATCTGAGTCATTAAATTAGTTCCTACGAGAGTAGAATAAGTAATGGCCATAATTTCAGCAGAAAGAATGAAATCTGTTCTGACTGCGCTGCCTATTCTCATTTCTTCTAGTTCTTCTGGAGAAATATTTAAAACTTCTTTTTCTTCAATTTTTTTATTCTTCTTAAAGTAATCATAAACTTTATGAAAGCCTTCTACACAAAGATAACTTCCGCCAATCATTAAAATTGGATTAATAACTGCTGGTAAAAAATATCCTAAAAGCAAAGTAGCGGGAGCTAAATATAAAAGTTTATTAAGAACTGACTTCTTTGCAATATTATAAATAATACTAAGTTCTCTTTTAGCATCTAGGCCTACAACATATTTAGGAGTCACTGCCGCATCATCGATAATAAGGCCGCTGACCTTTCCTGTAGATTTAGCAACTTGTGCTGAAATGTCATCAATTGAAGCAGCTCCAGCCTTAACTAAAGCACTTACATCATCTAATAAAGCTAATAATCCTGAACTCATAGACTATATGTTATAAATGATGTCTTTTTAGGTCAATGTATTAAGAGATGAAAGATCATTATGAACAAAAAAATGGAGCTTTTGGCACAGTTACCTAAGAATAATGACATCAGTATCGATTTTGACGCATGTTTAGACTTTTTCGAACCTTCTATATTTTGAGATAAATGTAGAAAAGCTAAGTTTCATATCACTTAAGTGAGTTATCTATTATTAGTTAAGTAGAGAGGTTTAGATTCTTAGAGATATAATACCTCCACTGATCATTGAATAACTCAAATCTTGTAAAATTGAGATAAATAGTTAAAGAATTAAATTGTAGAAATAGCAATAAAGAAATTATCAAAAAAGACGACTCCTTTATTGCTTGGATTTTATCTCTCTAAAAAATAATTTTTTCATGATTAATCCTTTTATTTATTCGTTTGAATTATCTATTTTCACATACGATAGCAGCTCCTGGAGCATAAACTCCACCTGCTACTTGTACTTTTACATTTCTTCTAGATGCATCTTTAGTCATTAATGTAATAAATTGCATTCCATCTGAAACCGCAGTTCTTAATGTAGAAATTTCGCTTACATCTACAGTAGCGTTTTCTACAATATCTTCAAAACTATCAAGCATTTCTTCTTTTAGATCTTCATTAGTTGAATTAAAGTTAACTTCCATATAGATATTGTTATTCATACGGCCTTGCTTAGCATCTTCGATACTTATTTTTTCTAATGCAACTTTTTCATTACCAGAATTTAGCGAGATTTTCCCTTGGTGATTTGTTACGTTTAGGTTACCTCCATTAAAATCACAGTTCATTAATTTAATAATTCGTGCGTAAGAACCAAAAGAAGTTAGCATTAAAAGTAGTATTAATAAGTTTTTCATTATTTTTCCTTTTGAAAGATGTTTACTTAGTTGAAAAATTTTTAGCACACACAATGTTTATTTCCGAAAAAAGAAAAAAGGTATGTAAATATTTCAATAGGCATAGTGTTTTCGAAGAGATTTACGGTTAATTATTTTGTTCTAATAACCCTGGGACGTGCAAATTCTTTTACTCTTTCACACTCATAAGTCATTTTTCCAAAGCTTATTTTATTGCTTGCACTTATAATAAAATCTAAGTTTTCTGAGCTAGATAGTATGATCTGAATATTTACCTTGCTTGTTTTAGCGACATTTCCAAAAAGAAATAAAGTGAAAGAATATGTCCTTAACAAAGTTATTTGTTACTAATGATTTCCCGCCTGAAAGATAGATTTCGATGATCATCGATCTCATCAGCACTACCACTTCTCAAAACAAATCAATAAAATTACCTTTTCTTAAAAACCCAGATTGATCATAAGAATAAGCTTCAGGATCAAAAATCTTCATCTTCATCTTCTTAAACTCTTTTAAAGTACTTTTCTTAGTAATAACTCCCCAGAATAAAAGTTTTTTTGTAGGAAACTTTGGAAGAAATCCTTGATTTAAATAATTTTTTAAAGTTGGTATCTTTGAGCCTCTTAGTGAGAAATCGTACACTTTATTTCGATGGACAAAGAAAACATGAAAATACCAATTGCTACCAAAATAATTAACACCATTTTGATATAATTTTTCTTGTCCCCACCTTGCATTATAAAAAAAGAGTCTTTGAACTGGTTCATAAACTTCTATGACATGGCCATCTTTATAATCGATATTGTTTTCATCTAAGTATTTAAGAAAGTTTTGTATATTATCATTGCATCCTATAGGATCAATGATTTCAGAGTTATAAAATTTCTTGAAAGCAGCTTTAATATTATCAACTTGGGGGAAAGCAAGGTGAGAGTGAATTAAGCTGATAAGTATAAATTTAATAAATATGTTCATGAGTTTTTTTAGGTTAGATGACTTAGAATTTGAAGTAGGTCTGTCATTTTTACCATGTTTTATTTGAGAGTTGATATGACAATTTTTTGAGTACCCGAGCAATGTATAAGTACTTGAAAACACATCTTAACTATTGAGCTCTTCGTTGGAGATCAAATATAGCGGATAATAATTTTTACCAAGGAGAATTATGAGAGTACTACTATTTATTGCACTGTTTCAGTTCACCAGTTGTCTGAGCAACCAAGATAATCTTACAGAAAAAAGAGTTGATTTAAGTGGGACTACCACAGCATTAGAAGATGAAATCGTAGAATTAGCATTCATAGATATTGGAGACGAATCATTAGCTTTAAAAGAAGATAAATTCGAGAAAAGAAAAAAGAAATTAGATCGTTTCTTTAGAGGAGAGTGTAGAGACTTATCCGAAGAAGAAGTCGAGGAATTATTGGAAAAAATTGCAGATAAAAAAGAAAAAGTTGAAGTAAGACTTGCTGAAGAAGAAAATGAAAAGAAGAAAGAGTTTTTAGAAAGAATTCTCGATCGATTAGATAAATTCAAACAAAGAGTTGAAAACAGAGATGAAGATTGTAAGGATAGAGATGATCGTGAATGTGGTGAAGACTTAAAAGAGAAAATTGAGAAAAGATTAGAGAAAACAGAAAAACGCTTAGAAGAGTTGGAAGAAAAATTAGAGGATTCAGATAAAAAAGAATTTTTAGAAAAGTTAATAGAAAGAACAGAAGAGCACATCGAAAAGATAAAGAAACGTCTAGCAGATTGTCCTTAATCAAAAATAAAAAACCGAGAAAAAGAATAAGCCGGATTCTGTTATTGGTATCATTCGTCTAGGCCCAAGATTACTCTTGGGCTCAAGCATCCTACCCGCCAACTTCTGTCGAGCAGACATCAAGTGTTGGCCTACATGGACTTGCACCTCGTAGAGTTTACCTGGTTTCACTACAGCCGAAC
>JAHDBN010000035.1 GCA_020630335.1 Bacteriovoracaceae bacterium
ATGGTATTGCGTATATTTTGGTAGAGCGTTGGAGACATTGTAGATTAGGCTTGGTATTTTAGGAATGTGATTGTTTTGATAATTCTAGAAAAGTCTCCCCCACTGTTTTAACTGTCGAGTATAAATCGGATGATTGAAAAATAGGGTTGAGGTTTTGAGGGGAGAATTATTCTTCATTTTGAAATTGATTTTAATTTTTAAATAATCCCTGATAAGCAATGAGGCTCTCGGGACCAGATTTAGACTCAAAATTATGAAGTACTGATTCTAAATTACTTTAAAGCTTATCCAAATAAGTATCTTTTAGGATTAGTATAAGTTAGCATTTTCACTAAGTCAAGATTAATGCTTGCATCTTTCAATTGTTTTACGAATCTGGTTTGGTCTTTTTGAAGATTTCCTTCCTTATTAACCACCCAAAAGTCAGAACCAAAAAGTGACCTTTCTCTGATGTCCTTCCTGAAGTATAAAACATTAATCAAATTTTTTGATAAGTCTTCTTCTACTATATTGAAAGAGAAATCTGCATATACATTTGGATAATCCTCCATAAGTTTAAATATAGTTTCTTTCCGTTGCTGTGGATCTTTAACTTTTTCCACTGGAGAACTAGTTCTCCAAGTTTCATATCCTCCAAAATGAGCCAAATTCAATTTAAGATTTGGAAATTTCTCTAATACTAATTTCCATCTACTAGGGTCATTTAGTGCATAGGCAATATCTTGTCTTCTTACTCTATGAAGATTTTCTTTTTTATCACCTCTAAAAATATCAAACTGCAATTCATCAGTAGAAACTGATTCGCCTCCGCAGTGTGACAAAACAGGAATCGAATATTCTTGACATAATTCATAGATAGGCCAAAGTCTATAATCTGCTGGATCATAACCTAAGGCTGGATATATCTTTATTCCAAAAAAAGACTGACCTTGACAAAATGCAGCATTAAAAAGGTCGTAAAGATTTTTTGATGATGATGTTTTATCTGCTCTTCTCGGGTCACAATATAGAAATGGTAATACGGGATACTTTTTAGCTATATCTTTTAATTCCGTCATTTGCTGATAAAAAGAACGACCAACTTTAACTCCCCATCCCATTTCTAAATCCATCATTAAAGCAGTAGTGAGGGTGTTTTCATCGGGAATTGAAGCAAATGATTTCGCCAAAGAGAATTTTTTAATATAATATTGATATACCTTTTCCATTGAATTTAAAGTCAACAGCTTAGATGCTTTTACATAATCAATCAAACCTTTCTTTGGATTATTCTTATCCTTAAATCCTGCTGAAGCTTCTGACAATAATTCTTTAAAGCCCTTTTCCCAATTCTCATCATACTCCTGAATACCTTTATAAGCTTCTTCCTCGGAAAACTCAATAAAAGGCTCAGTGGCTCCAGATTTCAGACCAACTAAGTCCTTTAAATTTCTTATTATAAAGTATGATTTGTTAATACATTTTATATCAAAAATGTGAGTATGTACATCAATGACATACTTTTTCTCTAACAAATCTTTTACAGGCTGACTAATTCTAGCATTACAATCTTTCGATAAAGTTTCTTTTCTGATTTTTTCATCCGCAATTTTTTGGTAGTCTTTCATCTTACTTAATGTTGTTGTTAGTAAAAAATTCAAATGCAAAAGAGTCTGTTAATCCCTCTATTTGGATGGTTTCAAGACTTCTATCAAACGCATTTTTATAAACGTCATCCTCAAATTTTGGGCTTTTATTGATATACTTGAAAAAATACTTATTAAATTCAAGTGTGGTATTAATATCTACTTTTGCATCAATGCTAATCACATTTTTACACCATTGAGTAGCAGCTTCCCCTAGAGAAGATGATTCACATGCACTCAAAATTGTACAGCTCGTATAGTAAGATCTCTTTTTAAAGAAATTTAAAAAGTCAGTATTATTATAATGCTTGCACTTTCCTTCGCTATCCTTTAAAAACAAACCTAATTCATCGCCATGACAAGAAAAGAAAAGTACATCTGGTTTGAAGGTATCCCACTTTTCTATTAAATCCCCAAATGTCGGGTTTAGGATCTTATCAATCGTGATAAATGAACTTGTAATACTAGTTTCAATAATCTTATATTCTTTTTCTATACCTATGGGGTCAAGATGTTCACACTCCGAACCAATGTATAATACTTTTTTCTCTAGTAGTTTATTGAATATGGCTATCGCCTCTTTATTGTCTTTCTCTATTAATTTTCCGAGTTCTTCTAACAATTCATTTTGCTCAGCATTATTGATTCCTTTTGGTCTAATTTGCTGTAAAAGAAATGACAATGACTCATGAACTTCTAAATGATTGTCGGGAATCTCAAATAGTTGAGTAACCAAAGATTCTATTTGACTAGGTTCTTTTTTTTTACTTTTTTCAAATGTATTTAACAAATCTAAAATTCCAAAAGTAATTTGACCATGTCTTACCCCTTCTTCTTCAGACCGAACGATACCCATTCTCACTTCTCTTTTTAGTTTAGTATTTTTTGTTTTTATTGTATTAAGTTCTATTGCTAAATCTTCAAGAGGTAATTTCTGAAATTGCTCTATTGCATTATCAATTCTATTATTACCAATTAGATCTCGGATTTCATCGATTTCTTTTTTATACATTATTTGTGCTTTTTTGAATTTTGATGGTTCGTATTATTCTTTTTGGTCAGAAGTCTTACCCTCTTCCGAAGCTTCTTTATATTTTAAATACAATAACATCTCATTAATTCGTGAATGAATAGAAAACTCAGAATTGGCGAAATAAACTCTGGAAGAATAAAATTCATGAATTTCAGAGATGTTTTCTGGAGAGAAAAGTAAAATTGGAGCTGCACTTTCTTTTATGATATTTTCGAGAATAGGAGGCATACTAACCGAGTCCTCTCGAGGAAAATTATCATAAATAATCAAATCAGCATCTTCCAAAACTTTAAAATCTAATAAATCATTTATATAAATCGGTGTCTCAGTGTGTTTAAAGTATTTTTTAGGAAACAGCTTTCTCATGTCCTTTATCCTATCTTTTTTCCGACACACAATTTGAATCGTTTGAAAAACAAAATTCTTGAAATAATAACTGTAAATAACGTTATCCTTTATTTCTTTATTTATTTCTTGTAAAGAGTTTATAATTTTATTTTCAGTCAATTCACCATCTGTAGGAGATATAATGCCTCGTGTAACTTTTCTTTTATACATTTTCCACCGAGATTTTGCAAGAGATAAATCCATTAGAGATTCTTCGGCATCTTCTGAACTCTCTAGGACTAACATTAACTTTTTAATTGCCTTTTGAATTTCTCCATCCTCAATTAATTTTCTAATCTCAGCTTTAAAGATTTTAGTATCTATCATAATTTTAAGTTTTATTCTTCCTCTCCAAAAACTTCGTTTTTAACTGAAGACCTATATTCTAACTCTTCCAATAATTCTTCGGTTTGTCTATTATTTGCTTGACGTTCTTCTTCTTTTTTTTCTTTCTGACGTTTCAACCTTTCCTCTTCCGCTTCATTTCTTGCATCTATTTTCTCTTTTGTTGGCTTGACTTTTTCTATAGAAGTAATCTTCTCTTTTTGTTGTTTTGGGTACTCATCAAGGGGTTTTTCAGGATTTTCATTTATTAAATTTCTAATCTTTTCATCAGGCGATGAAAGTATCTGATTTCTAATATTTTCATCTAATTCAGCATCAAAGAGAGTCTTACATCTCTTTATGTCTTCGAAATTTAACCCATATAGACCTTTTAATTTTCCGCTTATCATAGAGGCTTCATCTAAGTTTATATTATCTTCAATTAGACAATTATTAAATTCAGAATAATCCAAAATTGATTGATTAAAATCAACTTCAACAAATTTCACATTAGTAAAAATCCCATTATACAATGATACAGCAGGAAATTTAGCTGAGAGAATAGTAGCATCTTTAGATTCCTTAAAATCTATATTCATGAACTTTATATTTTGCATTTCAGATTCAGAAAAACTCACTCTAGTATTTACATCATCTTTAATTTCAACATTTTCAAAGATTGCTGATTCGAAGTTACATCTATAAAAAGTAACTCCTCTCATTGAACCTGCATCAAACTTACAATAAGAAAAATCGCAGTATCTAAAAGTAGAATTAATTAACCTGCAATTAAAAAAGTTACTATTTCTAAAATTGGAAGTAGAAAAAGTAGAATTAGAAATTTTCAAATCTAAAAAATCACAATTAGCATAGTTTCGCCCCTCTTTCTCTCTTATATGATTCCAAATAATGTGATTTAATTTGAGCCTATCTTTGTGAGGTTGTTTATTAACTCTATCAATTAAATCAATTATTTCTTTGGTTATAGTTGAGTCTAAATTATATTTTTCCTCATTTAAAACATTAGGTTTACACTCCATCAGCAATCTCCAAAAACCATGGAACGAATTATTTGCAATCGTCACAGGCTTGCTATAATTAAGTCCATATTGGTATAATCCTTCATGCCTAAGAGTATCTCTAAAGAATTGATCTAATTTTTTACCTATTTCTTTAGAATTACTTTCTTCTTCCTGAGAAAAGATAGATATGTAGTTCCAAGTAGCATCTGAGAAAAGTTTTGAGCCGAAAACACTTTGAACAGTTTTTAAAACTATTTCATCACTTTTACCCCCACCTTTTGCTAGGTTATCAAAAGTTTTCCATATTTTTCTAGCATTTAAAAACTCTCTTATAAAGTTATTCGTAAACTTGAAATGAATCGATTTACTAGTCTGAGATTCTAGTTTAAAAACTCCCAAAGAAGAAACTATTGATTTATTTTCTTGAATAATATCCCGAATTTTTGATACTGCATCAACATCAATGATTTCATTCAATAACTCTAATTTTTTTTTCTTAAAAAGAGAACTTAGTTTTGCAGGTGCGTACGAATTTGTCTCTAAATGAAATAGAAAAGCTATATCTTGAAATAAATCAATCGGTTGTTCAGGAAATACCGAAGCATATTCATTATTTTTATTACTAATATATTCTTCAAATTTCTTTTTAATAATCTCATCATATAATTTGGTGATTTTATTATCTACTTCTTTAAGATCGATATCACCTTTCAAAATCATAGGTATTAATCCTGTAGTATCTTGCATTAATTTTAAAAAAGAACCTTCATCGTCTTGAATATTTCTGAGAATAAAATCGGCAGCATTTTTACCATTTGGGTCATCATAATTTTTTGCAATTAATTCTATTTGTTCTTTTGATAATGCTTTCAATGTGATAACATCTTGACTAACCCAGTCATCAAAAATAAAATCTTCTCGACAAGTAATTATTATAATTCCTTTATATAGTCTTAAATTTTTGAGTACGCTTTTTATATCTTCTGGTTTAGCTTCTGATTTCAGATGAACTATTTCATCCCATCCATCTAATATGATAATTTCATTTTCCTGAATATTTATTTCTGATTTGCATTTACTATTGAGTTCTTTGAAAGGATTGCTTTCATTTTCCATTAGCAAATTCCATTTCAAATCCTCGCCCTTCATGTAAAAAATTCCTTTTGATTTGTTTTTCCAGTCATGCAAAAGTTTTAAAGCAAAAGAACTTTTTCCTTGTCCATATTTACCTTGGATAACATAAATTTCACCTTTTTTTATTCTCTCAGGTTCTTTCAAACAATAGTCCGTGCAATTTTAGATTAAAATTAAGAGAAAATAAAAAAAGGT
>JAHDBN010000022.1 GCA_020630335.1 Bacteriovoracaceae bacterium
ATGATTTGAAAAAAATTGATGAAAAAATACCAGGTCTTTTAGAATGAAAATATTTCTCAAGTCTATTAGGTAGTATAAGTGCCAGATACCTTAGGATAAAAATGTTTAGAAGATCTTGGGAAATCCAGATCTTCTTGCATGAACTTTTCACTTGTAATGTTCAAGTCTACTGCTGATTGACTTATAGACTTTGAATTGTCTGATGACCTAATGAAATATTAAATTTATAATTTTTGAATTGCTATCTCGAGGATATGACTTTTTGTTGTTTTTTTTTCTTTTGCTAATCTTGTTAATTTTCTTTCAATGCTGGGAGATAGAAAAAAACTTCGTAATTTCTTTTTTTGGTTCAATGGTATCGTTCGACTATCATTTAGTTTTATGTTGCACCACTTCTTCATGTCTTCATACTTGATTCCCTTGAAATTATCTCCTTGAATAACTCCTGATTTTATCTGTTCAATTATATTTAAAAGTTTACTAGGAGCTTTTGATATATTTTTAAATTTCAAGGGAAAATGAATATAAGCACTTGGGAACACTTCAAGTATTCTAGGTTCTATTCGAGCTGCCCAAAGGACATCTGATATATCTATAGACTTATTTCTAATAATTCGAGGAGTTGTGACTGTTTTTAAAAGCCCTTTTGAACTAAGAAAATATAAAACATTCTGGAATCGATCAGAATCTTTATCTTTCTGCGTTTTAGTTTTTAATTTTTGGACTTCTTCAAAATCAATTTTCATGATTAACCTTTGATAAAGTATTCAATATCACCACCATATTTCTCTATAAGTGTCACTAAATCTTGTTCATAAATAGTGAGAGCATCTCTTACAAGTATTCTGTTTTTCCAATAAATTCCCTTCCTTGAAATTATAGTATATATATATTAATTTCATTATATTATTTATTACTTTCATTCGTTTTAAGAGATAAATCGGGATCTAGTAAAAGAGCCTAGTTGGCGTTAAATAACAAGCAATGAGAAAGGTCTTTATCCTATCAACTTTGATTCTGTCGACAATATTACTTTTCAAGTAGTCGTTATAAACTTTGGTTTAATGACTGCTATTCCAGTAGAGGTTGATGATACCTAACCAACAGGCAAAACTTATGTATCTAGCTGTGTAAGAGCAGGTATTGCGACGAGTGGAAACATCTAGTAACAAGAATCCATTGTTTCTTTACATTCATTTTCATTGAGGTCTAGTCAGAAAGGAGTTATTTTTTATCGAAAACTTCGTTTTAGTAAAGAACTAGGCCCTATAAAAGGGCCTAGTTCTTAATTTAATTTTTAGCTAATTTTTTAGCAAGCTTGTAGTTCATAGAAGGAGCAAATTTATTAATTTCCTTAACAAATGCTTTTCTTCTACCAAATCTTAACCACAAGAATCCTTTTATATCATAAAGATTCATAACTAATTCTTCGGCTAAGCTTGAAAATACTGCCTGAGTTGCTGTATTCATCTTTCCACTTATCTTTAGTGATTGATATTCTGTTTGTATCTTTCTAATCATTGTTCTATCAACTTGACCTTTCTTCTTCCAATTCACTTTATTATCAATACTTTGCTGAACACTTTTGATTAAAGATTTTGAAACAATTTGAAGATCATTTTTTAAATCAGTTCTTGAAGCTAAAGAAGGATTAGAAGCAAGTTTTGCAAAATAAATAGCAAGGTTATTAGCTTGGCTTCCTGTTGATTGAGCAGTTGAACTTGCATGTAAAACTTTTCCATTAACAAGCACTTGAGCTTCAATATCAATCTGGCTAGATCTAATTACGTCTATAACATCAAGTTCATCGATAGGAACAAAAACAGATCTACTCTGACCAGCTCCTAATTCTTCAGTCTCCATACTAAAGACCTTTCCTTGAATTTTTACTTTTACTTCAACCATTGCAGTAGTTGCCTTTCTTGATGGATTCTCAATAGTTACAAGTACTCCACCGTTTCCATCTGTAGCGCTGATCTTAGGAGTTATCTGTGAAATTTCAGCAATTTCATGAATTTCAAGTCCTTGAGCATCAGTTGTTGCTACAAGATCACTCACATCAAAATTTCCAGTCAGCTTTAATATCGCTTGAACTTGATCATCTACTCTAAGGCTTGAATCAAGTTGTCCAATAATCGGAGTAGTTGTATTTATAGTTCCTAATCTAGGTACACTCATCATATGTGAACCTAGAGCATTAATTTTATGTCCACCTAATTGAGCTCTTACTTGTCCATTTACTAAGCCTAGATTGGTTGCAGAAATATTTGCTCTTAGTTTTTCAATTGGTCTGAAAATACCATCATTATCAACTCCTTCTACTGAAAAAGAAGTTAATTCAACGACAGGGGCACTAGAAAATCTTGCGTATACTTGATCATAGCTTTGTTCATAGTTTTCTTCTACTTCATCGACATAAGTATTTTTAGAAAGAATTTGATACTTTTGATTATAAAATCTTCTCTGTGCTTTTTCTTGAGCAACTTTTTCACCAACTAACTCACCAGTTAAAACAGCTGCTGGATAGATTTGATTACCAGCTTTCGCATAAGTTTTACTTGCAAATCTTTTTGCATAAAATCTTTTATAAGCTCTTGAAAAAGATTTCTTATAAACATCTTGAAGCTCTTTTAATTCTTCTCTGTTCACTACTCTCTCAACAGTAGAACTTCCACCTCCATTACTGCTTCCAGCAGTATCTGCAGCTTCAGGAGATGAAGTTTGAGGTTTATTTTTCTTTTTGTCTTTATCTCCCCTCGGACCACCAGCTCTTTGGCTTCTAGGACGTTTAGTTGTAGTAGTTGTTAAAGTGGTAGAGGTAGTTGAAGTATCAGCAATAGTTTCCTTAACTTTCCAAGTTTTCATTTCAGCATATTTCTTAGATAGAGGACCACCATTTTGTAAGAAATTCTTCAAAATAGTTTTAGGATCATCCCAAGCATACTTAGCTAAATCCATTTCTCTTTGTGCTCTGTGAAGTCTCCAAAGATTAACACCACCTTGAGAGGCAAACATTGTTCCTCTATGATCACAAATTGTCTCAGCTCTATACTGAGCTTTCTTTGAGATTTTATGAATAATTCTTGCTTCCGCTTGGCTTTCAAATGGATCATCTGCTCTAACGTAACCAGCATCAACTGCCTCTGCATATCTAGATTTATTATCATACCTAAAGCCATCACTGAACCCATCAAAGTTTAATCTAGGATAGTTATAAGTTTTTTTAGGAGTAACTTTAGTTCTAACTGCACTTCTGAATTGCTTAATAACATCATCAGTTGCAGTTGATTCACCAACAGAAGCTGCTTTTTGAATAGCTCTAGACTCAGCTGATGGCATATTCATAGAGTTCACCATGCTTTGAGCCTGACTTAACTGAGACGAAGTAGGGTCTTTAGTATAAACAAATCCATCGTTAAATCCTTGAGCATAACCATCGATGCATCCAAGATAAGCACCAGCTTTAGACGCTATTTTTTTAGCTTGTCTTCTCGCTGCTTCATCTGCGTTATTACACGCTTTAAGTGCTAATCGATTCTTGGCTTTAGCAAATTTTTTACATAATTGTTTAGCGACACTACCTTCTCCGTGTGATCCACGAAAATCATCAATTCTAGTTTGATAAGATCCATTTCTTCTTTGTGCTACTGCTGAAATGCTTGCTAGTAAAACAACAATATTAATAAGATTTTTCATATTTCTCCTCGTTTGTGAATTATGATTAGTCTTAGCAATATTCTTTCTTTGCTGAATAGCTGATTTGTAATTTTTATAGATCATGATGTCCTCTCTTTTGATTTTTAGGTTTATTAGTTTTAATCCTAACTGGAATTTTCTGCTCACAATGTGAAATAGAGTAAAGAGAGAAGAGAAAAAATCCCAAACACATAATAGAAATAGACATCATCACACACCTCCAAATGATTGATTTCTTAGGTTTAAAAAGCAGTCCGTAGCTTTATGTTCCTTTGTAGAGTAAGTAAGCAAAACCCATGCCAAGAAAAGAGGGACTTTAAGTGTCTTTTTGGCACTAAATCATCAATTTAAGAATGAATAGGTGTAAGGCTTGGTGTCAAAATCACTGAACTTTTAAGATAAAGTAATCTTTGTAACTTCACCTTTATTTAAGAATCTATTCGCTGGCCCCCAAAAGCCAGTCCCTTTATTAACATAGACTTGGAAATCTTTGTGCTGATATAGGCCCTTTAGATAAGGCTGAGCGAGTCTTACGATTGTATTCCATGGAAAAGCCTGACCTCCATGAGTGTGCCCTGAAAGTTGTAAATGAATTCCTAATCCTTCAGCGTCAAAGCAGGCCTTTGGACGATGAGCAAGTAAGATTTTATAGGCCTTGTCAGGACTATTTTTAAAAGCTTGAGTAGGACTAAATGAATGAGGAATCTTCAATCTCTTGGCCGTTTTATCAGTAATACCACCAATACAAACAGTTTCTCCTTTTATATTTATATTTTTATGGCCATCGACTAAGACATTAATTCCTAAATCCCTTACAGCTTGAATCCAAGCCAAAGCACCGTAATAATATTCATGATTTCCTAATACATAAAACACTCCGCGAGGTGCTTTAAGATTTTTCAAGGGAGAAATGTCATCTTGCAAATCACTTGCTTTTCCATCGGAGAGATCGCCAGTGATAACAATAATATCAGATTTCAAGGTGTTTACTGTTTCAACAATCTCTTCTGCAAAATCCTTTTTTAGCAAAGGACCCAAGTGTAAATCTGAAATCTGGGTAATGCTTATTCCAGAAAGATTAGAAAAATTAGAAGGAAGCTTTATTGTCTGCCTTATTACCTCTGGAGTCATTGCTTCAAAATAACCTTTAGTGGCTAAAGCGCTAGCTGAAACAAGACTTAAACTTCCAAGAGATTTCTTTAAGAAATTTCTTTTAGATTCACTGTGAACAGTTTTATTTGATAACTTGTTTAAAAAATAAAAAATAAAAAATATCCAAGAAACTCCCATGAAGATGTATCCAAAACTAATAAATTTCTGCGTGAAAGCTCTAGGTATGAGGTTCATTCTTAAAAGAATGTTTCCGAGAAAGAAAAGAATGAGAAATATATCAAAGAGTAGTATTAGCTTTTTTTTCTTAAATGGCTCGAGTATAACTGTTTTAAGAATTGTTCTTAAAGTATAAGAAATAAATAAGTAACCTAAAGAGAAAAAGATAAAAAACAATGTCATAAGTACTCTTTTATAAGTTCAGCAATTTTTTTATCTAATATATCAAGATCTATATCTAAAGTCTCTTTGATCCATTTAGATAAATCTTGAGGCAATTTTGCTTTAAATACTTCATTAATTGGAGATGGAAGTTTTAAAGCGACTGCATGTAAAGCATGTCTAGGTATTTGCATGAGTTCTATATCATCTTTAGTCTCTAGTTTATCTTTGAACCGTGAGAAAACATTAGGATCTCCATTATATAATTTATCACCTAATAAAGGATAACCATGAAAAGCTGCATGGGCCCTGATTTGGTGTTGTCTACCTGTTTTGGGAAATGCAAGAGCTAAAAGATAACCCTTTGAAATCATGATTTCCTTAAAGCGAGTTAAAGAAGCTTTCCCTCTAGCGCTACCTAATTCAAAACAATGAGTATAAAGTTCAGGCGTAAAGTTTTCTATAAATCCTAACTCCTCATTTGCATCAAAAGGTAGTTTTTTATTTTTCTTAATATGAGATATTAAAAAATAAACTTTTTGAACTTTTCTATTTTCAAAGAGATCAGTCGCAATTTGAGCAAACTCAGGATTCTTAGATAAAACCATCACGCCAGAAGTTTCTCTATCTAAACGATGAACAGTATTAACTTTAAAACCTAGCTTTTTTTCAATTTCTACAGTTGCTGAATAAAAAAGATGTTTTCCTGTTGGGTGAGCTGCCATGAAAGGAGGTTTATTAATAGCAATGTAATGATCACTTTGTTTAATAATTTCAAATTCTTCTTCTTGTATTTCAAGTCCCGCAAATTTTTCTTTTGGAAAATCTTTTTTTAAAGAGGTGATCTGTACTATTTCACCTATTTTAACTTTTGTAGAAGACTTGAGTTTTTGATCTCTATTCTTAATTTGAACTGAACCATTTGAAATAATTTTTTTTAATTTTTCTCGAGAAAAACTTGTGAAATGAACTTGAAGAAAACTATCCAATCTTTTGTTATGATTATCTTCTTCTACTTTATAAGTAACAATATAAGCATCATCTTTAAATTTACTAGTCTTTTGCACATTTACTTAATAGCGCTTTTGTAACAGATATTGAAGCATTCTCATTGCCCCAGGTTGAGTATAATTGTATTTTTCTTTTAAATTATCAATCAATTGGGTAGTTTGTTTTTGTACCTTCTCTGATATCCCATCATGATTTCCGCTTATATAAACCACTAAGTTTTGTCCTATTTCATGAATCAGGCGTTTTTGCTCAGATCTAAAAGATTCTCTTAAAGATCTAGAGATATCAGGAAAAACTTCAGTCATTACTAAGGGAGCACCAGGATTATCAATACTAAATGCTCCAAGCCTAGAAATCATATGTGATCTAAAATCATCAGGCTGTTCTTTTATTTGAATATTAGATTCAAACTCCTTAATAAAAAACATATCACATTCTTCAAACTTTCCAGTTACTGTGTTTTTTATTTTTTCACCTTTAATATAGGCCCTGACTTGATGAACATATTTACTGATATATTCTTCATAAGATCTATCATCCACAAGGCCAAGAGAAACTCGTACTTCTTTATCAAATTGATCTAAAATATAATGATTAATATAATCAATGAGTTTAATAGGATTATGATAGTCTCCTTGAGGCTCAATTTGTAAAAAATTATATTCATTTTTCTTATCACTTAAATTAACAAGGAAATCTAAAACTTCAATAAAAGTAATTAATTGATATTCATTTGTAAGATCGTAAATAATTTGTTTTAAATCTCTCGGAGATATTCCAAAAAGTCCTTCATAAGTAGCATCATTTAAGTACTCTGTAGCAATATATTGATAATTATTATGCAGAAGTTGTTTCTCTTTAGATGTTAAATTTGAAGGCATTGTTCCATCTGATAAAAACAAAGCTTTTTGAAGTGGATTAAACATCGAAACCAGTGCTCCTAGTTTCTTTTCGGAATAATTTTTTCCTTCAGGTTTTTTAAGCCTTGTCATCACCGCCCATAAACATAAGGCCTTCATTGCATGATTTTCGAAATATGTTCTATCTTTTAAGTTTTCAATTTGCCCATCATAAATTTTTTCTTCTAATTTATAATCAAGTAAGTAAGGAACCTTTACAAAATTAAATCTTCCTCTAAATGAATTAAAATCTGGGTGTTGTTTAAAAGCATTGAAATGCAACTCATTTGTTGATCCTATAAAAAAAACATCTAACTCACTAATTACTCCACCTAAATTGATCGCTCCATTTTCTAAAGTTGTGAGAAGATACTTATAACTTTCAATAGGGCGCTTTAAAAGATCTGAAAACTCTAGAATCCCTCTATTTGCCATAACCACCTCACCAGACAAAGAGAAAAGATTTAAGGACTGCAAGCTCGCAGGCAAAGAAGCTAATCTTCTATCCATCGTAATTTGTTGAATATTAGCATCTACATGCATTTGAGGCTCAATCGTTACGGCAGAAGTTGAAAGTTTTTTATCAATAAAAAACCTCTCTACTCTAATGTGTTTATAAACTTCTAGATAATTTCCTTTATGACTTTTTAATAACTCATCAAAAATGAGTTTATTTCTTTTTGATAGCTCACTATTATAAAGATAAGATTTTCTTAAAGAGTTTAAATAATCAGGAGAATCTTTAAAGAGCTTCTCTAAAATATTTCTTCTTTTTTCCAGAGGGATTAACAAAATAGGATGATCTTTTAAATCAGAACCAAGAATTGCACTTATTTCTCTATCTTCTATATAAGCATAAGTATCTAATTGTGTTTTTTTTCTTTCTTGATTAAATCCAAGTCCACCTTTGATATAACTATCAATTGGAAAAATCCAACTAAATGAATATAAAGCTCCATCATCATGATGAGAATAATCCTCCGCTGCATCCATAATTTTTCTGATAATACTAGATTTAGAAGAACCATTAGGGCCAACGAGTAAAACAAATTTATTATTAAATCCTTCTTCTACGAAATTACAAATATTCTGATAAATATCTTCTTGAGGATGAAATTGTCCTTGAAGGGCTGGAAAGCTTGGAGAACTTTTATTAAACAAGGAAAAAGATTCATTTTCCTCTCTTCCAAAATGATTAAACATATCCTTAAAGTACACACAACTTGGTCTACATTCTTTTCTCGGATTCTTTTCAAAGATTTCCATATAGTCTTCAAAAGAGAGTATTCTGTTTGAAATATCTTCTTTTTTTATTTCGTTAATCCATTCCATGATTCGCCTTTTAAGTTCTATTTGGTAATCTTAGATATATTATATATGAAGAGATTATTTCTTTCATCATTTCTTGTCTGTTTTACTATCATTTTTATGTGGTTTTTATTTAAACAAAAACCTGTCTTAAGTACTAAAGAAGAATATGAAAACCTATCTCAAAAAAAGTGGATAGAGCTCAAATTGGGTGCTGAAAAACTTTATGAGTTATGGACAAAAGCTGAGTATCCTCATTTAAAAGAAATGAGTTGTGATCTTGATTATGACGAACTCTATGTATCTAGTGAGTTTTTAAAATGTAACCCTAAGGCCTTAGAATGCCATTTAAATCATAGATCTAAAAATGGATACGCTGAGATTCAATTAGATGGCTCTAAGCTAATATATGTCAAAAAAAATAAGAAATTTTTAACGAAATCAAAAAGAGGAGAAATTATTCTTAATATCTCTTTAGATAAAAAGAAAAATTATAAAATGTATTTTGAATCTTTATGCCATGAAACTTTTTTACCAAAAGGAGAATATGTATTTAGTCCTTTAAATGAAGGAAACGAGCTAGATAATATTGAAAGAGAAAATTCTAGATTGTGGAAAAATGATAAAAATATTTTTATCGATAAATTTCATATAACAAATCTAGAATATAATTTTTGGAAAAATAAAAAAAAGAAAGCAGGCCTTAAAGATTATTTCCCAGTAAATGATTTAAACTTTCTTGAAATGAAAGAATTTTGTAAGGAACGTGGTAAAAAGTTATTAACGGCAAAGCTATACGATGCGATGACATACTCTAAAATTGCTCGAATTGATTTATTTGCTGATATTTCTAAAAAAACTTGCTCGATGATTTATTCTAAAGATTGTATAGGTAAAAAAGAGTTAAAGTTTTGGAATACTAATAATGTATCTTGGATAGGAACTTATGATATTAGAGGAGGAATTCCAGAGGTTGTAGAAAATCAAGAAGAGAGGTTTTTTAATACTGTTTCAAGCTCATTTTATTTTGATAGAAGTAGTTTTTGGCATAACTTAACTCATAGATTTCATTGGAATGAGTTGGGATTTTCTGAAAAAGATTTTAATTTTGTTAGTTCTGTAACTGGTGAGCAATTAAAAATAATCGAAAAAAACAAAATTAAAGTAGGGTTTAGGTGCTATCGTGAAATTTAGTCTTTTACTGATATCTATATATGCATTCTCTTTACCTACGAAGGTTGTAGACTCAAGTAAATTTTTTATGATACTAGAAGAAGAATTTTTGAAAATAGAAGTAGAAGATAATTTGAAAATTCAAAGTAAGTGGATGAATTCTAAAGAACTTGTGCTAGAGAAGAAGTTTAAGACAGCAATAGGAAAGAATATATGCTTGTTTCTTAGAAGTAAAAAAATTCATCTTTACTTTCCAACAGAAAAAGAAGCTTGTATATCAAAAAGAGGATATGAGCTTAATTTGAAAAAATCTTATAACTTAAGAAAGATAGATGAACCCCAAGGACTTGAATTTGAAATAAATAATAAAAAATATTTTTTACCCTTAGTAAATTTAATTAAAGCTAATAAAAATTATGATCTCTGGGATAATGGAGAAACTCAAAGAAGTTTAAAGGGGATTAGATTCTCTATCTAATAACTCTTGATTTTCTTTAATACCTTATAAGATTTTATAATCGCATCTTCTATATCGGCATAATCTTTTTCAGAAGCTTTCTCATCTAAAGATATTCTTATCACGCTTCTACCTACTGAATCATCAAGTCCCATAGATTTTAAAACATGTGATGTCTCTGGCTCATTATCAGAGCAAGCTGAAGAAGTTGTAACGAAAATATCTCGAGACTCTAATTCTATTTGAAGTCCTTGTCCATGAATTCCAGGTATCGATAGAAGAGTTGTATTTGGTAGTCTTTTTACATTTTCTCCAATAATAATCGCTTCTGGAATTTGATTTTTTATTCTTTTTTCAAAATCTTTTTTGATCTTATCTTGTGCTTCAGAGTTATGCATATCCTCAACTAGCTCTTTTAAAGCAAGAGTCATACATTCAACTCCTATATAGTTTTGAGTTCCTCCTCTCAATGAGTACTCTTGACCTCCACCAAAAATGATAGGTTTTAATTTTTGTGGGTCTTTTACTAATAATATTCCAGATCCTCCCAGAGAACCTATTTTATGAGAAGAAACAATTGCAAAATCTAATTCTGAGTCTTTAAAAGAAAAAGGCATTTTTCCTATATATTGAGTTGTATCACAAAAAAATGGAGTTTTATTTTCTCTACACCACTTTGCAAATTCATTATAGTCTTGAACCACACCTGTTTCATTATTAGCTGCCATTAAAGCAGCGATGCAATATTCTTTTTTTTCATCAGGAATAATGACTTTTCCATTTGGATCTGTTTTTAAAAAATCTACACTAAAGCCCATTTTTTCTAGGGTCTTGCTAACATTTTTTATAGCTGAATGTTCAATTTCAGAAATTAAGAGTTTTTTATTACACTTATTAAGTGCGAGGTGAGAATAAAAAACTTGAGATATTCCCTCGCTAGATCCAGAAGTAAAGATAACTTGATGTGGTTCAGCTCCAAGAAGATCAGCACAAATTTTTCTACACTCTTCGTAAGCCATTTTGATTTGATTTCCTATAGAGTGAATAGCATTAGGGTTTCCAAAAGGCCCTTCTAGTCGTTCAATTAAGTATTTTTTTACGGAATCTTTTAATTTACTTGTTCCGTTATAATCTGCGTAAATCATAATTTTCCCTTTATGAGATTTCGAACATTTTATCTAAGGCCTTCATGGCATACTTTTTTGTATGATCATCAACCTTAATAACATTTATAGGTTTTCCTTCCTTTATGGCCTTAAGACTTGCTAGTAACCACCTCGGTCGAACTCTATACATAGTGGTACATAAACATTGATAAGGAGAAAGAGAAGTAATTTCTTTATCTGGATATTTAGCATTTAGTCTATTTACTAAATTGATTTCAGTTCCAACTGCAAACTTTGAACCAGCGGGTGCTTTATCAATAGTATTACAAATAAAAGAAGTGGAACCGGCCATGTCAGCATTTTTCCAGACATCATAAGAACACTCTGGATGCACAATTACTGTCATGTCTGGATCATTTTTTTTAATTAAATCAATATGCTCTTTCTTAAAACCTTGATGAACAGAGCAATAACCATACCAAAGAATGACTTTTGCTTTTTCAACTTCTTCAGCAGTTACTCCACCATTTAGTTTTCTCGGATCATAAACAATCATATCCCCTAAAGGTATGCCGAGTTCAAAACATGTATTTCTACCAAGGTGCTGATCTGGAAAAAACAGAAGCTTTTCACCTTTTTCTAATGCCCAAGAGATAACCCCTTTTGCATTACTAGAAGTGCAGATACTCCCGTCATTTTCACCAACAAATGATTTTAAAGCTGCTGTACAGTTAATATACGTAATAGGAACAATTTTTTTCTTAGTAGCAGAAGTGAGAAAATCCCAGGACTTATCGATCTCTCTTCTGTTGGCCATATCTGCCATCGAGCACCCGGCCTTCATGTCAGGCAAGATCACAACTTTGTCTTCAGTTGTCACCATATCAGCAGTTTCGGCCATAAAGTGAACTCCACAGAAAATCACATATTTTTTATCAAGAGATTTCGCTTCTTGGGCTAATTGAAGAGAATCTCCAGTTATATCAGCATATGCAATAACATCATCTTGTTGGTAATGATGGCCCAAAATGACTAGTTGATCTTTTAACTCTTCTTTTAATTTCATGCACTCGTCTAGAACTTGTTGCTCTGAAAGTTCATTTTCATCTATAGAAGGTAAGTGCGATTTTTGTTCTTCTTTTTTGTATAAATTTAGCATAGTCAAAATTCCGTTACTTTCTTACGAGAATACTGGGAATTCTTTCATATGCCAATTTTTGACGATTTTAGTTTATCTACTCTACAATTTTAATATAAAGGATTATTGATCTTTATTGTCTGGAGGACAAACCCATGAAAATTATAAGCATTGCTAATAATAAAGGTGGAGTAGGGAAAACAATGCAGTGTTTTCAATTAGCTACTCACTTAGCAGAAAAAGGAAATAGAGTTTTAGTTGTAGACCTAGATTCTCAAGGAAATCTTAGTAATACTTTGGGTGTAAATGTTGAAAGAACATTAATACCTGAATGGCTAATTGGTGATGTACCAGCTGAAGAAGTCATGGTGCAAGCTGAAGGTAAGTATGATTGTTTTGAAAACATTTTCTTAATTCCTTCTAGTAGGCACTTAGCAAGTTTATCTAAGTTACTTATTTTATCTGAAAGTGAAATTAGAAAAAATGCAGGACGAAAGGAAAGATTATTAAAACTAAGACTTTCTAAGCTTCAAGACAAATTTGATTATTGTGTTATTGATACACCACCAGTTTTGGGTGATGAGCTTATTATGTCTTTAGTAACAAGTGATTGTGTCTTAATTCCTACTCAGGCTCAGGATTATTCTATTGATGGACTTGAAGAGCTAATGGATACATTCGAAATCATTAAAGAGTCTGAAAATCAAAAATTGAAGTTTTTTATTATTCCTTCAATGTTTAATGGAAGAAGAAAAATTGAAAAAGTTAGAATGGAAGAACTTTCTGAAAACTTTGATGTCACTCCTCCTATTAGAAACTTAGTTGAAATGCAGGAATCTATATCTCTAAGAAAGCCTATTTTTAAAATGGGTAAAAGGTCTAAAGGGAAACAAGATTACGCTGATCTTTGGGAATCAATAGGACTGTAAAGGAAAGACATAATGGCTAAGTCGTTTGAAAAAAGAGTCTCGAAGAAAAATCGAAAAAGAATTGATCTTGGTTCAGGACTTGATTTTGATCTATTTAAAATCAATGATGAAAAACTTCTAAGAGGTGCTGAGCTTCAAAAAGTGAAGCTTGCAGATATTACAGTTAGAAAGCAAGTGCGAACGAAGTTTGTTGATGATTCAATTTTAGAGTTAGCAGAAAATATTAAACAAAATGGATTAATTCAACCTTTAGTATTGCACAGAGAAAATGATAAATTTGTTTTAATCTGTGGAGAAAGAAGATTTCGTGCGATGAGTACAATTAAGGAGATGAAAGAAGCTCCTTGTTTTATTTTAGAAGATAAAACACACGAAGAACTTATGGCCATTCAATTCTCCGAGAATTCAGCAAGAGAAGCTCTTCATTATATAGACCAAGCAGATAGTATTGCTGCATATAAAAAGACAACAGGTTCTTCGGAGCGAAAAATTCAATCAGCTCTAGGTGTTTCAAAATCAGAAGTTCATAGATGCCTGAAGATATCAAGGCTGCCAATAGCGGTGAAAGAAGCTGCGAAAGAATTTAATATTGAGAAGTATGTTCTTTTAGAATGGAGTAAAATTAAAACGAGAAAAATTAAAGCTGATGTGAAAAAAATGATTATCTCTGGGGATTTAACTAAAAGAGCAGAATTAAAGAAAATACTTTCTACCCTTTCTAAGGAAGTTATTGACCCTGAAGCTATGAAATTAGCTGAGAGCTTGAATGCTCTTGATAACCAAACTAGATTACAATTAAAAGAGATGCTTGAGAGATCAATTAATTAAACTGTTCTGTGAAATTTATTACTGCTTTTCTATAATTATTTCTAATAGTATCTGAATATTGTTGCTTATTTCTTTCTGCATTATATCTTTGTAGAGCTTTATCGTAGACATAATCAAAATCTATATCTAAATATCCCCAATGTGTATTACATTTCTGAAATGGAGCTCTCTTGCACTCAACTGCTAGATAAGTTTTAAATAAAATTGCAGAATATGTGAGATTTAAAAGAGAGTTATTGAGTAAAATCTTTTTAATGCTTTTTTGGTATTCTTTCTTCAGAATTTTTTCAATACTGTTTGATTTTCTTGTGATGAGTTGATTTCCACTTAACTCTAATTCTTGTGAGATTAGCTTAATATTTTTATTTAAATTTTGTTCTATACAAGCGATAGAAGCTTTATTGAATGCAATCGTATCATTTCTTGCTTCATTAGAGATTTCTCCACTTTGCATCATTGCTTCTGTAATACCTGGACTTACTAATTGACCAAGGCCTATAGCTCCGGTTGGACTAATCGCTAGAGGAGAAAAGATAGACTCTTTTTGAAGTAATGCTGTAAACATATAAACGTCAATATTAAAACATTTACTAACAGTGATTAAATTCTTAGCTAATGATTTTGCTATGCTTGCTATTCGATTCGCTCTGAGTTCATCTTTTCTTTGATTATGATCAAAAGTCATTTTTGATGGCTGTATCCTTCGATAAACAGATGGTTGCTTGTCTTTTAATGTACTCATCTTAGAGTAGTTTAACCTTTCATTTTTCAAAAAATTTATAAGTTTCTGATATTGTTGAGGGTAATGAGCGATAGAGTAAGGGGTTGCAAGAACATCGTCATCAAATTGATTTTTAGTAGGAATTTTTCTGGGATTAATTTTAGTAATAAAGTTATCTTCAGATGCAGCTTGTTCCCACATCTTGGCATTTATATAAGCACCTAAAACCCATTCACTTGGAGGGGTAAGATCATAGCTAAAATCATAATCAACATAATGAGTTTCAAACAGTCCAAATGTTTTGGCTTGTAATGTTAATGAAACTATAAATATGGCAATCAGCTTATTCACATACACATTATAGGAGGTGTTTAGACTTAAAATTTGAAGAATGAAATTTTTTTACTTTGAGCTAGAAAGTGTCCATTTTTTTGGCACTATAGATAAGAAATATAGTCTTTTTAATGTTTAAGAGACTTTTAAGTTAAAATATTGAGTATGAATATTAAATGTTCATTTTCTTTATTAAGCCTTCTCTTAGTGCTAGTGAGCGTGAATTTATTTGCACAAAAAGAGCTAGAATTTATAACAGATAACGCAGAAGAGTTAGCTAGGTCATTTGATACAGACATAATTTTTGATAAAAAATATAAAGATTTTATAAGAAATAATCAGAGCTCTATTTCTAGAATTAACCAGCGACTTTCAATCTGGGATCATCATGATAGAAATGCAAGTGCATGGAACTTTGATGCAGCTGGGTTTTATACTAAAGAAGCTAATAAAGAAAAATTAGAAATTATCGGAGACGAGATTTTTAGATACTTTAAAAAGAAAACGAAGCAACCATTAAAAGATCAATTTAGAAATTGGAAAAAAGGACTGAGAAGAAACTATTCAATAGATAGCGATATTGAATTAACAGAAGATGATAAAGGAGAAAGTTATGATCTTCTAAATTACTCTGCTGTTATAAAATCAAAAGAAAAAATAGTGAACTCTCAAGAATCCTCTCAAAAGCTAAAGCAATTAAAAATAGAAAAAGATAAAAAGAAAAAGCGACTTATTAGATTTAGGCTAAAATCCAAGATTACAAGAGGTGTATTAATCGGAAAAGTGCAGACACCAATTGTGGATTTTAGTACTCTTTTAGGAGTAAACAAGCAAATAGATCTGAGCCTTTCAAAATGGTTTAGTAAACCTGCGTTATATTTCAGACTTGGAACGGATATTCTAGAGCAAAGAACTTATCTACAAGTCGATAAGTATTTATTTAAAAATAAGCTCAAGGTGAGATTTTCCACAGAAAAAGACAGAAAGAAGAAAATAGATTTCTCAGATAACTCTTTATTGTCTCTTAATTATCTTATAAAGTTCTAAAAAATTTAACTTTCAACTTTCTAAATTTTTACTAGAATGAAAGAAATTATAACTTATCAAAGTTAGGTTACTTATGAGTTTTCATTATGACATTACGAGTTCTTCACTTTATCAAAATGCTCTTTCGCAGTTAGAAAAGGCAGCAAGAACAGACGCAGTAGACCCAAATTGTATAGAAAGATTGAAGAAGCCTAAAAGAGCCATTCAAGTCTCTGTCCCAATTAGATTAGATGATGGAACAGTAAAAACTTTTGAAGGTTATAGAGTTCAGCACAATATGACTTTAGGGCCAGGTAAAGGCGGAATTCGTTTTCATCCTCAGGTTGATCTTTCAGAAACAGCTGCTCTTGCAATGCTTATGACATTTAAATGTTCGTTGGTAGGACTTCCCTTGGGAGGAGCAAAAGGTGGAGTAAGAGTAGATGCGACTCAACTTTCAAGACAAGAACTACAAGGACTTACCAGAAGATATACTACTGAAATTGGTCCTTTTATTGGGCCAGACGTTGATGTTCCAGCACCAGATATTGGAAGTGATGGACAAACAATGGCATGGTTCATGGATACATATTCTCAAGTAAAAGGATATTCTATTCCTGGAGTTGTTACAGGAAAGCCTATTGTCATAGGTGGTTCTTTAGGAAGAAGAGACTCAACAGGAAAAGGTGTTGCTTTTTGTATTCAATTTGCAATGAAATACTTAAATAAAAAATTTGATGAAAACACGAAAGTAGCGATTCATGGTTTTGGTAAAGTTGCTATTCCTGCAGCAAATGATCTTATTGAAATGGGAGCAAAAATTGTAGCTGTAAGTGATGTCTCTGGAGCGATATATAACGAAAAAGGCTTAGATATAGAGCGTATAACAAAGTTTACTAAATCCAGAAGACTTCTTTCTGAATACGATGGAGATTGTGATTTAATTAGTAATGAGGATTTACTTGCTCTTGATGTTGATATCTTAATTCCAGCTGCTATTGATGGAGTTATTACTGAGAAAAATGCAGATAAAGTGAAAGCAAAAATTATAGCTGAAGGAGCAAATGGTCCTTGTACCAAGGAAGCTGTTGCAATACTTCAAGATAAAGGTGCTTTTATTATTCCTGATATTCTTTGTAATGCTGGTGGTGTAATTGTTTCTTATTTTGAATGGGTCCAAGGATTACAGCACTTTTTTTGGGACCTAGAGCAAATTAATACAAAGCTCCATGAGATACTAAAAGCTGCTTTTGATGAAGTTGTTTTTAATAAAGATAAGCTTGATTCTGATATGAAAACGGCTGCAATGGTGACTTCTATTAAAAGATTATCTAAAGCAATGCGGCTAAGAGGAATGTGGCCTTAAGAGTTGTTTCATTTTTAAAGAATAATTCAACCTTTACTTATATTTAAAAATAAATTTGGTCATAAATATTTATGCAAATTTATATAAATACTTATCAGTACTCACGAAACCAACTTCATTTCTTTAAACTCTTTTCTTATTCCTCAAGAGGAATTCCTGGATTAGAAATAGTAGGTCTTGGAGGGCAAGGAAGAATCTTAAAAGAGAAAATTATCTATCTTTCTAAAATTAGAAATTTAAAGATACCTAATCGAAAATTTGTTGTTTGTTTAGATCAGATGAATATACAAAATCTTTTATTAAGAGAATCTTTTTACTTTGAATTGCCTATAGCTATTCTCTTTTGGTCAATGGCTGGCGTGATTAAAATTAGAAATTTAGAAAATCTTTATGCTAGTGGTTTTTTTGATACGAATGGAAGTATAAAAATTTTATATAAAGAAGATTTGAATTATAAGATTGGAAATGAGCAATCAGTTGTTCTTGATAAGGAAGTTTTAGGAACTAACGAAGGGGCTTTCTTACGTACTGTTTCTCCCTATATGTTTTTAACTTAATTAAAACTTTGGATATTGTATTGATCTATAATCTATCTTAGAATTTCTTTTATATTTAAGGTGTTTACCATTTAGTGTATAGTTTTCAAAATATTGATCAACGCTTCCACCTGTTGTTTTTTCTATTTTTACCAAAACTATCGGTGGAGAATCAATTGATTTTACATAAAGCTCTCTATTCTTTTTTTGAGTCATTTTTCCGACTAAGAATGAGATATCTCCTGTTTCTTCGTCAAAGTGCATTTCTCCTGCATCATTTTCAATAAAGTATCCTTTTTTAACTGTTCCTACTTTTACAGCTTCTTCGTTTGAGAACTTAATATAAAGAGTAGCAGCTTTGACTTTTTCAAGTTTATCTACAGTCATTGATATTTCTAAATTTGCTTCCCAGTAATATGTAGGGAGATTAGGGAAGCTACGAGATGGAGTCCCGCAGCTTGAAGCATCCCATTTAGAATAACAATCAAAAATATATTTAGCGTTTATAACTTTTGGTGAGAATAAGTTAAAGTTTATGTCTGGTATTTGAGGTACATCCATGATTGTTAATGGAGTGTTATCAGACTTGTTTTTATTATTCATAATCATCTGACCTTGGTCCCATAGTTGGTCTCTGATTGAATCAAACTCCTCAAATTTACTTTGAAGGTATTTTGCCTCCTCACCAGTAGGATCAAGAGTCTTAAGTTTCTTGATAATACTCTTCATTGTAGATTCAGCATCCATGAATTTATAGTAAACATATTCAAGCAAAGCATGGTCTATTTCTTCTTCAAATGCTTCAAAATCAAAATATGGATACAGATAATATTCTACTGGTGGAGCTGAATGAAAAGTATATTGTTCAAGATAATAACCTATTCCACTAAGAACACCTGTTAAAGATTCACCACTACCATCAAATTGAGATGTTAATTGGCTCAAGCCAGATAGCCCTTTCCCGCCAGTCGCGTGGAAAGTAAGAGTTGCTTTTTTACCTATTTTTTTAGCAGACTTCAAAAAGTTATCTAAACTTAACCTAGCTCCAATTTTAACTCCACCAGGAGGATTAGATCTTCTTTTCTTACTACCAGAGAGAGTTTTCCCTTTTCTTTTCTTTAACTTATCAAAAAGTTTTTCTTCGTCATCATCATCATCGTCATCATTTTTTTTATCATCATCTGTCGGTTCCCATGTATCATCATCCCATGAACCTTCAGGTGGTATCCCAACTTCTATTGCAGCCTTGATTGATAGTTTTTCTTCTTCTGTTAAATTTTCAATTGTAAAGATTGCTGAAACAGTTCCTTCTCTTCTTTGCATATAAACAAAGTGAGAACCACAATATTTTTCAAACTTTTTGAATTCACCTTGGTCAAGTAAAGCTTGATATTTTTCTTTTAGATTAAACTCCGGATCAGCCAGCATCTGTCTTCCAAAGTTAGATCTAACTTTTAAAACTAAATTAAGAGATGTTTTGCTTACAGATGTTTCTTTATTGTAACTTCCTTCAAGCTTTCCTCCTGGAATTTTTCCTTTTAGAAATTTTATATTAGCTCCAACAATTCCAGAGATGCTTAAAATATCATGAAGTTCTTCAGTGTTTTCAATAAACTTTAATTCAAACTTAGTTTCAGGAGCACCTTGAGCACCATCATTAACTCCAGCTCCAGGGCCATGGCCTCCAGTTGCTGATGTATCAGGATCAAAAGCACCTTGCTCTGCTAAGCAGTTCTTTTTTAATTCAAGAGGACGGTTTTTATTAATCCCAGCACCTATTCTAATAGGTGTTGTTCCTCCGTGGTACTTAATCACACCGCCCGCATCCCAACTTTGTGCTGATGCTAAAAACGGAATCATTGTTAACGAAAATACTAGAAATAACTTGAAAGACTTTGTTGTCATACCCCTCCTACAGAATACGGTTTCCTGGTCTCTAAACAGAAGAAATTATTTTTTATGATAATTTCTCATGTGAAGCTCCTTACCTTTGATAAGAATTAATGTGGAAAACTTAGTAAACTATAAACAAAATGTTAAGATATTTGAGTCGAAAAGTAAGGTAATATGAGCTATCTGGATATAATCTTAACAAGAGACTAAAAAATACTGACAGAAGGTAAGGTTACTAAATAGATAATGTTTTGATTATGTGCAGATAGTCATGATCTTCATCATTATTTTTATGAATTGCATCTGAAAAATTAACTTCTATGACTTTGCCAGAATGAACAGCAGTAATAAGTGGTTGAGTAAATTCTAGTAATGCAAGAGCTGACTTATGGCCCATTTCAGAAGCGATTAATCTATCTTTAGGAGAAGGGCTACCTCCTCGTTGTATGTGGCCTAAAATACAAACTCGTGATTGTATTTGATAATCATCTCTAAGTTTTACTTGTATGTCATAAGATCGGCCTTCACGGGCTCCTTCGGCAACGATGAAGATTGATCCTTTCTTACCTCTTTGGATTCCTCTTTTGACGCTATCAGCTATCTCATCATAATCAATTTCTTGGTGAGGAAGAATAACATTTTCAGCTCCAGAGCAAAGAGCAGTCTTAATAGCTATAGATGCTGAATTTCTTCCCATAACTTCTATGAGAAAAACTCTATCATGAGAAAAAGCAGTATCTCTGATCTTATCCACTGCTTGGATAGCAGTTTCTACAGCTGTGTTATGGCCAATAGTATATTCAGTACCAGAAATATCATTATCAATTGTTCCTGGAATTCCAATGACGGGAAAATTAAATTCCTCCCATAATTTATAAGCGCCTTTAAATGATCCATCTCCACCTATAACTACTAGTCCATCAACGCCTTGATCTTTTAAGTTCTTAATAGCAATTTCTCGAAATTCTTTTTTCTTAAACTCTTCAGATCTAGAGCTTTGAAGAATTGTTCCGCCTCTTTGCATGATGTTTCCAACACTAGAAGCACTAAGTTCTATGAACTTATTTTGAATAAGTCCTTCATACCCTTTTCTAACTCCAAGTGCTTTATGTCCGTTAAAAATAAGTGTTCTAACAAATGCTCTAATAGCACAGTTCATTCCTGGGCTATCACCACCACTAGTAAGAATTGCAAAGGTTTTCATAAAGCCATCATATTGGAAAAATATCAGTTATGGTAGGGGTGAGATGTAATTATCGACTGAGCTCTATAGAGTTGTTCTATAAGAACTAAGCGAGATAATTTATGAGGAAATGTGAGTTGAGATAAGGAGAGTTTTCCTTGATAAGTTTCTAGCAATTCTTCAGAGAATCCTAAGGCCCCAGAGAAAACAAGATTTATCTCACATGTTAGTTTTTTTTCTATGAGGTTAGCAAATTGAAGTGAATCTAACTCTTTGCCTTTTTCTCGCATTAAAAAAATATTGTCTTGGTGAATATTTTTAAGTTTTTCTTTTAACCAACTAGTTTCTTTTTGAATGTTTTCTCCAAAACTTTTTGTTTCAATCAATTCAACTTTAAAAAGAGATAATTGTTTTAAGTAATGATGTTCTAGAGATAGAAGTTCTTTGTTTTTTACTTCAAAAGGACAGATGACTCTAATTTTTTTCAAGCTTAGAAATAGTCACTGAAGTTATTTTTTTGCGTAGTATCCTCAGGAAGAATATCATTGGAATGATAGAACTCATTTGGAATCTCAACTTGTTTATACTCTCTCCATAAAGAATCAAGATCAAAAATATCTCTATGAACTTCTTGGAAGATATGAACAATAATATCACCAGTGTCTACTAAAACCCATTCAGCGTCATCAAGGCCTTCAACAGACTTAACTTTTACTTTATGTTCTTTAAACATTTTCTCCAAACTCGTAGCACAAGATTTTGCTTGAATACTATTTTGAACTGATCCAATAACAAAAAAATCAGCAAGAGGATTTAATCCTGCAGGATCATAAATTTTAAGATTTACACCTTTAAAGCTTGCTAAAACCCATGCTGCTGCTAGGGCAGATTTTTTAGAATGATCCGCTTCTTTGGAATCAAAGATTTTCTTAGTTTCTCTTAAAATATACTCTTTATTCACTCGTTTTCCTTTATGCTATTCATAGCTTTAAACAACAAATCTTTTAATATTTCAATATTTTTCCCCGATACCGAAGAAATAGGGAGCACTTTTCGTTGAGTCTCTTCTTCCATCGCGTTTACAAATTTTTCAATTTCCTCATCACTCATAGCATCAATCTTGGTAAGACAAACAATTTCAATCTTATTTCTTAATTTTTCACTAAATTTTAAAAGTTCTGCTTTTATAAGCGCGTATGATTCTACGGCTTCATACTCTTCTAGAAACATAGAGCAATCAATAAGGTGAAGATAAGCACTCGTTCTTTCAATATGTTTTAAAAACTTTATACCAAGGCCTTTGCCTTCAGCTGCATCTTCAATAAGACCAGGGATATCAGCAATAACTAATGACTCTTCTCCTCTTTTTACCACTCCTAAGTTTGGCTCTAGAGTTGTAAAAGGATAATCAGCAATTTTGGGTTTAGCTGAAGAAAGAACAGATATGAGAGTTGATTTGCCAGCATTAGGAAGTCCTACAAGAGCAATATCTGCTAAGAGCTTTAATTCAAGTTTTACAGTTAAGGCCTCAGCCTCTTTTCCATCTGTTTGATGTCTAGGAGTCTGAGTGATTGAAGACTTAAAATAATGATTACCTAAACCACCTCGTCCCCCAGTAAGAACCTTTAGCAGTTTACCTTCTTCTAACACATCAGCGATAATTGTATTAGTGACAGTATCTAAGACAACTGTCCCTATAGGAACATCTATGATGAGATCTTCTCCACACTTTCCATTTCTTTGAGATTTAGATCCAGGTTCTCCATCAGGAGCTTTATAATGTTTCTTTCCTCTGAAATGTACGAGAGTATTTAGTCTTGTTGTTCCTCTAAAATATAAATGGCCACCATCTCCACCATTACCACCATCAGGGCCACCAAGAGCAGCAAACTTTTCTCTACGAAAGCTTATTACTCCATCTCCACCCTTACCGGATTCAATTGTAATTTCTACCTCATCTATAAACTTCATTTTTTTCTAAAATACTTCCCATAAAAAAAGGAAGCTCTAAGAGCTTCCTAATATAAAAACTTTAATAGTACTTACTTGAATTTATGCAGAAACGACAGAAACCATTTTGGTTTTCTTATCATAGTGTGAAAACTTTACCTGGCCATCAGCTAAAGCAAACAAAGTAAAATCTCTACCCATACCAACATTAGCACCAGCGTGAAACTTTGTTCCTTTTTGTCTGATAATGATATTTCCAGTTCTTACTGTTTCACCACCATATTTCTTAACCCCTCTGTATTTAGGGTTTGAATCTCTACCGTTATTTGTCGAACCACCAGATTTTTTGTGAGCCATAGTTTACTTCCTTATTTCTTTTCGATCCCATGATCGTGTTCATCTTGCCATGCTTTTAACTTATCCCATTCACCTTTAGCAGCCATTCTTGCTTGCTTAGCCCATGATCCAGGATTTTTTGATTTATATCTTGGTCCTGCAGCTTCAAGGATATCTCTTAAATCTTGAATTTTTGCTGCACCTAAATCGGCCCAAGTAAAAATTCCGCTTTCGTTTAATATTCCAGCGATCTTAGGTCCAATTCCTTCAACCTTTGTTAAATCATCAGGTTCTATAGTCGCAGATTTTGCTGGAGCTGTCTTTGCTTTCTTAGGAGCAGCTTTAGCTTCAGTTTTCTTTGGAGCTGCTTTTTTTGTTTCAGTTTTCTTTTTAGGAGCTTTTGCTTTTTTAGCATCAGCTTTAGTCACATCACCAGCACCATTGTGAACTTCAGTAATCATTAAAGCAGTATAATGAGTTCTATGACCATTTTTCTTTCTGTATTTACCAGGGCTTCTTCTAAGAACGATGATCTTTCTATCTCTTGCTTGTCTAATAACTTTAGCAACAACTTTAGCACCATCAACAGTAGGAGCTCCTACTCTTGGATTCGATCCACCAGTAAATAAAACTTGATCAAAATCAACAGTATCGTCAAGATTTGCATCTAACTTATCAACGTCAATTATATCTCCAGCTTCAACTTTATATTGATGACCTTTAATTTGAACAATTCCGTACATTTTGTACTCCTTAAAATAAAATACAGACTATCTTCAGTAAGCATTTTAGGACCAAAAGTCAAATCTGTCCTTCTAGTTCTAATATAGTATTACATTTATTACCGATCCTTCAATGAGCTCTAAACCTCGATATAATGAATATGAAGGGGAATGATCCCTAGATTACAAGAGGTAATTTATGAAAATTTTAATTTCTTTTTTTGCTGTTATGGCCTTGGTGTCTTGTGGAATGAATGGTCGGCTTTTTGATAAGCTAGGCGCTAGTTCATTGAGCCCAGTTAAAATTGATAAACGAGTTATTGCAGATGCTTCCTTTAATCCTGGTGTTGGACTTGGAGATAAAGTGAATGAAGAATCAAGCTGGGATACCAGTATCGATTTTGTTGATAAAGATGGGGTTCGGGTATCAGATGGAATTATTAGAATTACTTTAAGAGATTGTGATTCATCTGCTCATTACTTTACAGGTGATTTTGATTTTGGAAGTGATTTAAGTAGTAATTTAAGTAGTGATGGTCCTATTGCTATTTACGGTGGAAGTATGGATTGGAGTTCGGAAATTCAACCTTACTTTGGATCACCAGCCGTATTAGATAATGGACAAACTTATAGTTTCGATAAGTTAGCTTGGGCCAAAGCAACAGGTCTTTATAAACAAGCAGTTTTAAGCCCTAATGGAAAGCCAGTTAATCTTTGTACTGATTATAGAATTAATGCTGGAGAAGGTTTTTCAGATCCAACAACAGTTAAATTCTTAAAAGCTTATAATTATTCAGCTGATAACGATGCATTAGATGCAATTCCAAATGATGGGATGGATATTACTGGAGTGAGAACTTATGGTGGACCAGTTTTTATTGATTCAGCGTTTAGTACAGACCCTTCCCCGGGTAGTTCTAGTTGTAATTACGAAAGAATAAATCATATAGTGAGACCAACACTAAAACATGCAATAGGTGTTTATTCTTCTGGATCTTGGCAAGCATCATCTGTAACTAGTACGAGGTATTGGGAAACAATCCAAAGAGCGATAGGAGCTTCATCTCATAAAGATATTGACTTAACTACTTCAGGAGTTGTTCCTGCTGAGTATGGAGTTCATTGTGTAGATGCAATTGATACATATTACGTGTATTCAGCTCTTCTAGATGGATCAATCAAAAGAGTTAGATTGAGTGATATTGCAGGAAGCTCTGAGTATATAGAAGTTCAGTTAGGAATTTATCAAGTATATTAATCAATAATAACAGAGTAGATAGGTTTTGCTTATCTACTCTATCTTTAATTTTTCTTAAAAATTCGATAGCGTAGATTCATGAAAGATTATTTTAAAACATTTTTTAAAGAAATGGGTGCTGAAGTAGGGGATGATTACATCACTGAACTTGAAAGTCATTTTGAAAAAAAAGAATATAAAAAAGGTGATCTTTTTATTGATTTTGAAGATACATCTAAAAAGTTAGCTTTTGTTTATAAAGGACTTGCTCGTTTTTATCTTAATACATTTGAAGGGCAAGAATTTAATTTAACATTTAAAAAAGAAAATGAACTTTTCATGTCTTTTTATACGATTATGACTGATAAGCCTTCACCTTTTGCTATAGAGTTTTTAGAAGATTCAGTTATTTATGTTGCTGATTATCCAAAACTTCGGCCTATGCTTGATAAAGATACCTACTGGACTCAAGTCTTAAGAAAACTGTATGCTCATAATTTTATTTTAAAAGCAGAAAGAGAAATTCAATTTCTTATGTATGATGCGAAAACTAGATATTTAAATTTAAAAGAATCAAATCCTGAATTACTTGCTAGGCTTCCTCAGTATCATCTTGCACTTTACTTAGGGATTAATCCAGTTTCTTTGAATCGAATTATAAAATCTCTAAAGTGAGATTGCTGAAGAAACAATTCCAAAATAAATAAGAAGACCTGTAATATCAACAAGTGTTGTAATTGCGGGGCTAGCTGCAACGGCAGGGTCACCACCAAATCTTTTGACAATTAAGGGAAGCCCAGTACCTATCATAGCAGAGGTGATCACTTGAAATGCAATTGCAAGTGCTATGAAAAATCCTACAGAGTAATAGCTTAAATGACTGGGGATTTCTATATGTGTACTTAAAAAAGCAATGTTTAAAAATACAAGCATTGCGACACAACAAGAAAGTAGTACTGAAATTCTAGTTTCTTTTAAGATGATTTTAACCCATTGAGTATCTCTTATCTCACCAAGAGCTAAGGCCCTAATGACAACTGTTGCTGATTGAGATCCTGAATTCCCTCCCGTAGCGGCCATCATGGGCATATATAGAGCAAGTATCATAAGGCCTTCAAGAGTGTCCTTGTATTTATGAACAATCACGCCAGAGATTAAACCAATCGCAGCAAGGCCTATAATCCACCAAACTCTTTTTTTGAAATGATAGAGAATGGAGGTATCCATATAACCAAGAGAATCATCTGTGGGAACAATTCCCATAAACTTTTCCATATCTTCAGTTTGCTCTGCTCGTATAATATCCATCGCATCATCATGATGAACTATTCCTACAAGTTGCTGATAAGAATTTAAAACAGGGATAGCAACGAGATCATATTTAGCAATTTTTTTAGCAACAGATTCTTGATCTTCATTAACTTGAGCGTAAATAAAAAGCTCATTGATAATTTCTTTAATTTTAGATTTAGGATCAGAGAAAAGTAGATCTTTTAAAGTTAAAAGTCCCTGCATTTTCATAGAATCATTAACAACATAAAGATAATAAATCATTTTGTTAGAAGGAGCATCTGATCTTAATTTTGCAAGCGCTTGCTCTGCTGTCATGTCTAAAAGAATGGTCGCAAAATCAGTGGTCATAATACCACCAGCGGTTTCAGAAGGATAAGAACTTAAAACAATAACGTCTTCTCTTATTTTTTTATCTAAAAAAGGCAAGAATTCAGTTTGTTCTTCTAATGAAAGTTCTTTGTAAATATCAGCTCTTACGTCTGAAGATATATTTTTATAAATACTGGCAAACTTAGATTTTTCCATTGCTTGAAAAATCTCTAGAATTTTTTCTAAATCAAACTCTGAAAGAATACGGCCTTTATCATCGAGCTTTAAAAGATTGAGATAAGAGATGATTTCATCAGTCGGTTTTTTTGATAAGAAATCTTTACTTTGAGCTGTAGGAATTTCTTCTAACAATTCAGCTAGTTTTTTTTTATCGTTTTCTAGGCTTAAAGAGTCTAGAAGATGAGAATTTTGATTTCCTACGTTTTCTTCCATCTTCTATATATCGGAAAAAATGCAGTTTTCTTAAGAGATTTATAGGTAATGAAAAAATGAGTTTTTTATGAATTTAATAAGCCAAGCATATCACTATTTAGTATTACTTAGGATTTCTATTCGATATTTTGTCTCTAATAGAAGTTCTTTATCATAAACTTGAGAAAAGGGAACATGAACTCCTCTTTTCTTTCTATTTGGAAGTGGAAAAGTAACAACAATTTCTTTTTCATTTTTGTTTTCAGCAAGCATTTCCTTAAGTCTCTCAACTAAATAAAGACAACCCAAGGGTTCTCTTACTCTATTTGCAATCAATGACTTAGAAATCAATGACCTTTCATAAAGACAAATCTTTGGCCCTCTAATTTCTCGATTCTGAGAGTATCGTTGGAACGAAGTAGACTTAATCAAGGTATTGATGGCCTTCTTTTTACGACTAACTGCAGTTTCATTATCTTTTTTTGTCTTGAGTATTATTGATTCATCTAAAGTATGAGTTTTATCTTTAGGATTTGAAGAGATAATAAAATCAGAAACAAGAAATCCATTATATTTAAGCGACAATTCGAAATCGCTATCTCCTAGATATAGCATATTGAAATCTTTAACTCCGCCAGGAAGAGTTAAGTGTTCTAGAGTTACTTTAAAAACAATATCTTCAGAGAATGTATAGTATAAATCAGAATTTGAGTTATTAGGATATTCAAATGAGAAGATTGAGTCCCCTTTAGACTGTGCAATACCTCGGTCTTTTGAAATGACACTGGAGCTGCAAGAAAAGAGTGAAAGCAAGAGATAAATAGATATAAAAATTTTCATATTTTCGTATCGGTTCATTGGCTAAAATACTTTAGTAAAAAATACTTTAGTAAAATAAGAATAGAAGAACTTTCTCTTTATAGTAGCTTCTAGTAAACTCTGGAAGATGTTAGATATCAGAGAGTATTTAAAAAATCGTTTACTTATCCTTGATGGTGCAATGGGAACAATGATTCAGCGCTTAGGCTTAGAGGAATCAGCGTTTAGGGGTGAAAGATTTAATAACCATGAATTTTTATTAAAAGGCAATTATGATCTTTTAAGCCTAACTTCTCCTCAAGTGATTTCTAATATTCATGAAGCTTACCTTAAAGCGGGAGCTGACATTATTACCACAAATACTTTTAACTCTACCAACATTTCAATGGCTCAATATAAAATGGAAAATTTAGTTGATGAGTTAAATTTTGAATCAGCAAAGCTTGCCAAGAAAATTGCCTCAAAATATTCCAGTGATAAAAAACCTAGGTGGGTTGCAGGTTCTATAGGGCCAACGAATAAAGCTTGCTCCACATCTCTTGAAAAAATGGGGTTTGAAAAAATAGAACCCACTCAACTTTATGAAGCGTATAAGGAACAAGTAAAAGCGTTGATGAGAGGCAGGGTTGATATTATTTTAGTTGAAACAATTTTTGATCTATCAAGTGCCAAGATGGCCTTAAGAGCGATCTATGATTGCTTTGATGAGATGAAAAAAGATCTACCTGTAATGGTTTCTGCTACAATTAGTGAGACTACTGGAAACATTTATTCTGGCGAAACGATAAAAGAGTTATTTGAAGAAATTCGTAGTTTTCCTATTTTAAGTATAGGGATTAATTGTTCTTTTGGAGCGAGGCGTGCGATTAGATCTTTAAATGAGCTAGGAGAGTTATCTAATATTCATACATCAGCTCATCTTAATGCTGGACTCCCGAATAATTTAGGAGTTTATGATGAAACTCCTGAAATGATGAAAGAGGTATTTCAAAGTTTTATTCAAAATAAGACTTTGAATATTATCGGAGGGTGTTGTGGAACTACTGAGGAGCATGTTCGGATGTTTGTGGAGCTTGTGGAAAGTGATTCAATTACTAGCTAGTTTATCTTCAGAAGGAATTAATGAGTTCTAAGAGGAGATGAAATGAAGAATATGCTAAATTATGTTACAATATTAGAGGAGTCAGGAATGAAGAAGAGTATCGCGGAGAGCGTTATTCAGGTCCTGAATGAAAGTATGGAAAGTAATTTTGCGACGAAACATGATTTAGAAAAATGTCAACAGGCTACAAAAATTGAGTCTGATTGGGGTTATGGTGAATTTGAAAAGTTTCGCATTGAAATGCGTTCTGGTTTTGAAAAGATGGATTTAAAGTTTGATCATTTTGAAACAAAGATGACTCTGAGACTTGGCTCGATAGCCATTGTATCTATGGTGATAATGATAGTTTTCATGACTGTTATTGTTAAAATTTTATAGTATTTCTTCTAAGCACTTAACTCTGAGTGCAAACATTTCAAGGCAATTTTTTACTTCAAAATCACTGCTAAGTATTTGAAATTTTTAATTTTACCCCTTAAAAATTCATAAGTTTTCTTCTTGGATTGATAATTAACGTAGAGAAAATCAATTTGGAGAAGAAATGAAATTTTTGAAAATTTTTATGCTAATGACTCTTGTTGTCTCATGTGCCAATGACAGAGGAATAACACCTGAAGTTGTCACGACAACAACCCTTGATCAAAATAATTGTACGGTATTAACTGGTGAAACTCATTTCATAAATATTGGTTCAGAAGAAGGCTTAGTCATTTGTTTAGATTCAAGAGATGAATGTGAACTTGGAACTTGTAACTATGCCGCTCATAAAACAATAGAGCATCCAACGGATAGTGATAAAAAATTAATATTAGAAAGAAATGCAAATCTTTTTACTCAATACTGGAAAGCGGAGTCAGAACCTATCACTGCTGATGTTGATTCTGATGGAGATGGTGTCTTGGATGATGAAGACTTATGCGCAACAGAAATAGGAAGTATTGAAAATAATGGTTGTCCATGGACAGAGGCGGATCTTGATTCTATGTGCATGACTTTAGCAGGAATAGTAAAAGCAGATATTTCAGATTTAGCATTAAGTTATTTAAAAACAGATGCTTCGGGGGCATTAGTTTGTAAAATCGATGCACCTCAAGATGCGAGCTTGATAGATTTAGGGTTTTTAGAAAGTGAAACAGTAGAAGAGTCAATAGATACAAAAACTTTTCTTATCTCATCAATTGCAAAAGATTCAAATTTAGAAGATGTTGAAATCAATGGAGAGTTTTTTAAGATCGCTAAAGAGAAAAAAGATGAAGTAGTAAAGCTTGGTAAGGCTCTATTTATAGTAAAGGATGAAGACTTTCAAGATGATTTAGAAAAAGTGGTTTTAACATTTAGAAGTCAAAGAATAGAATTAATTTTAGATCAAAATACTATAGAAGTTACGAAGTCAGGACAAAAAGATATGTCTGAGCGAGTCTCTATTAGTTATGTTTCGAAAACAGATGCAGAATATGGATGTAAAACAGTCACGAATATAGATGAAATGACATCGATTTTAGTCGATGAGAACTCTTCGTTTGAATTTACTTATAAAGATACATCTGATGTAAATATCACAAATGTATATTCTATTGAGTGTAAGAAAAGAGCATCTGCTCTTCCAGGGAAAGTAACTTTTAGTCTTAAAGATGAAGATTTTTCAGGAGACTTAGTCTCAGTTGCTCTCACCTTAGAAAGCGGAGTCTCATTACTCCCATTAAGTTCTTCGAATCAAAAAATTGAATTAGAGGGCGCAATAGGATCTAGTGGGAAAATTAGTTCTATAGATATAGTTACAAGAGATTTTAAAAAACTAGCTTGCTCTTCTGTCTTAGATATTGATAAAGGCATAGCTAGTGATTTATCTACTGGTGTAAAAGGTGGTAAGTATTCTTTTACTTATAAAGATGTAAGTAGCAGTGATGTGACGAATGAGCATCAATTAGTCTGCGGAGATAAAACTCTTAGAGGTGAGGTAAGCTTTGATTTTTTTGGATCAGATTTTTCAAAAGCAGTGACATCGATTGATATATCTGTTGAAATTGAACAATTAAATCTAGTTTTAAGAATAGATGCGAATAATCCGACTCAAACATTGACTAATATTTTAAGTAGGAGTGGTAAAATTTTAAGTATAACTCCGAGCGGTGCTAATAGCGAAATAAAATGTAACAAGATTTTAAATGTAGATACTCAAGAGGAGTTTACTATCAATAAAACTCTCGGAAGTGGAGGAAGATTTTTATTTAGTTATAAAGATACAACAAGTCCACTTGTGACGAATAGATTTAGTATTAAGTGTGAGTAAGTTATTTAAAAACAATAAGCTTTAAAGTAGTAAAGACAAAAAGTGGAGTGATAAAAATAATACAAAATCTATAATAATTGATATCTAAACGAAGAGTATCAATTAAATAATAAGAAAAAAAACTATTCAACGAAAAACTTAAAAGAGCTGTGATTACAAATTTTGTCTGAACAGCTCTTTTATTTTTTTCAAACTGCTCTTTTTTCTCACTAAAAGTGAAATTCGCATGTCCTAAATAAGAGATCGGCAAAGTTAGAATAAAAGTAATAATGTGAGCATTTAAGGCCGTCATCTGGAAATAATCAAAAAATAATTTATGAATGAGAATATAAACAAAAGTTACACTTAAGCCCACGGCACCATAGGTTGCAATTTGTTTAATCAATGGAAACTTATCTAAAATCTTTAGCACATTTAAATTATGACAGAGATCTTGATGATCTTAAAGTTTAATATTGCTCAGATCCTGAGTTTAAGAGAAGATAAGGACATGTATGATTATATTATAAGTGATCTTGATGGAACTGTTTATTTAGATGGAAAAGCTCTACCTGGAGCGGTTGAAGAGCTGAATCGAATGCATGAGAAAGGCATTACTCTTCATTTTTTAACTAATAATACATCTAAAACTCTTATGAGTTATGTCGAAAAATTAAAAAAGATGGGACTTCCTGCTACTAGTGAAAATGTTCATAACCCAACCAAGGTGACGGCGATGTTTTTAAAAGAAAACTTTGGAGATAATCCACAAGGCCTTGTTTTAGGAACAACTGAATTTAGAGAAGACTTATCTAATTTTTGTAATTTCACTGAAAACTTAGAGAGCCCTGAGTTTGTTTTAGTTTCTTTTGATATGGAGCTTCGATACGAGAAACTTCGAAAAGCCTGTTTTTTTATTAATAAAGGGGTGAAGTATTATCAGACCCATATCGATATGTATTGCCCGACTCTTGAAGGGCCAATTCCTGATTGTGGTGCGATGGTTGAGATGATTTATCATACAACAAAAAAACGTCCTCTAATGCATTTTGGAAAACCAGGGGAGAAGATGAAAGAGTATTTTTCTTCTGTTGTAGATACTAAAAAAAGAGGATTATTCTTTGGAGATAGATTAAATACTGATATTGCGCTTGGGAAAGCAATTGGAGCGAAGACGGTTTTTGTTGAGAGTGG
>JAHDBN010000023.1 GCA_020630335.1 Bacteriovoracaceae bacterium
GCTCTTCAATATCTTTAGGCTCTTCAATATCTTTAGGCTCTTCAATATCTTTAGGTTCTTCAATATCTTTAGGTTCTTCAATATCTTTCGGTTCTTCAACATCTTTAGGCTCTTCGATATCTTTCGGTTCTGGCAAAATACATATCTCTAAAGTTGTAGTTGTGCTTACAGAGACTTTCTTGCTCGCCGGGTCTAGTACTCGTTTTTTAGGGCGATGATTAGAGCAAGAAACTAGAAATATTAATATAAGTATTATTTTTTTCACAATATTACTCTAACCGTATAAAAAAAAAATATGAGTAAGATAGAAATAATTTCAGAACTGTATAAAAACTATACATTCTTAAGCTAAATTATAAAGCTTTCATAGATTAATCCTTTTATAAGAAAACCTCTATATAATGATTTTATGAATATTGTGTTAGGAACAACATCTAAATATAAAATTTCAATTTTTAAAAAATTAGGCCTTAGCTTTAAACCTGCTTCGCCTTCTTTTGATGAGGAAAAGTACTTAAATGAACACTCTCTTATTACTACAAACATTTCTCAAGTTCTGTCTCTAAAGAAAGCTCAATCTTTAAAAAATGATTTTCCAAACTCTCTTATTATTACTGCAGATCAGGTATGTCTCTTAGAAGATCAAGTTTTTGGCAAAGCTGGAAATTATCTTAATGCACTTGCTACTTTAAATAAATTAAATGGCAGGACACATCAACTTTACACAAGTTATACCATCATTTATGAAAATAAATGTATTGAACATACTGATATTACTTCACTGACAATGTATGAACACAAAGAAGAATTCTTAAAAAAGTATCTAGAACGCGATAAACCTTACGATTGTGCAGGATCCTACAAACTTGAAAGTTATGGTACGGCACTTTTTTCCGACATAGACACTCGGGATTATCATGCTATTATCGGCTTGCCTATTTTAGCTCTAGCAAAAGATTTAAGAGCTTTAGGAGTAAATTCTTTTTTGGAGGAATATGAATAAACAAGCAATAGTCATTCATTCTGGTGGTATGGATTCAAGTATATGCTTAAAACTTGCAATCAATGAATTTGGAAAAGAAAACGTCTTAGCAATAGGATTTGATTATTCTCAACGTCATAATTCAGAAATATTAGCATCTAAAGTAATATGTAAACACTGGGAAGTAGAGCAAATCATTTTATCTCTTCCATTTCTAAAGAAAATTACTAAAAATTCTTTAGTAAATCATGAAATAGACATTGCTCATGAAAGCGATATTCCTAATAGCCTAGTCGTTGGTCGCAATGGTCTAATGGCAAGAATTGCAGGTATTCATGCAGACTCTTTAGGGGCTGATGTTATTTATCTTGGAGTCATTGAAGTAGAAGAAGCTAACTCTGGATACCGAGATTGTAATAGAAAATACTTTGATGCTTTAGAAAAGATATTACAAGTAGACTTTGATAATAAGAACTTTCAAATTAAAACCCCGGTTGTGAAAATGAACAAATTAGAAACAATGGAGCTTGCTGATTCTTTAGGTATTCTAGATTTTCTTATAGAGCATACTATTACTTGTTATGAAGGAATTGCTGGTACTGGTTGTCAAAAGTGTCCATCTTGTTTATTAAGAAACGATGGCCTAGAAAAATTCCATAAAAAAAGGGAATCTTAAGATTCCCTTTCTCTATATTTAAATTTTATAAATTTACTTAGTTTTGAGCTTCCATTTTTTTGATTTCTTGAAGTTCTGCATCTATCTCATTTTCAGCATTTTCTAACTCTTTTTTTAAGTCTGCATTATCAAGCTCATCAATTTCTTTCGCTATTGCACTCGAAGGATTATTAACTTTATCTGTAACAGTTTCTGTAGTTCCCTTTACAGCATTCTTTGTAGCTTCTCCAGCATCTTTAAGAACTTCCTTCGTTCCTTCTACTGTATTACTAACAGCTTCACCTGTAGCTTTTGCTGCAGTTTCAACAGTATTCCCAGCTGCTTTGGCAGCATCAGTTGCAACCTCACCTACAGCTTTTGCTGCATCAGTTGTTGCATCAACTGCATTTGAAGCAGTATCTACAGCTGCATTACCAACAGTTTTAGCAGCATCTACAGTTGCATTTGCCGCATCTTTTGTCATTTCTACTGCACCCTCTGCAACATCTGTTGCAGCATTTCCAACAGCTTTTGCAGCATCAGTCGTTACCTCAACAGCTCCTTTAGCTGCGTCTGTAGCTGTATCTCCAACAGCCTTCGCTACATCAGTTGTTGTTTCTAATGCCTTACTTGCAGTGTTAGTAATAACGTTTTCTTCTCCTGTAAAAAAGAAAAATCCAAATCCTAAAACCAAAATAAGTGCTAAAAAATACATAATGTTTTTCATTTTTTCTCCTAAGTTATTTCTTAATCAACTATTAAATAATTGTGTTGCTAAGTTTTAGCGAAGTGGATTTAGAGGGTCAATCTAAAAGCTAAGCTTTTTGTAAAAAGATGAATTATTCGTCACTGAGCAAAGCGTCATTCAGATAAAAACCCTGATCTAAAGAAGATATTCTCTGGGTCATGCTGTAATTTCAACTCTTTAAAGGTTTCTTGAACTGAACTATTTTTAAATTTTTCGAGGAATGATTTTTTAATAATTCCTATTCCATGCTCGGCAAAAGGAGATCCTTTTATTGATAAAATATAATCATAAAACTCTGTAAGCTTTTCGTTAATCGATTCAACACTCTCTTGATCTGGCATAAAATTGAAATGTAAATGACAGTCTCCTATATGCCCAAAAAGATTATACTTCACTCCTTGCTTGGCCCAATCTCTGTAATAATCAAGCAAATCTTTTAAGCTATCGATTCTCACTTGAGCATCAGTCCCTTTTTTTACAACCTTTTTAAGAGCGTTCATTTCATTAACGGTTCTCGGAATCTCTACTCTCAATTCCTGAAACTTTGAATTTGAAATCTCGAATACATCTTCTTCTTTTATAAGACTCAATCGTGGCAATAGCTTCTCTAAAACTTCCTCTAAAGTTTCATTTTTTATTTCTAAAACAATAACATCAGAATTTTTAACCAAGGGTTCTTTTAGATAAGCGAGCGAATTCGAATCAAGAAACTCACAAATTCTTATTGAATCTCTTAAATCTTGGACAGAACTTACCAATTGAAAATGAGGAGCATAGTCTTCTTCCCATTTTGGTAGTTTGAAAAAATAAGTGCTATAACTTTCTTTTTTCACGGTCTGAATTATTGCTTGCGTAATAACTCCCAATTGACCTTCTGTTCCTATCAATAAATCACAATTTCTTTCAAAACGAGGGAAAGGTGGATTTTTAAAACCTTGGTATTCATCTATAAAATCTTGATACTCTCCACTCAGAATATTTCTCTTATTGTCCAAGTCTACAACCTGTCCATTCCTATCCATATACTGACAGCTCAAAACTTGATCACGAAAAGTCCCATACCCAAAGGCCATCTCTCCGGTTGCGCTAGTGGCTAGTCCTGCTAAGATACAAGCCGACTTTTCTGTTGGATAAGTCATAATGCTTCTATTAGTATTTTTAAGATACTCAATGGCCTCTTCCCAAGTCACTCCTCCTTCGATTAACAGATTCTCATCAATTAACTCAATTCTCTTAGGTAACTGAGAAAGATTAACTATATATTCCTCTGAAAGAACTTTTTCTAATTGATCGTAAGGAATAACAGTAGATGTTTTACTCATCACATAAATTGAAGAGCTTTTAGTTAAAACATGATTTTTTAAATCTTTTAATGATTTTGGGTATAAGGTTTTCATTTAAACAACAATGTTAATAATTCTTTTTGGAACAATAATAAGCTTCTTGAGATCTTTCCCATCTATTAGTTGCTGAACTTTCTCATTTTTTAAAACAATTTCTTCTATCTGATCTTTATTTAAATCTAGGGACAAATCTAATAAGAACTTCATTTTACCGTTTACTGAAACAGGATAAGAATAATTCGATTCAACAAGATAACTTTCATCAAATTTAGGGAAATCAGCAAAGCTAATACTTTTCTCATTGCCTAATATTTTCCAAACTTCTTCGCAAATATGTGGAGTGAATGGACTCATGATCAAAGTTAAATCTCTAATGATCTTTTTATTTCTACATTTAAGTTTTGTTAAATCATTCACACAAATCATAAAAGCACTGACTGAAGTATTTAAGGATAAGCTCGCTAGATCTTCTGTGATTTTTTTAATTGCAGTATGAAGAACCTTCAATTCTTCAGCTGAAGGATCTTTCTCTTCAAGCGTCTCACTATTAACAAGCTTCCAATACTTCCCTAGAAATCGGAAAACTCCTTCTATTCCATTTGTATTCCATGGTTTGGATTGCTCTATAGGGCCTAAAAACATTTCATAAAGCCTTAACGTATCAGCTCCATACTCTTCACAGATTTTATCTGGGTTGACGACGTTATACTTAGACTTACTCATTTTCTCTTGAGCGTACCCACACTTATAAACTCCATCTTCTAATTCAAACTCAGCATCCTTATACTCTGGCATCCAATTTTTAAAAGCTTCAATATCAAGAATATCATTTTTGACTATATTCACATCAACATGAACATCCATCGTATCAAATTTATCTTTCAACCCAAGACTTACGAATTTGTTACTTCCTTTAACTCTATAAACAAAATTAGAGCGCCCTTGAATCATTCCTTGATTCACAAGTTTCTTGAATGGTTCTTCTTCACAAATAAATCCAAGGTCATACAAAAACATATTCCAAAATCTTGAATATAAAAGATGCCCTGTTGCATGTTCAACACCTCCAACATAGAGATCAACATCCTTCCAATACTCATTAGCTTTTTCACTCACAAGTTCATTTTCATTATTAGGATCCATATATCTTAGAAAATAAGCTGATGAACCTGCAAAGCCAGGCATAGTAGAATACTCTAATGGGTATCCATCTTTTTCCCAAGTCTTTGCTCTCGCCAGAGGTGGTTCTCCATCTTTTGTTGGGAGATACTTATCTACTTCAGGTAAGGTTAAAGGAAGGTCCTTTTCATCAAGCCCGTAAGCAATGTCATTTTTGTAATAAATTGGAAAAGGCTCACCCCAATATCGTTGTCTAGAAAAGATTGCATCTCGTAATTTATAATTCGTTTGTTTTTTTCCAAGTCCTCGCTTGTCTACTTCTTCTACTGCTCTCACAATGGCCTCTTTCACATCAAGGCCATTGAGAAAGTCTGAATTTACAAGCTCTCCTGATTTAGCATCAAGAGATTGCTCACTAACATCTGCATCCTTAATAATAGAAATAATAGGTAAATCAAAATATTTAGCAAAAGCATAGTCTCTAGAATCATGAGCTGGAACGGCCATAATAGCACCTGTCCCATATCCTCCAAGTACATAATCGGCTATCCATAAAGGAACTTTCTTTCCGTTAAAAGGATTAATACAATAAGATCCAGAAAATACACCTGAAACTTTTTTTACATCTGCTATTCTTTCTCTTTCACTTCTTTTTTTCGTTGCGGCGAGGTAATCATCAACTGCTTGCTTTTGCTCTTTTGTTGTCACCTTTGAAACATAATCACTCTCAGGAGCAAGTACCATAAAGGTTGCTCCAAAAATTGTATCTGCTCTAGTTGTAAAAACTCTTATGCATTCTTCACTATTTTCCAATTTAAAATCAATCTCTGCTCCAACAGATTTTCCTATCCAATTTTTTTGCATTTCTTTTAAGGAGTCAGACCAATCTATTTTCTCAAGTCCATCTAACAATCTTTTCGCATAAGCTGTAACCCTTAAACACCATTGCATCATTTTCTTTTGAAAGACCGGATGAGATCCTCTTACTGAAAAACCTTCTTTCACTTCATCATTGGCAAGAACTGTTCCTAACTCTGGACACCAATTCACTGAAGTTTCGGCCCTATAAGCTAAACGATAGTCTTGAAGAATATCTTCTTGCTCTTTTTCGGTATAACTCTTCCACGTTTCAGCATCAAAACTCACCTCACAACTATGAGCGGCTCGAATATTTTTATTACCTTCAGTTTCAAAAGATTTCTTTAAGTCTGTGATGAGTTTCGCTTTTTCTTCACTCGTATCATACCAAGCATTAAAAAGTTGTAAGAAAACCCATTGTGTATGCTTGTAATAGCTTGGATCTGAAGTTTTTACTTCTCTAGACCAATCAAAGGAAAGTCCTAAGTTATCTAGTTGCTCTTTGTATCGTTTTACATTTTCTTCTGTTGCTAAAGCTGGATGTTTACCTGTTTTAATTGCATATTGTTCTGCTGGTAATCCAAAAGAATCATATCCCATTGGATGCAGGACATTGAATCCGCAAAGTCTTTTATAACGAGTGATAATATCAGATGCGATATAACCAAGAGGATGCCCAACATGAAGCCCTGCTCCTGAGGGATAAGGAAACATATCTAAAACATAATATTTAGGCTTCGAAGTATCTTCAGTAACTTCAAAGGTTTTATGTTCTTTCCAATAATTTTGCCATTCTTTTTCAATTTTTCTGAAATCATAACTCATAGAATTCATCCTTATATAAAGCTGATTCTACCTAAAATGATGTTTTGAAGCAAAAGAATTAGAGATTGAAAATTCGCTTAAAAAGACCTTTACGCTTTATGCAAGGTTCTTTAATCCATATTGGTCTTCCATTTTTCAACAAAGTACCTCTATCACCATAACTATCTCTATAAGCGTACCCAAAATCTGCCCTAACCATATTTTCAAAATAGACTCCTCTTATTTCTGCAACTTCTGTTCTAGAAATAACAGAATCAACAACAGTCCGTTGATCTAATAATCCCCTCGTTATGTCGTAAGCATGGTATAACTCATGAGCAAGAGCGATTAGGTTCATATCTCTTTGAGAATAATTATTTACTCCCCAGAAGGCATCTGCATGCGAGCCGATTTCAAAATTATTCCCACATCTTAGATAAACACCTTCATGCACAGGTCCATCTTTTCTAGAAGAAAGAATAGAAGAAGAAAGGATATTACATATATCAGAACGATCTTTTTTTACATTTGCAGCAGCTCTATTAAGCCCTCTCTTTCGAATTTTAATTCTAACTATTTTTGAGGATTGAGATAGTTTTCTGAATAGTTTTTTAAAAGACGGAGACATTTTAAGTAACCTTCTAATCCCTTTGAAAGTACTCTCTGTCAGTTTATCAGCTCTTATATCTCCCTCAACTGACAATAAGGTTTTATCTTTTACTATAAACTCATGGCCTTCTTCATTTAGAATTCTTAATGAATCTTTTTGAATATTGGGATTTTTTATTTTAGTAAAAACACTTTTTCGATGACACTTCGGAAGATAATCGTAATTTTCTTCTATAAGATTTTCTAACCTTGTAGCACCTTGTTGATCTAACTTTCCTTTAGAAAAGCTAATTAATTCATAAGAAAAAGCAAGTGTAGTACAAAACAGAATTAAAACCTTCATATGCAATCAATATGTTCCTAAATAAATAAACTTACTAGGTAAGTTAGAATTTTTAAGAGAAAACAGATAGAAATTACTCTGTAATATCTTCAGGCTTTGGGGGTTTCACGCTAGGAAAGTAAATAACGTCTCTAATATTAGGAGAATCCGTTAATAAAGCAATCATTCGCTCTACTCCAAGTCCTAATCCACTCATTGGAGGCATCCCATATTCCATGGCCAAGATGAAATCTTCTTCCATTTTCATGGCCTCATCATCACCTTTTTTCGCTAATTCTGCTTGTTCCATCAAACGCGCTCTTTGTTCAATAGGATCAACAAGCTCTGAATAGGCCTTCACGACTTCCCAACCATTTACTACAACTTGGAACATATCCAAAGTATTAGGGTTCTCATCATTTGCCCTCGCAAGAGGAACTAGGTCTTTATGATGATGAGTTAAAAACATTGGCTGAATAAGTTTTGGTCTACAAAACTTTTTATAAAGTCCATCAATTAACTGACCAATACCAACATATTTCTCAAGCGGCATTTCTAATTTTTTCTCTTTGATTTCTGAAACTAACTCTTCAAAGGTATTAATCTTATCAAGATCGATACTGGTGTGTTCCATAACCAAATCTCTATAAGATTGAACTTTCCAGTCTCCAGAGAAGTTTAACTTAACTCCTTGATACTCAATTTCTAATGATTCTTCGTTTACGGCTTTAACCATTTCTTGGATCATTTTTTGGATAAACTCCATATTATCTTTGTAATCCCAATAAGCGGCATACCATTCAAGCATCGTAAACTCTTGCAAATGACTAGCATCTATTCCTTCGTTTCTAAAACATTTACCAAGCTCATAAACTTTTTCATAGCCTCCAGAAACTAATCTTTTCAAATAAGTTTCTGGTGCAATCCTCATAAATAAAGGAATATCTAAAGCATTATGATGTGTTTCAAAAGGTCTTGCACTAGCTCCACTAGAAATCGCTTGTAAGATAGGAGTATCTACTTCAGTAAAGTCATTACTATCTAAGTAGTTTCTAATAAACTTAAGAATAGTATTCCGAGTATCAAAAACTTTTCTGGTCTCTTCACTCATAATTAAATCAAGAAATCTATATCTAGCTTTTAACTCTGGATCTTGTAATCCATGAAACTTTTCAGGTAAAGGCCTTATTCCTTTAGACAGAAGCATTGCCTTTGTAACTTTTAAACTCTTTTCACCTTTTTGTGTTGTAAACACATAGCCCTCTAAGCCTACATGATCACCAATATCAAACTTTTTGGTGTAAAGTTTATATTGATCTTTTCCTATTTCATCTTGTTGGAAAGCAACTTGAAGTTTCCCCGATTGATCTTGAATATGAGCAAAAGAGAATTTCCCCATTACCCTTATGGCCATTAACCTTCCTGCTATTTTAATATCCTTGGTATCATTTTCTAATTCTTTTACCTCTAGTGCTTTATGTGTTTTATGAAATTTTCCAGGATAAGCAATCTGGTGCTCTTTCCATACTTCAAGTTTATCTAGTCTAATTTTTTGATACTGATCCATAAATCCTCTGTTTATAAGGTAAATACTGCCTAATGATGAATATATTTAAGTTAACTTCTCAGAATCTCCGAGTCAATAATATGTGCCGTTTATTTGGTTTTAGATCTATCTTTTCAAGTCAAGTCCATTCCTCTTTAGTGGGAGCGAATAATGCGATCGTTAATCAAAGTGAATTTCATCCAGATGGTTGGGGTGTTGCTTATTACTTAGAAGGAACTCCACATATTATTAAATCTCCTAAAAGTGCTATTACAGATTCTTTATTTCAGAAAGTTTCCGGTATAGTTTCTTCAAAAACGGTACTTGCTCACATAAGAAATGCTACAGAAGGATCAATTGATCTTCTTAATTGCCATCCTTTTCAATATGGTAAATGGACTTTTGCTCATAATGGAAATGTTAAAAACTTTTCTAATATCAAAGAGAAATTCATCGAAAAAATTGATCGTAAATACCTGCGTTTCTTGCTTGGAGACACTGATAGCGAAGTCATTTTTTATTATCTTCTTTCTTTTCTTAAAATTAATGAGGAACAAACGACTTCCAAAGAAATTGAAATTAGATTCAAAAGATTTTTAAATGAATACATTTCAATCTCAGGAGACTTGCATTTAAATCCTGATGGCCCAAGTGATGAAAATTATCTAAGTTTTATTCTAACGGATGGAGAAAGAATGTTCTGCTTTAATGGTGGCAAAACTCTTCATTATTCTACTCATAAAAAAAGATGTCCTGATAGAGAAAGTTGTGATTTTTTTAAAGAAAGTTGCGAGAACCCAGTTATTAATTCAGAACAAGTTCAACATTTCATTATTGCCTCTGAAGTTTTAAATGCCGAAAATATTTGGCAAAAAACTAAAACAGGCGATTTTTTATATCTTGATAAGTCTATGAAATTACACACTTTCTCTATTATTTCTTAATATTTGCTACTCTAACACTCAGGCTTTTGCTGATTAAACCGACAAGCCTAATAAGGATAGTTGATTATTATGAAAACCTTATCGATCTTAGTTCTGAGTCTTTTAGTTTCCTGTATAGGAAAAAACACTAACATTATTACGGGTTCTTGGGAAAATAGCGATGATAGTTTAATTCCTGACTATACAAGAGGCTGTCAACATCCTCTTGGTGATAACTATGATTCTCGTTACGTTAACGAAGATGGGACTTGTGTTTTTACACTTTGTGCAGATCAAGGCTTCTACGATTTTGATAAAGGATTTTATAGTGATATTGGGAAATACTTAAATAAGCATGGTCTGAATCATCCTAAGACTGGAAAAAGTCGAATTACATCAACTTGTAAAAATAAAATCATTCCTGGATGTTTAGATCCAGATGCTTCTAATCTAAACACTCTTGCAACAGAAGAAGATAAAACATGTATGTTTAGTTTCTGTTCTGATCCTAACTTCTTTGACTATGATAAAAAAACTCATGACAGAGTTAAGAAGTATTTAAATAAACATGGAAACACTCATCCTCTTACAGGCAAGCATAGGATAACTTCAACTTGTCAAAATCAGATTGTTCCAGGATGTATGCACAAAGATGCTACAAACTTCAATCCAATTGCAAGTCAAGAAGATCAAAGTTGTATTTTTAAATTCTGCTCTGATATTAAATACCAAGAGTTTGATTCTAAGTTGTCGCAATCAACCAAAAGTTACTTAAATAAATATGGACTTAAACTTCCCAACGGAAAAGATCGAGTTCAGAGCACTTGCCAGACAGGAAAAACTTATTGTTTACACCCTGAAGCAAGAAACTTCACTGGGGCCAATACAAATACATCTGAATACTTGAACGAATATTGTGAATTTGAAGCATGTGGTGATTCTAGGTATCAGTCATTTAATAAATTTCAAGAATACCTTGATTACTTAAAGACACACAAAGGTAACGTTTTTGGTAACAATTCAATGTGTACTGGTTTAATTGTTCCAGCATGTCTTGATCCTCAAGCGGATAATTACAATGCCTCTGGGACAATCGAAGACTCATCATGTACTTTTTCTTTTTGTGAAGATAAACGCTACGAAGATTTTGACCAATCAGCTCTCGATCATGCAACAAAATATTTTAATAAACACGGTGCAAATCTTGCCAATGGTAAATCACGGATAAATTCAACTTGCGCGCAACCTAAGCTCTACTGCCTCCACCCGGAAGCATTAAACTTTAAAGGAAGTAATATTGATATAACAAAGTATGTTGATGAGTATTGTTATTTTCGAGCTTGTACTAAACCTAACTTTGAGGGATATGCAAAGTACAAGGAGTTTGAGGATTATCTTAAAACACATAAGGGAGAAATTGCACCATACAATGATCCCGTTAGTTGTAAAAAAGAATTTGTTTCTAAAACTGAAAAACTCGATCCTGACTTTACTGCAGGAAAGTTTGATAAAGCAACGATTAGTTTTATTATCGATGATTCTGGTTCAATGAAAAATGAAATTGATCATGTAAAAGATGCGCTTAAAGAAGTAACCGATTTACTCATAGCAACCGGAAAAGACCTAGACCTTAAGTTTCACAAGATGAGTGATATGAACGAAGATGCTAAATCAGTCAGAGATTACATGGTCCTTGATAGAGTTCGAGGAAATTACGAACACTACAATGTTGGGTTCCTAAATCCTTTTGCAAGTATTCCAGTAACACCTACTTCTGATCCTGCTCAAGTAAAACAAGCTATATTCGATACACTAGATCCTTTAAAGACAACAAGTGTTTATTACGAGCAAGGTCTTTGCTTAACTCTAAGGCATATGAATGATTTAGCTAAAACAACTCTATCTGATAAAGAGCAACACATTGTAATCTTAATTTCTGATGAGGACGAAAATTATAAAAACAATTCAGTTCGTTGCTATGAAGAAGCAGTATTTTGGTGGCAAACCCCTAGTTACAGAACATTCCAAGCTCCTTCAAGCTCTCCTTTTACCGACAATCAAGGTAACGAACAAATGATTGAAGCTTTTCTAGATATAGTGAATGATTCGACTCAGAAAGATAAAATTAAAAAATCGTATGGATGGCTTGGATTTATTTATGACGAGTTTAATTCAAACTGTACTAATCCAGATGGAGCACAAACTCATGGTGAAACATATTTAGATTTTGCTCAACAACTAGAAAATAATGATATACCTGTCGCTACTGCTGACATATGTTCTGATGATTATGCTCCGATTATAGAGGAAAAAGTTATTAAAGGATTTTTAGATACAATTAATTATAAATATTTCTTTAGTCCTTTACTTGATACTCTTGTCGTCAATTCTGTTAGCTTTGAAATGAATAACGGATCAATCCAACCTATTGCAGCTTCTTTATATACTTTAGGAATAGAGAACAATGAACATTTTGTAGAGTTTGATCAATCTCTCAAGGTGGATCTACAAGATACTAAGAAAATTTTAGTAGATTTTACTTATAAAAAATAATTATTTTTTCCTAGGAGGTCTGTCTGCAGGCCTCTTAACTTTATGCCTGAAAAGAATGAGTCCATGAGTTTTATCGTAAGGTGAAATCCCAACTGTAACTTTGTCTCCTCTTACAACTTTAATAAAAAACTTTCTCATTTTCCCTGAAAGTTTAGCTGATAGCACGTGACCATTTTCTAAAGTTACAGTGAAACTTCCGTGAGAATTAATATCGGTAATAACACCTTCTGCTTCAATTAAATCGTCTTTAGCCATAAGCTTATATTCTCCCAAATATTGTAAATTTATTGAATATTATAAGAAACTAAACGTATCGAAAAGCTTTAGATCGAATTTTCGCAATATCATGCTTCTCTTGAGAATTTGCTTTTGAGACCCTATTCATCCCTTTCTTAAAGCTTTTCTTAATATTTTTACCTATGGCCTCTGCCAATTTTGGCGGCACTGCATTCCCTATTTGTCTAATTATCGATGTTCTCGAACCAGAAAACTGATAATCAAGAGGGAAAGATTGAATACTAGCAAATTCTCTTAAGGTTAGTTTTCGATCTTCCTTAGGATGAAAATAATGATGGTTATGAGTATTGATTGTAGGGCTCACCTCTTTTCTAGATAATCTGTGATAATGATTTTCTCTTAATCTATTTTCTCTGATCTTATCCCAATTAATATTTAACCTTAATTTTTTAGGCAAATACTTTAATTCATCTTTTTGATATCTAATTCTGCCACCTTCAGGAATAGCTTGAATTCTTTTTAAGTCTAATCGATTAGTGATTTTAGCATTCTCCAAATCATGCATAGCATCTTTTTTAAGTTGAGATTTTTTTAATTTTTGGAGTACATCTTTTAAAAGTAGAGATTGATTATATTTTCCCTTATTAAATACATCATGAGTTTTTTTAGGAAAACTAAAGGAATACCCTTTTTTATGTCCAATAATAATTAACCTTCGTCTCTTTTGAGCAACTCCATAATGTTGAGCTTCTAGAACATCTATATGTGTCTCGTATCCTAATTTATGAAATGATTTAATAATTGCAGTTAAAGTTTTTTCATTTTTCTTAGATACTAAGCCTGTGACATTTTCAAAAAGAACAAATTCAGGATCAAGATTTTTAATAACTTTCATAAAATGACGAAACATTGAATTTCGATCATCATCAGGATCCCCAAGGCCTATAGTAGAAAACCCTTGGCAAGGAGGGCCACCAGCAACTAGGTGTACTTTTTTACTCCCTAAAAGTTTTTTCAACCTTGCTTTATTTAAATTTTCAATTCTTTCTAATAAGTTAATTGAATCAGGATGATTTAAATTAATACTTTGAACAGCATCTTTATTATAATCACACGAAAGAAGACAATTTAAACCAGCAGATCTTAAACCTGTAGCAAGGCCTCCTGCCCCACAAAATAAGTCCACAAAATTAATTTTAGACATAATTAAATGCTATGCTGATTTCTTTGAGATTGAAAGGATTAATTACAAGAAATGATTAAAGATGATTCACTCTAACTTCTGTTCTCCAAGCTTCTCTAAGAACAACTGATACCTACTATTATTAGACCTTAAAACTGACCAATAACGAGCACCTCCGATCCATTTATCATCATCTCTGCCATAAATAGTTTGGTCTCTTCTTATCCAGTGCTTAATAATCTTAATTGCACATCCCAAATTTTTAATTGGATCTCTTAAACCAGCTTGATCATTGAAGCCACATCTATATCCTTGTGAGCTCTCCAATGATATTTGAAATAGCCCTGTTGAAATCACCCATTCACCTTTAGAGTTTCTAAAATTCTCCTGATATTCAGTATTTGGATTAAAATTTGATTCCAACTTTGAAAGTGCCTTGAAAAATCTGATCCAATAATCTTCACTTTTATTAAAAAAACTTCCCATTTCAGCAGAAATAATAGAGTTATAATCTTTCGACCACTCATATGCTTGAAGATTTAATCCTAGTAGCAAAATCAATATATATTTTCTCATAAACCCTTCCTCTCTAGTCCTAATCTAAGAAATTTTTTTACTCATAATTACGTTTGTTGTACTAAAACCAAACTTTTCATAAAGAGGCAATGCTCTAAAGTTATCTGCATAGACATGAAAGCGCACTTGATTTATTTCTTTCTCTAAAAGATCTTTTTCTACAAATTTAAAAATCTCTGATGCAAATCCACGCCTTCTATAATCTTCTTCTATATAAATATTATACCCCCAGGCAGTCTTTCCTTTTAACTCAACCCAAGCGAATCCGATCAATACTTCATTGATCAAAGCACTATAAAAATAATGGCCTTTAGATTCAAAACCATTAGGTAATATTTTTTTTCTTTCTTGAGTAGCTTTCTCTCTTGCTCGTTCAAGAGAGATATTTAGAGATTTCGCCATTCCTTGGATGTAAAGTTCTGATGATCTTCCTTCAGTGATAGCAAACTCATTTTCTTTCATTTTTCGGATGTATATTATTTATAGACTCCTTAAGTATTTAACTTCTTGTAAAAACAGGAGCAAACTCAGTAGACAATTTTTTATTATATTTATAGCCATCAACATTAAATTTCAGAAGTCCTTTTAAATCTTTTACTTTATGATCGATGATGAAGCGAGACATCATTCCCCGGGCTTTTTTGGCATAAAAGCTAACCATCTTAAATCCATCACCCTTTTTTTCTTTAAAAGCTGGAGTAATAATTTCAGCATCCAATTCTTTAAAACTAATAGCACTAAAATATTCTTTACTAGCAAGGTTTACTAAAACTTTTTCTTTTTTTAAAAGACTTTTAACTTCTTTGGTAATGCTATCCTGCCAGTATTCGTATAGGTTTTTATTTCCTTCACAAGAAAATTTCGTTCCCATCTCTAGTCGGTAAGGCTGAATCAAATCAAGAGGACGAACAAGGCCATAAAGGCCTGATAAAATGCGAAGATGTTTTTGGGCATAATCAATATCTTTTACCTTCATCGTTTCTGCATCGAGCCCAACATACGTATCTCCTTTAAAAGAAAATAGGGCTTGCTTTGCATTTTTAAGCGTAAAAGGCGTTTTAAAACTTTTATACCTCTTCATATTAAGTTCAGTAAGAGAATCGCTAAGTTTCATTAGTGATGAGATCTTCTTAGCATCACATTTCTTTAATTCCTTAATTAGTTTTTTAGATTTATCAATTCCTGAGAGTTGAGTAAATTTTGTGGTTAGGGCCGGTTTTTCAAAATCTAATTTTTTGGCAGGTGAGATAATAACAAGCATAAATACTCCTTAGGTGCATCTTAACAAAAGGCATAAGAGTTGAGAAGCTTGATGAGACATACTTATTGCTATAATAATTCTTTTTTTATCAATTTTAAGAGATAAGTCTCTCTTGTAATCGACATACCTTTTTTCTTACTCTCGGCAATAGTTTTTTGATTGTGCTTTATCGCTTCATCTATATCAACCCAAAGTGCTTTCATCCCATTTTTTTCTTCATAATCTTCTAACTCTGCTTTTCCTAAGTTCTTATCAACGCTACAAATATAACAATAAGAAATTATATGCTGAATATCATAATCATCTTTATACCAAGGTCTATACTCTTCATAAATTCCAAACTCTTTTACATCAGAAACATTTCTAGCTCCTGTCTCTTCTCGTAACTCTCGAGTCATACCAACAACCAAATCTTCCCCGCCATCTAAACCTCCCCCAGGAAGACTGTAGTCCTCATATCTCTTGGTAAACAAAAGAAGGATCTTGCGATCTTGTAATACAATCGCGCGAGAGGCCTTTCTCGTGAATATTGATTTTCCTTTGATGGACTCAATACTTGGATGTATGGAAGTACAAAGATGTCTCATAGAACTTATTCTAACAAGTAAGTATCTAAAGAGACAAAAAGTTTAGTTTCTAAACCTAATTGAATCAAACTCGCTTAAAAGTAGAAAAAGTGATACATAAACTCATGCCAGAACTACCAGAAGTAAAAACCATTCAATCGCAAATAAAAAAGCATCTTCCTATCAAGGTAGAAAAAATACGTAAATCTTCTGTTATTAAATCAATATTACATACAAAAGTACCTAATTTAGATGGAGAAAAAATAAGCAAACTCAAGCGCCATGGAAAATGTTTAATTTTTGAATTCCATGAAGATCTTTTTCTTCTATCTCACCTTGGCATGACTGGTTCATGGAGAATTTCAAAAGAAAAAATTAGAGAGAAACATGTTCATTTTATATTTATTGGAGAGGGAAAACTTTTAAGTTATGTTGATCCTAGAAGGTTTGGACATATGTATTTTTTCAATAAGGAAGAACTACAAACTTATCTAAAACGCCTTGGGCCAGATCTTCTTTCAAAGAAATTAAACGCTGATTTTATTTACAGTGTGCTTTCAAAGCATCCATCAAGAGAGATAAAGCCATTACTCTTAGAGCAAAAATACTTTGCAGGTTCTGGTAATTATATCGCCAATGAAGTGTGTGCTAGAGCAAAAATACTTCCAAATAAGCTTTGTAAAAAATTAAGTTTATCCGACGCGAAAAGAATAAAAAAAGCTTTCTCTTCTATTCTCAAAGACTCTATTAAGCATAAAGGGGTAACATTTCAAGGCGGTTATACTGATGCTCATGGGGAAAAAGGGCAAGGAGTTTCTAACTTGGTTGTTTTTCATCAAAAAATTTGTGGTATGTGCAAGAAAACAGAAGTAAAAAAAATCATTTTAAAACAACGAGGAACTTTTTATTGTCCTAAGTGTCAGCAATAATTAAGAATTTTTTATAAATATTTCTCCCAGAGTTTATTACTAAATCTATTATCTGGATCATATTTTTTTTTAAGTATAAGAAACTCTTTTATTCTCGGGTATGCTCGTAGGAATTGTTTCTTTGAAGCATGTAGCTGATAAGGTAAATAATAAGTACCTCCCGAAATTAAAATTCTCTCGAGAACTTCTCTTGTCCATTTTTCAGATAGTTTCTGATCACTTTCCTTAACACCTTGTCTAGTATAAACGACTAAAGAAAAAACTTCTTCCCTTGCCCAGCTTAAAATAGATTCCGTATCCGCTTTGGAGTGTCTAATAGATAAATTTATTACATTCACATCATATTTTTTGAATATCTTTTTTATTTCTTTTAACACAACTTCCAACTGTTGAATTGGAATAAAATACTCCTGAAGTACATATGTCGAAAATTTACGATTAAGAGGTTCTAAGGTTAAAACATCATAACTCGCTTCAAAGTTTCGGAAAACAACTTCTGGCTTTGAATATATTAATGGATCTAAATATTTAGCCCTTAATTTCTTTAAACCCGAAATATTTGCAACAGATCCAACGACCAAGGGCTCTAGAATTCTTTTTTCTTTAAAATCAGGTAATCGATCTTGAATTGTAAGTTCTTTATCACTTATTTTCCAAGAAATAGCGGCTAATTTTTTAAAATCAGGAGGATAAAGATCTGCATTATGAAAGATATACTTCTTTTTATTTCGAATATTTTTAAAAAAATACTTTCTGTAATCTTCTAAATTCATAAATTCAACAATCCGTTCAATTTTTGAATTTTCTTCAAGTTTAAGAGTCACCTCGGAGATGATACCTAATCCACCATAACCTCCTATCACACCAAAAAAAAGCTTAGAATTTTTATCTCGATTGCACTCTAACTCGTCTCCGTTTGCGAGAATGAGTTTTAACGAGAGAACTGATTTTATAATTGCACCTTCTCCTATATATCTTCCATGAGCATTAACGCTCAAAGACCCGCCAACTGTAAAATTGGAATATGTTTGCATGATTTTAATTGAAAGATTATATGGATCAATGGCCTTTTGGATATCTCTCCAAGTAGTACCCGCTTGAACTCTTATTTCTTTTTTAGGAATATCCAGAGAAATTACTTTATCTAGTTCACCTAGATTTATTTGTATCCCATCTTTAATTATTGTTTGTCCGCCTTGACTAAACTTCCCTCCTCCAATCGAAACTTTATCTTTGCTAGATTTTAAAATCTTTTTAACTTCTAAAATACTTTTAGGGTACTCTACTGATTTAACTCGAGTCCTATTTAACTGAGAAACGTCATCTACATATTTAAATTTCTTAGAATAACAAGAGATAAAGAGGAATAAAACGAGAAGGAATCGAAGCATATCTAAACAGAGCTATTACAAATTTTTCTTTCTTGCTTTCCAGAATCAATCTGAGAAATCAAAACAGAACCAAAGATAATAGCGCTCGCAATAATCTTAATAGTCGTTAACTCTTCTCCTAGCGTGATATAAGCTAAACTTGAAGTGACAATTGGTTGAACATAAATAAACAAAGAAGCCGTAAAGGGGTCTACTTTCTGAATTGACCAATTTCCCAATAAATACGGAATAGTTGTTCCTCCGAGAACTGCAAATATAAACCAACTCATATAAGAGGTTTCAAACAGTTCAGCTGATACACTTAGGGGTGTAAAAGGTATTAAAACTAAGCCTCCTAAAAAAAAGCAAGCAGATGTCCCAAAACTAACGGCAACGTTTCTATAAAAATCTTTAGTATAAGAAATAGTTATGCCAAAACAAAGACATCCTAAAATAATATATAAATCACCTACTGATGAGTTTGAAAAGAAGTCATCTAAGTCCTGCCACTTAATGAGCAAAACTCCAATTCCTCCTCCAATTAAAGATAAAACTTTCCAAATATTTATACTCACTTGTTTTCTAAAATACGAAACAAGTAGTGTGAACAAAGGAATTAGTATAGAAAGTATCGAAGCATTTGTAGCACTTGATTGATCGATTCCCCAAGCAAAAAGCATTTGTCCACAAACAGTTCCCGAAAGAGCACTGACTAAAAATAGCCACCAATACTTTTTTAATAATTTCCATTCTATTTTTTTGTAACAATAAGCAAGAGTAATAAGAATAATGCCGGAAGCAAGATAACGATAAAAATTAAAAGTAGAAGCTGGCATGATTCTTAGTAAATACTTAACAGCAACATAATTAATGCCAAAAAGGATTTGAATAAAAAGCAAAGCTGCAAATACGAGTCTAGTCAAACATTCCTCTCAAAAACCTGAAAAGTATAATCATACTCGTTTTCAGCGTCTTTGAAATGTTTTTCTTCACTTAATTTTACCCAATTAGAAAGATCTATTGCTGGGAAAAAAGCATCACCATTTTCTACTTTAGTGTGAACGATAGTTCTATAAAAAGTATTTGCTCTTGAAAGAAACTCTTTATAAATCTGAGCTCCCCCTATGATAAAGGCCTCTTCGATACCATCAGCGTAGAGTGCTTCATCAATATCATTAAAATTATTATAAAATGCTAGATTATCTTGATCAGAAATTAATTTTTGAGTCGTCAGTACACAAGACTTTCGTCCCGGAAGAACTATGCCAATTGAGTCAAAAGTTTTTCGTCCCATGATTAGAGCATGTCCCATAGTAATTTTTTTAAAGCTTTTTAAATCGCTTGATAACTTCCAGGGAATATCATTATCTTTACCTATACAATTATTCTCATCCACAGCAACTATAACTGAATACTTCATACTGCAACTTTTCCTTTAATCAAGGGATGACATTCATAGTTTTGAATCTCGAAATCTTCATATCTAAAATCATCAATAGATTTAATATCTGGATTAATTTTCATACTAGGTAATTCAAAGGTAGATCGACTTAACTGTAACTTAGCCTGATCAATATGATTTGAATAAAGATGAGCATCACCGAATGTATGAACAAAATCCCCTAATTCAAAACCACATACTTGAGCAATCATCATCGTGAGAAGAGAGTAAGAAGCAATATTAAAAGGTACTCCTAGAAAAATATCCGCTGATCTTTGGTAAAGCTGACAAGAAAGTTTATTGTTAGCAACATAAAATTGAAAAAAAGTATGACAAGGCGGTAAGGCCATATTGTCGATATCACTTACATTCCAAGCACTAACTAAATGTCTTCTAGAATCAGGATTTTCTTTTAAATTTTTAATCAACTGAGCAATCTGATCAATGCTTTTTCCATTTCGACTTGGCCACGATCTCCACTGTACTCCGTAAACGGGCCCTAGATTTCCATCCTCATCTGCCCATTCATCCCAAATACGAACACCGTTCTCTTTTAAATAATTCACGTTCCCCTGACCTTTTAAAAACCATAAAAGCTCATAAATAACAGATTTTAAATGAATCTTTTTAGTTGTTACTAAAGGGAAACCTTTAGATAAATCAAATCTCATTTGATGACCAAAAACTGAATAAGTTCCAGTCCCTGTTCTATCTTCTTTGGGAGTACCATTCTCTAATACATGACTCATAAGCTCTAAGTATTGCTTCATTTTTACTCCTCCAGACTAGTGTTTGAGTTATTATCACATTGCTTCTAAAATTTTAGTAGAAACCTTTTCTCATAATTAGGAGTTATATTTATGACAGTACTCTCGGGGTTAGATCAACTTAAAACAATTTCTGTTGATTACTCTCAACAAAATATCGCTCTCTTGTGTCACCCTGCTTCTGTTAATAAAGATATCACTCATGCTATCTCTATTTTTCAATCAATCTTTGGTGATCAGCTGAAAAAAGTCTTCGGTCCTCAGCACGGACTTGTTGGTAATGTCCAAGATAATATGATCGAAAGTAAACACTACGATCACCCTTACTTTAAACTTCCAATATTTAGTCTCTATAGCGAAACAAGAGTTCCTACCGACGAAATGTTAAAAGACATTGATGTGATTTTTATAGACCTTCAAGATGTTGGATGTAGGATCTATACCTATATCTATACCATGACTTTAGTCATGAAAGAGTGTGCTCGCCTAGGAATAAAAGTTGTTATCCTTGATAGACCTAATCCTATCGGAGGTGAGCAAATAGAAGGAAATATTTTAGATCCTAAGTTTAAATCATTTGTAGGACTTCACCCTCTTCCAATTAGACATGGACTTACAATTGGTGAAGTTGCTTTAATGGCCAATAAGTTTTGGCAAGAACCTTGTGATTTAAAAGTTATTTCCATGAAAAACTGGAAAAGAGAAATGTATTTCAGAGATACTCACCTGCCTTGGGTTTTGCCTTCACCAAACCTAGCTACTCCTGAAGCAGCACTCACTTTCATCGCTACAGTGTTATATGAAGGAACAAATATCTCTGAAGGTAGAGGAACAACTATTAGTCTTGAGAATTTAGGGCATCCTAATATCGAACCTTTTTCATTCTTAGAAGAAATTCAAGATAAAATAAAACATTTGAATGGTTTTAAGTTAAGGCCTTGTATTTTTCAACCAACTTTTCAGAAGCACGCCAGAAAAGATTGCGGAGGATTTCAAATTCATGTAACGGATAAATTTTCATTTAGGCCATGGGAGCTAGGTCAAATTCTTATGCGTGAATTTTTTCATAAACTAAAATCAAATTTCAAATGGACTGAACCACCATATGAATATGAATACGATGATTCTCCCATCAACTTTATTAACGGAACAGATAAACTAAAATCCTGGGTAGAAAATAATGGAGAGCTTAAAGACTTATATCAGGTTGAGGCTGATCGACTGGAGGCCTATATGGCGGAACGTAATCAGGTACTTCTATACTAGACTCATCTTCAAGTTCTACTGTTTCATTATCTAATGATACTGCAGGTGCAACAGGATCTTTTTCCGTTAAATATAAAACTGCAGGTAAAAGAGTAACATCAGCGATCAAGGCGAATGATAAAACAAGTGCAGTCATCAAACCAAACTTCAAGTTAGGAATATAGCTAGCAAAAACAAAACTAGAAAAACCTAAACATAGAATCAAGGTCGTGAAAAATAAAGGCGGTAAGGTAAAAGCAAATAAATTTTCAAAGTTTTCTTTTCTCGTTGCACCTTCAAGTTTTTTTCTTTTATATTCAAACATAAAGTGAATAGAGTCATCTACTGCTATCCCTAGACAAACCGAGCCCACAAGAACCATTCCAAGATCAATATGAGCACCAATAAGATAAAAGCAACCTGCTCCAAGGGCAATAGGAAAAACATTTGGAATAAGAGCTAAAAGTCCTAGCTTAACTGACTTAAGAACTAATACTAAAACTATACCAATGAAAAATAATGCCATAAAAAATGACGTCCCTAAGGTATTAACGATTTCTATGACTAGACCAAAAGTCAAAGGTGCCTTCCCTGTGACTAAACCGTTAAGCTTCATCTCCGCTAGCTTATCCTCAATAGTTTTAATAATCTCTAATCCTTCTACCGATGAATCAATTTTCCACCTTCCATTAATTCTCATCGAGTCATTTTTAATGCTAACAAGATTAGTAGTATCTTTCCCTTCTGGCACACTTAATTGGTATAATAAAAGTTCTTCAGCTATTGCAGACTTTGTTTCTGGAATTTTATAAAACTCATCATTATCACCATTTAAAGATCGGTGTGTTTTCTTCAGGATGTTAATGATACTGGTTGATTGATAAACACCTTCTATGCTTTCTAGCCAATTCTGAAAGGAGTCTACTCTTCTTAAAAAAGCTGGATCTTTTACGCCATCTTCTTCTTGAGCTTTGATCATAATTTCAAATGAGCCTAATGCACCAAGCTTTGTTTCTAAAAACTTCCCACTTTGAATAATATAATGATTATCTTTAAACTGCTTTTTAGGCTCTAAGTTCACCTCTAACTTCGATCCAAGATAAACTCCCGTCATCATTAGAACACAACTTATCATAACGATGGATTTAGCGTGTTTCATAACAAAGCTAGCTAACCATGTTAAATCAAAAGATTTTTTCTTTTTTCTTGAGATCTTCTTTAGATCTTTAACTCTAAAAACAATCATCGGAGCAAAACAAAAATAAGATAAAACCCAGGCACAGATCACTCCTATGGAAATCCCTATACCCATCCATGATATCGGTATGATTTCAGCAATTCCAAAGCTTAAAAACCCTAATGAAGTGGTTATTGAAGTTAATAAGGTAGGATAAAAATTTTTCTGCAAAGAATATTTTATTGCTTTTTTGGAATTATCAAACTTTTCTAAACCGATAAAAAAACTTGTTAGAATGTGTACTGCATCAGCCATTGCAACAGTCAGAAGAACTGTCGGAGCCGCTGCTGCAAGTGTATTAACTTTAAAACCTAACAAAAAAGAGAACCCTATCATCATCACATCTGATAATAAAAGAAGTCCAAAGGTCATAAGGACACAATATAAACTTCTGTAGAGATAAAAGATGATTCCAACAAAAATTAACATAATCATAGGTAAAATGAACTTGGTATCGTTTTCTGTACCTTCTTGATTATAACGAGTCATCGTTACTGCTCCACCTCGATAAAGCTTTATATCATCGCTTTCAAAAGTTTTTAGTAAAGACTCTATTTCTTTATCAATTTTGGCATATGGTGGTGGGTTATCAAAACCAGGCCTCATTGTTGCTGTGATAACTGTTAAGCTCGCATCCTGGCTAATAAACCAATTTTTAATGTTGGGATCATTGATGGCTATCTCTTTGATACTCTCTAATTTTTGAGGGACAAGATCTTCTAGTGAATCAGCATCAATAAATGGTTCTATTCTTATGTCGTTTTCAAAACTTTGAACATGAGGATAATCTAAAATACTATCTACTCGAATAATATCTTGAACCTGCCATAATTTCTCACTAAGGGCCTTCACTTGCTGAAGAGTTTCTTTATTGAAGATTCCTTTTTTTGAATGAAGAGAGATTAAAATATTATCATCACTACCAAATTTAGATTCAAATTCTTTAAATTCAGCTAAGTTAGGATTATCATCGGCATACCAAACTTTATAGCTATAATCAGAAGCCGCATAAAAATAGCCCGGCAATGAAGTGGCAATGAACAACCAAGAGAAAATAAACGCCTTGAGCGGGTTCTCTATAATGAAATTAACAATCTTATTCTTCAAACAATACTCATTTTATTAGTTTCTATCCTTTTATCATTTCATGGGTCCATACAGTATTGATAAATGTTAATTGGTTATTTTTTATACAATTTTTCCAGAAATTTGTAATTTTTTCATTATTTCAAAGTGTGAAACCAAGCGATGCTAAAATCTATCGAATTTGGAATTTCTAATAGGAGTTTGTATGAAAAAACTATGTTTTTTAATATTCTTAATCATTTCTAACCTTTCATCTGCAATGATCATTCATGAATATGATTGTAAAGATGAAAGAAATTATTTAGAAGATATTTATCTTACAACCATGCATTCTGGTGATGACATTGAAATTGCTGAATTCGACACTAGTGAGAAATCACTGCAGAGTCTACAAAAAGCAATTCATTCGACTTATTTAAATTTCAATGGTTCTTATAACTCTAATTTATTAGAACCCTACAAAATCAAAAGTACTTGGATTAAAAACGATATCCTTGTTCTTGATATTAAATATTATAAATCTAGATTAAGGCTTTTTAACTTCTCTACGGCCAAACTAGTTTTTGCTCCTATTGATAACTCTAATGACTTAACTCTAACAATCAATCAAAAATCAATTGGCAGTGGTTTTTCGGCAACAGCTTCAGCAAATAAAGTCTATAACTGTGCTTTAATAAAGAAGAGTGAATAAGGAATAAGTGCTGATATGCTACAAAAATCTTTGATTATTTTAGTATTCACTTTATCTAGTAAAGTATTCACTCAAAATACATCTTCACTATATCCTGCTCAAAATGTTTTTCATAAATATATTTCTAAACCACAAGAAGAAGCTCTCGAAATTACTCTCAAACCTTTAAATAAAGATGCACCAAGTAAAGTTCGTTTAAGTTTAAATCTTTTGAGAAATAAAAATGTAATCAAGAACGAGAAGAAAGTGTTTTTTTTCCCTACTTACAAAGTTGTAGACAATAATAATAAATTCATTGGGATATATGGTGATATAAAAACCGAAAGCATTATGTTCGATAAATCTGCAGTCTATTATCTTAACTCCAAGCTCTTAATTAGGGCAAATCATACAGATAAGAGATTAGAGTTAAAGCCCAAGGAAAAAGAAGAAACTGAGGACAAAGACTCTCATGCAATATTTGATTTCTTAAATAATCAACTCAGTTTGCAAGCTAATACAAGTAGCTTCAAAGATAAAACCATAGAGAAAACTGCTCATAAATTTTCTTTTCTTATAGAAGTCAATAAGCATAATGGTAGAAACGCTGTACATCCCATTAGAGCACTTGTCGGCCCTAGTGTTACTTTTGATAATTTCTCAGCTCAGTGGGATAATATGTCTTTAAAGCTTAATTATCGTTTTATTTATGGCGTGACAGCTAGATTTACTCTTAGAGAACATTTAAAATACTGAGTAGTCTTTTCTAAGAAAAAAGACCTGAAGAAGGTAGTATTTATTTCTTCAGGTCTAGATATTATTATCTTAATCGTTGAACCATTTCTCCTGCCATATTATCAATTAATCTATTCATTTCATCTCTAGTACTCTCATCATGAGATAAATCAGGCATAAACCCTGGAATAGTTTTTACTGGTAATATTGACTTATCTGAAGTCATGGATTTTATCTTTGAGTTTGCTAAAGCAATTGAAGCATCAATCGATTTAGAAGCAAGAGATTTTGAAACAAATTTAACTCTCTTCTCGTTAATTGTTCCATTAGATTTTACTCTACCATCTAAAAAGCTTTTCTTATCTACCGTACTCATTAAAATTTTCTTAACTTCTCCTGGAGATAAATCAGGATTTGAAAGCCTAAGTTGAGCTGCCACACCTGCGACAAAAGGAGATGCCTGAGACGTACCGCTTACAGGTATAAACTCATCATGACTTTCCGATGGAATAGCTGCTTTTATAACAACACCTGGAGCTCCTAGATCAACAGTTGTTTTTCCGTAATTAGAAAAGCTAGCAAGGGCCTTGTAACTCTGAGTTGCAGCAACTGAAATGACATTATCTAAGTCAATGTTTGTAGGACTAGAAGGATAGATATCATTATCACTCGCACTATTTCCTGCAGCAAAAACAAAAAGAGTATCTTTCGCGTCTGCAATACTTTGACTTAATAAACTCAGTTGTTTTTTAAAGTAAATTCTAGCGTACTTATCTGATTCTTCTTTAGTAGGCTTTCTAAAAAATATGACTCTAAAAGCATTATCTGAGAACATCTTTATTCCTTCAAAAGGAGTACCAAAAGATCCATTCACCACTGAAACATTCATCTTTTTTATATAGTCAAAAGCTTCAGACAAAGTAATTGTCTGAGCACTTGCTAATTGTCCTAATAATCCCGTTAGTAATTTTTCACGAACATTATTTTCTTTTACTTTCTTAACTTTAGATTTTTTATTTTTATAAGATGTTTTAAACACATCCATCATCCACGAAGTTACCTCTCCAATCTCTGTTGGAATAAGTTTTAAGGCCATAATCTTTGATTCAGGAGATCGCCTCGAAGCAATATGAGCGACGTGGGTTCCATGAAGGAAATTTCCAAATTTTGAAAGTTCTGCAGAGAACTTTTTATCACTTCTTTTAGAACATACCCATTGTAGATCAGATTCAACAATCTGAGTTTCGCTAAATATCTTTGAATAATCTATACTTTTACAAACTTTAGGAAGATCTACTCCACTATCTTTCGCGCAGTAACAAGACATTGAAGCAGAAGGAAAACCATTTGTTAAAAGCTCTGATTGAATCCCAATTAATTTTTTAGGGTCATCTGAAAATGTTCCCAAATAGCTATAATTAATGACTTCAGAAGATTGACTTGCAAAGTTCCATCCATAAAAGTCATCTCTGTATCCATTTTTATCATCATCTCTTCTGTTGCCTTCGATCTCTCCTGGGTTCGTCCACATCTTATCGATTAATTCTTTATGTTTATAATCAACACCAGAATCTAAAATTGCGATGACATTTGAAAATGTAGAAAAAGAAATTAGTAATAATAAACTAAGTAAAGTATTCATCCTTAAATAACCTTTGTTAAAATCCATAAAAAAATTTTGAGGCCCAGGTCACCCTTGGTCAAATGAGAATGATTCATGTAAGGAATTGTTTATTTTTGTTTTTTTTCAGTTATCAAAGAAATGTTTTCTTTTTTTTGAGATTGCAGAACTTCAAGTACTTTGATCAAGTGTTTGTAAGCACTCTCCTGGTCCGCTCTAATATTAATCACAGTTGTTTTCTCATAATTAAGAAGCTTTTCTGTTAGATCCTTAATAGATAGTTTTTCTTTATTCAAAGCAAAAGAAGAGTTGTTTATTTCTATGGTAATTTCCTCAAGTTTCTTTTTTGATCCTTCACCCTGTTCACTTACTGGAAGGTTTAAAAGCAATGCATATTCATCTTTTTTAAAAACACTAGATACTAAGAAAAATATTAATAATAAAAAGACTACATCAATTAAAGGTGTAAGTTCTGGCGTTATAAATTCTCTTTTTTTTCTTGCCACTAAAATACCTTAGATAAAACACTATCTTCTAAACGAGCCTGTAGTTTATCAATCGCCCTAATTAAATAATTGTGTCCAATAAAATGTGGGATTGCTACGATAAGTCCACCAACAGTTGTAATCAACGCCATTGATATTCCTCCTGCAAACATAGAAGGATCGCTAAGTCCACTTTTGGATATGACATCAAATGCACCTAGGATACCAATAACTGTTCCTAATAGACCAAGTAATGGAGCAATTGAAGCAATAATTTTAACTGTATTTAACCCTGATTCAAGTTGAGAAATTTCATATTCAACTTCTTCTTTAGCTAAAGTATGCTTCAACTCTTCACCTACAGATTTATCTTTCATTTTTGTAGAAAATCTTTTTGAAATTGAACTAGCTAAGGATTCTAAGTTCTTTTTCGAACTATAAAGAGAAAAAACTTTCCAAAGAATAATTGTCATTCCAATTATATTTAAGGCCACCAAAATATACATTATCAAGCCACCTTGATGAACATAATCAATTAATCTCATGAGTTTTCCTCCCTATAACTATTATATTCTGATTAGGAAGCTGATTTTTTAGAGAGAAAAAAGTGCTTAAATAAATAAAATATTACTATGAAGGCCAAGATTCCAAAAAAGACCATTTTAAAAGGCTTAATTTTTTCCAAAATAACTTTTCCGTACAGAGCAACTAAAATCACTTGAGTCGGTACAGAAATCAAAGCTGCTGCACCATCAACTAATATGAATTTCCACCACTTCACTCCCATCATTCCACAACTCATGTGACCGGGAAATCGAATCCCAGGAGTAAATCGAAAAATACCACACACATAAGCACCATACTTGGAGTACCATTTATCAATTTTTGCAATATTGCTTTCTGATAAGATCTTATTAAAATACTTATTTTTTAAAAGTCTAACACCAAAATACTTACCTAAAAGATAAATAATAAAATCACTAGCAAGAACAGCTACAAAACAAACAACTGATAGTGTAATATAATCAACCCCTTGAGCTCCTGGAGTTGGAGGTGGATAGTCAGCAGGATGTAAGGCCATAAACGCAATAAACCCTGCACTCACCAAAATGACTTCTTCGGGAAGAGGAAACCCCAAGCTACTCATGCACATAAAAACAACAACACCTATATAAACATGCATTGGTGAATAAGCGTAGCCTAAAAAAAATGCTTCAATTGCTGAAGGATCTAAAAAATCAAACATTAAACTCTTTTTTGTAAATTATTTTTCTATAACTAAAGTATCCTATCATTAAAGGCACTAAGACAAGTTCCATGAGTTTAGAATTACATTCAAACTCGAGTTCATCAATAATCTCTGTTGTTGCCCTCTCTGTAACCTTGAATCCATGTTTATGATGCCAAGCTGTTAAAGGCCAGGGAAGCTTTTTACCTACATCAATAAAGTAGGCTTCGTTTTCAGATATGAAGTCATCTAAAATCAAACCATACCAATATTGCTGAATTCCAAAACTATTCATTGAAAACTTCACTTCATCACCTTTTAAACAACCATCAAATTGCAAAATATTCATTTTGACCAACGGAGGAGCTAATTTTTTAAAAAGTGGAAGATCAAACGCTTTTACAACATCTTTTAACTTGCTGTTAACCTCACAACTAAATCTTAGTTTTTTCATTTTTCTTTTTTTCTTCTTTCAATGCTTTTTCTAGAACTTCAATTTTCTTTTTTAAAATTGAAAGTTCTTTTTTTAAAAAGTTAATAGCATATTCATTGTTAGTAATTCTATTTTTATCAGTTTCACCACCTTGAAAATAAACTTTATGAGTATCTTCTTTGTGATCAATTGATTTTTCTAAGCGCTTATTATAATTTTCAAAACTAGAGTTTGTTTGGGAAAAGGCTAGACAATGAATAAATAAAACTAGCTTAAAAAAGTTCATTGATATTCTTTAGAAGCTTTTTAGCCTCTCTTTGTTCAAGTAAGTTTTCAGGTTTGATGTTAGGGTCTCGAACATTAGTTGTATTAATAACTTCAACTAGAAGCTTTCTGAAAAGTGGTTTATTTCTTGTTTTTAAGGCATAAATTTTAGCATACAAAACTTTTGTACCAAGATGGGATGGAGATTTCTGAATAGAACTTAAAAAGAAATCTCTAGATTTATTTATACTTCCTCCAGCATAACTTGGGATTACTGCAAAATAAGCTCCTCGATACCTGTCCAGTCCCGAATAATAATAATTAGGATCAGTGCGCTCGATTCTTTTAATCATCGATTTTATTAATTTTAAATATTTTAGAGTTGTACTCACGCCTGAGTTTTTCGCCCACATCCCAATATTGGCCAAGTACCAATACAAAGATGGGACCTGATAGTTTTTAATTTTTGATAATGCCGGTACATACTCTCCATACTTTGCTACAGCTTTTTTAAAATCATTATTAGAAAGCAATGCTTTCTCAGCATAGGATGCACCTATCTGCCAATACTTCTTACTCTTTTCTAAATTCTTCTCATGGTAATACCCAAGAATATAATAACCTCTAGAGAGCATTTCATAGACTTTATACCTATCAAGAATTTGAGAGTTGTATTCTTCTGAAGATTTAGCACAAACACCAAAATTTCTTAAAAAGCTTTTAAGGTGACTTTGCTTATGTCGGTTCTTCCAGTCACTTAAGCCATTCTTAAGTTTCTTTTCGTAGTCTTGGAAAGTTACATTCTCAGCGTTGGGTAACTCTAAACCTGATAAAACATCAACACTTCCACAACTAACCAAAAAGAGCACAGTAAAAAGTAAAGCTCTCATAATTCCCCTGATTTTAAATACTTATCCTTTAAATATACCTGTTTAGCATAGCATTTCAGTAGCAAAAAGCAGAAATCTTCC
>JAHDBN010000036.1 GCA_020630335.1 Bacteriovoracaceae bacterium
CCTTTGGATGAATCATTACATGAAATGTTTCAGCAAATGATAGATTATCAGCTTGTTTGAGAGTTTTTCTGATGATTATGTCTAAAAAATGATCTCTATTGTAAAAGCTACATTTATACGAGGAACTTACTTCTAAGATGATACAATGATTACTTATTAGGAGTTTTTTATGAAATATTTATTACTTACCTTTTTATCATTCTCAGTATTCTCTGCTGATTGCCCAGACATTGATGGCTTGGTTGATGGGTATCTAAGGCTTCAAGCAAAAGAGATAAGCATAGAGTCGAAATTCGAGTTTTCTCGAGAAAGATCTAAGCAGCAAAAAGGGTATTACAAGATTAAAAATTCTATAAATAAAGAGTTGAAATATTTGGATGAATGTAAAGAATTATTTAGATAGAAAACTAAGCTAGAAACAATTATTTCTAGCTTAGAATTTATTTAGAATATATATCCAACTCCAACCATTCATATGTTGTTAGTTTTTGTCTGCATTTCTTAACAATAAGCGTTATCTCTAGGGCTGATTTTTTGGCGAAAAAAGAAAAAGTTTAATTTTCAAAAGTGAAGCTGTGTGAAAATTAGCAATTAATATTCAGAAAACCTATGATGATGTTATGAAGTTTTTACTAATCTTAATATTCTCTGTTGCTCTTTATTCCAAAGAAATTTTTTCAATTAAGCCATATATCTTTATTTCTAGTAATAATATGAGCTATTTAACTTTTGAGCTAAAAGAGAAATCCAGAGTCAGAATAAAGCTTCCTAATAAGCTCAAACAGCACTTTATTAATTCAAAACTTTTTTTTCAAGAGAAGAAGTTTTATAAGCTAAAGCTTGGCGAGCTGAAGTGCTCTAAAAAGTATGATTACGAAATCTTAATTAGAGATAGCAAGCAAGGTTTTGTGGATAGTTTGCCGGTTCCATGTTCTGAAGAAAAAGAAGTTAAATTTATATTTTTGAGTGATACGCAATCAATCAAAACAAGAAGATGGCTTGGGTATAAAAGACATAAAAGTGTTGCTTTGGCTCTTAGAGAGAAACTCATGAGTCAAAGGCATAGCTTCTTGGTGCATGCTGGGGACGTTGTTTCTAATGGAGGTGTTGTAAATGATTGGGAGAAGTTCTTTGATGTTTCTTTTAATTATTTAGATTTTTTGCCTATCATTTCTGCTATTGGAAATCATGATTATTACAAAGAAAGATTTGAAGGGATCCCTGAAAGTTTTTTCAAATACTTCAGGTCTTCTCAGGATCACAAAAACGCAACGCTTTTTTTAAACTTCCCCCAATTTAATCTTTTGGTCCATAATACAAATTATGATTTTCTATCAAAAAAAGAAATCAGAGAACAGATTAAGTGGATGAAAGCAAAGTTGAAAAAATCAGAAAAGCAGGTAGTTGTCGTCTCACATCACCCAGCTTTTTCATCTACCCTGGGACATTTAACTAAAGATTCAAAGTTTATCAGAGAAAAGCTTGCGCCTATCTGGGAAGAGTCTGGAAAGGTTCGATTGGTTCTGGCGGGTCATGTACACATGTATGAAAGAAGTGAGAAAGATGGAATAACCTATATTAATGCTGGTTCGGCTGGAGGCGTTTTTAACCCTGTTCGGTACAAAAATCCTTATTCTTTATTTTATAAGTTTTTCACTCCCACATACTCTTCAGTTCAGATTTCAGGTAAATCTGTTAGGGTTGAAACATTTGATAAGAACAATGAGCGTGTTGACTTCTTTGAACACTTGTTTTAAATCTGCTTAGAGTTTAGACAACAAATTGTAAGTTTTACCAACTGCTTATTCTTTTCACAAGGTTGTAGTATAAATCAAAGAAAAAGATTTGCTCTATGAAAAGTGTATTGAAAATTCTTGTATTTTTAAGTTTGGCAACTCAAGCTGATATTTTTCAAATTATTAATGATCCCATTGAAGCGTTATCTGTTCGTTATGCTATTACGAAAAAAGCTAAGAAAAGTATTTATAGCTCTAAATTTATCTTTCATGCTGATGATACAGGACTTGCATCTTTAGCACTACTCAGAAAGCAAGCTAGGGAGATGAATGATCCAGACATTAGATTGTTATTTGATGGAGGAGGCCCTTTGGTTGGAACAGATGTACCTCCTGAAATTATTTTGCATTTAATGAATGAGGGGATAAAGATCAAGTTTTTTAATAATGTTTATGACAAGAAAGTGCTATGGAAGAATGCAAGGGAAGGAAGGCTCCTTAAAGGACTTGAGAACAGGCTTCATGATAAGTTATTTATAATAGATGATGAATTCTTGCTTACTGGAGGAAGGAACATTGAAGATACTTATTTTTCCGTGACAAAAAAAAGTACTTATGCAGACAGAGATGTTTTGGTAACTGGTCAAGCTGTACTGGATTCCAAAAAGCACTTTCTTAAGTATTGGAACTCAGAGATAACAACGGAAGCTAGCTATGGGATTGGAACAAGAAATCGTTGCAAGATCAGATATCCAAAAAGTTATTATTTTCCAACTATCATTAATGGACTTAAAAGGTGTAAGGAAGCAATGATTAAGGTTGGAAAGGCAATGCTTGATCAGCAAGAAAAAAAAATTGATGGGTTAATAAAAAAGTATAAAATAAGTAAAGACTTCTCAGCAAATATCCAAGATGAGCTAGATAATAATTCAAATCTTAAAGTAGAGTTTATTTCTGATGGCTTAAAAGGTGATTCTTATGAAAACTTACTTAGCTTGAGACTTTTTGAAGTTTTAATGAGAGCTGAAAAAGAAGTAGTTATTGAGTCTCCTTATTTAATTCCATCGGAAAATCTTTTGAAAGGTTTTGATGCTTTATTAAAGAAGGGAGTTGAGATCACTATATTGACTAATTCTCTTTCTTCTATTGATGGGTTGCAGGTTTTTGCTGGGTATGCAAAGTATCGCTCAGGCTTAATGAGATTAGGAAAAAAAGAAAATCGTTTGAAAATTCATGAGTATTATGGTGATCAGCTAAATAGTCCTCATGGATCTACTATACATTCAAAGTCTATGAGTATTGATGGAAAATATGCTCTTATTGGGAGTTATAACTTAGATAAGCTTTCTGAGTTTTATAATTCAGAAGTCGCAGTAATGGCTCATTCTCAGCAGAAAGCTCTTGAGCTTAAAGAGTATATTGAAGAGAGAAAGAAATATTCATATAAGTTAGGTACTGATGGTATTCCGTGTCCCCCTGGAGCCTGTGAAGAAAGCGAAGATTGTGAATTTACAGGAGGAGTAGAACCACACCCTTTTTCAGATGCTAAAAAACAAAAGAAAATTCAGCGTTATATTAAAATTCTTAATATCCCCAAGATTGGCCCTTGGCTCGAGAAACATTTATAATTTAAATCAAGAAACTCTTTCTAGAGATATTGTTCCTATTCAATTTTCTTTGTTATGGTAGTGAGAAGTGAAATTATTTTTTATTTTATTTACCCTCGTTTCTTTTTCAGCTTTCTCTGAAAAGTGGGTGGTTAATAAGGATCACTCCGAAGTTAAATTTGAAGTAGAGTACTTAAGCGTAAGTAAGGTCTCGGGACGATTCTCTCATTTCTTAGGTTCGTTAAATTTAAAAGATAAAAAACCTGAAGACATATTCATCATGATTGAAACTGACTCAATCTATACTGGGCAAGCACTAAGAGACGGACATCTCAGATCAAATGAGTTTTTTGAGGCAAAAAGATTTCCATTTATAGAGTTTAAGTCTTTATTAAGTGAAAAAATAACAAGTAACGAGTTTAGAGTTGAAGGTGAATTAAAAATTAAAAACATTTCTAAAAAAGTTGAACTTATTTTAAGTATCTCTGATTCGCTTGCTGATACTTGGAATAAAAAGAGTCGATTTGTAGAGTTTACTACTGTTATTAACAGGAAAGATTTTGGATTAAATTGGGATAAGAGTCTCAAGGGAAATACTTATCTAGTAGGTGAGAAGATTTCGATATTTGGCACTATTCAAATTCAACCTGCAGGAGATAAAACGAACTCCTCTAAGCACTTAATTCCTGCTACAGAATATAGGTTGAAAAGAGAGAAGTTTAATAGAGGAGAATTAGGCAAGGGAGATATTTATATCCCTTCTATTAAGAGTGATGATGAATTGCGTATTGATGAAGTTGATACAAGTAAGATAAATGCGATACAAGGAAAGCAAGAGATAGAAAAGTCTCCAATTTGGTATCTGTGCTTTATTATACTTTCTGTTTTTTGTGTCTTTACCTTGCCTTTGATTAGAGAGTTTTTTATTAATGGGCGTAAAGATATAGAGCAAAAATATATTCTAAAGGTTAATGTTTTTGTCGCTATATTAGTTTTTTTACTAGTAATTTCTTTGAATGGATTATTCTTTTATAGGTAGTTGGAATCTATCTAAATCTATTTCTTTTTGTTTTTTTCTTTGGGCTCTCTATTGCGATACTAGCCTTTAGTGTTCGACCATCTACTTGCTTGCCATTTAGCTCAGATATTGCCTTGAGGGCCTCTTTTTCGACTCTCATTTGAATAAAGGCTATTCCTTTGCTTTTCTTGGAAACTTTATCTCTGTTAATTCTAACATATCCTACATGTCCATATTTTTTAAAAATATTGAGCAGACATTTTTCAGTTTTTGAATATGAGAGATTTCCAACATAAACCGTAGTCATCGAGAGATCTTTTCTCATATGTCCTATCGACATTTCTTCAAGCTTAGTGTTTTTAAACGTTTTTTTCTTTTTGGTTTTGTATTGCGGAATATTTCTCATAATGCGGTCCTTTTAGATTTTTATAGAACCTAGCACTGAAGTTAGCAAAAAAGAAAGAGTTTTTATTTTTTAGATAGAATCTACATATCTTGCATAA
>JAHDBN010000024.1:0-21796 GCA_020630335.1 Bacteriovoracaceae bacterium
CTAATTATCCAAATAAGACTTCAAAACCTTAGATCGACTAGGATGCCTAAGCTTTCTAAGTGCTTTAGCTTCAATCTGTCTAATACGCTCTCTCGTAACGAAGAAATCCTGACCAACTTCTTCAAGTGTATGATCTGATTTTTCTCCAATACCAAAACGCATTCTAAGAACTTTCTCTTCTCTTGGAGTAAGGGTTGCTAGAATTGATCTTGTTTGCTCTGAAAGAGTAACACTCATCACAGCATCAGCAGGGGAGATGATTTTTTTATCTTCGATGAAATCTCCAAGAGAGCTATCTTCTTCTTCTCCAATAGGAGTTTCAAGAGAAATAGGCTCTTTAGAAATCTTAAAGACTTTTTTCACTTTATCTACAGATAGATCCATTCTTTCTGCAATCTCTTCAGGAGTAGGTTCTCTACCTAGTTCTTGAACAAGTTGTCTGGATGTTCTAGCAAGCTTGTTGATTGTTTCAATCATATGAACTGGAATTCTAATCGTTCTACCCTGATCAGCGATAGCTCTGGTTATTGCTTGTCTAATCCACCAAGTGGCATAGGTTGAAAACTTGTACCCACGTCTATACTCAAACTTATCAACAGCTTTCATAAGACCGATATTTCCTTCTTGGATAAGATCTAAGAATTGTAGGCCTCTGTTTGTATATTTTTTTGAAATTGAAACAACTAATCTTAAGTTTGCTTCAACTAATTGGCTTTTTGCCTTATCAGCTTTTTCTTCACCTTTAACGATAATATTATAAACTTTTTCAATATCCTCAAATGCCATTCCAGCATCCATTGAAAGTCTTTTGAATTTTCTCAGAACATCTTCTTGGTTTCTAAAAAGTTGCTCTATCTTTGAATCTGAAGTGTAAAGCTTTCTAGCAAGTCTTCGTTTGAAGGCATCATCCTCAAGAACATTGTTATACATTTCTTTGTATTCTTCAGCAGTTTTAATTTCTAAAAATTTATAGATTCTATCTTGTTGAGCGTATAAATCTTTAAACCTTAAATAATAAGATTTAACTGGTTCAGTGAAACTATTAATAATTTTTCTATTAAATGTTAACTCAACTAATGCTTCCGAGATTTCTTCAAGAGATTTTTTTTGAGCAGCACTCATCTCTTTTAGTGTTCCATCTTCATTGATAATATCATCAACGATAAGTTGTAATTTCTCACAAGTAGCAATGATGATATTTTTAACTTTCGTGATAGCAGACTTTGTAGATTCATCATCAAGGCCTCTTACTAAGTCTTTTGTGAATTCATAATGATCCTCAGCACTTAAAATTTTCTCTTTTAGTTTTACAATCTCTTGAAGAGCGTGAGCTGAAGCAAGGCAAGACTGAACGATTTCTTTTTCACCTTCCTCTATCTCTTTTGCGATAACAACTTCACCCTCTCTTGTGAGAAGAGATACTGAACCCATCTTTTTTAAATATAATTTAACAGGATCAGTAGATGAGCCTTTTAATGCTTTCTTCTCTTGAGCTGATAAAGCTTCTTCGATGAGATCTGTTTGAGAAACTTCTTTATCATTTTCGTCTTCTTCTTGAATCGTAATTCTAGCAGCTTCAATTTTTGAAAGAACCTGATCTAACACACTTGGAAGAATAATGTTTGCTGGAATACAATCATTAATATCTTCAGGCGTAAGATAAGATTGCTCTTGTCCTTTTAAAAGAAGCTTGTTGAATTCTCTTGAAACGAAAAATTTTTCTAAAACTGCCATAATATATATCCTTAAAACTTTTGATTTTGAATTTTTAAATTTGAGATTTCTTTATTGATTGTCATAATTTTATTATCAAGTGTATTCAAATCTTCTTCTTTTAAAACTTGTAACCTTTTTTCTTTCAAGCTTTTCTTCTCTTGAATTAAGCTTTCCATCGTTACTTTCTTTTTTAGCTCACTAATTTGTTGAGAAACTTTTGAAGTATCAGTTTTGGCAAAAGAAAAAGTCATTGAGTAAACGAAATTTTCAAATGGCTTTGAGTAAGAATTTTCTTTGTCAAAAATTTTAAATAAAATTTTTGATAATGAATCTTCTGCTAACTCCTTGATTTCTAAAGACTCCCAATCTAAAACAAAATTTTTTGTTTCAATATTTTTAACAAAATCCAGTATTTCTGTAAAACCGCTTTCAGTATAAATAGCAGGAAATTGAAATAAAGATTGCAAAATCCAGGTATCGATTTTGCAAGGAGCAAAGCTTGGCGACTCATCGCGTTTATTAATATCATCTGTGTTACTTTCAACTGCTTTTTCTAATAACTCAGGAGGAGTCACTCTAGGGGCTTGCTTTACAAGCATTTGTGTACCATTTTTTTGTTTACTCAAAAATTCTTGATAGTTTTTTACAATATTCTCAGGATCTGAAGATAAACCAAGAGTTTGAGATGCCTTAATAATTCTCTCATGTGCTCTAAGGTCATCACCTAGAGTTGAGAGTAATTCAAAAATTTTATTAAGAGCATCAATTTTTAAATCAGTATTGGCCCCAAAATTTTTAGATGTTTCGATTTCTATAAGCTCATCAATAAAAGGCCTAGCATTTTCCATTCTTTCTAAATAAGCAATCCGCCCTTTTTCTTTCAAGAAGTCATCGGGATCTTTACAAGGAGTAAGATCAATTTTTCTTGCAATGATCTTTTGTTTCATCAATGTATCATTGACTCGTTTTGAAGCAATGAAACCAGCTTTATCATTATCTAAACTTAAAAAAACATTTTTTGTTAAACTAGAAATATGCTTTGCTTTCATATCAGACAAAGCAATGCCCATGATCGCTACCGATTGATGAAAATCAAATTGATGTAAACTAACTGTGTCCATATATCCTTCAGTGAGAATGATATTCCCACTATCATGAATACTATTCTTTGCAATATTCACTCCATAAAGAAGCATGGACTTATTAAAAATAAGAGAATCCCCTGAATTTAAATATTTAGGCATTTGTTTTTCAGTAATTGATCTAGATCCAAAGCCTACAACTCTAGAGCTTTGGTCCCAAATTGGGAAAGTAATTCTATTTCTAAAGGTGTCATAAAGGCCATTGTGACCTTTTTTTATGATTCCTATTTCAAGAGCTAGATCAACAATTCTTTGCTTAGGATTATCGGCCTGTCTTTGTTCTAAGAATTTAGATAAAATATTCTGATCCGAGATAAACCCGATTCGAAACTTTTCAGCATTTTCTTTACTAAGACCACGAGTGTTTAAAAACTTTTGAAACTCTGGATGGTTTGTTTTTCGTGGATAAGTATAAAAAATATTATCAGCGGCATCCAAAATTCTTCTAGCTAGCTTATATTTTGGGTTAGCATTTTTTCTATCTTTGATTTCTAAATTTATATTAAAAATTTCAGAAAGCTCTTTTAGAGATTCAATGAAGTTTTTATTTCTATAATTTTGAACGAACTTGATTCCATCACCGGATTCACCACAGACAAAACATTTATAGATTCCTTTAGAATCATTTACTTTTAAAGAAGGATTAGAATCATCATGAAAAGGACAGATCGCTTCATGGTTTTGTCCTTTTTTATTTAAAGGTATATATCTCGAGATAACCTGAGAGATTGGAATATTTCGAATATAATCTCTGAATTCTTCTACTTGCATCTTAATACCACAGCATTAATATTTTTATTTTTTGCTAGAAAAATTTTTTCAAATTTCGTTATATATTTTTGCAACCTTAAAAGATTTGGATGTTCTTCCTGATGAAGATCAGTGGTATGAACTAGTACTTCAAAATTATGATCAGTTGAATTAATAACATTTATCATTGAAGCGTAGTAATCATCATGATCTGTTTTAATATAAACCACACCATCTTTTTTCATCACTTTAGATAAGATCTTAATAAAAGATTCCTGAAAAAGTCTTTTCTTTTGATGTCTCGTCTTTGGCCAAGGATCAGGAAAGAAGTAGTAGAAATTATCGATCTCATTTTCTCCGAAAAGATGTTCTAATCTTTCACCTTTAGCTCTTAAATATCTAAAGTTAATGTGAGAAAAGAGCTTTAATTTTTTTGCAAGATTAAAACTTCTTTTAAATCTATAATCCATTCCGACAAAATTTTCTTCAGGATGATCTTTGCAGTAATCCATCATGAAATGGCCATAACCAGTACCAACTTCAACATTTAAAATAGCACTTCTATTGAAGCAATCTTCATTCCATTTATTTTTAAATTTTTCTGGTTCGTTATCTCTTAGAACAAAATGATCGAAAGATTTTAATTTATCGTGATAAGGATTTTGATGAGTATACTCAAAGTCTTCACTAAAGGATTTGTCTTTTAAATTATTTTTTAGCACGGAGGAGTTGTAGCACTTTAAACTCCATCTTTAAAGAAGATCCTATAATGATACTTCTTTAGATTTCTTACTTCTAGACCTTACTTTTTGAAGGTGCTCTTCGATCACGTCATAGAGCTCAAGCTTGGTACTTCTAGGATCAAGGCCTACTGGCATTTCTGAATAAATCACTGATCCATTCTGTTTTTCAGTAAAAATATACCATTTCATCCCTATTTTTTGGAAAAGAAAGCTCGCTTCAATGTCAGATGTCTGTTGTACAGATGTCATATTAACTCCTTTAATATCTCTCTTGTTAATATTGTCGGCGGGATAAATATTTAAATAAACGGGGTAAATTTAGACGGAAATTTTTTCTAAAGACTTTTTTAGTGCCTGATAATTAGATTCATACTTATACTTATCACGAGCTATCTCAGATGCATTTAGCCAGGTATAATCGACATGTTCTTCGCACATTTGAATGTCCCATTTTGGTCCATGATAAAAATAGACTAATTCTTGAACTCGTCTATCTTTTCTATCAGTAAAAAAGAACTCAGATTCTAAAGATTTAATATATTCTTGTGATTTTTCTAAATTAATTCCAGTCTCTTCAGTCAGCTCTCTCATTGCAGCTTGCTCAAAACTTTCTTCATTATCCACTGATCCAGTAACATTTTGCCAAAAAGATCCTCTCTCTTTATTGGTTTTAAATATTAGGGCTTCAGTCTCATTTGAAGCATTTGTGTGTAAAATGACGATTTGAACTTTTCTTTTCATGTTTATTTTGCCGCTAGAGCTCCTATCTGATATTTATGTATTTATTATGGATATTCAAGGATTGGTTTTTAAGATTGCCATTATGGCGCCAGGTTTTTTACTAGCAGTTGTCATTCATGAGTATGCTCATGGTTGGATGGCCAAAAAATTTGGAGATGATACAGCTGAAAGAGCAGGAAGGTTAACATTTAACCCTGTCGTTCATCTTGATCCCATTAACTCTATTTTAATCCCAGTTGTTCTATTGTGGATTGGTGGAATTGCTATTGGAGCGGCAAGGCCTGTACCTGTGAATACGAGAAACTTCTCTAATTATAAAAGTGGGCTTTTTTGGGTTTCTTTTGCCGGGCCTCTATCTAATTTACTTCTTGGGAGTTTATTTGCTTTATTTTGGGCATTAGTCATTACTCAAAATTCAGAGTTCATTTTTTCTGATACTCCTTTTCAAATCAAAAGAGGACTCGTTATTAGTATGTTTGAATACGGAGTAATTATTAATTTTATTTTGGCTGGATTTAATCTTATCCCTGTTCCTCCATTTGATGGATCTAAAATGCTAGCGTCGCAGTTAAAATATAATGCGTTGAGAAAATATGAAGAAATTTCTCGATACTTAGTTTATGTGTTTTGGGGATTAATTATTCTTAGCTTTGCAGGAATTCCGATTTTAAGTACTATTCTTTCTCCTTTTATATACATGGCGCAATTCGTTATGAAATTCTTTGTCTCGCTTTTAGGATAAATTTACTCTAGTATATAGTTATTATTTAAGGGATTAAATTTCATGCTTAATACTGATATTACAGTTCACATTGATAAGTTCGATGGGCCTCTAGCTCTTCTCTTGTATTTAGTACAAAAAGAAGAAATGGATGTTCAAGATTTTAATTTGACCCAGATCACTGGTCAGTATCTTGAATACTTAGATCGAATGAAGAAGTTAGACTTTGATGTTGCTGGAGAGTTTCTTTTCATGGCATCAACTCTTCTTTATTTAAAATCATTAAGTAGTAGCAATGATCAAGAAGCAAGAAAGCTTTTAGATGAAAGCTTTGATATTCAATCTCAAGAAGATCTTGTTGCTAAACTCCAAGAGTTACAAAAATTTCAAAAAATCAGCGAAGCTTTATGGATGCTTCCAAAGAAAAATTACGATGACTTTGTTAGACCAAAAATTGATAAGAAGACACACTTCCCTGTAACTTTTAAAGATATGGATAGTAGTTCTCTCGTAAATATCATGATGGATTTAATCATTAGAGAGAATAGAAAATTCAAAGTTATCGCTAAAGATAAATTTTCAATCAAAGAAAAATTGAAAAGCCTTAAAGATTTATTATTAGTAGGAAAAAAGTTTTTATTTGTTGATTTACTCGGCAAGGGAGAGAAAAAAGTTCACAATGTTGTGATGACATTTATCTCTTTATTAGAACTTGCACGTTTAAGAAAGCTAGAACTTTTTCAAGCTGAAGATGTTTCAGAAATACATGTAAATGTTAAAAAAGATATTAGTGATTTAGATGTAAATCAAGCAGATGGTTTTGATGATACTCCTGCTGAAGTTTTACACTAAAATAGGATAAAAGAATGGAAAAACAAACAACTCAAACTCAAGAAAATACAATTTTAAAGCAATGGGATAGAGAGCAAGAAGCTAAACTACAAAGTGAGCTTGAAGATAGCTGGAAAACAAGAACAACTCTTAATGAGCAAACACTTGTTGGTGCAATAGAAGCTTTGATTTTCATGAATGATAAACCTCTTTCTATTCAAAAAATAAAAAAATCAATTGATGAGCATATACCGCTTCGTTTAATTCATGAGTCAATCGAAGCACTTCAAGCTAAGTATGAAGAAGATCATCACGGGATAAGAATTATCGAAGTTGCTGATGGTTATCAATTTAGAACGAAAACAAAATTTACTAAAATCATTCAAACTATTCATAAACTCCCTCAGATAACTTTAAGTCCACTGGCTTTAGAAGTTTTATCAATTGTTTCTTTCAAACAACCAATTTCAAAAGTTGATCTTGATTCTATGAGAGGGGTTGATAGTGGGCATCTTTTACGTGGTCTAATGGATAAAGGATTAGTAAAGATTGTTGGACGTTCTGATGAGATGGGTAAATCTGCTACTTATGGTACGACTGATGGGTTTTTAGAGTTATTTAATTTAAAAGAACTTGAAGATCTTCCTACAATGAATGATTTAGAAGAAATGGTTCAAGATAATAGTATTGGTGACATTGAAGATATTCAAAAGCTTGTAAAATCAGATAAAGAAAAATTTATGTTTGATGAGATGGAAGAACTTGAAAAACTTAAAGAAGAAATTCAAGGCATTAATACTCAGACTCAGTTTACACAAAGCTTAAAAGATAATGCTAAGGCCAAGAAAAAAGATGAGGAGTCTAAGACTGACTTTGATATTCTTGAAGAACATATTGAGCCTGCAAAAGAAGAAGTAGAGATTAGTGCTTCTGATGTGAAAGATCAGATGGATGCGATAAAGTCTGAAAATAATGAAGAAAAACCTCTATTTGATAATGAAGAAAAGCTAACAGAAATGTTGGATGACGCGTTTGATAAAATTCATCTTGGAAATGCTGTAGATACTATCGAAAATGAAGAAAATACAGACTCTGAAGTAAGCAGTGCAGAACAATTTGAAATTTCAGAATTAAATGCTATTAAAGAGAACCTTAATAATATTGATTAAGATCTTTTAAGTATAAAGGCCATTAATCACAAACCGCCGTGAAGGCAGATTGGAGAGACCGTGAAACAAGTAAGATTACAAAAATTTATTGCAGACTGTGGAATTACTTCTAGAAGAAAAGCAGAAGTGCTTATCGAACAAGGAAGAGTAATTGTAAATGGTGAAACAATTCGAGAGATGGGAGTAAAGGTTAGTAATAAAGATATGGTTCAAGTAGATGGACAGTTACTTGATAGAGATGCCCTTGATAAAATTTATATTCTTTTAAATAAGCCTAGATGCATTATGTCGACTGTTTCTGATCCAGAGGGAAGAAAAACTGTTATTGATTTATGCAAAGGTATTCATACAAGAATTTATCCAGTAGGACGTTTGGATTATTTATCTGAAGGTTTGATGATGATTACAAATGATGGAGACTTTGCTCAAATGATTCTTCATCCAAGTTATGAAGTGAATAAGGTTTATGAGGTGAAAGTCTTTGGTTCTCTTACTGAAGGTATCCTCAAGAAATTAAGAAATGGAATAGAGTCAAGAGGTGAGTTTTTAAAGCCTTTATCCGTGAGAATTATTAAGCAATTACCAACGAAAACATGGTTAGAGTTTAGATTAGTTGAAGGTAAAAATAGAGAGATTAGAAGGATTTGTGAAGCAGTAGGTTTGACTATTGATAAGCTTAAAAGAGTTGCTATTGGGAATTTATCTCTTGATGGAATCAAGCCAGGAGAGTTTAGAATCGTTACTAGAAGTGAGATCCTTAGAAGAATTGGGATTGATAAGTCAGGAAAGAAAGTCTCTGATGAGAGTTATGTTTCTTTGAAAAAATCAGTAAATAAGAATAAGAGACAAAAATTTAGAGGTAAAGGGCTTGCTGCTGATAGTAACGAGTATGAGATTTATAAAAAACAAAACTATAAAGAAACAATGAAAGGCTTTAATGAAAAGAAGGCCAAGGAACAAGCAAGAATCCAGGCTGAGTGGGAAGCTGCTAGAAATTTAAATAGGGCCTAGTGATTAATTATCATAAATATCTGAATCTTTAGAATAAATAAGATCTCTAACACTATCTAGAGCAAGTTCGAGAGCTTGTTCAGTTCGCTTGATATTTGAACTTGAATCTCGGAAGTTTGTTTGCTTGATAAGCGCTGTTAGCATTTTGTAAGCATCTTCAGTGCATTGAAAATATTCTTGCTCTGAGTCAGCGTTGAGAGTTTTTAAGATATAAATATTTAAATAACGAATAAGCCTTTTGTGCTGCTCTGTTAACCCATTTGGATTAAGTTTAAGGATAAAGTTCTTACTAGTTAATAGTTCATTCATAGCTGTATTCCTCCTGCTTATTTAACTTATCGATGAAATAGAAAAAAGGTTTAGAGAAATTTTATCAAGCTGGACTTATGAACTCAGAAACTGTATATTTTGAGAACCAAATGACGCGGGATGGAGCAGTCTGGTAGCTCGTCGGGCTCATAACCCGAAGGTCATAGGTTCGAATCCTATTCCCGCAACCAAAATCCTTTAATTTATACCTTTTTATTCAAGTTTTTAGCCAACTCAATAAGATGCCCATCAGGGTCTTTTATTAAGGCAACTTCAAAATTCCAGGGTTTTATTTCTGGTGGAGAAATACTAATAGCTCCATTTTCAAGAGCTTTTTGATAGGCTTGTTTTAAATCACTAGGCGAGAATGTTAACTGAAAGTTTGAAGAATTATCACTTTGAGAGACTTTATGTTCTTTAGCTTTAATATTGGATTCAGCTAATTCTTTTGTGCAAAATGCAAGTGTTGTTTCGCCTGTTTGCATTTCAGCATAGTCATTTCCTTCGTGGGTGAATTTATGTTTTAGATCTAAAGCATTTTGATAAAAATCAATAGATTGCTGGATTTCTTTAACAAATAAAATAATATATGAAAGTTTCATGAGATTCCTTTATGAGTTCAATGATAAAGAGAAAAAAGCTAAATGTTAACAATGTAGACTTCTTGCTTTGCTCAGGTATTTGAAAGTATTTTAATTCTTTGATTTACTAGAATAAGCAAAAGGAAAAATTATGGTTTGGGATATTGATCCAGTTATATTTAGCATAGGAAGCTTTGGATTAAGGTATTATCCATTAATGTTTATTTTGGGAATAACTCTAGGTACAATGTATGCCAAAAAGAACTTTGAAAAGGGTGGAGAAGATCCGAAATTAGTTGATACCTTACAGAGTTATATTATCGTAGGAATGATCATTGGAGCTAGACTCGGTCATTGTTTATTTTACGATCCAGCTTATTATTTATCGCATCCCTTAGAGATATTACAAATTTGGAAAGGAGGACTTGCTTCTCATGGTGGATTTCTTGGAGTGACGATTGCTGTCTATTTATTTAGTAAGAAGATTAAAGCTAAAAGCTTTCTATGGATAATAGAAGCATGTTGTCCTGCGATAGTTCTGACAGCATCATTGATTAGAGTTGGAAACTTTTTTAACTCTGAAATATTAGGACATCCAACAGATTCAATTTTTGGAGTTGTTTTTAAAAAAGTTGATACTATTGCAAGGCATCCAGCTCAATTATACGAATCAATAGCTTATTTAATTTTAGCGATTATTTTGCATTTCTTATGGAATAAGTTTTCATTAACAAAAAAATGGAGAGAGGGACAACATTTAGGTTTAGTTTTCATGACAACTTTTTCGGCTAGATTTTTATTAGAGTTTTTTAAGATCAATCAATCGAGCTTTGAAGATGGAATGTTGCTAAATATGGGACAACTTTTAAGCATTCCATTTATTTTAGCAGGAGCCTATTTGTTTTTTGTTTTTGGTAAGAAGTCTATTTCGACTTAACTATTTCAATGATTTCAGTTGTTGAGATTGAAGGTGTTCGAGGTAGATAAACAACTTGGCATATGTCATTAAACTCATCAAACTTGCCCTCCCAGTCATTGCCCATAACCAAGATGTCAGCTTTATATTTTGAGATATATTCTCTTTTAAGCTCTAGAGATTCCTCTAAAAATACAGAATCGACAAACCTTAAAGAAGAAATCAGTTTTTTTCTATCAGCTTCATTATAAATAGGGAGTCGATTCTTCTTTTTAAAGTTTAATTGATCAGAAGAAATTCCTACAACCAAGGAGTCACCTAAAGCTCTTGCTCTCTCTAATATATTAATATGCCCAATATGAAGAACATCAAATGTGCCAAATGTAATAACTTTTTTCATCTTAATTTCCAATGATGTAATCTACAATTCTTTTAGAACATTGACCATCAACTTTTCCAACTAATTTCTTTGTTGTTTCTTTTCTTTCTTTTATTTTAAAATCAGGATTCTTAATAACTTCAGGAATACCTTTGAGTACTTCTTGAAAATTTTTTGCTTCAAAGCAAATATCTCTAAAGTATTCTAGATCTGGATCAAGTCTCTTTTTGAGTCTAAATGAGAATATACCTCTATAGCTCCATCTTAGTTTAAAAAAATGGGACCAAATAACAGGTTTTCCAATAGCAATAAATTCGAAAATAACTGAAGAAGCATCAGAAATCATGATATCGGCAATTGAGTATAATGGAAGAATATCTAGAAAATTTTCATTACAAAGATAAACATTTTTATATTGCTTCCAGGTATTAAGCAGTTCTCTTTGCTTTTTATATTTTCTTTTTTTCCATGTAAATGAGTGTGGTTTTATAATAATGTTATACTCAGAGAGTAAAGCTGGGAAATCTAAAGGGAACACTTCCAAAGAGCTAGGATAAAAAGTAGGTGCATAAAGAATTGTTTTTTTATCTTCTAAAAAATTCTCATTCTTAAAATTCATTAATGGATTTTTTTTAATTATAGGATCAAGCTTCGCGAAGCCTGTATCGATAAAAGTATTTTTAGGGTACATCTTTTGCAATCTATTTAATCTAAATTCTCCCTCTACAAAACGTATAGTGACAGGATGCTTTGATACAGTGTAATAGCAAGACTTAGGGCCTATACCATGTTGAATTAAAGCTGTTTTGGAGAACTCTAAAAATTCTGAAATATTTTCATGAGTATTCCCAAGAAAAATCCAGTTGGTTTTTTGAGAGCGATAATAATCTAAAGCTTCATTATGGTTTTTTACTATTTTTACAGAAGTCGTGTTCTTAAATTCTTTTGAAATTATATCTATATATTTGCTTGAACTCTCATCGTTAAGATAAAATACAAGTAAACATTTTATGTTTCTATCCAAGCATTCGTTAATAATTGGCTTAAAAACTGGTAAGTAATAAGACTCTAAAACATCAAAAGCTACAATCATGATAATTTAAATTTTAGCAGCGATTTTTGATTTTGAGGGAAAAGTTTTGTTCTAACTTGATAGATTTCTTTATAATATCTAGATATGAAAACAGCTCAAAGCAAAATAGGATCTTTAAAAATTATTGACCTTCTTATCTCGTTATTTCTAGCTTATGTCTTCTTTTGTTTGACGTCTCGAAGTGGGAGCGCAGTAATTGAAATTTTAGGAATATTAACAATGTTCTTGCCTGGGTTTTTAATAAAATTAAAATACTGTTTTAATTCAAAAATCTCATCTTTTAAAATTCTTTCAATACTCCTAGGTATTCTTCTTCTTAATTGCTTATATCACATCTTTATATCAGAGATCCCTTTGGGAAGTTTTAGTCGAATTAGACATTATATTTTTCTTTTTGTTTTTGGGACAAATTTCATCTATGAACTCTCAATGGATAAAACAACAGATTTTACGTCTTTATTTAAAAAGTTTTTAATTGCTGCATCGCTAGGAATTTTAGCGGGAACATTTAAGAATATTTTTGATGTATTAAGTCTTATTCCTAAAGGAAGTGAGTTTTTATGGAGATATACTTCAAGGCATAGATTTTTTTCCTTAACTGGTGTGAATAGTTTTTCTTATTGTATGGCAGGCTTGAGTGCTTTTTTCATTATGCCTGTTTTTAAATATAGATTTGAAAAAAAGTTTTCAAAATTTTTGATATTTATCATGGTGTGTACGTTATTTTGTCTTTTGATGTCTAAGTCTAGAGGCCCTTTTTTAGTAATTGGTTTAATTGCTCCTTTTTGTACTTATTTTTTATCTAAGAAACTATCTTTTTTAATGGGTTTCATTTCTATCGGCTTATTAAGTTTGATGATTTTTCTGAGTATTACGAATACAGATCCTAAAGAGAAAACTAGATTAATTCAGCCTCAAAAAAGCAGCTCTAATATGAAAAGATTGTCTCAGTACCAAGCAGGTTGGGAAGTTTTTAAAGATTATTGGGTGCTAGGTATAGGCCCAAGAAAGTTTAGAGATGTTATTCAAGATTATAAAATAAAACATAATATCATAGAGAAGCATTATATTTCTCACTCTCATAATACATTTCTTCATATTTCAATAGAGCATGGAATTATTGTTGGCCTACTTTTTATATTTTTAATTCTTTCTTTGTTTAGAAATGCTAGGGAGATGATCAAAAACCGAATAATTAGAGGAATGGTTTATGCTGCCGTTTCGACGTTTGTATTGCAAAGCTTTTGGGATCATATGTATATTAGGCAATATGCTGTTTGTTGTAATATTTTAATTTTAATGAGTTGGATGGTTTTTATTAAAAGTAAAAAAGAGACTACACTTCTGTGACTATCAACATCTCTTTCATTCTTGTAGCGTTAAGCTTGCAGCTATTTTTTTCTTTTTATTTGATAAAAAAAATAGATGGAGTAAGTACTCAATCGCTGCAAAGAGCATTTTTATCTATTTTACAGATATGCTCTATTTATCTAATCATTAGTTTTCTTTGTCATCTAAGTAATTTGTTTTATCTGTTGTTTGTAATTATTTTCTTTTGTCATCTAGCAACTTATAGATATAAAGGGAAATACAAACTAAGTTTAAACCCATCAGTTTATTTGAAAAATAAAAACTTGCTGCTTAATAAACAATCTATTGATGTAATGTTGACGATGTTGGGTTTAAAAGGATTAATAGCTTATTTAGTATTAGCACTGACTCCTTTAATCTTCCCGCTTGAATTGAATCTTCATTGGCTTTCTTTGCTAGCTTCCTTGATGTTTATATTTGTTTTCACTAAATCTTCTTTCATGAATTATGAATATCTGACAAAGTATTTCTTTGAAGCAAAGTATGGAAAGCAAAAAGCGTATTCGAAATTTTTTAAAAATGATTTAGTTTTAAAGAAAAGCTCAAAACTTCGAATTAAGCCTGTGAAACTTAAAGAAAATGAAGAATATGATAAAAAAAATATAATTATTTTATTAGTGGAATCTCTATCTTCACATGTCATAGATTTAAAAGAGGAAGGAAAAGATGTAATGCCTTTTCTTAATTCTTTAGTAAAAGAACATGGACATATTAAAAAAAGCATTTGTTCTGGATCTGAAACAACGAAAGGACTTTTCTCTATTCTGCATTCTATGCCCTGTAGTTTAGATGTTCCTATATACTCGGAACTCTCACATATTAATTTTTATGGATTAAATTATTACTTATCATTGCTAGGATATGAATCTTCATACTTTCAAGCTTATAAGGATTTATCGTATGGAAATAAAGATAAATTTTTGTCTACTCAAAAGTTTGATAATGTTTTATCAGCAGAAGATATTGAAAAATCTAGGGAAGGAGAAGCTTTTGGCTGGGGGATGAGAGATGATATCTTCTATGAAAGATTCTTTAAGTTTCTAAATAAAAGAAATAAAGATAAACCATTTTTTTCTACTTTATTAACAGTCTCTTCACATATGTGGTTTAATCATTTACCAGAAAAAGAGAAGAAGATTTACCCGAAATCTTCTGGTAAAGAAATTTATAAAAATTATATCAATAGTATGAACTTCTCAGATAGGTGTTTAGAAGTTTTTTTTAAAGAGCTTGAGAGGTCCGGATTTGCTGAAAATACATTAGTGTTCATTACCGGGGATCATTCATTCCCATTAGAAAAAGAACTTAAGTTTAATAATATGCTTAGTGTTTCGGAGCAAGCTTTTTCTTCTCCAATCCTTTTGTGGGGAAAAGAAAAAAAGTATTCACTTAGTAGCTCAAATAAAAGGTCTCAGTTAGATATTGCTCCCACTATTCTAGATTTAATTGGCGTAAAAAAAGAAATTCCATATTTTTTTGGAGAATCACTTCTGAGGAAAACAAAAAAAGCAGCTTATAGTGTGCAGCCACATAATGGTCCGAGTTTAGCTATTTATAAAGATAATATACGAAAGGAAGTTAACTTTTCAGACGATGATATTGAGTTAAATGATGAACTCGCTGACTTTTTAGCTCATCAGTATAACCTTGAAAATGATAAGTATAATGAAAACTATTAATTTAAAAAGTGCTGAAACTTCTATCGAAATTAGAGTTTTACTAAAAAAAGAAGAAAATAAGCTTTATATTAACTTTGCTCCTTTTAAATTTGATTTAAGTGATGAGAAATTTTCATTAACTCATCCTTGTAAAAATTGGGGCTTATGGAATTTTGATGTCTGTGAAGTGTTTTTAAAAAAAGAAAATGAAGAAAAATATGATGAATACCAAGTTTCTCCACTAAATCAAAAGTTTCATCTAGAAATTTTCAAACCAAGAGAGATTTATTTCACACCTTTTAAATGTAATTTTATTACTAAAATACAAGAAGGGGTTGTGAGCTTTGAAATTCCAATTGATGAATCGAAATGGGAAATAGGCTTATTTGCTTGTATAGGAAAAGGAAAAGATCGAAAATATTTTTCTCATTTCAAACCAGATGGCATTATAGATTTTCACCGGCCTGAAAAATTTATGAAACTAGATTAAGTCCAAATTCAGTCCAAGTTTTTTTTTGTTCTTTGGTTTCTTTTCTAATCGCTCTATTTTTCTTCACAGCTTCTTCTCGTATGTATCCACGTTTATGATCTAAGTGAACGCAAATAGCATAATATCTTATTCTGATAGGAATAATGCCTTGATTCATCATTCTCTCTCCAAGTTCTCGATCCTCACCACCATACTCCATTCGAGAGTCAAAACCATTTACAGCTAGAATGTCTTGTTTCCACCCAGAAGCACTATGCCCGTTCCATGTGGCCTTTGTACTCGTAAAGGTATTTAGTAGCCAGAGAAGTAGTTTATTTCTAGAATGCTTGAAGTTTTTTAGTGAAAAATTAAGGCCATTTTTTCTAAGCCATTTTAAATCAAAGCATCTTTGATTCTTTATGTCTTCTTGGTTAATTTTTTTACTTATATTCATTGGTAGCATGAAATATCCACCAGAGAGAAAGTGATTCTTTTTTCTTCTGTTTACATGCTCTTCAACAAAGTCATTTCTAGGGATGCAATCACCATCTGAAAAAATAAGATACTCACTATTACTTTTTAAAATTGCCTTATTGAGAATAATTGTTTTTCGAAAACCTTGATCTTCATGCCATACATGATGAATATGAAGTTTTGATTTTTTTTGAAAGTCTTTAATAAACTTTTCAGTCGATTCATCAGATCCATCATCAGCGATAATGATTTCAAAATCTTTAAAGCTTTGTGACTCATATCCCCACAAAACTTTTTCCAGCCATAAGGGAGAATTATATGTTGATAAGATGATACTAGCTCTAGGTTTATTATCCATCATTTCCAATAGCATCTACAGGACAGCACTCAAGAGCATTAGTACACTCTTCTATTTCTTTAGGAGTTGTTGGCTGTTTTTTTACAAAAGCATGCCCCTCATCATCATTCATAGAAAAAAAGTTTTCAGCCTCCATGACGCAAGCATCGCAAGCGATGCATTGATCATCTACGTAAAAAGCGCCATCAACGTTTTGTGAGAACTTATTTTCTTTACTTGGCATAATCTATAGAGCTCTGTTGTTTACTGCGACTCCAAGCTTTTCTTTCATTACTTCAATTAGTTTATTTCTAAAGTTTGTAGAGTAATCAAATTGAGGTGCACTTGCTTGATTTTTTGATGCATCACTTTTTGTTCTTTCTCCAGTCTTGATAATCAAAGAGTGAGCGCTTTTGTCAAAAGAATAAGTACTATTTTCAGTTAAAGTAGAAAATTCATCAAAGCTTAATGTGTCATTAAGAGCTTTTCTCGAAATAAGATTAATATTCTGATCTTTGTTGAAATTTAAGTTGTATTTCTTGGCAATGTTTTCAGCCTTTGAAAGTGATCCCTCTAAAGCTGCTTTAATTTCTCCAGTAACCTTTGCTGCTAAATCTTTAGCTTCTGAGTTCATATTTGACTGCAAGTATTCTTTAGCAAGTTCTCTTTTTACTTCTACTAATTCTGTAACTTTTGCATCTTTTATATCATCCAAGATAATGAGGTGATATCCAAAACGAGTTTTTACAGGATCAGAGATTTCTCCTTTTTTCATAGTAAAAGCTTTTGCTTCAAATGGAGGAACCATTTTTCCTCTTCCAAACCAACCTAAAGCCCCACCGCTTGTTTTACCACTTGGATCAGTAGTATTTTCTTTGGCAAGATCAGAGAAGTTCATTTTGTTGATTCTAGATTTTATATCAGTGATTTTTTTTAAGGCATCAGCTTCGCTAACTTTATCATTAATACTAATTAGGATATGACGAGCTTTTCTTTCTTCTTCAGTTTTATACTTAGAGATATTTCGATTATATAAATCCTTTAATTTCTGCTCATTATCTGCATTGGAAAGAAAATTATCTAGATCTTCCTTTGGGATATTCAAAAAAGGTTTCATTTGTTCATGAGTAATTTCTAAAACACTTGCACTAAATCCTTCTGAACTATATGTTGCTAGCTCATCAGTTGATTTTTTGGAAGCAGGATAATTTGAAAGCAAGCTATTAAGTTTTTGAGTAGCAAGTCCATCTTTAATATTTTTTTCATAGCCTTGAGGAGATAGGCCATTGACGGCTAGTAATTGCTTATATTTAGCAGCATCAAATTGTTTATTTGTTTGAAAAACTTCTTGAGATTTAATTTCTTTTAAAATTTGAGTATTTGATGGATTAATCCCCATATTTTTAGCAAGGTTCACAAGAACTTTTTGATTAATAAGAGAATCCATAACAAGCTTTTTAATTCCAAATTGCTCTATTTGCTTGTTAGTTAAGTTTTTTCCTCCCATCATTTGTTGAAAGAATTGAACTCTTTGATTGTAAACATTCTGATATTCACGTGGTGAGATAGTCTCGTTTCCTACTTTAGCCACTCCACCTGAAGTTGAAGCAAGATTGAAGCTTTCATAACCGGTAAAAAGGAACCCAACAATGATTAGAAGAACAATTCCTAGAACAACGTAATAGCCTTTTTTATTTTTATCAGTAAAGTTAAACAACATAGTAATTTCCTTTATAAGTCTTAATGAATCAGTATTTTATCGTGCATTTTCTTCAGAGGCAAAAGTTCCTTTTTAAATTAACTCTTGTTGTCAAAACTTAAGCACTAGAGGATAATCTTAGTATTTTAACCATTGATAGGTAAAAATTTTTTGAGACTAATTGAGCAATCTAACAAGAAAATGTTGTGGATACATGTTGTATTTGTGTCATTGTTTTGTGTTCTAATTCTAGGGAGATATGGATTTAGGGCGCTAGAAGAGAAATCCTTCTTTAATCTTTTACTAAATGAATCCTTAGGGCCTATGCAAGATGGAATAAGCTCTACTAAAAATAGTATTGAAGAAATCTTTAACAATTATATTTATTTAACAGAGACCCAAAAAGAAAATGACCTCTTGGTTAAACGTGTGAGTGAATTGGAGCAAAGAATATTTGATTTATCTTCTTTAGAGACTGAGAACACTCGATTAAAGAATTTGCTCAATTTTAGTGAAACATTAAATTATAAGAAAATTTTAGGACGAGTCGTATCTTGGGATACATCCAATCGATATCAAAAGTTGAGAATAAATAAAGGAAGCAATGATTTGGTTCGTTTGAATTCAGTAGTTGTGAACTCTGATGGGCTTATTGGAAAAGTAATAAATGTTTCACCTAATTATTCTGAGGTTAGTACGATTTTGGATTTTAGAAATAGAGTAGATGTTTTATTTCAAAAAACGAGAACTCACGGCATCTTAGAAGGACTTAATCAAAATTTATCTAGAGTTAAATATGTTAAGAACTCTGAGCCTATATTAGAAAATGAGTTCTTGGTAACATCTGGTATGGGAGCGATCTATCCTAAAAATATAAAAGTAGGATTTGTAGTGAATCAAAAATCTAAGGATTATGATCTAACAAGAGAAGTTTTCGTACAACCTTTTGTTGATTTTACGAAATTAGAAGAAGTCATTATTTTAATAAAGGGGATTAATGAATAAGGGACTTAAGAAAGTATTCATTACTCTTCTTATTTATTTGGGGCTAGAATTAATAACTGGTGTTCTAGTCGTTCCAACATTAGGTGTTGCCTTAAATTTTTCTATTTTCTTTTGTTTGTACTTTTGTCTGAATTATACATTTCCTGCTATGCCATACATGTTATTAAGTATTCAATATTTTCATAGCTTCTTTAGTTCAACAGATTGGGCAGTGGAAACATTAATAGCTTTGCTTTTTATTTTTCTCATTAAGTTTTTTAAAGATGTATTAAGATTAGATAATATAAAAAATAAAGTTATTTTTACATTTTTCTCTTATCTTATTTGGTACTTTTTACGTTACACGATACATTTAATTGTTCAAAAAGATTTTAATTTTATATTAGATCACTTCTATTATTCATTTATTAGTATTTTTATTATTAGTTTAGTCTCAATATTTTTGTTTAAAATGCTAGAGAAGGTTTGGCAGGATCATGTTTGATGAACAAGAAATTGTAGAATTTCATCATGGGCGTGCAGACTTTTTGCTTGGAATAATATTATTTCTAATTTCCCTTGTTGTTTTCAGGGTAGGATATTTACAGGTTATCAAAGGAGAGAAGCTTTATAGATATTCTCTTGAAAATAGATTGAGAGAAGAAATTGTTTGGGCCCCTAGAGGGAAAATTTTTAGCAGAGATGACGAAATTCTAGTAAATAATAGTCCAAGATTTGATGCTATTGTAACAAGACAATATTTAAAAAATTCTCAAGAAACTTTTAAAAACCTAAGCTCTATTATTAATGTGTCATTAGAAGATATTTTAAAAAAAATTAAAAGATATGGAGGGGAGCCTAGATACCGACCAATTATTTTAAAAAAAAATCTTAGTAATAAAGAAATCGCTCTCATTGAAACTCAAGCCGAAAAACTTCCTGGTATTAGTGTAGAGGTTTCTATCTCGAGAGAATATTTAAATGAAGAAGTAGGAGCTCATCTATATGGCTATATCTCAGAAATAAATAGTGAACAATTACCAAAATATAAAGCTAGAGATGGGTATGCTTACAATCTTAGAGATCTAATTGGGCAAGCCGGAATTGAAAAATATTTTGATCTTGATCTAAGAGGACAAAATGGTCGAGAGTATGTAGAAGTTGATGCTCTTGGGAGAAAAAGAAAATATTTAAAAAGTGAGCAAATCTTTTCTGGGATGGAGAAAATAGAACCTTTGCCAGGACATAGTTTAAGATTAAGCATAGATAAAGAACTTCAAGATCTAGCTTATGAGCTGTTACAAGATAAGTCTGGAGCGGTTGTAGGTATTGACGTTGAAACAGGAGAGATTTTAACGATGTTATCGTCTCCAGCTTTTAAGCCTTCTCGTTTTACAAGAGGACTTGATAAGGATTATTGGTTTAGCCTACTCAATGATCCACTAAAACCTTTATATGATAAGACTATTCAAGAGCACTATTCTCCCGGTTCGACTTTTAAGGTCGTTACAGCTCTGGCTGGACTTATTGAAGAAATAGTTACTCCTTATAAAACATATTTTTGTAATGGGAGTTTAAAGCTGGGGAGGCGAACTTATCATTGCTGGAACAAAGAAGGCCATGGAGAAGTGAATCTATTTAAGGCCTTGAGAGGATCTTGTAATGTGTATTTCCAACAGATTGCAAAAGAGTTAGATATAGATGTTTTAGCAGAGTATGCAACTCTTTTGGGTTTTGGAAAACGAACAGGTATATCACTTCCACGAGAGACATCTGGCCTTATACCTACCAAAGCGTGGAAGAAAAAAACTCATGGATATAAGTGGAGTAAAGGAGAAACTCTTTCTTGTGCTATTGGACAATCTTTTACTTTGACAACAATTCTTCAGCTGGCTAATGCTTACGCTACTATTGCAAATGGTGGTAAATTAATGAAACCCTTTATTGTAAAAAATATCTTAGATGCTAATAAAAGTGTCATTAAAAAATTTGAACCTGAGATAATAAAAGATATTAACATCGAAAAACATATTTTAGATTCTTTAAGAAGAGGGTTGTATGAAGTAGTGAATCATGAGGGTGGTACGGCGCGACGTTTTATCGATCCAAAAGTTAGACTTGCAGGAAAAACAGGGACAACACAAGTCGTTTCGAAATCTAAGGTCGAGGGTTATGAGGATTGTGAAGATTTACCTTATAAATATAGACATAATGCTTTGTTTGCTGGATTTGCACCTTATGAAAAGCCACGAATTGCGCTAGCTGCAATTGTTGAACATGGTTGTAGTGGAGGAAAAGCAGCTGGGCCAATAGTATATAATTTAGCAAAAGCTTATTTAAAGAAAGTGAACAATGAAAAAAATATTAAGTAATAAATCTACATATGATTATAGTTTTTTCTTAAGTATGTTTTGTCTTGGAATAATAGGTTTACTGAACTTATATTCTATTACTTCAGGCCAAACTAATGCTTACTTAGTTAAATACCAAATTGCTTGGTTGAGTCTTTCAATGCTGGTTGGTTTTGTTATTAGCTTAATTCATCCTAAAAATCTTTCAACTTATGCTTATTGGATCTATGGAGCGAATGTTTTTTTGTTAATCTTGGTTTTGGCCTTGGGAAAAATTGGTATGGGAGCACAGCGGTGGATTGGATTTGGCCCTGTTAGGATTCAGCCATCAGAGTTTATGAAAATCTCTCT
>JAHDBN010000024.1:21896-26271 GCA_020630335.1 Bacteriovoracaceae bacterium
AAATCTTCACAGGCTTCATTAAATTTCTTACCAGAAAAGCACACAGACTTTGTTTTTTCTATATTTACTGAAGAATATGGATTGATAGGTGCATTATTTTTATTAATTTTATTTTCATTGCTTTTATATAGAATTTTGTGGCTTGGTAAAACTGTTAAAAATATTTTTAATTCTTTATTTTGTATTGGAGTACTTGCAATTTTCTTTTCGCATGTTTTTGTTAATGTAGGAATGGTTGCTGGCTTACTTCCTATTGTAGGCCTTCCTTTGCCTTATATGTCCTATGGAGGATCTAGTCTCTTATTATTTGGTATTTGTATTGGGCTATTAACGTCTATAAGTAATTCCAAAAAGCTTTTTTAGCTTGTCATTATAGATAAATTAAGTATTATTTTGAGACTAAGTGCTCAAGTAGGAGTTTTTAATGGCATTGATTGCTAGTATTGGTTCATTATTAAAAATATCGTATAGATATTATTCACAAGCGTTGTTAGCTCAACTTCAGATAAAAGGGTTCAACGATTTACGCCCCAGCTTTTTAGAAATTTTGATTTGTCTCTCTGAGCGAGAAGGAGCGAGTTTAAAAGAAGTTGGAGAGATTTGTCATTTGAAAAAACAGACAATGACTAGCCATATAAATGAGCTTGTAAAAAGAGGCTATGTAAAAAAGATTAAAGGTGAGAAAGATAGAAGGGAGCAAAGAATTTTTTTTACTGAATTGGGTGAGAATTTCAGAATGAGTTTGAAAGAAGCAATTAGTCTTGTTGAAAAAACATATCTTGATAAAATTGGAGAAATTGAATTGTTAAAAATTCAAAACCATCTAGCAGATCATATTAAAAAAATTAAAGAATAGAAAAGAGTCCACTTAAATTTATATTATAAACAATCCAGCTTGTAATATATGCAGATATTAAGAAAATGAGCCCTTCGGCTACTCCAAAGTTAACTGATTTATTAGGATCAATTAAGAGTTGGTTTAATTCATTTTTCTTTATTCGTAGCGAGAAAATAAATTTGATGAAGAAAATAAAGAAAGGAATAAATAAGCAACTAGAAAAACATTTAAAAAATATTCTTAGCATGTATGAATACTTTTCAATTTGAGGCTGATCAAAAGCTTTTACCAGGATGTATGTATTCCCCAAAATATAAAATAAAAAAGAAAAAGCTACTCCAAAGTTTTTTTGCGAAATGGCCCTGTTGAATTGAAACTTTGAGTAATAAATAAATAATTTTCCTGCTAACCCAAGTAGAGTCATAACGTAAAGCCAGAGAGTGATAAAAATGATCAGTGAATCATTGCTTTTTAGCATTACCGTTTTAAGCAGAAAAGCAACAGAGATATTTAAAGAAAAAATAATTAAAGAATAAGATAAGTTTTGATTCTTTAAAATTTCATCTTTGTAATTAAATTTATATAGTACAATCATTTCCATTAAGTGAATGGATATTAAATAAGAAATCATTAATACAATCGCAAGTAAGAATAAATGAATTAGACTCATCTCTAGAGTGAAGAAGCGATTAAATTCTACAAAAGAAAATAAGATAACCATTCCTAGAATTCTAGAAAGGTAATGAAGAGAATTAGGAAGATTAGACATTAAATTAAAAGGTGTGCTGATTTGCTTAACACCTTTAGGGTAGATAACAAAATGCAAATATCTATATAGAAATAAAATAAGACATACAAAAATTGCAAAAATAATTCTAATTAAAAAACGATCAAGTACTTCTTCCATTATTTTTAATTATAGTTTGTTTTGAAGTAGTTTTTAAAGAGGTTTCCAAATTTGATTCGATTATAAAGTGAACTGGACTGTTTATGAGGAAGAAATTTAGATGTTATACTTCCTTCAGCTCCAAACTCTTTATTAAGGCCAGAGAAAGGTTTACCTGCTTTTTCATGTTCTTTTGCTTTTAAATAAAACTCCCTGTCAGGAGAAAATGCTCCCCAGCCAAAGTATTTAGGAAGTCTTCTATACGTCTGATAAAACTTCCAATAATATGTCTGGTTTTGCAGGACCCAGCGGCCATATTTCTTGTTTCCAGTCATTAAGTAACCTGGAGGCATAGGAATAGTGTTGATATTCTTATCTTCATCAATTCTAAATAGAGACATTCCTAAGTATTTAGAACTTTTTTCGGCTAGTCTTCTTTTTGTTCGAACGATGATTTCTCGAGGAGGCCTGTATGCATAAAGAATTCTATATTTTTGATAATAAGTTTTGATGAGATATCCTTTCTTCATTGTTTTTTCCAAAATCGCTGAAGCAGGGGCAAGTTTGATAATCTTTTTTAAGTCATTTGGAGTTTTGATGTATTCAAGACTTATATTATCAGGTGCAAGTAACTTACTAAGAGTAAGAAATAACAAAGTAGAAAGAAAATAAAATAATAATTTGTTCACTTATCTATGTTAGTATCTCATTAATTCTATTTAATGCAACTTTAGAGATATTAGAATGATAAGCATGTATTCTGGTAACACTATGATAAGAGCTATATTTTCCAAAAAGATCAGTGGCATCTTGAATATTGAGAATTTTATTATTGTATTGTTTTACAACTTTTATCGGATAATGAGTGCTTTGATCTGAATATTTAGAAAGCCTTCCTTTAGATTCACACTTAATATAGTCAATCTTTTCATCCTGAAAAACTTTTTCAATTTTTACAAGGTTTTCTAGGTCATTGGCACCAAAGCATTCATGAATTTTATTGGGAATATGATTTTTGATAATCTTCTTTGCCCAGAAATTGCCACTTTTTTTCAGCACTTCTAGCAAAAAGTGATCATCGTGTTGTAAGTATTGCTCTATTGAATTTGGGATTGAATATTCATTTTCAGCACTAGCAAAATATCGATACATCATTTTTTCTAAGCAAACGGCTCTATAATGAAAGTAAACCATTAAAAACATATGATATCGACTCAAAAGAAAATCATCAAAAGAGGTGAGTGCTCGTTCTGAAATCCCAAGTGAAGCAAGGTTGTCTTCTATTGCGATATTAAAATTATCAATAAGCCAATCTAGATCAAACTTCCCATAACTAACTCCACAAAAATAACTATCTCTTAAAAGATAATCCATTCGATCACAATCCATTTCACTTGAAACTAATTGATGAAGAAGTGGAAAGTAGTTTACTCCTTTAATTGTGAAGTATGCCGGATCACTAGTTTTTCCTGTAATTAATTCGGCAATGGCGAATTCATTAGTGCCAAAGTCTTTTTTCGCTGTATCGAGGCTTTCTGTAAAAAAACTATCTGTGATTGCTTTTATCGTATAGTGTTCGTGGGTTGCTTGCTTAGAATCATCTTGAATAGAAAGTCTTTTTGGAATTTTCAAATCAGAGATTAAAGGCATAACTGATTCTGTTGAATGACTAAGTGGTGCATGTCCAATATCATGAAGAAGGCCAGCAAGCTTGACTGTTTCCTTTAGTCTGAGCCATTCTTTGTTACTTTGGTTTGAAAAAAGTTTTTCAAAAACTTTGGAGACTGTTTGCATTACGCCTATGGAGTGTAAAAATCTTGTATGAGTTGCACCGGGAAAGATATAATCAGAAAACCCGAGTTGCTTAATATTTCTTAATCTTTGAAAAAAAGCATGCTCTAAGACATCACTTTCTGCTTTATTAACTTGTATCGAGCCATGAATAGGATCTCTAACTTCCATTAAGAAATGTTCTCTTTATTGGCCTCAAGCCAGTTCACAATATCATCTGATTCGTGCATAGGTTTGCCATCAATATAGAGGCAAGGAACTGTTGCTCGCCCTGTATCATTGATTAATTTTTCCCTATTTGAAGGGTCTTTCATCGTATCAGAATATGTAATGCTTTTTAAATTAAGTTCATTAATTTTTCTTAAAACCTTCTGGCAATACGGGCAAGAATCAAAATAATATAAATTCAGATTCATGAATTACTACCTTTTTTACTTTTAGCATATTGAGCATCTTCATCAAATGGGTCTTCTTCTTCTAAATCCTCAGGAGAGTCGAAATTATCATTGTATTCCCAGCCATAGCCAAACTGATCAATATCTTGCTCATCATCTCCGTTATACTCATCAGAAAGTTTGTGTCTATTGTCTTGCTCCGATCCAGTATCTTCATTTAAAGAAACGAGTCTCTTGTCATCTTCTAACTCCTTACTGTCTTCAGGAAGTAGTTTGGTTTGTATCGGTAATATAGCAGGCGCAACCTTATGAACTTCAGGTAACTTCTTAGAAGCTTTTTTCTTAGAAGCTTTTTTCTTAGAAGCTTTTTTCTTAGAAGTTTTTTTCTTAGAAGTTTTTTTCTTAGAAGTTTTTTTCTTAGAAGCTTTTTTCTTAGAAGCTTTTTTCTTAGAAGCTTTTTTCTTA
>JAHDBN010000008.1 GCA_020630335.1 Bacteriovoracaceae bacterium
AGATCAATGATTACGAAATGTTAGAGTGAAGTTCCACTACTAAGCGAGGATATTCCTTAAAAAATAAAAAAATGTACACGAGATCTTCCTAGCTTAAAAATACAAAATTGTGCTATTTATGATCATAGCGACATGCAGTAAAAGTGCCTCTCAGTCCCTAGGGATTGTTGAACATAAAAAATTTAACTAAGCCAAAGTTAAGCCAAACTAAGCCAATCGCTAGAAACTCCCTGAAATTTTCAGAAATAATAAAAACGAGATGCGCTCTAATCTCAAAACAACGTTAGTTAATAAAATTAGATAGTTAGTAAATGTTTAGCTTCAAATAAAAATGAATCGAAATCAAATGGTGCTGGCGAGAGGACTTGAACCTCCACGCATTGCTGCATACGCCCCTCAAGCGTACGTGTCTACCGATTCCACCACGCCAGCATAAATTTATAGTATATCTAAATTTTGAAAACGTCTAAGTAATTACAAGGTCTTCAAAAACTCTATTAGATCCATCTTTTCAGACTTACTCATATATTCTTTTCCATTTGCATCTAAAAATATTTTTTTATCATGCCCTGTATTTCTCATGCCAATTCTACTTGTATCATAAAAATATTTTTTTTCTTTTTTAATAAACTCTGGAACCTTATCTCCTACTGGATATCCATTACACTCTTTATCAAAATCTCTATCCTTATTTTCAGCAGGCATTGACCAATATACTTTGGGCCTCTTAGAACTCTCGGTTAATAAAGCACACAAAGAAGGCACAGAATTATTATGAAAATATGGCCATCTCGCCCAAATCCCTACTAAAGGAGGAGGGACGTATCCTTTCTGAGGAACTATTAAAACATCTTTATTTTTTTGTAATGCTAATCGATTTAAATTAGAACTAAAATATTTCATCCCTTCAAACCTAGCTGGGTCAGTACCAACATTTTTCACAGGTGTTTTTTTATGATAACGAACTTCTTTTGTTTCAATAAGCTCTCGCTTACTCATGGTAGCATCATTTAAAGACCAATTTTTAATATATTGCCCATGGCATTTTTGACAACGATATTTAAAATGTTTCTCTCCTCTCATTGCAGCTTGAAGATTAATATCTTTCTCATCAAAGAAATCTAAATACTTTGGAGGCTTAGTTGCGAAAACGGCAGTTGTTAACTCCTCAACTTTTTTAGAGTTTTTATCAATCCAAGATTCCAGCTCTTTTAAATCTGCTCCCCTGCCAACTTCATTCCAGATAAAATTTGTGTAAACAGGGTTTCCACTCACGACCGATCCATCTGATAACCAACGAGTTTTATATTTTAGATTCCACCATACCGCAGGTTTACTATCAGCAGGCTTTTTTTCAAGAGCATGCTTTTCTTGCCTTCTTTGTTTAATTTTAGAAGCATACTCATCCTTGGCTCTATAATGTAAACTCACTCCAACTTGAGCAAGCGAAGTATCAAGGCCAAGAGTTAAAGGTTGCATTGCTCTAGACCAGTACAAAGCATCCATTGTCTCGTTCATCATTTTTATTTCACCATCATTTAAGCCTAGGAAAAATTTTGCAGCGACTGGATTCCAAGCTTTCCTTGCTTTTCTAGCATCTATGAATAATTGATTTCCTTTGGGGAACCTTGCCGTTAAGCCTAAAATTTTTTTTCCAAATAAATTTCCAGAATGACAACTAGCACACCCAAAAGTTAAACCTTCTACTCCATGACGTTTAATTAGAGATCCACCCATTGGCAATCCTCTTACTTTTTCTTCCGGGTAAGGAATATTGGAATAATTATCACTTTGTTTCTCCGGGTATTCATTATGCCCTGCACTTTTAAAAAATTGTTTTTTACTTTTATAACCGCTTGAAATTTTTAATAACCTATAAATAAACTTTCTAGCTTTATTATTCACAGGCCTTTCATCAAAGGCTTTTTCAAAAGTACTATAAGAAAATAATAAAGGTGTGTTATCTATTGGATATTTTAGTGTATGATATTTACCTTGAAGTACATAATCTTGAAACTCGCTATCATCTAATTTATACGGATTTGCTCTATTTTCTAAGGCCCATTTACCATTATGCTTGAATTCAAAATTAGCACTCCACTGAGAATCAACACTAGAAAATGCGAATAAAGAAAAAAGAGATAATAAAAAAATAAGTTTCATTTGATAATAAGATCAAAGATAAGAATTTCTGTCTAGAAATGTAATTATTTAGAAGTGCTTTTTAAATTAAAGGCCTATAGGTCTTAATATAATTTATTTGCTCTAGATGATCATTTAAAAGGTTCTCATCACAAATCCAAAATCTAGAAAAATCCATTCCGAAATTTTCATCAATTTCATAGGGATAAATTCCTCTTTTTTCATATCCAGGCAGCCAAACTTTTTTATTTCCTGAGTAACCATTTTTTCCCCAAGAATTTTGTACAAGTAAGCATTTCTTTTTTTCTTCCTTACACTCAGCAACTCCAACTGCTAGCATTGCATGCTTGCCTTCTAAATCATTAGTAATAATATCTTTAATAGGCTCAAAAATTTTCATATTAAAACCCAAAGAAACAGGCCTTCTCGCATTGGCCATATCATGCGCTAGTGCATTTTCAAAAAAGCCCCAAGAGGTTTTGCAATGAACCCCATCATTACATATTTTCTCTTTTGCATCTTCAAAACATTTATTTATTTTTTCAGGAAGAGAGTACTTCTTTTCACATTCTTCATTAGCTTCAGTAAACTTTTCAGAGTTAATGTATTTCTTCTTTCCATTAATCTTTACTATTTTTACTTTTTTACTCTCGAAATTCTCTAATATTTTTTCTTTGCTTAAATTAGAATTACAGTTCAGAGGAATTTCAACTAAAGAATCTAGCAAATCAAAAAAGTTTGCTTTGACATCAAACACTTCTTCAATACTTGATATTAACTTTGAAACTTCACCTTGATGACAATCTATGGACTTAAAGTCATTCATATGTGTATAAATGAATGGGAAACGCCTAGTAATCAAGCAAGCAAGGTATTGATTGGAATCTTCATTATATTGTTCGCTACATTTTCTTTCAAAAACATCAGGAATCATCTCACTTGCATACAAACTAGGATATTCTTTAATGGTCTTTTCCACGCTTTTATTGTTTTTAAAATAAAAGTTAATAATTTGTATCGGCTCAAAGTATAAATCTGGCTCATCATGATCACTTAGGAGTTCAACCGAATTAAAACACAACCCTCTTTTCTTCTCTTTAAAATTTTTCTCTTCTATTTTTTGAATATTAGAAAAACTATTTTCAAAATAATTACCGTCTTTTAAAAGTTGATCTATCTCTTCAATGCGACATGTTTTATGATCACATTGTTTTGATAAGTATTGTAAATACTCATAAGTAAGTATCTCATCAGATTCTTGGTACTTTCTTCTAACTAAATAATTTAATTCTGAACTTAAAGACGCAAACAAACACGCACCATAGTTTTTTTGATCATGAATAATTTCTAAAGGTTCTTTAACTCTCTTATCAACTTCAGGCGAGTCGATGAGAGTTGTTTTTTTACATGCCTCTAAGGGATGCTTAATACCTGAAAAGGCATTAAAAGAAACAAAAGTAAAAATGAGGAACAGTTTATACACTCATTAATTTTAAAAGAAATCTCTTAAAAAAACAGGTGATGCCCCATCCATGCCCATGACATCATAATTACTGGAGCATAAGGAAATTTGGTTCCTAGGCATTCTTTGAGTCCATCTGCTTGCCCCACTTTGGCATAGGCCACAATTTTTTCATGATTCTGGATTACTTGAGTCAAGATACTGAATCCACCGATGATGACTGTTGAATATAATAGCACCATAAATAAAGAGTCATGCCATACTAAAGGCGTTACGAGAAATAGTGAGAATAAATATTTAGAATCTCCTGGTCCCATAATTTTTAAGAAAAATCCAACCAAGCCTACAAATAAGAATGTTAAGCTATAAAAGAAGGTTTTTGCTGTGAATTGATAATGTTCTGGTGCAATAAATAAAAGTGCAACGAACAATCCTAAATTCAGAAACAACCATTGATTAGAAATTTTTCTGTGTTTTACGTCATTGATTGTCACCGCAAAAATTTGTACAAATAAAAATGCGTAAACACTTAATAATATTCCAGACATTGAATACTCCTAAAATATTATTGAATCTTGTTCGCAAAATCTGTGATCTTTCCAAAAACATTAGAAATAACTTTTCCAAGTTCTGTCTCAACTGATCCTTTAATCTTGAAGATAACCATCGCAGCAACTGCTAAAAGTAATACATACTCAACTGCTGTTTGACCTTCTTCGTCTTTTGCATAATTTTTAAAAAATTTAATTATCCCTTTCATTTTGTTCTCCTCCCTCAATAAAAGTTCTTGCTAATAATATTTTAAGTCAAAACATGCTTATTTCTCTTGTTCACTTACAAGAAAAATCGCTAAAAATAAGATAAGTGCTTGAAATAATTAGAATCACCTCTTGTTTTTTTGAAGAAGAATAAAAACCTGAGTCGAGAGAACAAGCAAAAAAAGTAGGCAATTTTCATTGAACATCATTTAGCTCTCTGTATACATAAACCTTGAGCTCAATTAGAATAAGAGATACTAAACACTTAAAATTATTAGGATTTTTTTATGGCAAGCAATACCTGCTCAACTGGGATCTGTGGTTATCTTTGTTCATCTATTGGGAAAAAGCAACTTATGGGAGTTACTGCTTTTTTACTTATTGGTTTTCTTAAGACTCACCTTTTAGGAAATTTGTTAATTTTAGGAGGAAGAGATCTATTTAATGATTATGCTCATAAACTTATTTCACTAGGAAACATCTTAATTGTAGCTGAAGTCATTTTACTTGCAATTTTTCTTATTCATCTCTTTTTGGCCATTGCTTTAGTTTGGCAAAATAAAAAAGCAAGGCCTGTTAAATATCATTCAAAGAAAAGAACTGGCAGGGGTGCAACTTTTGCTTCTGATACTATGCCCTACACTGGTGTTGTAATACTTGTTTTCATTGTTCTTCATCTTCTAAATTTTAAATACGGAACTTATTATGAGTACGAACTAAATGGAGTGATTGTTAGAGATCTTTATCAAACAGTTATAGAGTATTTCTCAAATCCTCTATATACAGCTTGGTATGTTATAGCGATGATTGTCATGGGAATACATTTATCTCACGGAGTACAGTCAGCATTTCAATCGGTTGGATTTAGGCACGCACGCTACACCCCTATTATTAAAAAAATTGGTTGTGCATTAAGTGCTGGACTGACTATCGGTTTTTCCGCCCTCTCTATATATGGGTATTACATTTCAACAATAAATTAAGGATAAATATATATGAGTAAATTAGATTCAAAAGTTCCAAGCGGTAAACTTCAAGATAAATGGGAGCAGTATAAGTTTGATATGAAACTTATCAACCCTGCAAACAAAAGAAAGTTCAACGTTATTGTTGTTGGTACAGGTCTAGCTGGAGCAAGTGCCGCCAGTACGATGGCAGAGCTTGGTTATAATGTTCAAAGTTTTTGTATTCAAGACTCTCCAAGAAGAGCTCACTCAATTGCAGCTCAAGGTGGAATTAATGCAGCAAAAAATTATCCAAATGATGGTGATAGTGTTTGGAGATTATTTTACGACACTATTAAGGGTGGAGATTATAGATCAAGAGAAGCAAACGTTTATAGGCTAGCTCAAGTTGCTAATAATATTATTGATCAATGTGTAGCTCAAGGTGTCCCTTTTGCTAGAGAGTATGGTGGATATCTTGCAAATAGATCTTTTGGTGGAGCTCAAGTTTCTAGAACTTTTTATGCCAGAGGACAGACTGGGCAGCAATTACTTTTAGGTGCTTACTCATCAATGATGAGAATGGTTGCAGCTGGAAAGATTAAACTCTATACAAGAAGAGAAATGACTGAGCTTGTAGTCATTAATGGACAAGCAAGAGGAATAGTCGTTAGAAATATTTTAACTGGTGAGTTAGAAACTTATCACGCTGATGCTGTTATCCTAGCAACTGGTGGGTACGGAAATACGTATTACTTATCTACCAATGCTATGGCATCAAATTCTTCAGGAGCATGGCAGGCCTATAAGAAAGGGGCAATGTTTGCGAATGCATGTTTCACTCAAATCCACCCTACTTGTATTCCTGTTCATGGGGATAATCAATCAAAGCTAACACTCATGAGTGAGTCTCTTAGAAATGATGGACGAGTTTGGGTTCCCAAAAAACAAGGTGATACGAGAAAACCAAATGATATCCCTGAATCAGAAAGAGATTATTATTTAGAAAGAATTTATCCTAGCTTTGGAAACTTAGTTCCAAGAGATGTTGCTAGTAGGAATGCAAAGACACAAGTTGATGCCGGACGTGGTGTAGGCTCGACTGGTGTTGCTGTTTATCTTGATTTTGCTGATGCAATCAAGCGTGATGGTGAAGATACAATTAGAGGAAGGTATGGAAACTTATTTGAAATGTATCAAAGAATTACAGACGAATCACCTTATAATACTCCAATGAGAATTTACCCTGCCGTTCACTACACGATGGGTGGGCTTTGGGTTGACTACAATTTGATGAGTACAATTCCAGGCTTACATGTTCTTGGTGAAGCAAACTTTTCAGATCACGGAGCCAATAGATTAGGTGCAAGTGCTTTGATGCAAGGCCTTGCTGATGGCTACTTTGTCATTCCTTATACTATTGGGAACTATTTTGCTTCTAATATGATTGATCAAAGTATTACAACTGATCACCCTGCTTATAAAGATGCTCTTCAAAATACTAAAAATAGATTAACAGGTCTTTTAAATACTAAAGGTTCTCAGTCAGTAGAATCTATTCACAAAAAGCTTGGAAAACTAATGTGGGAACATGTAGGAATGAGCAGAAATGCTGCAAGCTTAGAGGAAGGGATTAAGAAAATTCAAAGCCTAAGAGAAGAGTTTCAACAAGATGTGAATGTGCCTGGATCTGATAAAGGTGTAAATACTGAATTAGAAAAAGCGATTAGAGTTTCTGATTTTTTAGAAATTGGTGAGTTGATGGCACGAGATGCTCTTACTAGAAATGAATCTTGTGGTGGACACTTTAGAGATGAATATCAGACTGAAGAAAATGAAGCGAAACGTGATGACGAGAATTTTACCCACGTTGCAGCTTGGGAATACACTGGAGATAATAAAGAACCAGTAAGAAATGTTGAAAACCTTGAGTTTGAAAACGTAAAACTAACAACAAGAAGCTATAAGTAAGGAATTCTTATGAGTACAGCAACAATGACTTTGAAATTAAAAATCTGGCGACAAGCGGATAATACCTCAAAAGGGTCAATGAAAGAATATGATCTTCCAGGAGTCAGTCCAGATATGAGTTTTCTTGAGATGTTAGATCTTCTCAATGAAAATCTTGTTAACTCAGGAAATGATCCAGTCGCTTTTGATCATGATTGCCGGGAAGGAATTTGTGGGATGTGCTCACTTATGATTAATGGTGAAGCTCATGGCCCTCAAAAACTAACGACTACCTGCCAGCTTCATATGAGAAGTTTTAAAGATGGAGATACTGTAGTGATTGAGCCTTTTAGAGCAAAGGCCTTTCCAGTGCATAAAGATTTAATGGTTGATAGATCAGCTTTTGATGAAATTATTGCAGCGGGTGGTTTTATTTCAATGAATGCGGGTAACGCTCCTGATGGAAATGCTATTCCGATTGGAAAAGAAACTGCTGATCTTGCGATGGATGCTGCTGCTTGTATTGGATGTGGAGCTTGTGTGGCAAGTTGTGAAAACGCATCAGCAATGCTTTTTACTAGTGCAAAACTTAGTCAATTGGCCTTACTTCCTCAGGGTAAAGCAGAAGCCGCTGAAAGAGCACAAAAAATGGTTAAGAAAATGGATGAGCTTGGATTTGGGAATTGTACTAACGCAGCTGAGTGTGAGGCAAGTTGTCCTAAAGGAATTGAGCTTTCTAATATTGCTAGGATGAATAGAGAGTTTTTTAAATCTTCACTGTCTAAGTAAAAGCTACTTTCATCTCAAAAGTAGCTTGTACTCTTGTTTACTTCATTTATTCTTTTATTAAATCGACTTTTACTGAACCGTGGTGAGAGTTAGCTTTTACTACCATTTCAGTAAACCTATCATTTAATAAAATAGTTTCATAGACCGCTTTATCCATCTTATCAATCGTCACAACAACCCTAACTCTTTTTCCAAAATCAGATTTATTAAAATCATAAGCATAAAAATCATAATCAAATGCAAAATCAACTTTTTTAAATGTTGAAAATCTTTTTGTTTTAGGATTATACTTCTTCAAAACGACTTGAACTTTTGAATTATCATATTTAGAAACACCTGTAATTGATAATATTTTTTCATCTCCTGATATTTCACTTTTAGGATAACTCTCTATTCCTACTGTATATTGTGATTTCGCTTTTCCAAGAAGGGCGTGAACAGTTGTTTTATATCCTTTTTTTAATTTCACCTTTTTTTTAATACTCTCAAAGCTACTATATTCTAGTGTCATATTATAAGTACCAGCTTTGACATTATCGATATTAAACGTTCCATCAATATCACTAATCGTTCCATCAATATACTCACCAGTCTTGATATCCTCTAAATAAAGAGAGGCTCCAATCAGTGCTGTCTCATCTGTAGCCTCTCCTATAAAGCCACTTAATGATTGAGAAAAAGCAGTAAAGCTCATTAATAATAAAAATAAAAAATTCATTCTTAATCCTTTTTGTTGTTATTTATAATCCATTTTAATTCTATAGCAGTATTCTTAAAGGCAAAGCTTGGCTTAAAAACAGCTGAAAAGCTTTCAGAAAAACCAAAAATTCCAGGATAGCATGTAATGGCCTCTCCCCTATACCTTGCTCTAGAGTTATAATATTCTTTTGACATGCCTCTTTGACTGAATTCTTGCATTGAATTTCCAGACAAGACTTTCAAAAAACCTTTGTTTTTTACTCCGTTGTGAATCAATTCAGCTTCCCACTTATCTGAATTCAAAGCATTAGGATGATTTGAACTAATCATAACTTTAAAACAAGCTGACTTAGAACTTAAAAGCTTTTGAATGCTTTTTTCTTTACCCTTCTTCCAAGATCTTAAATATGGTTGAGTCATAGGAATCGCATCTAAACTTGTAATATAAGGAGAATGAAAAGCATCTCCTTTTCTAATAAGATCTGCTTCTATTTCACTTTTTTTATAAACTCCATCTCCAATTAAATATTTTTTTTGAGACACTCCTAATTATTTCTGCATAGAAGCACACGAAACCAATAAAAAGCTGATCAATAATATAATTCTCATAATATTTCCTATTTTTTCTTATGAACTTCATGTCTAAAAAGAATTCCATCATCCCCAAAAGAAGATGCCAAAAACTCCGAAGTAGTTATGATTTCTCCAATCTTCTTAGATACTTTCACATAATTAGGAATCATTGGAACTTTGTATTTAGAATAATCAACTTTAGAGAACTCTGGGCCAAGGGCCCTTACTTCATAAAGCCTAGTCCCTTGAGGTATTTTCAAAAGATCTTCTCTTATATCGTGAGGAGTGGACTTTATTTGAGATTTTTTTGAATAGATAGGAACAAAAAACAACTGCACAGGAGTTTTTGATTTAATATTCTTTAAGCCTTTAGTGTTATAAAAACTCATATCATCTACTTTTAATTGCTCTGCTTTATCTGTTACTTTTTCAAATATTTTTTTTACTAACTTTGCTCCAAAACCAGATCCAGTTGGAACAATATTGGAAAGAGGATTAGAAAAGAAATTATAATTTTTCCCCTGTCCCTTCAAAGCATAGAGTGCCGAAATATTTGCACTATGAACCTTATCTCTAAAAACCTTTAGCGCTAAACCTGGAGCTACTCCTCTTTTCTTAGGATCAAATGTTAATGAAAGTCTTAATAAAGCACACTCTGCTCCCTGAAAGATTCCACTAAATTCAGAGTTTTCAGGGACAAATTTGACTTTGGCCATCGCTCCTCTTCTATGAAGATATTTCTTCCATCCTTTTGGACTAACATCTGAAAAGTTATTTACTTTCTTTTTCATACTCTGAAAAGACATTTTTACAACTTGAATAAATCCAAATTTTTCATACTTAGGTAATTTTTCATGTTTAGTTTTTAAAACTTTATCCCAAAGTAACTCTTGCTTCTCACAGCCCTTTAACTGTTCATATTGAGCAGGTAAGATCTCTTCAGCTCCAGCATTAAATAGAAAAAATAAAACAATAAGGATTTTCTTCATAGCCATTATAGATTCACGATAGAGTTAATAAGTACTTGTCCATATAATAGCTCTAAAGATTCAACTTCTTCTTTGTTCTGTATATCGATGATCTTTAATAAGCTTTTTAGTTTATCTTGAGAATTTGTACTTTGAGGTAAACTCTCCATTTTCTTTGAGAGAATGGAGTTATTTTTTATTTTCTGAGAAATACTTAATATCATTTTATCATCAAATGTTTCGGTCACCTTTTTGATTTTAATGAACCGATTCTTATAGTCATCTGCTGCAAAGCTTAAGACATTACTAAACATAAGAAAAAATGATATTAAGTATATTTTTTTCAAATCTTTATCCTCTACTGCTCTTTATCTTCGTTTCCAAATTCTTCAAAATACATTTGAGAACCATATGGATTACTTGGATCAATTAAAATCAACTCAACTGTTTTCATTACAGGAGAAGCATCATAAACATCAATAAACACACCAATTTTATCTTCAACTAAACTTGCTCCAGTACTTGCAACTTTCTCATTTTCTTGAAATGTAAACATACCTGGACCAGCTTCAATGATGTCAAATCTTCCTTGAATTAAAAGATCTCTATCTTTAAGAGTTTCTACATCAAAAACAGCAGTTGCTTCTTTTGTTTTCTTGTTAAAATCATCTAACAAGAAAAGAATATCGATATCTGCTTGCTTGTAACCTGGATTATAAGGACCAGGTACATAAGAATCTTTCCAAGTTGACTTTAATGGAAATCTTCTTGTTTTCGTAAGTTTTAAATCAACAATTTGACCATTAATTACAGTTTTCAACACTGAATTTCTCATTGGCTTTCTTTCATTTGGATTAACTTGCAAGCTAGCGAACTCAGCACTTTCTTTAACTACAACTTTTCCATTTCTAACTTCTAGAGGCTTCATTCTAAATGTTCTAGAATTATGAACTCTTTCAAACTTATAGATTTTAATCCATTTTAATAATTCTTGAAGATATCCGTGTCTTCCCTTTCTAAAGATTTTCTTTTTCCCGGGCCTTAAAAAACTCCCAACAAAACCTTTTTCTTTGAATGGTTTTAAATATTCTAAAACTACTCCATAGTAACTATCTTGCTCACCAGCTATTGGCTTAAGAAAAAGTCCTACTTGTCTCTTTTCTCCATCATAATCAACTTTTCCAAAATATCTTCCTTCTAAATTCTTCATTTTGTAATTTGAAGTATTATTTTGCGAAAAAGCCGCTAAATTTAATCCTAATACTAATAATAATATTTTTTTCATAACTATCTCCTAAAGTTTATTCCAAGGGTTAAACGCATTCTTCACTCCAAAAAGTGTCTTCTGAAGTCTTGGATGATGTCTTAAAAGAATAGTTTTCATATTATTATTATCAATCCAATCTAAACCTAATTTTGTATAAGTTTCTTTGTTATAATCAGTTGTATAAAATCTATCAGCAACTAATCTTCTTGAGGCCATTACTACGAATACCTGAAAAGCAGTCTCTCCAAAACCAAAACCTGTTGGCCTATATTGCTCTGCTAAACAACCTACTAATAAATCAAGAGCTTCAATATCGTTATCATAAATCTTTTTAAGTTTTGCTAACTGAGCTTTATCAGAAGTTAATTGCTCAAAAGAAGTAAGAGGCTTCAAACGAAATTGTCTTCTGAACTCATTATATCTAGGAACATTTCTTTCTCTATCTCTTAAAATATCCATTGCAGCTAAATCCATTTTCCCTACAAAAGGAATAGACATGTTCATTAACTCTTTAGGGTAATTATTAAGAGTTAACTGCCCAGGATGCATTTGACCAAAAGAATAAAAAAGGTCATCCATTTTGTTATTTTTAAGTAAGTTCCCAGACTTAGCTTCTCTAGTTTGATTTAAAGTAATTGCCTTAGCGTATGATTTATCAGACATCTTTTTTAAAACCAAGTTATCTGGAAGCAAAGGGTGCATTCTATATACACTTACGAACTCTTCTGTCATTGAAAAAGGAACGTCTGCTAAATTTTTCTTTCCACCAACAATCCCTGAAGTCACTTCAGACTTTAAAATCTTCTCCCAAGGTTTTGATACTTTTCCTGAGTTATTAATTAAACCATTCCAGTTTGCTTTCATTCCATGTTCTAATTTCTTAGAAGTTAAAATTGCTGGAGTCCACTCTACTGTATGAATTTTCGCCATTAATGCAGCAACAACAAGTCTTGCCTTTTGAAACAACTCCTCATCTTTCATACTTGGATATTTTTCAGAAAGCGCATCCGCCACAGCATTGTGCTCTTTAACAAAAAGATTATGTAATAAACTTAAACCTACCCACCAGTTTCTGTTAAAACCTGTTTTCTCGACTCCATCTCCTCCAAGAGGAATATTACCATTATTATCAACAGTTAATTTTCCACCTTTAAAAGATCTAAGAGAGTTTGTTTTTGCTGTAGAACTACCATAAACTTGAGATCCATCCCACCAGTGTGTAACTTCATTTTTAAATACATATGGAAATCTAATATTTTCTCTTTTTGTTTTTGAAGAATCAATCATAGACTTTGGGAATACTAAAGTTTCACCTAATTTATCTGACTTATCTAAAGGCAAGAAAAATGGCTTAACTTTAGAAGGATCTTCATTATCACCGTGGCTAAACCAATCATGAGTCATATACTGAATCCATGAAACGGCCATAAGATTTAGGAAATCTACAGGAAGAAATTTCTTTCTTTCTAGTAATTCCTTACTAATTGTTCTTGGATTCGGATAAAGAACATCATAGTTTTTTTGATTATCTATCATTGGATCAGTATTTCTTCCGAAACGAGTCCACACTGCACCCATTGTAGGATCTTCTATATCGTTACAATATCCTTCACTCACTCTATATGATGTCTTCCCTACACAATCTTCTTCAGTCTTTGGTCTTTCAACATAAGTGTCATATAAATTATGCTTATAAAGTTCTTTTCTAATTGAAGAAAGTTTTAGCAATCCTGGTAAAAACATTTTTCTATACCAAGTTGCCCATGGAGAAGATTCTTTTTCGAACTTAGAAACTTTCTTCCATTCTTTAGCTACTTTCTTTTCTTGCGCTTTTCTAATTTCTTTTCTTTCTTTTTCTCTTCTATCCTCTTCTTTTTTATCAGCAGGAGTAATAAGAGAATTTTTTACTTTGACTTGTGAAATTCCTGATAAAGAAATCAAAAGCACAAATGCCATAAATGGCGACATCATTTTTTTCATAAAATAAGTCCTTTTCTTGTTAATTTTACTCAACTATATAACGCACTCTAGCACAGCTTCTTCATAACATTTGTTAAGAAATCAGTTTTGAGTAATTTTTACAAAAGTAGTTAATAACATAGACAATAGAAAAAGTACTTTTTATTGACTAGCTAGTAAAAACTTAGTACATATATGTACATGAAGAACTTTCTATTAAATCTTAAACTAGCTAGAAAAAAGGCTGGCTTCACTCAAGAGCAAGTAGAAAGCACCCTAAATCTTAGAAGTCTTACCATAAAGGATTATGAAACTGGGCGACTTAAAATACCTGTAGAAACAGCAATGAAACTTGCTGATCTTTATAGAACAGATCTAAACTCTCTTTTTGGTAAATATGAATCAATCCGTCATGCTGTAGATTTGAGCTCGATTCATGGCCTTTGGGATAAAAAATTCTCAAATATTGTCCTCTTAGATCCAATTATCAAGGCCCATGTCGAGAATTATCGGGCAGAGTACATAAATCACTCCTTACTTGATGTCTTGCTTATTGAGTTTAATGACAAAGAAAAAAAGAGCTATGTACTTGAAATTACTAAGTTTATGAATTCTTTAATTGGTATTGACGGCAAGGTCCTTCCCAGTGAAATTAGCTTAAGAAATAGCCTGCTTGATCACTTTGATTGTATGAATCAAGTTGCTAAGACTAAAGAGTTTATTAATTCTCCTTATTATCCTAAAGATCTACCTAAAGTACTTTATCACTTACCTTCTAAGCACTTTATTTTGTGGTTATTATTTTTCTTGGCTCACTTTGATAAAGAAGTTCATTATAGAGAAGAAGAATACTTAAAAGTTAGTGCTGAGAATTTAAGAATTACAAAATCAAATTATAATTTTATTTCGCAGTTTTTTATTTCAGGAGAATTTAATGCTTAATTTATATATTTGGGCAATTACAGGTTTAATTCTTATTTTAGCCGAAATGATTATTCCTGGTGGAGTAATCATTTTTTTAGGCCTTGGATGTTTAACCGTTGCTAGCTCTATTTATTTCGGACTTATAACAAATGTGGTCACTGCTTTTTTGACTTTCTTTATTTCAAGTCTCGCCTATTTATTAATTTTAAGAAGTTTTTTTATGAAATACTTCGAAGGTGACTCAGTAATTGAAAACACTGATGAAGATATAGAAGCTGCCAATAGCATTGTGCAAGTTATAGAGTTAATAACTCCTTACAAGGCAGGTCGGGTTAAATTCAGAGACTCTACTTGGGTGGCTGAAAGTGATTATGAAATAGCCAGTGGAGAAAAAGCAATAATAAAAAAAAGAGTTGGAAATAAATGGATCGTTGATCCTGTTAAATAAGGAGAAGTTATGTTCACAGCATTTACAGTGCTTATGTTAATTGTACTCTTTGTTCTTTGGAATACAGTCGTTGTTGTGCCTGAAAGAGAACAATGTGTAGTAGAGAGGTTAGGAAAATTTAAAGGTGTCTTGAAATCAGGGATACACTTTCTTATTCCATTTTTTGATAGAATTGCCTACAGACATGAAGCGAGAGAGCAAGTTTTTGATATCCCACCTCAAACCTGTATCACTCAAGACAATATGCAGGTTTCCATTGATGGCCTTGTGTATCTGAAAGTCATTGATTCAAAATTAGCAAGTTATGGTATTGGAAACTATAAGAATGCATCTATTAATCTTGCTCAAACTACTATGCGTTCAGAAGTAGGTAAACTTTCTTTAGCAAAGGCATTTTCAGAGCGAGACTCTCTTAATGAAAAAATTGTTTTAGAAGTTGATAAGGCCAGTGATTCTTGGGGGATAAAAGTTCTGAGATATGAAATTAAAAACATTAGACCAAGTAATAATGTCATTTCGACTCTTGAGAAACAAATGGAAGCAGAGAGAGAAAAAAGAGCAGAAATAACTTTGGCCCTTGCTGACAAAGAAAATAGAATTATTCTTTCTGAGGGCGAAAAAACTGAAGCAATTAATATTTCTGAAGGAGAGAAACAAAGTAAAATTAATCTTTCATTAGGAAGAGCTAAGGAAATTCAATTAATCTCTGAAGCAACTGCGGAAGGAATCAGAACTGTAGCTGAAGCTGTTAATTCCCAAGCAGGTGCAAAAGCAGTCAAGCTACAACTTGTGGAACAGTTTATTAGAGAAGTTGGAGAAGTGATGGATAAATCTAAAATCTCTGTATTACCAACTGAAATGGCAAATATTAAAGGATTTTTCGAAGGAGCTTCAAAGGTTTCTAAAACAGTATCAACCTCAACAACAGGAGCTTTATAATGGGTTTAGAGAATTTAGGTATCACAGATGCACTTAATTTATTTTTTTGGGCAGCACTCTTTTTAATTGTCATTGTAAAGTTTTTTCAATCAATTAGACTTGTCCCTACTAAAAAAGCATATATCATTGAACGCTTAGGTAAGTATCAAAAAACTCTTGGCCCAGGATTTCATGCTCTTATTCCTTTTATCGATAGAGTTGCTTTCATTCAAGACTTAAAAGAAAGAACTATTGATGTTCCTCCGCAAGATTGCTTCTCTAAAGATGAAGTCAATGTAGTGGTTGATGGAGTTATTTATTTATCAGTTATTAATCCTGCAACTGCAAGTTATGGTGTAACTAATTTTTCTTATGCTGCTGTTGAGTTAGCTCAAACAACAACCAGATCAATTATCGGTACATTAGCTCTAGATAGGACCTTTGAAGAAAGAGAACTCATAAGTTCAAAAGTTGTAGAAGTTTTAAATCAAGCAGGAGAATCTTGGGGAATCAGGGTTCATAGATATGAAATTAAAAACATCATGCCTCCTCATAGTGTTCAGAACGCAATGGAAAAGCAAGTGAATGCTGAAAGAGAAAGACTAGCAATCCTGGCTAAATCACAAGGTGATAAACAAAGTAGAATTAATCATTCTGAAGGTATCAAAATGGAAATGATTAATCATTCTGAAGGACAAATGCAAAAACTAATTAACGAAGCTGAAGGGCAGGCTCAAGAGATTTTAACCATTGCTAACGCAACGGCTGAATCTATTAAGAAAATTTCATCTGCTTTAAGTGTACCTGGTGGTGAGAAAGCATATAATCTTAAGTTAGGTGAAAAATACCTCAACCAGATGGGGAAACTCGCTGATGGAAAAGTCGAAGTCATTGTGCCAGCAGATATTAGCAATTTTAATAAATGGCTTAAGTCTGTTGATTTAGAATTCTAAATAATTTCTCTGCTAGAGTGACAAAATCTTTAGCAGAGAATATTATCTCATCACATGAGAATTTATTCTGAATTAATTCTAGAGTTTAATAAAAAAGCTAAAAAAGACTTAGTTTTAATTCTAAAAAATGAAACATCTATTGAAGTCAATAGATCTAGATTTTTTCTTCATGGTTACTACTACCCTATTATCATTGAGTCATTCATAGATGAAAGTGATAAACAAGTTAAAACTCTAGGAGAGTTTGATTTTAATACTCTTAGTATTCGTTTAAATTACTCAATCTTAAAAAATTTGGATAAAAATGAATATTTAAATATTTTAAGACATGAATTTGCTCATTACCTTGCTTACCTTCATCATGGTTCTAATATTGATCCACATGGAAGTGAATTCAAAGATATATGCATGAAGAATGGCTGGAGAGAAGAAGTTTATTCAGCGAGTATTGAGAGTAAAAAAATTGATCAATCTCAAGAAAAGAAAAAGCGAAAATATGAAAAACTTATAAAACTCTCCAAAAGCTCAAACATTCATGAAGCAAGCTTGGCCTTAAGCAAGGCCAATGAATATATGCTAGAACTAGATGATGTAGAGACAGAAGATAATATTTTCTATTTGGATAATTTAGTTTTTTTTAAAAGAAAAAACTCTAAGCTTGATACGATTTATCATATAATGAAAGAAATGAACTTTGGGGTTGTTTTTAGATACGCTCAAAAAGAACATTCTTTAGAAACTTTTGGAACAAAAAATCTTATTGAACAATCACATGAAATTTATCATTTTCTTGATAAATCTTTAGATCAAATTTATAAAAAAAACAAAGAAAGTCATAAATTAAAAGGACTAAAAGCAAAAAATTCTTTTTTTAGAGGTTTTTGTCTTGGTGTTTTAGAAAATTTAAAACTTAAGAGAAAAGACTATACTGCTTATCAAAAAAAAGCTCTGATTAAACTTGAATTACTCGTCAATGAAGCTCAGGATATGATCTATGGGAAGCTTTCAAGAACGCATGGGAATGTAGAGACAAATAAGAAGGTTGAATCTTTAGGATTTCAATCTGGAAAAGACTTTAATACTCAATATAAAAAACATACTTTTTTAAATTAATTTTTTACTTCCTACATTCATGCCAAATATTTCCAACTGGCACCGGTATCTCTTCAAGATTCATTGTTAGTCTATAAAATTTATCTCTAACCTTCTCAACTTTATATTTAGAGTTTTCAAGATGCGACTTCACCCATTTATCCATATAATTAGGTGAATAAAAATCTACTTGATAAAATTTCTGAATTCCTAATGGTGGTTCTGGAATAGAATAACTCGCATAAAACTCTTCCCAAGTCGTACTTGTCGTTAACATTTCGAGAGTACTTACTTTATTAAAATTTTCATTCAAGAGATGAGCTTCCTCATTGCTATCAAAGTATAATTTCTTAGAATGTGGCCCTACTAAAGTATGTGGAATTCTAATGGATTCACTCCAATGGGACAAAATTGATTCATCATTAAAGCCAATTACTTTTAAGATCCCCACGGCAAAGCCAGAACAACCTGCTCCTTCACAAGCTAGAGGATTATTAGGTAATCCATAGTTAAGATATAATTTTTTCTCTCTAAATTCTTCAAGATATCTTTTTGCTCTTTCACAAGCTTGATCAGAAATTACAAAATCAATCACACTTAAACGTCCTTTTGTTGCATTGAAGTTTGATTTTTCAATGATCTCTTCTTTATTTTCTAATCTTCCTCTGAAATTATGCAACAAACTTCCTAGTCCTGATTTATTTTTGAAAGTTAAACGACGTCCTTCTTTTTTATCCAAAGTTGTCATGCCTGCATAATCTAAAAACCTTCCGTCATTACAACTTAATTTCAAAGCAACATGGCCTATTGGCCTACTGTTTTTAATGAAGATACTTAAAACTTGATTATTCAACGTACTCCATGTTAATGCTCTAGGATTTTGCCAATTGATTTTTTTAGGTGAAGGATGAATCAAGAAACTAATTTTATTGGAAGAAAAAGAAAATATAGGAATTAAAATCAATAAAAGCTTCAGCATATAACATCCTTGTTTTACGTAAGAAAAAAGCAATAAAAGTATTTTAAATAGTTATGACGAAAATGTCTTAGAAGGGAGTATTTTTCTCATTTATATTTGACAATAATTTTCATAAAAATTGATATCATTTACAAAAGAACCTGGCACTTTTTTATCCGATCAAATAGAATCATCTCATGGGTTTATTTAGAAGAAGAAATACATTTGGACAACGAGGGGGAATGGGTAGAAGGCCAGGAGGTGGACGCTTAAAAATCATGCTTTTTTTGGGCTTAATCTATGCTGGTTATCATGTTCTAAGCTATTACTCTAAAACTGAATACAACGAGATTACAGGAAAAAAACAAAGAATAGGACTTAACCAAGAACAAGAAATTGCACTTGGACTTCAAAGTGCTCCTCATATGGCCAAACAACATGGTGGACTACACCCAGATGAAAAAGCTCAAGCTTATGTAGATAGAGTTGGGAAAAAATTAGTTGATAATTCTATTGCAGCAAGTTCTGGTTATAAATTTGATTTTCATCTTTTAGCAGATCCTCAAACGGTTAATGCTTTTGCTCTTCCAGGTGGACAAGTTTTTATTACTCAAGCATTGTTTTCAAAATTAGAAAATGAAGATCAATTAGCAGGAGTTTTAGGCCATGAAATCGGACATGTATTAGCTCGTCATGGAGCTCAAAGAGTTGCTAAGGATCAACTTACCAAAGGTTTAACTAATGCTGCTGTTTTAGTTACTGGAGATTATAGTGGAGGCCAACTTGCGGCCATGATCGGATCAGTAGTTGGAATGAAATATGGAAGAGGCCAAGAGCTAGAATCTGATGATTTAGGTATTAGATTAATGATGAAATCTAATTATGATCCAGAGCAAATGGTTGGAGTGATGAAGATTTTAAAAGCTGCAAGTGGTGGGGGTAGAAAACAACCTGAATTTTTTAGCACTCACCCTAATCCTGAAAATAGAGTAGGAAAAATTCAAGAATCAATCAAAAAATATAGGTCTCAGGGTTTATGAGAAAATACTCACTGCCTGGATTTTTATTATTTTTTGCAGTCATGCTTGGTGCTTTCGGAGCACATGGCTTAGAAGGTAAAGTCTCAGAAAAAGCATTAGCTACTTATAAAACGGGGAACCTTTATCACTTCTTTCACTCTTTTGGAATTATGTTCTTAATCATCATTTCTGAAATAAAAAAAATAAACTTAAAATTAGAATGTCGTTTAATGTTATTAGGGATACTGATCTTTAGTGGATGCTGTTATCTCTATTCTCTTACTAGTATTAAATTTTTTGCAATGTTAGTACCAATTGGAGGAGTCTCCTTTCTTATAGCTTGGCTACTTTTTTCTCTGAAGTGCTTAAAACAAAAACATGGCTTGTCCTGAACAGGCTTTACGAATTGTAGATCTAGTGCTATTTTTCACGCTATAAATACAAGGAGATTTGTTAATGAATAATATATTACTTAAAAGCTTAGTATTTTTTTCTCTACTCTCAGCAACCTTAGGATTTTCTAAAAACTGTAGCAATCAATTAAATAAGCAAATCACTTATTGGTATAATGATGGCTTTACTTCAATTCAAAGTTTAATCGGTCCTATTTATTTTAATGAGGGTGATATTGTAAATGGAAATCCAATAATTCGATCAATGCTAGGCTTTGCAGTTAATTTCTCTTATAAAGAAACAGAAGATGGGAAGATATTCTATAAAAACATTTTTATCACTGCTGAATGTCTTCATACTGAACCTGAGACACTACTTGATAAAAACAATGATGGTATTTTTGATTTAAGAGACACTAATACTCTTGGCATGTAGCTCTTTTATAGCTTGGCTACTTTTTTCTCTGAAGTGCCTAAAAGAGAAGTAAAAAAGCCTTTTACCTTATCCCATATAGAGTTTGCTTTCTCCTGCACTTTAGGTTGTTCATAAAGAGCAGCTGGAATATAGATTTTTGTATTACTAGGAAGAGCAAGCTTATTTTTATACACTTTTCTTTTAATAAAAGGATTATAGTCTTTAAATTTTTCTAAAGTTAATTGTTGCTCTTCTAAGATTTCATTAATCTTCATTTTTCTATCTAATCTCACCTCTAACATTTCTTTTGGATCTTCTACTACTAACTCAGGAAAATATTCATAGTAATTATCTGCAACTTCCACTGCTGCCATAAATGAACCATAGAAATTTTTCGAGGCAAACCTAAAACTTTTAGATTTATATCTAGTAACGATTTTATCCCACTTAGTAGAGCCAACTCTTTTAGCTGCTCTTCTCACTCCTGATGGCCCATGATTATAAGCTGTAATTGCCATTGGCCATGTAGGAAGAATGAGTTTATTTTCTTTAAAGTGTCTGGCTGCTGCATCAGTTGCTGCTAGAACATCTAATCTTTCATCAATATGATCTGTAATTTTTAACTTAAATAATTTCGCTGATCTTCTCATAAATTGCCAAATTCCTGCTGCACCAACCGAAGAATAAGCTTTGTAATTATAAGAACTTTCAACATGAGCTAAATAAGCAAGCTCTTCAGGCAGTTCATAACTTAAAAAAATCTCTTTTACTCTATCAATATATTTATGAGATCTAGCAACACCTTTAGCAAACTTTTCTCTCATCCCCTGCTGGTATCGTAGTCCCTTTGCTCTTTTAGAGAAATTTCTATACTCCTTAGGGATTTGATTATAGATTTTTCTTTCTCTAGCACTAAGTCTCTTCCCTCTTTTTCTAGCTATACTCTTAAGACTAGCTCTTAGTTTTTTGATTTCTTTTCTAACTTTATTTATTCTACTTCTATGAGAATATCCTTCATGATCAATTGTTTTATAAATAATTGAAGGTTCATTTTTATCATGAATAACTGTTTCGCTAATTGAAACTTCTGTATACATCTTTTTCCAAAACTCTTTTTGCCTCTCCATATAGGGACTTTCAGGTGTGAAAAAGTTAGAAAAAGAAAGTGAACTGATAAATACAAATAATAAAATTTTCATAGCGCAGAGAATATAGCGCACTTCGTCATAAAAGCAATATTCATTGTAATATCTACAAGCTAAATCTTAGGTTTATTAATGATTTCAATAGTTTGCACTGGAAATGGAATTTCTACAGCATGAGTTTTAAAAGCATTTTTAATAGAACATATCGCTTCATCATAGGCCCTGAAATATCCTTTATTTCCTGGATACTTTACCCAAACTTGAGCATTCAAATTAACAGAATAATCATCAAACTTATTATAATAAACCTCTACAGGCTCAGATTGAATTCTTCCAAAAAGATTTTCTAACGCTCCTTTAATCACATCCTTTACTTGATCAAGATCTGAGTTATAAGAAATCCCAACTTCAAGATCTATTCTTCTTCTTGGAGTTGAAGTGTAATTAATCATTGTATTAGAAAACATCATTTTATTTGGAACAATGATTTCAAGTCCTTGATAAGTTTCAATACTTGTTGTTCTTAACGATATTTCTCTAACTACACCTAGGTGCTTATCTATTTCAATAATATCACCTATTCTATAAGGACGCTCAAAAGCTATCATGGTTCCGGCCATAAAGTTTGAAGCAATTTCTTGAAAGGCAAAACCTAGTGCTAAACCAATAACACCTGCACCTGCTAGTAAAGAAGTAACAGCTTTATCAAGTCTTAATATTTCAAGAGCTGAAAAAAGCCCAATTCCAACGATAAAACAAAAAATTGTAGTGCTAATAATTGAACTGACAGTTTGGTTATTGCCTGAAAAGCGATTTGCAATATTTCGATAAGAGCTTCTTACTAATTTACCTAGATAATAAAAGGCAAAAAATACTACAGCTGCCGCAACAAGATTTGGGAGCATATTAACACAGGCATCCATCCATCGTTCTAATTTCCTTAAAATAAGCTCTAAATAGCGCTGTGCTCCTCTTAATTGCATACTCTCATCATAACAAAGGAAGAAAATAATATTTTCAAGAGGTAAATTTACCTTGCTCTATTAACACAATTAAAATAATTTTATTGATTATGACTATCACCCATCTCCTATTCTTACTGCCCTCTTTATTAACAGGATTTATTTCATCAGTCTCAGGCATGGGGGGCGGAGCTATTCTTTTAGGAATTCTCACTGCATTTTTTCCTATAAGAACACTTGTCCCAATTCATGGCATTGTTCAGTTAAGTGCTAATCTTTCGAGATCATGGATTTTAAGAAAGTTTATAAAAAAGAAAATGACTCTCTATTTTCTTTTAGGTGCTCCAATTGGTGCGTACTTAGGGACATTACTTTTAAAACAAGATATTTCAGAAAAAACTTTAAAACTACTCATTGCAGGCCTTATTATTTTTGTTGTTTTTAAACCCAAAAAGATGCCTCAGTTTAAATTAAGAGAATGGCAATTTTCTATCCTGGGATTAATGGCATCAACACTTGGAATACTTATTGGATCAGTTGGTCCATTTCTTGCTCCATTTTTTTTACGAGATGATATTAACAAAGAAGAACTTGTTGCTACAAAATCTTGTTTTCAAATGATTGTTCACCTAATAAAGATTCCTTCTTTTCTTGCCTTAGGTTTTAATTATTTCACTTATGGATATGAAACTCTTTTTTTAGTCTTTGGAGCTTTAATAGGAAATTGGATTGGGATTGCGGTCTTAAAAAAGATTAATAAAACTGTCTTTACTTATATTTTCAAAATTAGTCTTCTAGCTGCGGCTGCTCGACTTGTTTATTCTTGCTTTTAGTATAAAAAAAGGGAGCCCTAAAGCCCCCTCTTCTTAATATTTAGTTTTTAACTACTTTATTAGTAATTATAAATTCTAAATTCTACTCTTCTGTTTTGCCAATGCTCTGGCTCTTCATTTAAGTAGTCATCTCCGTAAGAAACTGTTTCAAGAAGACTTGGATTAACACCTCTTTGGATTAGGTATTGCTTAACATTTCCAGATCTACCAACAGATAATCTATTGTTATTACTTTTGGGCCCAACTTTAGAAGCATAACCTTCAATGATAACTCTAGAAACACTTCCTTCGTTTTCAATTAAGTACTGAGCAACTTCATTAAGCTTCGCTTCTTGAGCTGAAACATTAACAGTGCTATCTACAATATTTGTTCTGTTATTGTTGAAGTAAACTCTCTCAGCTCTAAATAAAGTACCTAAGCTAGATTCTTGAGATCTATCAGAGATAATTTCAGGAACTGGTGCCGGAGCAGGAGCTGCAACTGGTGCTGGAGCAATAGCTCTAATGATCCACATTTCATTATCAAACTTCTCTCCGTTAATGAAACCATCAACATTAAACTCGTACTCACCTTCATAACCTGAAGGAACTGTCCAAGAAGCCATACCTGTTGTTGTATCAAATTGAAATCCTGGTAAAGACGTACAAGGCATTCCACTCACTACAGCATCATCAATAACTTTATCATAAGTACAAACATAATTAATCGCATCACCATTAGTAGAAGCATCCATTCCTGAGTTTAACTCATTAATATCAATCATAGAGATTGACTGACCAACAGTAACAGTTTGATCTGAAATTGAAATTAACTCAGCTCTAAGTGGTGCTGGCGGAAGTGGCTCAACAACTGGTTCTGGTTCTTCTTCAATAATTTTAACTTTCTCAACTCTCTCTCTTGGCCCTGGATGAATCTTTAGACCAGCAAAAAGTGTAATATTCCCAAGATCAACTTCGTTGAATCCAGCAACACCAGCACCAGCGTAAATATCAAAGTTTTTGTGAGCTTTGTATTTACCAGTTAGATAAATATCCATTGAGTTCTGATCGATCTTTTCTGTATTTGCTGCATTTGTAGGAATAGAGTCTGTTCCAATTGTGTGCCTATAATCAAGCTCTAGGTTTGCATTGAACTTTTTAGTGATCCTATAAGATAAACCACCTTGAACTTTAATTAATTTATCATAATCGATTACATCTAATTCTGATTCAGAACCATGAGAATAACCAGCACCTAATTGCATACCAAGTCTTTTCCAAACTTTTTCAAAAACACCCATAATGTTAAATCTAATTTTATGAGAAGTGTTGAAGGCTTCAGACTTACCAGTAGGTAAATCAATAGCTGGTAAAAGAGCAAATGCCATTCTTCTTTTAGCATTTCTATAAAATCTCCACTTTGCTCTTAAACGTACATCACCGATAGATCCAACGTCACCATTACCATTTTGAATATTATAAAATGGGTTTTCATTTCCATTACACCGAGAACCACCAAATGTATTTGTACCACCTGTTACTGTTGATCCATCGCTAAATGGCCCAGCAGAACCAGCAGAACAATCAATACCAACCTGTGCTCTGGCAATGGCATCATTATTACCGCCATTCAAAGCCGCAGTCTCATCACTCATTGATTGCTTCACATAACTTATATCAGCACCAATTGCTAAATATCTCTTTAAATAATAACTAGCACCTAATGTACCAATCAAATGGTTATCAACAACAACACCAACTTTGTCTCCAGAGTTAACATCTTTGGCAATAACAAGAGGTTGCTTAACGTAAGCACCACTTAAATGAACTACCCATCTTCCTGGATGTTTTAAAAGTAACGAGTCTTCGATGACTGCATACTTGTAAGCATCAGAAAAATAATAATTCTGAAGATTAATGGCCCACGTATTTGCGGACATGAAAAATGCTACAGCGAGCATTAAGAAATTTTTCTTTCTCACGATTCCTTCCTTTTCCTAAAACGTTTAGAATATTTAAAACTAACTATTAAAATGATCTAGAATATTCATAGATGCGTCAACTCTTTGTAAAAAGGTTCTTACAAAACTTACTAAATTTATTTAAAGATGAGAGAAATTAGAGTTTCTTTTCCCACTGAAGAACTTCACCGTTCTTACGGGTGTCAACCTTGTCGTAGCCATAAGACTCATTTAGTCCGATATTCCTAAAATTATCAACAGCACAGAAGTGCACGATATTAGAAAACTTATCTTCTCTGGCTTTTTGCTCAAAGAATTCTTTTATTTTATGAGATACACCTAGTCCTTTGTGACTCATCTTAACTGCCGTATTTTTTGTTAACAAGGCCTTGCCATCTTTTTTCATAAATAAAGCCGCTATAATCTCTTTTTCAGCTTTAAAAGTTACAGAATATATATCCCAGCCCTCAGTTTGTTCTTGTTTTAGGTTTTTTAGTGACCATTCAAAATCACCGGCTTCAGCAAAGACATCAGCATCATAATCATAAACATCTTTTAAATCATCTTCCGTTTCACATTTTTTGAAAACTAACTTTGGATCTTTTTTACTCATAATAATTCTTCTTATTTTTTCTTAGGCATACTAGCAATATATGCACTTAAATTAGAAATATCTTCATCACTTAAATTCTTCACATAAGGCATCATTTTCTTTGTATTATTATTTGCTCTCGTGCCATTTTTTATATTATAAATTTGTTCTTTCAAATACCATTCAAACTGCCCAGCAATCATTGGAGCTTTCTGAGATTTTTTTCCTAGCCCATCATTGCCATGACAAGCGGTACATTTTTTATATAGCTTCTCTCCCCTGGCTAAATCTTGAGCTGATAGCATAAAAGAAAAACAAAAAATAACTGAAAGTAACTTCACCAAACTCTCCTAAACAATGATCTTTTACATAAACTGTATTGAAAATTCTTAATTTTTGCAATGATTTCTGTTAAAGATTGTCTATGCATAAACGAATTCTTATTGGTCCCTTGCTAGAAACTCATCAAAAGTACTCTTTTGAATCTGAGGTTATATTTGTTGATGGTGGGTTGAATTTTAAAGATCAAGTGAGTGCTCCTAAGACTAGCAGTATTGGAGATGGTGATTCATCTGATAAAAAACCAGAAAACTTACTATCAACTAATAAAGATCGATCTGATCTATATTATGCATTAAACAAGTCTTCAAAAGCTAAAACATATGAACTTTATGGCTTCTGGGGCAAAGACTTTGATCATCACCTTTTTAACATTGGTGAAGCTTACCAATTTCTACATGAAAATTCCTCAATAGAGAAAATTGATTTTTTTTACAAAACAAAAAACATTCTCTCTATCTATCAAAAAGGAAAGTTTCAGTTTGAGTTAAATTCTGAGTTCTCCTTAGGCTCTTTGATGGAAAACTTAATAGAGTTGGATGGAAACTTAACTTACCAAGGCACAATACGACTCATAGCTCTTAGTTCTCAAGGCCTTCATAATAAAGCAGCAGGTAAATTTAGTATTAAAGCAACTAAGCCTTTTCTACTTTTTTATAAAGATGAATAGATAAAAATAAAAGAAGTGTAGAAAAACTAAGAAACGCAATTATTATCCAACTCGTTAGTTCCACTCCTATAAATTCGTAAAGATAAGCAAATAATGAAGGAGCAATTGCTGTAGAAATAACAACAATGCTAGCACCTACTCCACTTACTCTTCCTAAAAATTCATCTCCGAAAAGCTCTGCCATTAATGGCCCTCCAGTGGCGTTGGCCATTCCTACACTCATTCCAATAAAACAAAACATAATAATACAACTAAATGTTGAATCCCAAGTAATAAATATAAACATAGCAATGATAAGAGGAAGGTATTTGTAAGAAAAAATTCTAAATGATCCAAACTTATCTACTAAAAATCCTGTTAAAAATGTAAAGATTAATTGAGTAAGAGAATAAAAAACAAACGAGCTGGCCCATAGAGATTCTTCCCAACCTTTAAAGTTGATCAAAAAATTATAATGAAAAAAAATCCCCGTCAAAATAAACCCAAGAGCTACATTTCCAACCAATAACATGTAGAGTTTATAATCCTTTAGAACTTCTTTATAAGTTTTATTTTGTCTAATCTCAGATACAACCACATTTTCATGATAAAAAATTTCTGCTTTAAAATTTCTAAGAAAATAAAATGTTATTGGAACTAAAATCAGAATAAAGCTTAATCCAACGGCTTTCGTTGCCCCTGAAAATCCCCAATTAGCTAAGAAAAACAAAACCAAAAGAGAAATTGTTCCTTCTCCAAGAGATTTCCCTATATTTTTAAATCCTAGTATCTTCCCTCTATTTCTTCCAAAGGACTTTGATATGGCAGTATCTCCGATCATAGGCAATGTTGATTGTCCTAATAATCTTATGAACATGTAGGATAAGAATAACCCAACAACGGAAGTAGAAATACTTAAAGAAAAAAAACTTAATAATACTCCTATTGAAACAATTAAAATTAGGGTTTTGATACTTTTTTTATCGATAAGACTACCAGATATTGGTAAAAACATTGAAGCTGCTAGAGTCGCAAACCCATATATACTCGCAATCTCTGAGATACTCAGATTAAATACTTTCGATATAGAAGTATTAAAAAGTGCTAAACAATATGTCTGACCAAAACCAGAAAAAAAGCCTAAAGCTATAGTAAAAAAAATAAATTCCCAATGCTTGATAAAGACTTTTTTCATTTTATACTAAATTTATAAGTTATGAGTATTGTAAAAAAACTATTCTATGAATTCTATAGTCCTCTAAAGGATCACAGTCAAAGAATATTTTTTATAGATTTATTAAGGTTTTTGGCCATTATTCTTATGGTGATTTATCACACAGGTTATGATTTAAGTCTAGAAAGAGTAGTAAACATCAATATGAGAGCTCCTTTTTGGTATTATTTACCAAGAATTATTGTGCCTTTATTTTTATTCTCAAGTGGTATGAGTCTCAATCTCAATGCTAAATTCGAAGGTGTCTTAAAAAATTTCACAAAACTTAGGTTCAGAATATTTAAGATTGCTTTCTTTGCGGCCTTAATCTCACTTGCAACTTATGTTTTATTTCCTAAATACTGGATTTTTTTTGGAACTCTTCATTGTATTGCTAGTTGCTCATTGATAGCTTCTCTTTTTTTAGGGAAAACACTTGCCCCACTAATTCTAGGCTTAATGATTCAACTCAATTATTTCTTAAATATTATCCCTTTCACTGATCCAATGGACTCAATTAAAATAAAATCTATGGATTATATTTCTTTGTATCCTTGGCTTGGAGTTTTTTTGATTGGAATGGGCCTTTCAAGCTATTTAATTAAGTTCTTTTCAGCAATTAGTTGCCCCGATTCTTTAAGATGGATTAGCTATATTTCTCAAAAATCCCTACCTATCTATTTATTGCATCAAATTTTTATCTATAGCATTGTTCTAGGTTTATCTAAAGTCATTTAATTGCTTCAAGGTCTTTATACCAGTAAGATGTTAGTTAAGTGGAATTCATTAAAAAAATTGAAAAGTTCATTGGTGAAGTTAAATTTGCCGTTATTATCATCCTCATCTTTGCGGCCTATTTAACTTATGGAACTTTTCAAGAAAGTTATCATGGGGCTGAGTATGCTGGAAGACATGTTTATAAGTCTATTCCATTCATGCTGCTTCAATTTTTAATGTTTCTTAGTATTTTCACAGCAACTTTATTTAGAATGCCTTTTAAGAAAAGGCTTTATGGTTTTTATACCTTACACCTAGGACTTTTATTACTTTTTATAGGTTCTTTTGTTTCTTATTACGCTGGAATTGATTCTAGTATTACTCTTGAACCAAATACTCCAGCTCAATATGTTGTCTCTCAAGAAGATGAACTTTTTTTTAAAACTCCACTAATCGAAGAGACTATTCCTTTACCTGCAGTATATAAAGCCACTGATATAAACCAAACTATTGGAAATATTAAAATACAAACCTACCTACCTTATGCTGATGAGACTTTGGAATGGAAAGATAGTATCAAGACAAGTAGGTATCACTCTTCTACTTATCAACTCTTTAATGACATGCTGAGTGAGGAGCTTACCTTTTCTCTTCATGATAAAGCAGATTTTGAAAGCTCTAAATCCCTAGGTCCACTAAATATTCATTACTTACCTGTTGGTTTTGCAAAATGCTTCAAAGCTAATCAAGCGGATCATTTAATTTGGGATTCACTAAATCAAGTCTGTCTTGAAAATATTTCTTTTGAAGAAAAAACAACTCCAACAGGATTGAAAATTTTAAGAGCAAAAAACTCCGAACAAGAAGAAATTTTTGTTCCAAAGCTCTCCCCTCTTCCGGTTTATATTGATCAAGATCAAAAATTAAAAGTAAAAGAAATTTCACCTTTAAGGCTTTTCTCTAGGAATATGTTTAAAGACAAGCCTCATTTATTTTTATTTGGGAGATCTGTTTCTTATTTTGATCAAAGTGATGAGTTATGGATGACAAAAGAGTTAAATCAAATCATCGAGCTTCCTTGGATGGGCTTTCAGGTAAAACTACTTACTCATCATGATAAGAAATATCCTATTTTAAAACCTATTCCAGTGACGCCAATCCAGGATACAAATGAGCTTATCAAAGGAAAGCAAAGAGCAATTAAGGTTAGCGTTCAGACAAAAGCTGGAGAGAAAGAATTTTTTGTAAAACGAGGAACTCCTCTCAAACCAGTGATTGATGGGAAAGAATATTATTTTTCTTTAAGAAACCAAGCTCACAAACTTCCTTATCAAATCACGCTTGATCGATTCAAGATGAATGTAGATCCTGGGACTAACAAACCAGCATCTTATGAGAGTTTTGTTACAGTTTTTGATGGTGGATCTAGTAAGCATCATATCTTTATGAACAACCCTTTAAAATATGAAGGACTTACATTTTATCAATCTTCTTATTTTCAAGATCCAAAAACCGGTCAATACGGCTCAATACTCACAGTTAATTATGATCCAGGAAGATGGCTTAAATATTTAGGTTCATTACTTTTAGTACTTGGTTCGTTTTATCACTTCGTTTTAAGACGTAAGATTATTTCTTTAAGAAAGGCCTCTTTATGAACAAATTTTTCTTTTTATTTATTAGCATTGTTTTAAGCAATATCGGTTTTTCCAGCTCCACTTGCGATCAAAATATAGAAACCATCCCAGTCCAAGCAGATGGAAGAATTAAACCTTTTTCAGTTTTGTCTGTAGAAGTATTTAAATTCATTACTCCTGAAAAAAAACCTTTTGGCTTTTCAAAAGCTAAAGCGCTTTGTCTTTTAAGTAATGAGTTTTATGATCCGAAAGACTTAGATCTTCCAATTAAAATTGAACATGTAAAAGCAAGAAAACTTCTTGAGATTGATCAGAATAAAACCTCTATGAACTTCTCTGATCTTGAAGGCTATTCTATGGAAATTAGAGCTGCCATGATGAAGATCAAAGAAAATAATAGTTATAAAAAAGAACTTCAAAAAATTTCTAGTAGAATAAATTACGTCAATGCTATAAAAAAAGGAAAGCTCTTTAGCCTCTATGATAAAAGTTCTACATGGAGAGGCCTTGATTCTTTATCACTAAATGAGTTTAACTCTTTATTTCAAGTAAGTGATCATCAAAAAAAACTGGGGAATACTTATATGTTTGAGCATTACTTGTTTAAGTATCATCCCTTTGGCATTGCGATTATCTTTATTTTACTTTCTATTTTTTCTCTTTCTATTTTCAAAAAGAATGCACTTGGCATGAGCTTTGCTGTTATTGCTTTAATCATTCAAGTTTTAGCAATTGCTGTGAGAGTTTATGTTTCTGGTAGAGCACCAATTACCAATATGTATGAAACAGTGATGTTTTCAGGTTTTGGAGCAGCACTCATTGCTTATGTATTAACACTTTTCAAAAAAGAAAAAATCTTTTTAATCGCAGGTTTGGGCTATAATGTTTTATGCCTATTCATGATGATCTTTGCTAATAATATGCTTAACCCCGCCATTAAAAATCTTGAACCAGTGTTAAGAGATAATTTTTGGTTAAGTACTCATGTAACTTGTGTGATTTTATCCTATGCCGCTTTAGCTATTAGCTGGATACTTGCCAACATCTACATTGTTAAAACTAGTCTTGGCAAAGGAGTGGATAAGCCGAAGCATCAAGTAAAAGTGATCTATACATGTGTTCAGATTGGAGTGGTTTTGCTCGCAGCTGGTGTTATCTTAGGTGGAGTTTGGGCCGATTATTCTTGGGGGAGGTTCTGGGGTTGGGATCCAAAAGAAACTTGGAGTTTAATTGCACTGTTAATTTACATGGCCATTCTTCACGGAAAATATACGTCTTGGATTAATGATAAAAATTTTATCCCACTCATTGCAGCGGCTTTTTTATCAGTCATTATGGCATGGTTTGGGGTAAATTATATTTTAGCTTCTGGGCTTCATTCTTATGGTTTTAGTGAGGGTGGTGCAATTTTTATTGGATCAGTCTTTTTAGCACAGATGAGCATACTTGCCTTGCACTTTTTTCCAAAGAACAGAAAAGTTTAAGAAAATTAGATATTACTGTTTAGTAATATCTAATTTCATTTTACTTGCCTAGATCTCTTCTATTACTCTTCCCTTGTGATCTAAAAATAAATCAGGATGATACTTCAAAATACTTGATCCTATAGTTCCACTGACTCCTGTATCGATCTCAAAGTTTTCATAACCTAGTTCGATATTCTGAACAACACCTTTGATCTTATACTCCAAATGTACAACTAAGCTCATAGCATCCATGAGTGATCTTCTATGAAGCTCCACCCCTTTTTCAGTTAAATGAATCACACAAGCTTGAAACGTTCCTGCTTGTCCTGCTTTGTGCTCGCAAAAAGATTTTTCTTTATCTATTTCATCAAAAGAGTTCTCGAGCTTTAAATATGAAAAGCTATATGGTGCTCCCACTATTAATGGATTCTGAGAGAGTTTTAGTAAAGACGGCCTAATATGTTCTAGCATTAACTTATCATACTTAGGCCTTAATAATACTCTAATCGTTGCCTTTGGCTTACATCGAGGATGAATCCAACGACAATGATCTTTTGACTCATGATAAGAAAACAATGGTTTTTTTGTATTCTCATCAATTGCGATTTCTAAGCTTTTAGGAACAGCATAAAAAAGATCTAAATCTTTATGATCTGGATAAATTGTTAGCATAGTATTACTAGCAGCACTGGCATCAAGTACAGGCAAAGAAAAACTAAGACTACTAAAAAGTAAGACGATAATTTTTATCATTAATTTCTCCTTTTTGTGACTGAACACTGGGAATTAAAACAATCAATTCTATAGAAGTGATCCAAAGAAAAAACCTGCTCTTGTGAGACTTCTCGCATCATCGCATTGAGTACAATTAATTGTGCTAGATCAAGTTGATCCATTTTTTTGATCTCATCTAATTTCATGATCTCTTGCTTTGATGTTTCTAATTCAATTTCAACATCTTGTTTCTCAGAGTTTCTTTTTACTTGAGTTTCATTACAAGAAAAAAATATGAATAAAAATATGAATATTACTCTCTTCATTTAATCTCCTTATAGCTTATAACTTTAGTAACGATGTTAATTTTTGCTTTTTTATTCTCAAGCTTAATGGTTTGCCCTTTTATCTCTTTGACTGATCTGTTTTCATATAATTTAGTTAATAAAAGTTCTTTAAAACTACTCACACTCTGACTCATGTCCTGCATCACGCAGCCATACAAAAGATTATCTCTCAAACTTTCATAAGTGCTATTAAACTTAAATTCTTTTTGCTCTAAGGAATGTAACTGTTTAAAGTAATTCTTAAGAACTGAATATGTTGAATTCCCATTAGAAAAGAGTTTTCTACATACTTTATTTCCAAGACTTACCTCTTCTACTATCTCATTTTTTTTCATAGAAACTTCGAATTCATCTTCTATTAAAACTAACTTTTCTTCTCCGAGTAAACTCTCCCTGATTTTCAAAAAATTCTTTTGATCTAAATCAACTTGCAAGTAAAAATACACTCCATGCATTGAGTTTCGAAGCTGAACGCTTACATTCTTTTTTAAAGGTAGTATTCTTAAACTTATAACATCTTTACTTTTAATGGTTCTAAGATTTCTAAATTCATAATCCCTATACCTCTTTTTTAGATTATTCAGATCAACATCTTTTTCAACCTCATCAGAAGAATAATTCGAATCAATAATAAGTGTTCCCCAATCATCCTCACTCTCTTTCAACTCAACCAAAGAAACTTTTAACTCTAGCTTTGGAACAAAGAAAACTTTTTTTTCATACTCATCAACCCAATGATGAATGTCTTGTCCCCAAGCGCTACAAACTATAAAAATTAAAATTAAAAACTTCATTTACTCTCCTTTAATATATTTAACTAATGTGTCGTAATTTTCTTGAATAGATTCCATTCCAAGTAATAAACAATGCTTTTTTTCGAGATTTACTCTCTCTGATAGATAGAAATCAATATCTGCAACACTTTTGTAACTTTCGTATTTCATCTTAAACTTCATGCCTAAGAAACTTTTACCTTTAGATTTACTACTTCCATTAATAAGCTCAGTGACAGGAGTAAGAAACTCTTTTATTAGCATCTCGGCCATTTTCCGAATATAAGCTTGATCGTTCTCATCGCCTCCGTTTCTGGTGATTTTTACAATGCCTTTTTTGATAAGTTTTTTTACTACACCCTTAAGATCTAGCCCAATTATCCATATCTTGCCTTTAAAACTTGCCTGTAATTCTTTATAAGACTCCCTCCAATCAATACTTATATGAGCATCTAAATGATCAGATAAACCAGAAACGGTGATACACTGATTTAATGAAAATGGGTTTGAGCCTCTTAAGCTTTCAGAAAAAAGTTTTGCTCCCCTTGAAGTCAGTTCTCCTGAAAAACCTGTCTCGCCTCCAATAGGTGCTCCTTTGTCGGCGTGTTTGAAATTTGCAAATAAGTTAGAACCTTCAACTGAAACTCCTGCTTCTAGTGAATTTTCTAATATAGGCATATGAGTAAGAGTGGCATTCGGGTAATTTACTCTAAAATCCTTTATGGCCAATTTCATTTCCTCGGAAATACTTAATTTAAAAGCACCATGAACAAAACCACCTTCTGAGTCATAGACCAAAGAAAACTTAGGATATCCATGCTTATCAAGCGAAATTTCTGAGCTGTCAGCATAAAAATAGAATAAATTTTTGTTCTGATGATCAGGGTATAAAGTTAAAAGCTTGTTGATTTTAATACCCTTTCCCTGAGAGAGAATCGGTCTTGCTATACTAAATTGCATGTAAAATAAACTAAAAATTAAAAATACTTTCAATAGATCTCCTTTTTTGAAAATTAGGAGTTCATCATCTAAGAAGTCAAAGAAGAACTATACAAAAAAAATGATTTGTTCTGAAAAAGAAACAAGAGCTTTAAGTTTGTTTAGTTTCACAAAAAGAAAACACACAACCATCTTTAAAATTTGTATGCACCTTAATGGATTCAATTTGAATTTTATCTTTAATCTCTTTATTTAGGATTGAAAAATTTGATAAAAAATCATTATCAAGTATTTCTATATGATCTAATTCAACATCAAAGAAATGAAAATATTTTTGATATAAAGGGAAAATGGCCTTGAAAATTGCTTCTTTGCTTGAGAAAATAAGAGCTTGATATTCTTGTTCATCCAAAGACATATTATTCATCTGATTTTCTTGATTACTCATAAATTGCTTAGATATTTGATCTTTAAATCTTTCAACATACTCTACATCTACTCCAAGTGAAGTTGAAGAATCAGAAGTAGCGACAAAAAAAGTATATTCTCCTGAAGTTTTCAAGCGCGCATGAGAGATAGAGCCACAGTAATTTTTAGGCCAAGAACATTCCTTCGTTTCTAATCTTTCTAAATTGATATCTTTTTCTTCACATCCAAGTTTTAGTAGAAGATTCTTTGCTATCTCTCTTCCTTTTAAAAATTCTTTTTGTCTATTTTCAGACCAGCCTGAAAGCTCAGAGGCAAGATAATCATCTAATGAGAAATTATAAGTAAAAAGTTTATCTATACTTAAATTTTCAAATTCTTCTTTATTAAATTTTTTATAAGTAGATACTAAGCTCACGAGTCTAAGATACTTAAAAGTGCTAATTAATTCCACTCCTGATTCCCGAGAGAAATATTCTATTATTGGAGATATTTTCTCCGAATTACCTCTAAATAAAAATAGTTATATACTAAAGAAATGAAATATCTGATTTTATCTTTTTTCTTCGTTTCTTGTAATGATCAATTAATAAGTTCTTTGGAAAAAGAAGCAGTTACTACAACTACTAGTACAACATCAAGTTCTTCATCATCCACTTCTAGCTCAAGTAGTACGACAACATCCAGCTCTACAACAACGACTTTGAATGGGAACTGTTTACCAACAGATAGAACTCAAGGTGATGCTAGCATAGGTGCTCAAGAATATTTCAGTAAAAACTGCGTGAGTTGCCATGGCCAAAATGGAGAAGGAGCAATCCACGGCCCTATTATCGGAGCGACTGATGAAGAGATATATGATGCGATTAAAGTAAGTCCTGCTCCTGAAATGCAACACTTACAAAATTTAGAGGACTGCATTATCCAAGATATTGCAGCCCATATTAATACTTTTTAATTTCTCTTAATAGTCATCTTATTACTATATTCTCAATAAGCAGTCCGATAGTTGGAGTTTTCTAAAAAAGCTAATACTTTAAATCTCTTTCATCATTAGAATGAATTTGCTAATTTTATACTATGTAGAAGCTAATACCACTTCAAGTACTGCATTACCTACTGTAGAAAAAATCAACACTCCCTATAAATATAACAATCTGAAATCCTCTTCTCTTTCTTTTAAGCTAAGATATAAAAAATAGTTTACATAAGGATATAAAATGAAAAAAATTCTTTTTGCTTTCAGTATGCTTTTAGTAATTAATACCTTTGCCCAAGTAACTGAAGATCAAATAAGTTTACGATTAAAAAATCTTATAAAGACTGATTTAATTTCAGTTTCAGCTGGATCTGACTTTAAGAACATAGAAGTTCTTGATGTCAATTTTTCTAAAGTCTATACAGAGGATTACCCTGATACTTTCTCTAACTTTTTAGTAGGAATTGAGAGTCTTTATGAATCCAACAACAGAACTACTCGAATGACCGGCGCTGTAGATTTATTAGGTGCAGCTATCGTAACTGACAATATACTACTTGGCTTCGTCATTATAGAGCCAGGATTTTTTTCAATCCAAGACAAAAAAAGTGACAATACATACGGAGGGTTCTCGATGGGGAATAAGGTTCTTATTGGCTTTAGTGATAAATTCCTTGGTACCCTTTCACGCAAAACAACATTTGGACGACGCAATTACACTCTACTTAAAGCACATGGAACCTATTGCGTCACTAATAAGATCAAATTAAATGCAGAGACGTGCGTTTATACAGCTAACGATGGACAAGATAAAATCACTGACCTTGAATTAGCAGAAGATAGTTTTTTCAATATTGAAGCATTATACGAAGTTCATACAGGGCTCAATATTGAAGCCGGAGTAAATCTTCACAACAGAAATGATGCTGGTAAACTTATGCTAGGCGCAACACTGAAAATGGGATTGTTTTAAGTTCTAAAAAATAATCAAATAGTCCCTCTGAGTAAAAACTAAAAAAAATAGATAATATGAGCTGCGATACAAAATATTGCAGCCCATATTAATACTTTTTAATTAAAGAACGATATAAGGATTCGAGATTTGTTCTTTTATTTGCTTCTTCTCTTCACTATCCTCTCTTGATTCAAAATAAGCATAAAGAAAAGCATCATTTAAACTTTGCTGTACATAATATGAACTAGCAAAGCTATGTACTTGTGATTTTATAAATGCTGGTATTTTAGGAACAAACCCTAATGCCATTTGCCCCATTTTAATCATAGTTCTAATGTTTCGTACTTTCCTAGGCTTATCATAATAAAAAGAAACAGCGGGTCTTGAAGTATACATATGCTCATTAACTGAGAAGTTATAAATTACTCGCTGACCTTTAGCATTGAAACCATTATAGAAAATATAATCTAAATGGCTTAAATCTTTCATCGTTTTTTTAAGACTTCTATGTTTACCCTGAGCTGATCTTAGAATTGTATCAAATTTATTCCATCCAAAATCTGACCACGTCTTTACAGCACTTCTAGATTCTAACCAACCATTAACTGCAATTCTTGATTCATAAATTGAAGACACAACTCTATTTACCTCATCAGCTGTAAGTCCTAATTCAGATTCAAAGTTAGATAGGTAATAAAGTAGAATGTTTTGAGAGATCACTCTTTGCTCAATAATTTTCTTCTCAGCTTCAGTAAATATAAAGCTTGCAAGATCTAAATAAGGAACAGAGTTCATCTTTCTTTTGGCAAACCTCATGGCTTGTCTAAAAACCTCGTTTGCTATCTTCTTTTTATAATAAAATTTTGGTTTATTGGGTTGAGCTACAATACTTAGATCTAAATTTTCATAAAAACCATTTAACTTCTTAATGAAATTTTCAATAATTCCTTTCTTATCTAATTTATCAATAGCATCTTTTAAACTAAGAGTTTTTAGTCCTTGAAAAGATCTTTTAAGAGATTTTCTAATATTTCTCCGATCTCTTTTCTTAAATAATCCAGCAAATGGATCATGATTGGGAGCAAAGGCTGATGTGTCCTCCACTAGCCCAATTTCTTCTAATAAAGAATCAATTTTTCTTTCTGCTTCCGTATCACTTAAAGAATTTCCCCCTTGAGGAAATAGATCTTTACTTAAAGCTTCTAGGTCTTCTTTTAAGTTAAGAAAATACTTATTAAGGTTAAATTGAGAGACAACTCCTCTAGCTTTAATGTGCATTAACTTACCTTGTTCATCCTTAACGAGCTCAAATCGCTCGAAAAATTTATCAACAGGTCCAGATAATACAGTTAAAGAAAAGGTTAATAATAAAGAATAAATAAATTTCAAAATTTCACTCCTTGAAAAATTTTTAATTAATTCGTTTCTTAATTATGGGAAATATCTGCCTCTTTGAGAGGATAAAAGACTAATAGCTTCTGACATTAAATAAATTGACTTCATTGCAACTCATAATTCCCTAAACTAGAATTTAGGCATTAAAAGGAGTTTAAATATGATTTTCTTTATTGATACCGCTGAAATAGATGATGTAAAAGAGTTTTATGATTGGGGAATAGTTGACGGAGTTACTACGAATCCAAGTCTTATTGCAAAGTCTGGAGGAAATCAAAAAGAAATTATTACTAAGTTAGCAGAGATTGTAGATGGCCCTATTTCCGCAGAAGTTTTAGCTACTGATTTTGATGGAATGATTAAGGAAGGAAGCGAGCTAGCAAAAATTCATCAAAACGTTGTCATTAAAGTTCCTATGACTATAGATGGATTAAAAGCTACGTACTGGTTCCACAAGAATCATATAAGAACAAATGTGACTCTAGTATTTTCTGCAAACCAGGCCTTGTTAGCAGCTAAAAATGGAGCCTCTTATGTCAGTCCTTTTATTGGACGCTTAGATGATATTGGACATACTGGCCTAGAGCTTATTAGGGAAATTAAAACCATTTTTGATAATTATAATTTTGAAACTAAAATCCTCGCTGCTTCTATTAGATCTACTCAGCATGTAAAAGATGTTGCTCTAGCAGGATCCGATGTAGCTACTATTCCACCAAAGCTTTTGAAGCAACTTATTAAGCATCCGCTTACGGATATTGGTTTGGAGAAGTTTTTGGCTGATGCTAAAAAATAGAAGTGTGTGCGAGCAGGTACTTTTTTTCCAAAAAAAGTACCTGCCCTTCTAACGTCCCTCTAATTAAACGATTTATTTACAACCTTGCTCATCTTTCTTAATGTAATAAACTTGTTTCCTTTTCTTACAAACTTATTTTCATAAGCAAGGTCGATAACTCTTGTTGCATACTCAAGTTTAGAAATCCCAGGAAACTTCTTACTAAATCTCTTGTAAAATCTATTAAAAAGTCTACTAGTTTTTGCATCTTGATTTTCATAAAGATCATTAGCACTTTTAAGAAACTTTAGTTTTCTTTTATATAATGTGTTAGCAATCAATCCGTAAGTAGTAATTCCTACTCCAATTCCTATACCAACAGTCCACACCGCAGTTGAAGCAGCTACTGATAATCCACCGCCATTAGTAACAATCCAAGCTCCCAAAGATAAGCCTGCATTAGCCAAGCCAGAAAATCCAAAACCTGCTGGGATTGCCCAAAATACTGCTTCACTACTAAGAGGAGTGCCTTTAGCCTCTAACACCTCTAACTCATAAGGTTTTAAATCTCTTTTTTTAATACTCAACTTATAACTTGTACCATGAACAAGTTTTACATTTTGATTTTCTAGAACTTCTAGAGCTGCTTCGTAAGACTTCGCTTTAGAAAATCTTATTTGAAGAGATTTGGCTGCTTGTTCAAGAGGAATAATCACCAATTTTTGATTTAAAGTTTCTAGTATTTTATCCCTATCTTCTGATTTTCCTTCAGAAAGAAGCAAACCTGATAAAACGTCAGCATCACTCTTGCTTATCAATGGAGAACTATATCTATTTTTCTGCTGAATGAGTTTTTTTACAACTAGCCTAACCATCAATGACTCTCTATCAAAGTCACTTAATTGATCATAAAGATGAGAATCAACATTTAGCTTATGTCCCTCATACACTCCTAAAATCTTTGATTCAGGAACTTCATTTTTATCAGAACAAATTCTGTAACTTTTAGTAACTGCTGCTGAAGGAAATTGAAATGCTCCTAAAGACAGGTTGTCTAAACTAGAGACCTCTGTATATACATTCGCAAACATTTGCCCTAAAACGGGTGAAACGGCATCTATTCTTGAACTCATCAATTTGATGTAAAAATCTTTATTCTGAGTTTCATTAAATGAGATATTTTGCTCATTTTTGAGCTTAGAGATACTTAATAACTCTGCCTCTCCTGATTTACAATTCAATGTGTGAATCTGAGAAAACCCCAGAGTAGAAATGAGAGCTAACATTACAAATATTTTTTTCATTTTTGTCCTTTACTAAAAAAAATTATTTTAAATCCTAAAAAGACTCTAACACCTATTTTCTGGCAATAACTAGTCAGTATCCGAAATTACATAGTTGTTTAATTTTTTTACGATATTGTATTATCAAAAGAGTATCTGCACGGAGGCTGTCATTACAGCAATGCCATGATTAACGATTTTAAAGATGTATTAACAATATAATGAGTTAAGAGTAAGCACAGACATCCAAAGATTTAGATAGAACGCTAACAGAGAATGATTCAGAATCTTCAAGTATTTCTCCATCTCCTAAAAACTTTACAGCTTTTCCACGAATGACATTTAAAACGAGTTCATTCGTTTCAAAAGCTATTAAATCTTCATCTCCACTCACATCGATCCCTAAATTAATTTTAAGTATAGTCAACGCTAATTTAAGACGACTTGTGTGTTTAAATATTAAGACATTAAAGTATCCGTCATTATTTTTAGTATTTGGTGCAACTAAAAATTTTCCACCTATCCTGGCTTGATTATTTACCATAATGATAGGAGCTTTTACTTTTTTATCTACTTTAGAAAAATCAGGACTATCAATCTGATAAGTAGATATTTTCATTTCGCCTATCATTTCCTTCGCAATGAAAATACTATAAATAAAAGAGCCGGTATATTTCATGACCTTTTTAAAAACAGGATATTTGCTCCGAATTTCATTTATTTTATGAGCAACATTAGATGTTAAACCTATCCCACCATTTGTTATCATATACTCATGATTCACTTTTATGACATCTACGCTTCGAATTTGCTGACTCTTCAATGCACTAATTGCTTTCTCTAAATTATCAATTCCTAATTCTCTTGCAAAATCATTGGCCGTACCTGTAGGAATTACTAAGAGCTTAATATTAGAACCCACTAAAAACTTCACTAAAGTGTTAACTGTTCCATCCCCACCAACAGCAAAAATATAATCTACTTGATCTTTAATATCTTCTTTTACTAATTGAGAAATTAAATCTTTACTCTCTGGCTTTCTAAACTTCACAACATGATTTACAAAGTGCTCTGAGATAACCTCTTCCCATTTTGTATCATTGCCTTGCGAAGCTTTGTTATTGAGATAGACACTAATTTTGAACATAATACAAAACTCTAGCACAAAAGGTTTTTCTCGTCTTATGCCATGAAGTAATTACAAAAGTTTCAAGTTCTTATCGGCTTCTTTCTAAAGCAATTCTCAAAACGTGCTTCTCTTTAATTTAATTTTCATTTGCCCATTTTTCTTTACATTTCACAGGTCTTATTTTTTCAGTAACTGCTTGAAATCAGGTAAAACTTGCAATATTCGAGCTTCTAATCCCCTGTTCGGATTTAAAATATTTGTAGGGGAAATAAAGGGGCAAGAATGAAGATTTTAGGGTTAATTCAGATTTTAGTATTAGCGAACTTAGCATCAGCTTTTACGATTTCAAAAAAGTCAGCTTATATAGCTACTCATTCAGCTTTTAGCTCTTGGGGAACAAAAACTCAATCAATTGCTAATATTCATGCGTTCGAGGCTCTTCAAAACTTAAAAATAAAAAAAATACCTACTATTGCTGTTATTGATACTGGAATTGATCCATTTCATAAGTTTTTAATCTCTAATATTTATACTTTTAAGAACGGAAAATTAAAAAAAGCAACTACTACGAATTATGGAAGAGATTTCTCAAACTCTTTCAAGGGAGAAAAAGCAACAAATACTCCAGTTGATAGTCATGGACATGGGACACATGTTGCTGGAATTATCAAATCTGTATTTCCAGTAGCAAAATTTGTTCCTGTTAAATTCTTTAATGAGAAAGCTAGTGGAGATGATAATATGATTAATCTTTTAAAGGCTTTGAAATTTGCGATTGATAATAACGTAGATATCATTAACTACTCAGGTGGTGGTAAAGCAGCTAAGAAAAGTTTAATGGCTCAAGAAGTAAGATTACTAAAAGAAGCTAAAAGAAAAGGAATCTTAATCGTAACTGCATCTGGAAATGATGGACAAAACATTGATTTAAAAAGAAATCATTATTTTCCAGCAAGTTATAAGTATTCAAATATTTTAAGCGTTGGAGCTTATGATAAAAATTTAAATTTCTTTAATAGATCAAACTATGGAGCAGGTACAGTTCATATTGTAGCTCCTGGAAAATCGATTGCTTCTGCTCACATTAAAGGAGCTTATTCAATGAGTGGAACAAGCCAAGCAACTGCTTTTGTTTCAGGAGTTGCTGCAATTTTAAAATCAGCATACCCAGAATTAAATGATGAGCAAATCAAGGGTTTAATCATCAAAAGCTCAACTCACAAAAATCAGTTTTCTGGTAAATCTATAGGTGGAAAGCTTAACGCATTTAACGCTTTAAGATTAGCTTCTAGAAACTAAGATTTAGCCCTAGTTCTTTACCTGACAAGTTTAATTTGCACTTTCTAATAATTTATTCCCTAATAAGGTTTATAACTATCTAATTTTTTTATAAAAAATATTCACCATCACAATAATTGATATAAAAGATCAATGTTTTGTGACTCTACATCTGATCTTGAAATGCCAGAGCGAAAGGATGTTTTTGAAATCTCTAGTTGTGTTATGTATTAGTTTTGTCTTCTTAATTTCTTGTGGTGGAGCTGGAAGTGATTCATCTGCTCAAGCAGTAGCCAGTGATTCTACTAGATGGTTAAATTCATCTTTACCAATATCATTAAAAGTCTCAAGTTCTTTTTCTTTAGCTGCTGAGCAGGCAGCTATAAGCAATTCTGCGGCTGAATGGTCTACGGCTGTAGAGAATCAAGTGACATTTATATCTAGTACCCTGCCAACAACTAGTAATAAAGTTTATTCTAGCTTATCAAGTTATAATGATGGTGAAATGGGAGTTTATCAACTAACAACCTGGCCATCAAGTCTACCTTCTACTGCATTAGCTGTTACTCAACTTTTTGGTTACCAAAACTCTAATGGTGGAGTTGTTATTACTCATGCTGATATTTTAGTTAATGAAGATTCTTATAGTTTTTCAACCAATGGAGCTGATTTTACTAAATATGATTTCGAAACAGTCATGCTTCACGAGCTAGGCCATTTTTTAGGATTGGCCCATCAAAGTTATACTGCAAACTCTGTCATGATTCCTTCTATTAGTTTAAGTGATGTTAATAGAACTTCTACGACGCTAGATAGAGCTAATATGGCCTATAATTATGAACTTTCTACAAGTTATACTAGTTCTATTATGGCAGGTGGTTCAATTGCTGCACTTCATGTAGGTATTGAAGAAGATCAGGAAGAAGATTTAGATCAAGGTGTTATAGAAGAGATTGGTTATAATTTAATTAGAATTCAAGTTCATCTGATGGAAAACGGTGAATGTATAACGATGAAAAATGGAAAAGAAATTTCAAGACATAAAGTTGATCTACATCCTAGTAGGACAGCTAATTCCAAGTAAGCTTAAACCTTCTTTTAAAACTTCTGAGAAATTATCAATTAAATATAACCTAGCGTGCTTAACACTTTCTTCTTGATTCATGATTGGATGATCAGCATAAAAACTATTAAAGTCTTGGCATAGATCATAAAGATAATTACAAAGTAAACTTGGTGAATATTTCAAACTCGCCTCTTGAATTACATCATGAAAACTATTCATCTTAAAAAGAAGTTTTCCTTCTTTATCACTACTTAAATTTTTAGCATACTCAGGATTAATGCTCTCTGCCTTATCGCAAATAGATCGAATTCTAGCATATGTATATTGAAGATAAGGCCCTGAGTTACCATCTAAACGTAACCACTCATCCATATCAAAAATAATTTTCTTTTGAGAATCAATTCGGCACATCCCATACTTAATTGCACCATTTGCAATCATTTTACTTACGCTTTGAATCTTCTCACTCTCCCACTCATCTTTATACTTCTCTAGATATCTTTCTTGAATAGTCTTTTCCATTTGTTGAATCAAAGAATCCAAAGTAATAACAATCCCCTTTCTAGAGCTCATCGCACCACTAGTTAGCTCAACAAAAGCATAAGATAAATGCTCACAAAGTTTTGCTTGCTCAAACCCCATTAATTCTAGAGTTTTAAAAACTTGTTTAAAATGTAGTGATTGTCTCTCATCAACAATATAAATACTCTTCTCTATTTTAAAATCCTGAAACTTTTTTCTCGCTAGCTCCAAGTCTTTCGTAGAATAAAGTCCATTGCCATCAGATTTTTTTACCATAAAAAATCCTAGCTTATGATCACTTAGATCGATTCCCACTGCTCCATCATCAACTTTAAAAAAACCTTTTTCTAAATACTCATCAACTAACTTAAGTGATGGTTTATCCACTTCAGATTCAAAAAACCAATGCTCAAAATCAACATCGGCCCAAGTATAAAAATGCTTCATCAAACTAATAGACCATTGCCTTGTTTCTTTCCAAAGATCGTAATACTCACCTGTTTGAGTTTTCAATTTCTTTAGAATCGCAGTTAATTCTTCTCTGTTCTTTGCTTCTAACTCACTTCCTCTTTGTTCTTCTAACAAGGCATTAGCCTTAGAGTATTGCTCTCCAAGCCAAGCACCTTTATTCTCAGAAGGTGCTTCTAGATTATTTTTTTTAAGAAACCACAAAGTCTTAGCAACATGTGTTCCCACATCACCCGGATAGGTAGCTGCTATCACTTCTACTCCAGAAAATCTTAAAAGATTTACGATAGAATTTCCTAAACAAAGATTCCTCATATGTCCAACATGTAACTCTTTATGTGTATTCGGCTGAGAATACTCAATCATCGTTTTTAAAGTCTCTGAAAAGAGTTCTTTTTTGAAAAATTCTTTTGATTCTATATTTTTTAAAAAATTTGATGCGAAAGAAGAAAAATTAATATGAAAATTCGTATAAGGCCCTAGGTTTTCTATCTTTTCAAAGTGACTACTTTTCTTGTCATTTGCAAATTCACAAAAATCACTCGCTAACTCAACTGGCTTCATCTTTAAAATTTTACTTAAATGAAACATGGGAAGGGCCAATTGCCCATTCTCCCACTTAGGAGGAGTCCCTATTTGCTTATATAAGCTTAATTCATCATTAAACGTACTTTCTCCCTTATTTTCTAGATACAGCCTAATAAGCTCTAAAATCTCAATTTTCAATGAATTACTGGCCTTTCTTTTCATAACTCTCATCCTCAAATTTCTTAATTTTTAGCCAATCACAGTATAATTAAACATATGGGTAAAGTCTTCCGATAAATAAAGGAATACTTTAATTGGGGAGTAATGAAATACTTTAAGAATCTTTTTCACTTAGTTTTAATTGTTGAGTTAATTGCTCTTCCTGTTCAAGCTGATGTGAAGGGAACGATTCTTGATATCACTAAGAATGTTCTTCAAGAGCAGCTTGGAAATAGAGCTTCTTCTGCACAACTAGGCTCATACGCTAGAGTTGTAGCTGAGATTTGTCCCTTTGGCCAAGGATTACACTTTGAGGTTCCACAAGCCTGTAAGGCTTCGCAAGAGTTACACCCAGATCTATTGAAGGTTATTGAAAAACAACATGAAAATATAAAAAAAACAAAAAGCCAAGACCTACCACGATGTCAGTCTAATAAGAAATCAAAAGTAAATACTCTTTTTGATTCAGAGATATCTCTTCTAGAAGAAGAGTTTGATAAAATTATAGATTTAAACAAAGATTTTGTTCGTGATACTTATACTAAAATATATGAACCAATGAAAAGAGAATATGAGTTCTTATATGAAGGAAATGCAGGTGTTGGTGAACTCTTCAACGGAGTTCCGTCTTGCAAAAGCATAGGGACCGAGACTGATTTTCAAGAATGGGGAAATCAGGGAGGTCTTTTTGGCATGATTAGTAAAAGTGGAAAATCTGGAACAGGTGATCTTCTTATACAAAGAGATAATTTCGCCAAAGGGAATGTCTCCAAAAGACTTGATTCATTTATTAATCAAGTTGCTCTTAATGCAAAACGAGAAGGACTTTACTCATTTAGAAAAAATGGTGATGTTACTCCAAAAAATTATAAAGATTTTTCTGGTCTGACGAGTTTTTCAGACACCTTAAATCAAGAAAAATCTGAATACCATAACAAATTCAAAGAATATAAAAATGAATTAGGAAAATACCTCACAAATGCTCCTGAAGATGTCGCTTTATTGCAATCTTTAACTGAACAAGGAGATAGCTCTGATATAACTTTAGCTTACAGAAATTGGAGAACAGCAAAAGAATCTCAATGTATTTATGGAACGATATCTTCAAGCAAGGAAGGATTTTATAAAATTTTTGATAATGTTTATGATAATGATCAAAATGTCACTGCTGATGAGAGAAGAGATTTTAAAACTAAGGATATTGGTGGAACTTCAGATGTTTCAAGACAAATAAAGTCTGTTTTAGAAAATAATAATGGTAGATCATTAAGAGATAAAATCAAGGCTTTGAAAAAGTATATAAATGATCCAAGTAAAAGAAGACATGATACTAATGTACGTGCTCGTTTTTCAGGAACAAATAAAACATCATGGCACCCTAGTGAGTTATTGGATCAACTTTATAAAAAATGTATGGCAGGTAGCACTAATGCTTCAAGAGTGAATGGACATAAGATTACAACGGCCTTCAAACAAGTAAGAAGTTATGCCTTAAAAATAAATAAAGAAAAAAAACAATTTGCTGGTAATTTACGACAAAGCTTAAGAGCATCTTTAATAGATTGCTCTCAAGGAGATAGCTCTAAGTCTGATATGATGTGCTCTCCAGGTAAAGAAAGTGCATTTGCAATCAAAGGTGATTTTTGTTTAAAAAATGCTAATACATGTTCTAAAAGTGTAAGTGCTTGCTTAGGGAATGCTCGGAAATCTTATAAAAACAGACGTAATGCTTTAAAAAATATTGCTAAAACTTATAATCAACAAGTAGATAGTCATGTTCGTAACTTAGATGTCCATATGAGACAAATTCAAAATAGGTTAAAAGGACATTTTAATCTTGTGAAAAGTTATGGGGTTTTCCCTAAGAGTGCTAGTCAGTTTAATGGCAGCAAAACCCTCGACATTCTAATGAATAAAAATTCTACAAATGATACATTCAAGAATGAAAACTTTAAAAAAGAAATCAATGAAGATATTAAAGAGTTAAACCCTGAGGAATTAATTAAAGATTTCCAAGAAGTAAAAGAGCAAGAAGTTAAAAGATTAGAGGATGCGAAAGCAGAATTTGAGACAATGCTTGATAAAATCATAGAAGAAGCAAAAAATAGAGTTGAAGAATTTGAAGAAGATCTTGAGAAATGTTCGACTTCAAAGAATCTTACTTATCAAAAACAAGGAGAACGAGCCGGTCTTTGTCAGCAATCAAAGAATGATTATAGTTCAGAGACAGAAGAACTTGATGACTTGGTTAAAAACATGAGAAATGCTGGTATTATAACAGAAAGCTCAAGTGAAGACTTAGAAAAACATCGAGAAAATCTTAAGGAGTCAGAAAAAAAGTTAGAAAAAGCTAAAGAATACAAATATGATGAGGGTGTTGAAAAATTTTGTAACGCGCATGCAAATGAGACTGAAGTTTCGTGTGAACCTTGCTATAACAAACCATCAGAAACTTCAACTTCAAGCACAACTACTACAACAGAAGATAAAGAGAAATCTAAAACTAAGGCTCAGGCTTGCATAGAAGAAATAAAAAAAATTAGAGATTATTATGATGAAAAGGTAGCTGGATCATTAAAAAATTCTCTTAAGTCTGCAGAAGATAATTGTACGGATATCAATAATGCATCCAGAGGTGATTTAGGTGAAAACCCTTCGAGCGATAGTGTTCAAGATATTCTTGAAGCAATAAAATCTACTGTAAACCAAATTTAAAATCGCAACACAAAATCAACATCCACACCAATCGCATTCACCTTTACAGAATTAATCAAATCAAAAGAAAGGATTTGTCCGTTCGAAAGCTTCCTCTCACCTTTTGAAAAACTTAGTGGTTGATACACAACTTCAAAAAGAACCCCAAACTTTTCATTAAAAAAATATTCGTGCCCAGCACTGACTCTAAAGCCAGTTCCTCTTAGATTAATTTCTTGGTTAAATTTATTTGAAGAATCTTTATATCCATAAGCTGCATAGGAAAACCCAATACTTCCAAACCATCCTTTTTTCTGATAACCAACATGTAACCCGGCATCTGCTAAAGCAGTATCAAGATCAAAAACCGTCTTTGTTCCACTAACATTTTGTACTCCCTCACTGCTACCACCAAGGCCTTGTCTATAATTCATTCCTAAGAAAAAACTTGAACTAATATACCTTCTATAACCTAGGTTTAATCCTATATTACTACCTGATTCGACTTCCCAGCGATCTCCGTTAGTATCATGATCTTTCGCTTTTCCAATACTAATATATGATGCTCCAAGGAAAAATCTATTTTTATAATCTGGTTTTGAAGTTTTATATTCTTTTTCATCCTCGAGAGTCTCAATATCATTGATTGAATCTTGACTTGTTTCAAAGGTATTCTCTGAAGGTAATAAAGAAGTATTATTTTCAATGCTACTACCTACACTCACAGCTGATTGATTTGTCTTTTGAACTTCTTTATTATTTGAGGTGTTAGAATAAGTTGTCTTTATTATTTTTTTTGTGCTTTTTACTTTTGTACCAGCTTTTAATTTAAGAACTTTCAAGTTCGTTCCAACTGATAAATGTTCTACCCCCTTAATTACTTGTAGCATACTTTTAGGTCCAGAGGTTAAGATTCCTATCGCTGAAATTAATTGTCCATTACCTTTAAAGTAATAAGTCTGATCTTTAAGAAAAGTTTTACCATCATTAGAAATAGTAATTTTATCACCAAATACTTTCTCAATACTTATAGAAAAAGAAACTGGTGCCCAAAGAATTATCGAACATATTAAAAGAAAAAATTTCATAAATACCTCTCTTATTAAGTATAGAGAAGATTAAGAATTTCTAAAACCATAAAAGTGTTTTACTCAGCTTTCTAGTGAGTGTCATCCCAAAAGCATTCTCTTGAATGAGGTTCTTTTAAAATCCCATCTCCATTATAAGACCAAGATCGTCTTCCCTTGGGGGAATCAATTCCAAAATGAATTCTAGTATTTCCAAAACCTGCTGAAAGGTTAGATGTATAAGAAAGAAAGTTTACATCAGAGTTATAGCGGCCCTTAAACCAGTAATTTTCGCAAATATATTGCTGAACTTTTTTTCTGACATCAGTTTTTGAAAAGACCGCGCCTTTATAACTTAAATCCAAGGCACGTGCTAACAAATGATCACTATTTCTTTCTTTTTGCTTAAATGATTTATAAAGTTCTTTATTATAACAACTTGACCTATAATGGCTCTCAACACTTATAGGATGTCCTAAATTTTTTCTGATTTTTTCTGCCATTAGTAATAAAACAACAGATCTTATCCAACAAGGCCTTGGGGGTAATAAATTCTTCAATCCACAAGTCTTTAAAATTTCAGGATGATTACTTCTTGAAACTTCCCTAGCTGAAAAATTTACAACTCCAGAGTCTTTTAAATATCTATCAAACCCTTCAAGAGTCTCAGGATAATTTGAAGAATAAGGAGAAGTAGCAAAGCCTCCCAAATCAAAGATCTTATCTTCATAAAAATAAAATTCTTTCACTCCATTTGCTCTGTCGCAACTAACTCCGAAGTCAATTGATCCACTTGGTAAATCTGAAATTGGTTTTTTCTTAATTTGAGCATGAGTTGCAGGATCAAAAGGATCTTCAAGTTCAAATGCTTGTGTAGTAGTAGTCACTCCCTCTTCATTCGAGGCAGTTGTTTTATTTCCACAAGAAATGAATAATACTAAAAGCACTATATACTTCATAATTCAAGCATAACACTTGCTATAAGATGAAATTGTTAAAATTGTAATTATTGCAGAGATGTATAAAAAATAGACAAAAAAATTATTGTTTTATTAGAAAATCAAAAGCATTATTAAAAAAAGTAAATCTATGGAAAGCTTATTAGCTAAAATTATCAAACAAGGCTTCAAGCTTAAGAATATTAAGAGATCCTATCAAACATCATCTCCTAATATATTAAGAATGAGACGTCATAATATTAATAGTCAAAGCTCATACATCAAAAAGTTAAAATTCACTCAAGTTCCATTGCTTGAGCATTGTTATTACCAATACATTCCTAAAAGGAGTTTAGAAGCAAATTCTTTAATTATTTGGTTTCATGGCGGAGGTTATTCCTTAGGGCCATTCAAACAAAACTTTAAACGCCTAAAACAAATATGTGATCAAACAAACTCGAAAGGGATCTTGCTAGATTACCCTAAATCCCCAGAGCATAATTATAAAGACGTTTTTTCTTTTTTAAATGGTTTTTATAAAAAAATTCTTTCTCATAATAAAAATTTTTATTTCATTGGAGAATCTGCTGGTGGAGGGTTAGCTCTAGGATTTACTTTCAAATTAAAAGATGAAAATAAAAGTCTTCCCAAAAAAGTTTTTACTTTTTCCCCTTGGCTAGATTTATCTATGCATATAAATGCTGATAAATATGAATCTGTAGACCCTTTCTTGGCCCAAGAAGCTTTAAGTACCTTTGCATTAAACTACGCTCCTAAAGAGCAGCAACAAGCTTCATATATCTCTCCATTCTGGGGTGATTTTAATAATTTAAATGTAGACATAGATATTTATTCAGGCACTCACGAAATTTTACACCCTACAGCTCTAGCTCTAAAAAATAGATATCAAAATCTCAAGAGTTTAAATTTTCATTTTTATGATAAGATGATTCATTGCTGGCCATTAATGCCTATTAAAGAAGCAAAAATTGTCATGAAAGAAGTAGAGCTATCAATCAATTCAATAAAGAATCGATCCATTTCATAATATAAAAAGACTCTTTCTTTACTAAAGGAGCCTCTTTAGAGTATTCATTATTTATTACTTTTTCATGTCCCTTACTTCTATGAAAATAATTTGTACCGAGATTATATAACTTTCCTCTAAAATAACTAATCTGTTCACTATAAGAAAAACTTTTAAGTTTATTTAACTTTATACCATTTCCTAGATGAAAGCTTAATGTTGAATTGATTTGATTAGAAAGCTCTTTAAAAATATAAGCATTTGAAAGATTTACAGATTTTTCTCGCAACTTTAAGTAATCTTCTGATGGTTCCCCTTCAACAAAAATTGGATGATAGGTAGTATCATCTGATTGCTCTCCAAACTTGATAAAACCTTTTTTCCAAATAGGGTCTTGAGCGTATATTTTATTATCTGGAGTCCAAGCAGAGACTGAACCTGCTGGGAAAATTAACAAGGCTTTTCCTTCCCTAACATGTGAATTAATAACCTCTATCATTTTTTTATTATACTTTTTTGCTTCCTCACCTTTTAAAACATTAACAACAAAAGCTTCGTTCTTTAAACCTGGAATACTTTCGAGAAATGAGGCCACAACAACTTTAACATCTGGACGTACCTTTTCAATCTCTGACATTAAGGCAAAAACATCTCCACCTGAGAGAGGATGATTCGCATAAAAAACCACAGGACCAGTTTTTTTCACCTTAGAGAAATCTCCATTAACTACTTTTGTTTTAATTCTAAATGATGAGATGAATTGCTCAAAATAAGGCCTATCAGATTTTGCTAAACTAGTTTGTAATCGATCAATTGCATATTTTAATTTTTCAAGGCCAAGTTTATTATTAAATAACAAGGAAACCTTATTCAAAATTCTTCCTATATAATTGTCTTCAGTAAAGATTTTAAGTTTCTTGTTTCCATTATGCTCAGTTACTTTCACATCTATCACTGCTTTTTTCATCAGGTAATCTCCACACCCTGCATATGAGACTGTTGTAAGATTAAAGGCTAATAATAGAATAATGATTTTTTGATTCATGTATTTCATCTACTTAAATATTTATTACAATTTTCTATTTCATTAGTTGAGATCCAATCTGCTATTGATTCATATCTAAGTGGGAAAACTTTTGGGGATTCAACATCTAATTTCAAAGACAATATATCAACAAACTCTCCCACTCTATAACCCTTAGAAGGTGGTGATGTGTATATAAACTTAACAGAAGGAATTTTTTTGCTAGATAAAAAGTTTTTTTCTTTTAAAAAGTATTCAAAGCTATCAAGTTTTTTCAATAAATTATTGTAATCAAATTCTAGAAACATACGTTCAGTCAAACCTATCTTTCTTTTATGATGACTCATTAAGCTGTAGATTTCCTTTGCAATGCTTTCAACTTCTTGAAAGATTTTATTCTTTTCAAAGCTCTTGGGAACTTCATTCAATTGTATTTGATTCCAAGAACTTAATATGTCCAACATCTTATCTTCAATCTCTTTCTTAGATTTCTTCTTAATCGCAAGGTAAGGAAGCTGAGGCAAGAAACTATCACTAATAAAATCATTCAAGGCCTTTTGGTATCCAGGAAAATCTTGACTATAAATTTTAGTTTCATTTAGTTTGTTTTCTAAGAATGCTTCATAAGCAGTATAAACGTTTTCCTGTAACTTTTCGACTCTTCTAGTAGGATTCTTTCTTCTTGTATAGTACTGGCTTTGTAGATACTTAGGAGATAAACGAGGTAAATTTGCATTGCTAAGATCATCTCCTCTAGACCAAACTATTCCATAAGGATTTTTCCAAAAATCTTTAAAGGAAGCACCTCTGGGTCTAGCACTCCAAGAAACATATTTATCCAAAGGAAAATTTTTCTCAAGTCGATTTAATATTTTTACATATTGTTTTTTAGCTTTTTGAAATTCGCCATTAAATAAATCATCATAATTACGAACTAAATCTTCATAAACTTGCTTCAAGCTAGATAAATCTTCTCCCTTATCTGCCATTTGTAAAACTTCGTTAATTCTTCTACCCAGCAATGACATTTCTGTTTTTAAAAGATTTTGCTCCCATGATTTTAAATGATTAATATTTCCTATTGGAGGATTTTTAATTATTTGATCATTTCTAATTTGATCTAAGAGATGATCTGATCTTAGATGAAGATCTTCAAGAGGAATACCTATTTTAAAATCTTCAGACCACTTGACATACCAATCAGTCATCATCATATCTGCCAAGGCCTCAGAATAAGCTATAAATTTTTTATACCCAACTTTTCTGTAAATACTATGAATAGGTTCAATATAAGTAGTCGCCGTGGACATTAGCATAGAGTCGAGCTTGTCTCCTAACAAAGAAGATAAATCAGGAATAGCACGAGGAACTCCTAGATCTTTTGTTCGCTGTAATGATGCGGTACTTAGTTTACTTCTTAGAAAACTAATATATTTTTTAGTCTGTCCGTAAATATAATGATGTAAAACTTGAACATGCTCCCGATTAGTCATTGGAGCAACACCACTATAATAACCTTGAGCATATTTTCTATATTCACTCACATTTTGAGGTTTATCTCTCCACTCCCAGTATTTCGGAACATAATAAATTGAAGAAACAGCTGTCGCAAAAACTTCTTTTTTAAGAATAATATCAACAATTAATTTTTTAGTCTTTTCTTTATCTTTTAAATGATACTGTCTTATCCCTGGGATTCCAGCAAAATGATGAGCTAGATCATGTTGCATTAAATAAAGATTTCCTACTCCAGCGGTCTTGTTAACTCCAATAGGTACTTCATCTAGATATTGAGATCTTGCAATAGTCGGAGAATATAAATCAAAAAACCACCGAACTCACCTTGATTTCCTATAAGAACAGGAACTCCTACTTTTTCAATATAACTCGCCATTTCTCCATTTAAAGGCATACCCTTAGAATTTAATCCTTCAAGCTCTGGAAAGCTTTTATGCTTACTTTTAAAAAATTCTGTTGGATTATAATACTCCTCACCTGTGTCTTGATAACCAAACCAATGTGTTTTCTCTTGAGTGAATCCAACAAAATTAATGAAAATCACAAGAACTTTTAATATATTCATTAATTTATTATATAGAGGGATTTACTAAACCTCTGGTTTAGTACATTTTTTCCCTTATTTTTACTCTTCTCAACTCCTTGCTATGTGAACTCCATTAAATAAGTGAAGTGAATTCAAGCCCCTTATCATATGTTAATGCTCAAGTTTAAAGGAAGTAATACTTTAGCTTTAAATTGCAAGGAGAAATTTATGAAAATTATTATGTTAGCAAGCTTTTTAACTATATCTGCATTAAGTCAAACGACTCTAAATCTTACGGGTGGATATTATCACTACAAAAAAGAAAGTATTGTTTTTGAATGTTTGGAAGATTTGTCAAAAACAGACATTTGCAAATCAGCTCAGGCAATTCTCATCAAGAAAAAACCTAAAGAAAATGGAGAAGTAAAAGCAATTCTCGCAAAAGGAAAATACTTATCTTTCAATCAAGAGAATATTCATAGAATAGAAAATCGTATTCGTATGCGTTTAAAACAAAATACTACAAAGTTCAGTGATTTTTACATGCATGGTACATACGGAGGCTTTATGCTCGGATTTATGTTTCCTTGTGTGTACGGAACTCTTCCTTGTCTGATAGGAGTTCTCCCTTCTGTTGCAGTCACTTCAAGTGTTGGAATATTAGCAGACTTAGCCATGATTCCTATTCGTTTGACTAGAGTTATCAAAGAAAAAATTAAAAAGAAAAGACAACTTTCTCATGAATCGACTAAAGAACAAGTCTTAAATAATCATAAAAAAATTAAAGTTACCCAAGAAATATTCGAGAAACTAAAAGAAGCTCTTGAATTAAATTAGTATTTCGAAAGGCTTTTGTTAAGTTTTACAAAAGCCTTTATTTCAAATACTCTATATCAATTAAAATATCATTAGGAGCAGTTCGATTTCCTCCAAAGTAAGGTGTAATTAAACGACCAGATATCGCTTCCAGCTCACACCCTCTTCCATTTTTTCCAGACATCACTATTGTTTCGCCATTAAACTTATACGTATAAGTTTTATTTTTCTCACCCGCTTTAATTGAAAACTCATACCACGTATTTACATTTGCTGTAGCTGTAAAAGCAATAACTCTTCTAGATTTATCTCCTTGGTTATGCACATAAGCAGCCAACTCTATAACTCCTAAGCTTTGATTCCATCTCCAACCAAGCATTGCTCCCTTGCCTCTAAAAGCATCAAAGTTATTGCAATCAGAAAACCCCGTTGCTTTATTCCAATCTGCTTGATCACTGGAAAGACTTCCATTGGCATTTAAGATTTGATATTGAGGTTTTCTAAAGTTTATTTTTAACTTATATATTTTTTCGCCTCTTACACGTTTATATTCTATAGGAGAAGCATTATGCGATCCTTTATTAATGGTATATTCTACAAGACGGCCATCTTCTGTCGTTTCCCCACAGGCAAATAAAAATAATAAAAAAAATAGTTTCTTCATTTTTTTCTCTTTCTTAATAAATCATCTATTTTGTACCCAATCCCTACTTGAAAATCAGGAATATCTAAAAAACTAACTCCCGATCCTTTCAAGGGACGAGTCAGTGTTGTTTTTAAGTTAAGAGAAAAGTTTTTATAGACCTTAAAATCAAGTCCTCCTTCTAAACCAACAAAAGGAGTTTTGAACCCATCTTCTTTATAAAGTTTTATGCCTCCAAAGAAATGTGTCCAAAAAAAATGTCCTCCACTAAACCCAAAGTTACTAGAGTAATCCGAAGCATAGTTTTTCTCTATCTCCCAATCTGCATCTATATAAAATGATCTTTTTTTGTTTTTTAAAAAAGTATAATTTCCTTCTATTCCAAAATGATGTAATAAACCTTTTGTCACTCGAACGTGAACGTCTCGTAAGTCTTTAGAAAAAGCATTGAAAGAAAATAATATTACTAGAAGAAAAAACCTCATAATATAATATGGTAAATACTTTATTAAGGTTCTACAAGCTTCTTATTTGATCATATAGCTTTGAATAAATTTTTTATTTTTAGGATTCCCCAAGTGCACGAAGATACTTCTTAAGTCTTCAATTGCATTATACTTTCCAAACAGCATACTTGATTTCTTAGTAAGAGAATGAGCTTCCATTGTTATAACTCCAACTAAATCACCATCTGAGGAAAAAAGTGGTCCCCCAGAATCTCCTTTAAATACTTCAGAGTAAACACTATTCTTTTTTCTATGAAGGTTTGTTCCTATAGACAGCAAGGGTGCTTCATCATTGAAATAACTTTTGGGCAATAAACGAATTTTTGCAGATCTCTTTTTACTCTTATTAAAATCTATTCCAAACCATTGATCAAACTTCTTTTTATATAAAGTATAATTATCTTTTACGACATAATGAGCACCGTACCCAACAATTTTAAAATCTTTAAACTCTGCAAGATTTAACAACCATGGATTCATTCCTGATTCAAACGAAGATGGATCATGCAAAGTTTTTATATTACTTCTCAAGTTCATCTTAGGAAATTTAATCTGACCTAATCCTTTAATATTTTTATCTAAAGTTATTAATGCTAGATCATGACTTGGATTAAATGCAATTTCTCCGTTGATATCTAGCCCTAAGATAGATTCTTTAGGTACGATGATATTCTGTATGGATTCTCTTTTGATTAAAACTTTTTGGTTTCTGCTCTCAATGGTTACTTCAGGTTTAAAATATGTAAACTCATTATTTTTAAGCATTACTACACAATGTGCTGCTGTTAAGATTGTTCGCTTAGAAATAAGTGTTCCTGTACATAATCCAATTGCTTTTCCCTTATTGTCATGATGAAGAAGTTTAACAACAGCTTCATATGAACCTCTTGCTACTATTTTACCATCTATTACATCTGGAGAAGCATAAGCTTTAAAAATAAATAAAATACAAAAAATTAATCTCATGTCATCTTTCTATCCTAAATAAACATCTCAAAACGAAATGATAGGTGATGTTGGAAAAAGGACTAAAAAGTGAGTAATTTTTTCAGGATGGAAGGGCCTTGATAGATAAAGGAAGTATAAATTTGAAAAAAACTCGCACCCTTTTCTTCCAGTAATCTTATATCTTCTGGCCCTGAAATCCCTCCAGCACAGATAATTTCAAAGTTTTTCACTTTTTCAGTGAGTTCTAAAAGTTTTAATTGAGTTTTCCTAGCTTTAAGTTTTAATTCTTCTCCAGAAACTCCACCTCGCCCCCACTCTTTTTTCACAGTCGTATTTGTAGCTATGATTCCTTGAACATTTTTTAAAACTAATAGCTCAACAAAAGCCTCAAAGTCTTTTAAGTCTTCATCAGGCGAAACCTTTACATATAAAGGTTTTTCAAATTCTCTCACATCATTAACTTCACTCAAGATCTCTTTCATAAACTCTACATCTTGAAGTTTTCTCAAATCTTTTGTATTTGGGCTAGAGACATTAATAACTAGATAGTCTGCATCTTCTTCAAATATTTTAACTAACTCTCTATAATCATCAGCTGCTTTATTTAATGGAGTATCTTTATTTTTCCCTATATTAATACCTAAACTAGCATCTCCTCGGTAAGCTTTGGTTTTCTTTTTTACAAAATCAGCTCCCTTACAAGGAAAACCTAAATAGTTTCTTAAAGAAAGTTCCTCTTGATGTCTAAAAATTCTTGGTTTTTCATTTCCTTCTTGAGGCTTAAGAGTCACAGTACCTAACTCTATCGCTCCAAACCCAAGATAATCTAAAAACTCAAGAGCTACTCCATTTTTGTCAAAACCTGCAGCAAGCCCAAGTTTATTTCTCCAAACAAGTCCTTCACTTAAAACTTCTTGATGTTCAGTAAATGCAGGGAACATTTTTCTTAAATACTTAGGGTTTTTAGAGAATTGGTTTAAAGTTAAATCATGAGCTACTTCAGGATCAAGAAGAAAAAACAAATTTTTTAAAATTTCATACATTTATTTATGCTCTTTTATAAAAGTATCTACTAATTCTTTTTCTTTATCTCCTAAAGTCGATACTGACAAAATATCCTCAAGGCTAATCAAGCTAAAATATTCTCTATTGTTAATATTTTCTTGAAAACTTTTAAGTCCATAATTAAAAATTGATCCCATTACCTTCACTTCTATTCCAACTTCTTCAAGCGCTTCAGCGGCTTTAATAGCACTTCCTCCTGTCGAAAAAAGATCTTCAATTAAAGCAACACTCTTCATATTTTTTATATCGCCTTCTATAAGATTTTTTTTTCCATGTCCTTTAGAATTAGATCTCACATAAATCAGGGGCTTACTTCTAGCATAGGCAATGGCACTAGCATGAGGAATACCCGCAGTTGCAACCCCTGCTACTCCATCAAAGTCGTAATGATTTAGCTTTTGGCAAAAAAGATCAATGAGTGATTGCCAAAATTTAGGAAAAGATAAAATCATTCGATTATCACAATAAAAAGGAGATTCAATACCACTGGCCCAAGTGTAATTCTGATCATTGATACTAAACGCTTTAATAGTCACAAGCATTTCAGCTATTTCTTTCATACTCATCCTTTAACTTCTCAATCACCATTAAGGGATCAATCGATCTGGTAATCTCTCTTCCCATAACAACATAGGTTGCTCCATTTTTAAATGCTTCCCATGGAGTTAAAACTCTTTTCTGATCATCTATAGTTTTGTTCATACGCACTCCTGGAGTTATGTATTCAAAACCTTCAATCTTTTTTAAAGTTTTAAGATCAAGGCCTGAGCAAACAATCCCACTTAAACCCGATTGATAAGCACTCATATGAAACTTTTCAACATACTCATCTAGTGATTTTTCTAATCCAAGCCTTTGCAATGAATGCTGATCATGACTAGTCAGAATAGTCACAGCGAGAAGCTTCGTGCTAGAAAGTGACTCTTGAGCCTTACTCATCATTTCCACTCCACCTAAAGCATGTACATTTACAAATTCAAGATCAAAACTATCTATTACCTTTAGGGCCCTTGAAACTGTGGTTGGAATATCGTGGAGTTTAAGATCTAAAAAAATTTTCAAATCATGCTCTTTTAAAAATTCTAAAACTTCAAATCCCTCTGAGTAAAAAAGTTCCATCCCTACTTTCACTCTAAAGATTTCTTTTGAAACTTTTGAAACAAAGTCTTTCGTAGAACTAAGATCAGGAAAATCAAGAGCAACGATTGTTTTCTCAAGCATGATCTTTTCTCTCATAATATTCAAGCACATCTAAATAAGATTTCGCAGTATCTAATGAGGTAAAACAAGGAATTCTTCTCTCAAAAGCTGTTCTTCTTAAAAGGTGTCCATCAGTATTGGATTTTTTTCCTTTAGAAAGAGTGTTAATAATCACATCAATCTCGCCATCTAAAACATAATGATGAAGGTTATAATCTGCTTTACCAATCTTATGAACTATCTTCATCTCTAGGCCTAAATTATTTTTTATATACTCGGCAGTTCCTGGGGTAGAAAGAAGAGTAAAGCCTAGATCATGAAACCTTTTCACCAAGCTCGCTCCTTCTTGTTTATAACGATCAGACAAGGTGATAAGAATGTTTTTTCTTTTTGGTAAATCTATACCTAATGAAAGTAACCCTTTATATAAGGCCATGGGCAAATCTTTTGCCTTCCCCATCACTTCACCTGTAGATTTCATCTCCGGCCCAAGTCCTGGTTCGACACCACTTAATTTATCAAAAGAGAAAATTGGAACTTTCACCGCATAAAAATCAGGAGTAGGACAAACTCCAGGTTTTAATCCTAAGTCATTTAAACTTTTACCAAGCATTAATTGAGTTGCAACTTGGGCCATATGAACCTTCGTCATTTTAGATAAGAATGGTACTGTCCTACTAGCTCGAGGGTTTACCTCGATAACATATACCTTTCCTTTCTTATGCATAAACTGAATATTAAAAATTCCTTTGATATTTAGAGCTTTTGCTAACTGCTCTGTCATTGAAACAATCTTCTCTTTAATCTCATCAAAAAGTTTCACACTAGGATAAACGGCCATCGAATCTCCTGAGTGAACCCCTGCTCTTTCTATATGCTCCATTATTCCAGGAATACAAACTTCACTTCCATCACAAAGTCCATCGACCTCAATTTCGAGGCCTTCAATATATTGATCAATAAGAAGTGGCCTTTCTTTATTAATAATAATTTCTTGTTTTAAATATTCTCTTAAATCAGTCTCATCATGAGCAATCTCCATAAACTGACCACCTAGAACAAAAGAAGGCCTTAGCATTACGGGAAAAATAATTTGATCTAAAATATCATCTATTTCTTTCACATCACTTAGAGTTAAAGCTGCTGGCCTATTAATTTCTAAGTCATCTAAAACTTTTTCAAACTGCTCTCTATCTTCAGCTCTAGCAATATCTTCAGGGCTTGTTCCTAGAATTTTAAATCCAGCATCACTAATATCTTTGGTAAGATTAATTGCAGTCTGGCCCCCAAACTGAACAATCACACCTTCTGGTTTCTCTCGTTTTAAAATATTGAGAACATCTTCTTTATATAGAGGCTCAAAGTATAATCGATCTGACATAGAAAAATCTGTCGAACAAGTCTCAGGATTATTATTAATCATAATTGTTTTATAACCAAGCTCTCTACATGCTATGAGAGAATGTACACAAGAATAATCAAACTCAATTCCTTGCCCAATTCTTATAGGGCCAGAACCTATAATAGCTATCTTTTTATCTTTCTCCTCTTCCCACTCATCATACTCTTCATAAGTTTGATAATAATAAGGAGTAAGTGCTGGGAACTCAGCGGCACAAGAATCTACTAACTTTACAACTGGCGAAATAGAAAACTCATCTAAGAGTGATTCTACCTCAATTTCTGATTTTTTTGAAAACCTTGATATAGCAGAGTTTGTAAAACCTAGATATTTTGAAAAATATAATAAATCTTTACTAAGTTCTTCACTAGCTAGTCTTTGCTCTATTCTAATAATCTTTTTAATTTTATTTAAAAAGAATTTATCAATCATTGTTTTTTGATAAATTTCTTCTATCTCTCCTTGGTTTCTTAAAAATTCAGCAATCGCAAAAATTCTAGAATCATCTTGTTTAAGAATAATATCTAATAACTCATCTTGAGAGAGATCCTTCATCGATGAATCTTCCAAATGATCATACTTAAGTTCTAAGGACCTTACGGCCTTAAGAATTGATTCTTCCAGAGTTCTCCCCAACGCCATCACTTCACCAGTAGATTTCATTTGAGAACCAAGATTTTTATTTGCTGTGGTAAATTTATCAAATGGCCATCGAGGAAACTTAGAGACCACGTAATCTATACTTGGCTCAAAAGAAGCATAAGTTTTTCCAGTAATTGGATTTAATACTTCATCAAGGTTTTGTCCGAGAGCAATAAAGGTTGAAATCTTGGCAATGGGATAACCAGTTGCTTTTGATGCTAATGCTGATGATCTACTAACTCTTGGGTTAACTTCAATGATAATACAGTGTTTAGAGTGAGGATCTAGAGCAAGCTGAACATTGCAAGCACCTTCAATTTTTAACGCTCTAACGACATTTAAAGAAATATCTCTTAAGTTTTGGTAATCATCATCTGATAAAGTTTGTGATGGTGCTACAACTATACTATCACCTGTATGTATTCCAACAGGATCAATATTCTCCATATTACAAATAATAACGGTGTTATCATTTTTATCTCTAATAACCTCGTATTCAATTTCTTTATAACCAGCAATACTTTTCTCAACTAAGCATTGAGTAATGCTAGAAAGGTGTAACCCTTTAGTAAGAGTTTCAAGAAACTCTTCTTCTGACTTAACTAATCCTCCTCCAGAGCCACCCATTGTATAAGCAGGCCTAATAATCAAAGGAAGTCCATACTCTTTTAAAACTTTCTTCCCTTCTTCTAAAGAAGAAACAATTTGTCCTTCTGGCACAGGAATATTCATCGAAATCATTTTTTCTCTGAATAAAAATCTATCTTCTGCTGTTTTTATTGTTTCTAAGTTTGAGCCTAGAACATCGACGTTATGTTTTGCTAAAAAACCTGATTCAGCTAAAGTTTTAGACATATTAAGTGCAGTTTGCCCTCCAAAAGAGCTAAGAATGGCATCAGGTTTTTCTTTAATAATAATATCTTGAACAAATTTTTCAGTGATAGGTTCCAGATAAACTTTATCCGCCATCGTTTCATCAGTCATGATAGTAGCAGGATTAGAGTTTACTAACACACTTTCAATTCCCAACTCTCTTAAAACTTGTAAACATTGAGAACCAGAATAATCAAATTCTGCTGCTTGTCCTATAATGATAGGACCAGAACCAATGACCATGACTTTTTTATACTTTTTCAATTTGACTCCATTAATTTTTCAAACTCTTCAAATAAAAAATTTGTATCTCTCGGACCAGGCCTGTGCTCTGGATGAAACTGTACAGATATTGCTTTTTTTCCTCTAACCTTAACTCCCTCAACACTTTTATCATTTACATTTATAAACCAAGTATCAAGGCCTGCTTTTTCTAAAGAATCTTTTGTCACGATAAATCCATGATTCTGAGAGCTCATATAAACTTTTCCTGTCTCAACATCTTTAACTGGATGATTTCCTCCTCTATGTCCATAAAGCATTTTCTCAGTCTTAGCTCCATTCGCTAAACTCAACAATTGATGCCCAAGGCAAATACCAAATATTGGAAAATGATCTTGAAGAGTATTAATCATATTTATTGTTCCTTGAAGATCCATTGGATCTCCTGGCCCATTTGAAAGACACACTCCATCAGGATTAAGTGATTTTATTTTTTCAAAACTTGAATTGAAAGGTACAACAGTCACTTTATATTTCTCTTTTAAATTTTTTAAAATATTTCCTTTATAACCAAAGTCCACTAAAACAACGTGTTTACTGGCACTAGAGTTCTCAAAAAACTCTTCTTCTTTCTTACTTACCTTGCTTACTTGTTCTAAAAGATTAGTGTTTTTTAATTTTTCAACAACTTTTGAAGTCTCCACTTCACTTGAAACAATTAAACCTTTAATCGTTCCATGCTCTCTTAGAGTTTTAGTTAAGGCCCTTGTATCTACATTACAAAGCCCACATAGATCTTTTTGGACAAGAAGAGAGTTTAAAGTATTTTCATTACTAAAGTGAGAAGGATGAGTACAAAGATCTTTAATGATTAATCCCTTGCAAAAAAGATCTCTTGATTCAAAGAACTCTTCACTTACTCCATAATTCCCAATTAAAGGATAAGTCATGCAAATAATTTGATCACAGTAAGAAGGATCGGATAAAATTTCTTGGTAACCTACCATAGAAGTATTAAAAACAACTTCTCCCATCTCACTTTTTGCAAGCTTTGCTCCAATTAATGTTCCTCTAAAAGAACTTCCATCTTCTAAGACTAATTTTCCATTAAAAATCATAATTCGAATCTTTATAAGTTATTTTTCCGTTACAAATCGTAAGTACTGGCCATCCGTATAAATCGTCTCCATCAAAGGGAGTATTTTCACATTTCGAATAAAACTCTTTAGCATCGACCACTTTACTTTGCTCTATATCTACTAGACATAAATCCGCATCATCTCCTACTCTTAATTGCCCATTTGCAACTTTAAAAATCTCAACTGGTTTTATACACATAAGATCAATTAATTTTTCAAAACTCATTTTTTCATTCTTAACATAGTAAGTATAAATAAGAGGAAAAGCGGTCTCTAAACCTATAATTCCAAAAGGAGCATCATCAAGGCCTTGAGCTTTTTCTTCTGGAGTATGAGGAGCATGATCAGTTGTAATCATATCAATTGTTCCATCGAGTAAAGCCTCATTTAAACAAAGCATATCTTCTCTAGATCTTAACGGAGGATTCATTTTAAAGTGAGTATCTTCATTCGGAATATCTTCATCACAAAGCAAAAGATGATGAGGGGTAACTTCACAAGTCACATTCAGGCCTTCTTTTTTTGCTTTCCTCACATGTTCAACTGACTCTTTAGCACTCATATGAAGCACATGATAATGTCCGCCAATTTCTCTTAAAAGATCTATATCTCTTTTCACCATTTCACTTTCAGCCAATCCGCTCTGACCAACCAGACCAAGTTCCTTAGATTTCTTACCTTCATGAAGAGAAGCACCTTTTGATATGGCCTCCACCTCACAGTGTTGCATCAAACCAAGAGAATACTTTTTTGCTTCTTCAAAAACTTCTCTCATCACTTCATCTTTTTGTACACCACGCCCATCATCAGTGATGGCCAAAACTCCAGCATCTTTATAAGTTTTATAATCAACTAAAGTTTCTCCCTGAATATCTTTCGTCATAGCAGCGATAGGAAAAACTTTACAATATCCCTCTTCACTAACTTTTTCTTTTAAATCATTTAGTGTTTCCAAATTATCTAAACAAGGCTGTGTATTCGGCATACAAGCAATACTTGTAAAACCACCCCTACTCGCTGCTTGGGTTCCTGTTTTAACTGTTTCTTTATAAGCTTGTTTAAAATCTCTAAGATGAACCTGCATGTCGACAAGTCCTGGGATAATCATTTTTCCTTTACCATCAATTTCTTCATTTTGATGAGTAACAATATCTCCTATATGAGTAATCTTCCCACCAGAAACTCTAACCGATATACTCTCCCCTCTTATGTTTTTTACATTGCTAATAACAAAACTATCCACGTAATACCTCTTTTAAAATTGCCATTCTCGCAAATACTCCATTTTGTACTTGAGTTAAAATTCTACTCTTCTTTGATTGACTAGCTTTCTTCGAAATCTCAACACCTATATTCATAGGGCCTGGATGCATGATAATTGCTTTGTTTTTTAAAAGCTCTAGTCTTTCATCGTTTAGGCCAAAATCTTTAAGAAAAGATTCTTTATTAATATTTAAATCGACATGTCTTTCAAATTGATTTCTAAGCATCATAACTACATCTGATTTCTTATAAATCTCTGAGAACTCTCCTGAAATAAATTTATTACTTCTAATCTCACCAAACATTTCTGGCTGGTAGACCAAAACTTTTGAATCAAAAAAACTCATTAAATCTAAAAAAGAAGAAGCTACTCTCGAATGATTTATATCTCCAACTATTCCAATTCTAAGATTATCTAATGTCTTAAACTCTTCATAAATTGTAAGTGCATCAAGGATTGCCTGGCTGGGATGATGAAGCCGTCCCTCTCCAGCGCTAATAAGACTTAAGTTTGTTTTCTCTGAAATTTCTTTTAAAAGTTTCTCTTCTTTTAATCGAACAATAGCACCTTCAAAACCAAGAGCTTCTAAATTTAAAAAGGTATCTTGAAGTGTTTCTCCTTTAGAAATACTTGATTGAGATAAATCCAAGTTTGAGCAGTGAATATTTAATTTCTTACAAGCAACTTCAAATGACAAAGAAGTTCTCGTGCTTGGCTCTAAAAAGATTTTCACGATATTTCTTGGAGCTTTAGTATAAAACCCAATCTCTGAGTTTTTAAATCGAAGAGACAAATCAATAAGATGAAGTATGTCATCTTTAGATAAGTCTTTAATCGATAATAAATGCTTCAACTAAATATCCTCTCCTTAGATTTTTTAAAATTATTTTTATAATGAGCTTTTAAACTTTCAAAGTTCATCACAGTTAAGTTTACCCCAGGGTATTTTTTCTCTAACTCTTCAAAAAAATCTAAATCTTTTGACCCCATACAATCAAAAGAAATTCCCTGTAAAACTTTATAAATATCTTCGCGCTTCTCACTAGTTTTACTAAGAAGTTCATGTAAGTAAAAACTAGAAAGTGAAGTTGTATTATGCTTAACCTTACTTTCAATGTTTTCTTTATTAAAAACTAGGTTTTCCAGTACATTAGTCATTCTTTTTAATGAATAAGCAAAAAGACCGAAAGTATCTGGTAGATAAATTCTTTCGGCACTAGAATGAGTAATATCTCGCTCATGCCATAAAACAATATTTTCTAAAGCAACCTGAACATGCGATCTTAAAATTCTTGCTATCCCACTAGTATTTTCTGAAGAGATAGGATTTTTTTTATGAGGCATAGTAGAAGATCCCTTCTGAGAAGAGCTAAAACCCTCATAGACTTCGTTGACGTCACTGTGCTGCAAATGCCTAAGCTCTGTTGCTAACCTATCTAAAGAGCAAGCAGTGATTGCTATAGAGCTAACAATTTGTGCAATCCTATCTCTTGGAATTACCTGAGTACTGAGCTCCTCTTTTTTTAATCCTAAAATTTTTGAAGCTTCGTCTTCAATTCCATGAGTTAAAACTGTGTAATTTCCTACTGCCCCAGAAAACTGAGATCTAAGTTGAGAATCTGCAAAGAATTTTAAATGATTCAAGTTTCTTTTTGCTTCAGCATAAATACCTAAAAATTTTTGGCCAAAAATTAATGGTTCAGCAAAAATACCATGAGATCTTCCTATCCCCAGTATATCATCACTTCTGTTAATTAATGATTCCAAAGAAGCTAGATAGTTATCATAATATTTAAAAATGATTTCTAGTGAATCTTTGATTTGAAGACTAAGCGCTGTATCTATTATATCTGAAGACGTCACACCATAGTGAAAAAACCTCGCTTCATCGCTTGTTAATTGTTCTGTAATCATAGAACAAAATGCGATGACATCATGTTTAACTTCTTTCTCTATTTCAAGTAATCTTTCTAAATCAATTTTTACTTTAGACTCTATAATATTAGCCGTTCCAGCTTTGGCTATCCCCGAAGTTTCTAGGGCCTTTATAAGAGCAAGCTCTACTTTTAAATAATAACTAAACTTTGATTCTTGAGACCAAACAGAAGAGATTTCTTTTAATTCATACCTAGGTATCACTAAAATCCTTATGGGAAGCAAGTCAAAAAACAAACATTAAGATTAAGTTAATATCGTAATCAATGACTTTTCACTCTTTAAAAAATTATGAGATATTATACTCGGTTAGTAAAGGGAGACACATGCAAACGATGGCCATTATCGGCGCTCAATGGGGTGACGAAGGCAAAGGCAAGATCACTGATTACTTTTCTAAATACTTTGATTATGTCGTCAGGTTTCAAGGCGGTAACAATGCAGGACATACAATTATTGTTGGAGAAGAAAAAACTGTTCTTCATATTATTCCATCAGGTATTCTAAATCCTAATTGTCACTCACTCATAGCACATGGAGTAGTCTTTAATCCTGAAGTTTTCAAAATAGAAGTAGAGAACTTAAAAGCAAAAAATATTTCTGTTACTCACGAAAACTTATCTGTTTCTCTTCATTGCAATATCATTACTAGTTATCATCAACTTCTTGACCAGATAAGAGATTCTAAGGGAAGCCAAAAGATCGGAACAACTGGTAAAGGGATAGGCCCAGCATATGAAGACAGAAGTTCTAGAAGAGGAATAAAACTTATAGATCTTTTTGATAAAGAAATATTAAGAAAAAAATTAAAAAGAGTTTTAGCAGAAAAAGAAATTCTTTTTAAGAGTTTATATAATATTGATTACCCTAGCCTTGAAGAAGAAACTGAAAAACTATTTTCTTTAGGCCAATATGTTTTTCCTTTTGCACAAGACACTTTTTCAATTATTGATAAGGCCATACAAGAAAATAAAAAGATTCTCTATGAGGGAGCTCAAGGAGTTTTATTAGATATAGATTATGGAACATTTCCTTTTGTGACTTCATCAAACACTTCTGCTGGAGGTGTTTATACAGGAGCAGGCCTTCCAGGAAAAAACCTTGAAGAGACGCTTGGAATATTCAAGGCCTATACAACAAGAGTTGGAGAAGGGCCTTTTCCAACAGAAATGAAAGGAGCCCAGGGAGAGAAAATTCAAAAAGACGGGCATGAATTTGGAGCCACTACAGGAAGAACAAGAAAGGTGGGATGGCTTGATTTACCACTTATAAAATACGCTATTAAGTCTTCAAATATAACGGCCATTGCTCTTACTAAAATTGATATTCTTATTAACCAAGGACCGCTTAAGATTTGTACTCATTATGAATATGAAGGAAAAAAAATAGAGGTCGCTTATCCTGGACTGGATCTAGAAAAAGTCACACCGCACTATAAAGATTTTCCAGAACTAAGTGCTGTTTTTGAGAATGAAGAATTAGAGAGTAAAACCCATAATTATATCAAGTACTTAGAGGAGCAAGCAGGTATTCCAATAAAGATGATTGCTTATGGCCCCAGAAGATCAGAGCTAAAAATTTTACAAGATATAGTGTAGAAAATTCAATTTCTCCTTAGATTTTCTTACACCTTTTTACTTTAATGTAAGGCTGAACTAACCTCCTTTTAATTAATAAATTTATAGACACGATGCTTTCATATTAGGAGGAGCCATGTTTAGAATAGCACTAATTTCAGTTGCGATTTTTTCGTTTGTATTTTCTTGTTCACCAGGCCCAAGAAGAACCTTAACTCAGTCAGAGAAAATGGCGGATATGTATTGGATGTATTCCAAGTTTGATCAAAACTATGCACCAAGAGAGATGAAGGAAGCTCTTCATTCATTTAATTATGAGGAAATTAAAAAGCAATACTTAGAAAAAGCTAGTAATGCCACTACTAACGAAGAGTTTTATCAAGTAATGATGCAATTTGTAGCAGAGTTTAAAGATGCTCACACTAGTGCTGATATCCCTTTATCAAACCTCCCGGGGAGAAGTAAGATTGCTTATTTAGGTTTCACTGGAACTAGAATTAAAAATTATTATCACGTAAAAAAACTTCTACCAACAATTCAAGCAGGTTCTAACTACCCTATTAAAGTAGACGATCAAATTCTTAAAATCGATGGGATTCCTATGTTAGATTTTGTTGACTCTAAATTAATTAAAAATAGAAATTTAGGGCTAAAGCAAGCAAACTATAGTGCTTTAATGGGTAAAGCTTTTACGAGAAGATCTTTTTTTGAAACTTTCCCAGAAAAACAAGATGTCGTTTTAACTATTAAAAGAGCAGGTGTTGAGCAAGAAGTTACACTTCCTTGGATTATCAAGGATTTTGTCACTTTTAGAAATGAGCAAACAAAAGCAACGCAGAAGACTCAAGCTGCTATTCATGGAGCAAATTATAAATTAAATATTACAGATACTGATTTTCAAAAAGTTGAATCTCTGGCATCTTTAATTGCTCTTAAGGCAGTTTCTTTAGAGAAAGTCACTTCTATCTTAAAATCTAATAAGGATTTTGATTCAATTTATCAAAATGTTTTCGAAAACCTTGAGAATTTTGAATTACAAGATTCATTCAAAAGACAAAAAGAAATCAACGTTTGGACTTTTGTTGATCTTATTCATGCTTATTTAGAGCCAGTAAAACTAACAAGTACTGATACTATCACTGAAATGAGAAAAACAAGATACTTACCTACTATCGCTCATCATGTTCCTCATACGAAGACTTATAAGGCCTATACGACAATGGTGGAGACTGAAGGTAAAACAATTAAAATAGGTGTTATCAGGTTACATTCTTTCTCACCAGGAGGAAGTGAACCTGAAATCATTAATGAGTTTAAGAAAACTTTAAAATATTTCATGGATTGGGGTGTTGAAAAAGTTATTATTGATCTTCTTGATAATGGTGGTGGTTCTTTAACTCTAGGGACTAAGCTAGCACAAGCAATGAGCTCTAAAAAAATTGATTTACCTACTATTCAATTAAAAATTAATGAAACGTGGCTAGATAATTTCGAGCAAAAGTCATTATCAGCACCATCTGATTCTGAAAAAGAAATCGCAAGAAGAACTTTTCAAACTTTATTAGATAGAAGTCAAAAAAGTAGGATTTTATCTCAAGATCTTCCTGTCACAGCTCTTTTCCCATTACAAGTTCATGCAAACACTGAACTTAAAGTGAAAGATAAGGTGTATCCTTTTGATTTCTTACTACTAGTAAATGAAATGTGCGCATCAATGTGTGATATTTTCACAGCAATGATTCAGGATAATAATCTTGGGACTATTATGGGTTCTAAAACCATGGGCGCTGGAGGAAACGTCACTTCTCATATGCAAGCTCCAAATAGTGGTTTAATCATAAGACAAACTGAGTCTTTATTAGTGAGATCAAGAGAGCAGAAAGATTATCTCGAGAATAATGGTGTTGAGCCAGATGTTAAAATTGAGCCATACAACATGAAGGCCAATTTATACTATGAGGTTATAGAAAAAGCTTTCAAGCACTTTAAAGACAAAGTGAAATAACTCAAGTTTCACTTCAAGAATATTTTACAAATTTATTTAATAAAAAATGTCTTAGGCCTCTCGGAAGAGAGGCCAATAGATGTACTGGTATTGAAAAAGTTTTAGGAAAATGAATATACTCTTTTTTCTTATTTACTGCTTTTATAATTTTTTCTGCAGCAAGATCAACATTCATTAAAAAAGGCATTTTGTGATTATTTCCTTTAGTTAAAGGAGTATCTATATACCCTGGCATAACAGATGTAACTGCTATATTTTTGTGCTTTAAATCCATCGTAAGAGCTTCTAGATAAACTTTTACAAATGCTTTTGCAGCACAATACGAAGGGTTTCCAGGAAGGCCCATTAACGCTGATAACGAACAAAGCCCTACTAAATGTCCAATCTTTTGTTGCTGAAAATACTCTAAAGGTTTAGATATGGAATGAAGAAACCCTAGAACATTTACGTCTACAACTTCTATATGTTTTTTCACGTCAGCAAAATCTTGCTTTTTTCTAACCCCTACTCCTGCATTTGCGATAAAAATATTTAATGAGTTTTGATTGATAAATTGATTGATAACATCATCATATTCTGAAGAGAGAACATCTACTTGATAAAACCTTATATTGGGATGATTGAATACTCTAGATTTTTCATACTTCTCTCTAGATCTTCCACATATACCGACAAGAGAATCTTTTGCATACTTCAAAGCAAGTGCTTCTCCTATGCCAGAGGTTCCACCTGTTATGAACACTGATTTTCTTTTTTGTATTTTAATTGAAAGCACCTATCTTTTTAAACTGAATTCTCTCTATTACTTTTTGAGTGAGTCTAGTTAAGAGATTTTTATTTTTCACTACAAGACTAGACTTTAATGTTTCCTGAATATCTCTAACATGGGTTAAGTCATCATAAATAGAGCCTAAAAAAGTATCTGGTGTTTGTCTGAAGGCCTTTAACAAAGACTTCCAACGTGACTCAAATGCCATCTCAAATATAAACTCTCCTGCATTTCTTCTCAAGGTAAGTTTTTCAACAATATCCTCAGTTGATTTACCATATTTTCTTAATTCCTCTCTCCAAAAAGAAAATGCTTCATCAGAACTTTTAAATTTTCCTGATGTAATTCGATCAATAATTGCAAACTGAGATTTTTTAAAATCTCGTAATTTTTCTAATTGTTCAATTTTTGACTTTGACAGAACTTTAAGAGCAGCTTCAGAGATCGCGTCTTTTCCCTCAGCAAAAACTTCTAATTGATCGTAATATTTTCTTATAACTTCAATGTAATCATCAGAAAAGCTTTTATAGGTACCATCTTTGTTAGAAAAACCCTTAATATCCTTTGCTTTGACTTTTATACTTTCAACTTTATTTAAAGTCTTTGCTAGCTCTTCAATAAAAACTTTATCAATATCATCTAACTTTTGAGTTTTCAAAAACTCGTTAAATCTTTTTCCATCTTTAACAATACTCTTCAACCTTCCTGCACCATCACGCCCGAAGCGGATATAATTATTCATATCTTTAACAAGTTTTGCATCTATTTCTTGTGTCACCTCTAGAAGATAATGAACCATATTCTTTTGTTCTTGAGAAAGATGATTAAATCTAGAAAAATTCTTGTAATCAATCTTTGAATTTTTAATAGCATACTTAACACTATCAAAAGTTAGCTCTGATAATCTATTGGGATTAACTGGAATTTTTGCTTGAGGAGATAAACGTAGCACTGATTTAAGATCATCAGTAAAACGGGCCATTTTGCTCATCTGAGCTCTTTTTGCTTCTTCTACTTTTATAAATCTTAAAAGGTCTGGATCTGAAGACACTTTTTTTAGATGCTGATATTGAGGAATCTTAAGACGTAATCGAATACTTTTAAATAAATATTTAAAGGCTGAAATATCCATAATAGCAAAAACTGCTGCAAATTTCATATCAGAAATCGCTTCTTTATATTCTTTATCAATTCTTTCGAAGGTATCTATATTTATAATTTCTTCAAACTTAAGATTCTTAGTGTTTCTTAAATTTTGACTAGCTACTAAAGCACGTTGAATATCTAATTGAGGTTCTAGAAAAGTTGGATAACTTAACTCATAGATTGTTAAACTAAGAAAGAATACTGACGTTACTCCAAAAATCACTGGATGCATGAGCGTTCCCATTAAGCTTCCTAAGCCAGCCCAACCTACGGCAGTTCCAAATCCACTTAGTATTAAAATCCCTATAAATGCAAATCCTATTCTCATCCCCCAATATCGCATCCAATATCTAAAACTATCAATTTTTTTATCCATATACTTACTAGCTTCACTCATTGACTGATTACTCGATACAATCATTTCTCTTATATGCTTAGTTTTGTAATATATTGATTTAAAATGAGGATCTCTCTCAAAATTATAAAAATCTGCTAAGCAAAAATCTTGATTAAACTCACTACGTTCTTCTAATTTTGAAGAAACAATTACTTCATCAAGGATTTCTTTGAGTTTATTTTTTTCAATTGGTTTTTGAGTTTTAGCAATAGTTTGAGCTATCAGATCAAAAAAACCTAATTCATATTTTTCTTTAGACTGATAAGTTGCTCTCCCTCGCCCCGTTTTTATATCCATTGGATCACTTGAACGATACGTCTTGCTCACTGTCTTAGTTCTTTCGAAACGTGATTTAAAAAAAGGTTCAAGTTTTATCATATTATCAATATAAAGTGATGCGACAATTTTTTTATGATGAGAACTTTCATGGAAAGGATTGGGAGCATTCTCTGAAAAACTTAAGAAATTAAACTTTGAGGCGAAATAATACAAAGCAAACCCATCAGACTCCTTATTCATCTTTTCAAAAAAACTTTCAATAGTAGTAGGGCTTTCGACTTTTTCTACCTCGTAAGTTGGCTTACATTCTTCATATGATTTACACTCTTCTAATACTTTTTCTAATTCTAAAATCTCTTGAGGAATTGCTCTGTCAGCGAATATTATCTCTTGTTTGGATTTATATAATCTCTTTTCAAATTTTTCTTTAGAGAAAGGATATTTTTTTCGTAGCTTCAAAAATGCACTTTTCAAGGCATTCCAGTAATGTTCTGACACTTTAAAATCATCATAACCTTCATAACTCTTACTTATCCCTTCGGCTAAATAAGCATCATTAGATGAAATTTTGAGAAGTTCTTCATTTAATTCTTTTAATATTTTTGAACCTCTAGTATTTTTTCCCTTAATTAAACTAGATCCAATCATACGACTAGGATAATCTTTCTCAAATTGTAAGTCTCTGATCAAAAATTCTTGAGGTAAACTAGGAGTAGTAAAAGGTAAAGGCCATTTGTTTTTTGCTAAATCTTCCTCATGATTTTTAAAATATTCTATAATATTCAAAGAATTTGTAATATTCTCTGAGTTTAAAAAAGCATAAAGAGTATCTAGTTTTTGATTATAATTATTTTTAAATTTATTTTTGAAAAAACCTTTCAACTCGCTTCTTAATCGTTCTCGCTGATGCCTTTGCCAAGGAACTGCAAACCCGTCAATCTTTTCAGATAAAAACCGTCTAACCTTTCGAAAATCTTTCTGCGTAATCTCTCCATCAAAAAAGTCTTCATCGTATTTTTCAACAAAGTCAAGTGAGTAAACAAAACGATCTAACAAAGTTTTTAGGAACGCTTTCTTTTGATCAGAAAAATATTTCAGAGATAATATATTCACTAAGTAATCTAATGATAGATTTTCATCTCCATAAACTTTAATCTGATGAGACATTTGATCATATTTTGTAAATTTATCTATCTCATGAAAAAGTAAGTCTGAAGAGAAGTTTGCAGCTAGAGCTATACGAGGATTTTCAGCACTTCGAATTTCTTTATATTGTGGGTTTGATAAAATTTCTTGCAACTTTTCTGGCATATCATCATTCAAATTTATAACTAAATCTTCTAAAAAAAGATGATAAGTTTCAAGAGCTGAGAGCTTGTTTTCTTCCTTAGTATTAGCTTTGAGTTCTTGGCCTATATATTGCCCATTAATTAGGTTTCGTGCTTTCTCAGTTGCAGCTTGAAATTGATTAACATAAAAATCTGATTTCCAAATATTTTTCACATAGCTTGAAGTATTAAGTGTTTTCTTATCTGATCTGAAATTTAAAAATCCATTTCCACACTTCTCACATGCCAGATCTTGTGGTTCTTTCGTAAGTCGAGCAATCCCCCAAGAATTCAAAAGGCCTTCCCTAATTGCTAAAAACTGATTGAGTTTTGCAAATTGAATTTTACTTACAGGTTTCTTTAAAACCAGATACTCCATCATCAACTTAGTAGTATTACTTACCCCAAATTGTAGTAAGTCACTAAAGTAGTAATGATTACTTAGCAAAATATTTTGATCTATATATTCACCACAAATATCACTCTTATCAGTGCAGACACCTTTTCCGTCTATTTGCTCCGAAAGAGTATTGTCGCCTCCAAAGCTCACATAATATCTCTTAAATGACGAGTAATGATTTTTTAATAGTTTAAATCCATCTTTCCCAAAAATAGTTTCTAATTGAGCATCGTTTGCTTTTAAAGATTCATTATTCTTATATACTGGCAGAGTTAACCTATTTATATTAAGTCCATCTGTATTTTTAAACTGTTTTCCTACCAATTCATGAGTTACGAGGTCAAGCCCCTCTAAAACTTTATAATCAAACTTAAAAAGAGAACCTTTATTTAACTCTTCGTTTAGATGAGCAATTAAAGTGTAGTAATAATATAATGCTCCTAATTGTTTAAAATAATTTGTATGTAGTTTAACGAGGTAAGAATTCTTTATCTCTTCTCTTTCTTTACGACTATCTTCTTTTGTCTGAAAGCCTTCATATTTATTTCTTTTAACAAAATCGACAGACAGCCACAAGATTTCATATTTAATAATAAACATTTTCTTTATCAATTCTCGTAATCTCAAATTATGAAGATTCAATTTATTTGAATCTAAATCAAGTTTTCCATTTTTATAAAAATCACTAACAGTAATAGGACTGGCCTCCTTCGAAAAGCTAACACCTTTTCCATCAAGAGAGACTAATGGAGTTAAAATATTTTCTATATGCTCAATCTTATGACTAGTTTTGCTTAAAGCTAGAAAAGCTTCTCCATCTCCGCTGGCAAGAGATCTAATATTATAATTTAAAGAAGTGAATATATTAGGTGGCAGTTTACTTTCATAGACTGCACAACCTATTAATAAAAATATAAGAAAAAGTTTTTTTTTTTTAATTTCAATTAAAATCCAATTGAGTTTTTGCAACCTTTTAAGACTGTTCCTTCTCTCTCAGCTTTCTTTAAACTCGCAAGCTCATCAGGTCCTGACTTTAGTGCTTTATAAGCTTCATCTCCTTGAGCAGCAATCTCTCTTGCAGAAGCTCCTTTCATAAAAGTAGTACTAGATAAACTATTAAATGTTTTTAAGCCATTTTCTGAAAAATGAGCTAAAAAGATTCGCTCCCAATCTAAAAGTAAATCTAACTTTGAATTAATAACACTATCACAAGCTGGTCCTAGAGCAGACTTTCCACCCGTCTGAATTCTATTATTAATCATTAGTTTAAAAGAAGTATCTGCTAAGCTTTTTACTTTCTTATCACCTCTAAGCTTAAGATCATTTAATTTTTTAGCTGTTTGTTCAAAGCTAAACTTTTGTCTAGTATCAGCCATCTCTAAATATTTTATAGCTAATTTTTTCGTAGTATTATCAACATCGCCTAAATACTTCAACGAATCTGAAAACTTACTTAAATCACTAACAGCATCAGATTTAAAGAAACTTCTAAGATCAGATGCATATTTATTCTTAGCTACAAAATCTACAATCGCATCATCAAACCGACCAGAAAGACCTACAGCATCATCTAAAAGTTTAATAAAGTAATCATCCATCATAGACCTATGATTTAATTCTAACTCATCTAAAGAATTTGCATTAATATTATAAATTTTCTTAATATCACCTAGTAGTTCTTTTTCTGCAACACTATGATTGCTTGATTTAAAAATAATTTTAAGAGGAGAAACTTCTTTAATACTAGATATTCCACTTGCAATATCTCTAGAAGCCTCATAATGATAAAAGCTTAACTGTCGCCCATCTTTATCTAACTTTATTTTATCTTTCTTAAAACTAGAACAACTCACTAATAAAAGCCCTAATACTAAAATCATCATTTTTTTCATTAATTTTCTCCTTAACTTAATGATAATTTATAATATCACAGCTAAAAAAAAGACCCGATAGAGGAAAAAAAATCTAAGTTAATCTGAACTTTGAAAATAAAAATAAAACGCCTAAACCACCAAAAACACTCAGGTAAACATTTAACTGCCAAGGCCCTTGGAGAATAAAAACATTTGTAGCTACAAGAGCAACATTCAATAAAAACACTAAATAAACGTATTTTGCAGTTAAAGAATTAAATCGCACAGATACCTGAGTAATATAGATTAAAAGTATCCCACCTCCAATCCAACTTGCGATCTTTAATCCTAATTCTAAAATTCCAGCAGATTGGCTTGAAAGAAATGCAATCAACAAAAGCATGAGAATAATAATTAAAGAATCCCAAAAAACAATTTTGGGAGTAATTTTTTTTCGATTAAATACATCTATACTCAAACAACTTCCTAACGCATTAATTGTTGAATCAAGTGTGCTCATTGTTGCTGCTAAAACTCCAGCCAGCATAAGCCCTTTTAAACCTGGTGGAAAATATTGAGTTATAAAATAAGCAAAGACTTTATCATTTTTGACATCTAGAGGTAAATTTCCATCAAAAAACGCCCATAATAAAGATCCTATACTCAAAAAAAGAAGGCCTACAAAAATAGAAAGTAAGGATGAATACTTAATCGCTTTTTGCGCTGTTTTTAAATCTTTACAAGCAAGTAATCTTTGTACAAAGTCTTGATCCATTCCATGAGTACAAATATCAAATAAAATTCCTCCTATAAAGCCAATGAAAAATTCTGGAAGAAAAGAGGATAGATTAAAAATTTTATCATTTTGATAAGCATAATTCATCAAATCAAACCAAGATTCATTCGCTTCTTGTGTGATAATAAAATGTGCTGCAATTCCACCAAAAACTAATAAACAAACTTGGAAAAAATCTGTTTTTACAACTACTTTTAAGCCACCTATTAAAGTATAGAAGAATGTAAATATCGCCGTTGATAAGACAGCTGTATAAATTGATATTGAAAAGAATTCAGAAACTAGAATGGAGCCCGCATAAAGCCTAACACCAACTCCTAAAATTCGGCCTGTAATATAAATTGTACTAAGTGCAATTTGAGCTGAACGAGAAGAGTTTTTCTTCTTAATAATAATTTGATAAAGCGTTATTCCTTTCCCATAAATCTCAGGCAAAATAGCATTCGCTATAATAATTCGTCCTAACACTGCTCCAAAATAAATATAAATAAAACTAAAATTTTTACTATAAGCAAAAGCTGGTATACCTATGAAAGTTAAAGCTGAAACCTCGGTAGCGATAATTGAAAACAAGCTCTCAGTAAAGCTCACTTGATTATTGGCTAAGTAAAAAGATTTATTAGAAAGATCTGAATTTTTCTTCTTATTGTTAAGAGCAAGAAAGAATAGAAAGCTAATATAAAGTAAGACAACAATGTAGTCTATCATTTCATAATGATATATACGCCATCAGTTACTTGTACAGCGTTAAGTGTTGAAAAATCAAAATTGATTTGATCTATACTTGTTTTTTGTCCAATGTTCGACAAAGAAGAAGAGAGTCTCATCCCAAAAGCATTGAATGTTTCAGATAAGTTATAAGTAATGCCAGCTACATCAATTTGAGAATATTCTTGATAAACTGACTTATTTTTTTGATAACCACAACTAAGACTAACATCCAAAACACTTTTCTTAATAGATGTATTTTCTAGAACAATATTAAAATCATTTTGAGATTTTTCAATGACAACATCAAAGCAAACATTCTTTATACTATAATCACTTGTACTCACACTAAAGCTCTTTACTTCATCTCCGATCCAAAAATAAGATTTCTTCTCGCTCACAATTCTTCCTTGCTCACGATTCAAGTTATAGGAAATGGGAGCACTCATCTCTGAAAAGTTTGTCTCTGATATAACTTTTAACTCTAAGTCCAATACAACCTTCTTAGATACACTTAGAAGAGTTATTTCATCTTCGTGTGAATTAATACTTAATACCTTCTCATAAAAATTATAGCTAATATTTTTCGCTTCACCGTCTAATCGCTTTATACTCACTTCATCAACTGTATAAATATAATCAGAAGCTTCTATAAACTTTGCATCTCGATCAATCTCAAAAGTTTCAAATGTTTTCATGTTAGAGATATAAGTAATCCCATCTTGATTATAACAAATGTTCCTAGAGAGCTCTTTACAAATATCTTTTTCACTTATCGCATTTATTAGTGATTTCTTCTCTGAAGCCAAAGTTTGTGCTTTAAGATCATATTGTCCCAAAGTATATATGTGGTCTTGATATCCAGTATAGAAAAATAAAGTATCCTCAAATAATTCTATATCTACTAACTGGTTATTATAAGAAGATAAATTAACTTCATTCAATTTTGAGTCACTTAAAGAAAACTCGAATAATTTCTTTTGATAAAGAATATATAAAGCATCTTTTGATCCTGAATATATGATTTTCTGAATCCATTTCTCATCAAGGCCAATATCTAAAAAAGCACTACTATTTAGATCAAAGACTTTCTTTTCATCTACTAAAATAAGATTTGCTGCTAATTCTTCTAAATCTTCCCCTATAGGTAATAAATAGCTAATTTGTTTTTTTCCTAATCTAACTTCGATATTGTCATTAGGATTTGAAGAGTAATGAGCAATACTAGATAGATCTTTGTTTTGATGAGGTAAGCAATAATTCTTTCCCTTCTCACATAACTTTACAGCACCACGCAAATATCTTTTTAACTCAAAATCATAATTATAAGTATTTAAGCTCTCCCACTCTTCTGATCCTTGTAAGCAATTTAATGATTTTCTACAAACTTCAGCTGCTTTAATTTTTTTGGCCCTTTTCTTTTCTAATCGATCAAACTTTAGCTTTAAAGAATCTACTTTATTCTGATCATTCCATCCCCATCTAAGATCAGGTTCATCATTAGGATCATACGAAGGATATTCATAATAAAATAATTTAAAAACATCTTCTAAGCTAATATGACTACCTTGATAATCTAAACGGTTTTTCTCAGTAAGCGCTTGGTAAAATTCTTCTAAACTAGGATCACTAGTTTTTAAATCATCTATTGTTCTATAAATATCTGAAAAGTATTCTAGAATTCTTTTATCTCGAGAAGGAGTACTCCAATCTTCATATCCTTGAGTTCCAATTGAACAATCATTCTCTCTACAATACCTATATCCTTCATTAACAATTCTCTTTCTATTTAAAATAAAACTTTGAAGTGCTCCGACCATAGTGGCGATTGTGGCCTTAGCGTTCATAGAAATCTTCAACTTATTAACAATAAGATCTTTAGTGAAATTTGTTTTCCCTGTTAAGTATTCTTCTTTATACTGCTCATCTGAATACCAAGGCATTTCCCTTGCAGGCAACAATGCCCAATTAGAACCTTTTTTCACAGGCCATCTGAATTTCATAAACCCACCTAAGTCGGCAGGGATTGACTTCATATCTAGTAAAACTTCTTCTTGAAGCACTCTAACTTTAGAAGGAATAGTCGAAGATAATTTCAGAATTGGAGCACCTGACCCATCATAATTAATCTTAGAAATCACTCGCACATGATTCCCAAAAAGCTGAGAAACACCTTCTCTAAAAGATTCTCTCGTCAACTTAATAGGATAAGAGTCTTTACCTAAAGACTTTGTATAAGCATTATCTTTTAAATAAGCCATTGCAGCTAAGAAGACTTCATCTTCTTCCCAGTTCTTAGCTCTCTTAAGTCCTTTCCATTTCTTAAAAAAAACATCTTGTGTAAATAAATCACCTGATCCTGCTAAAGAGTTTGCAGCTGGCAAAGAATTGTCCCTAGCAAAAATCCATCTCAGTACAAATAAAACATCAGCACAATCAGTACTCATATTTTTATCAACAAAGTAATCTTTATAAAGAGTATCTCGAATCCAAGTAGCGTATTTATCTTCCCAATCTAAATTCCATTCATTTTTTACAGTCCAGATACTTTCTTTCTCTAAAACTTTAAATTCATCTTTTTTTGAAAAAATAAATTCATTTTCAGGATTATAGTTTTCAATAAATCGATTTAATTCTATTTTTGATTTAAATTTTTTTTGATCAATTCTTCTTTGAAATGTATTAGCTTCTCTTAAGTAGTGATCAAGAATGTAAACATCACCTTCTTGATATTGCTCCAGATAATGTACACCAAGCTTAGTTTTAAGACTCATTGTGGAAGCACGAGAGAAAACAGAGAAAATGACAATAATAGAAAATAAAAAAATATGCTTGGCCATTGAGTTCTTTTACGAAAACAGAGCTAAGTAGAGAATTAATAAATAAGAGTTTGAAAACATTACAGATGACGCGCCGCGCCCGCTAATCTCTTTAACTTGATTATTTTCATTCTAGGCCTTAATCTTTGAAAAAATTATAACAAGGATAAAAAATGGAACTAGTAAAAACTGTAAAAGAATTCTCTATTTATAAGAAAAAAAATAACAGATTCTGTGTTAAAACAACTAAAGGTAATAACACTATTAATGGTGAAAAAAAGCAAGAAATCCTTCTTTCTGAAGGATTAATAAAACTATCTGTAGCAAAAGCAAAACCAGTAGAAGAAGCTCCTGCTGAAGAAACAGTAAGTGAAGAAGTTGTAGCTGAGGCCCCAGCAGAAGAAGTGAGTTCTGAAGAGACACCTGCTGCTGAGTAAATTAAACTCTTAAAGATTCAGTGCCGTAAACGAATTTATGCTGTTGGGAGATGACTCTAAAATCTCCCCCACATTCTTCATTCCACTTGAGAACATCTTGAGTATCTTTAACATTAAAGCTATCACTCGTTGTATAAGCTGGCGTTATTACCCAATTTAGAAGCCCTGAATAAGACTTAGAAAGCTCTTTTTTAGCGCTTAAGACATATTCATAATCAACTCTATCTTGCACTACTGACTTTATTTGATATTTACCTGGATATTTTAAAGCGACCTCTTTTACTAGTTCTAAGGATGTTTTAACTCCAGTAGATGGAGTTTTAAAATCAAAACTTATAAAATCAACCGTATCAAATAATTCTTCATCAACTCTTGTTCCTGAAGCTTCTATATTAATAAAGTGCCCTTTGTCTTTTAAAAACTTTGCTAAGTACTTTACTGCAGGTAAGTGCTTGGGGTGCATTGGATCTCCACCCGTAATAGAGATTCTTTTAATACTCATACTTTCTCGTAAAACCTCAGAGTATAAATCTATAATGTCATAATTTTTACCATTAGAGTTAAAATCCCAAGTCTCTTTAGAATCACAATTTAAACAACCAATACTACAACCCTGAAATCGCACAAAGATTTGGGGCATTCCCACAAAAACGCCCTCACCTTCAGTTGCCTTATAAATTGAGTGAATATAAAAATTCATGAGCTCTTTTTACACAATAATAAGTTTGAGGGCAAATAAAGATAAATAGGTATGAAAAAAGGTAAAAAAAGAGGGTCTCCTGCCTGAAAGACCCTCTATTTTGACATCCTGTCTGTGTGGGTAACATCCATGTTACTCCATATAAAATTGTAACATTTTCTGGTAGCTAGGAAAGATAAAAATTAAAACAGTAAGATTTTCCGCCTTTTCATGGCACAATATTTCCTGACTTTTCTGTTAGACTCAATCATAATAGAGTTATGAGATATCTTTCCTTTGATATAGAAGCTACTGGCTTAGAAGAGCATGATCACATCATTGAGTTTGGCTGCGTCCCAATAAATGCAAGCAATCAAACGATATCTGATCAAAACAGTTTTCATTGTTATATAAAATGTCCTTCATTTGAAACTCTTAAACCCAAATTAAACGAATGGGTTGTTAAAAATAATAAATCGCTAATCGATAAAGCACATCAAGATGGAATTACTTTAAGTGAATTTAAAAAGAAGCTTGAAATTTACTTAAACTCAGAAGCAATTAAAGAATATTTTAATAATCAAAAAATAGTGCTTATGGGAAAATCACTAAATGCAATCGATCTTCCTTTTTTAAATAGAGACCTTGGGTGGAAATGGATGAGAAATTACTTCTCTCATCGAACTCTCGATGTAACATCTGCTACTTATACTTTTATTGATCAAAATATTATTCCTGAGGAATGTGAGTCAGGAAGTCATTTAATGAAAAGACTTAATTTAGGTGACGTTGCTCATACAGCTTTAGAAGATTCTATTAATGTAGCGAAAATATATTTTGAATTATTAAAACTCTCTTAAGGATTAGAAGCTAAACCAAGTCCTTGATAAAAATCCATTGGATCTAAGGCCTTATTATCAAAGCGAATTTCAAAATGCAGGTGATTTCCTGTAGATCTTCCAGTACTTCCAACTTGAGCTATAGTTTGTCCTTTTTCAACGAGTTCACCTCTTTTACTAAAGTTTCTACTCGCATGCGCATAGACTGTATGATAATCATTGTTATGAGCAATAATGGTAACATTTCCATAACTTCCCATCCAACCAGAATAAATTACTTTCCCCGATTCAGCAGCAACAATAGAACTTCCTTTTTTCGCACCAATATCTATTCCTTTATGCATTGATCTTTTTTTTCTAATTTTTCTATGTCCATAAGAAGATGTAATTCTATAGCTCTCTTTTAAAGGCCATAAAAATCTCAAAACCCTATCTGGATCTAAGATTTTCTCTTCTTTTGTTTTTCTTAAAACTTCTTCTGTTGATTGAGCGACAAATGGTACATTACTCGTCCCATTTTCAAGTTCTAAAGGTATTTGCTGGACGTTTTCTTGCTGATCAAAATCTTTCACTAAAGCTACTTCTGCATTGTTCTCTTCTACACTAGCAATACCTCTAGTATAATCTACTTCATCTCCCAGTAGAGTTAACTGCGGCTTATATTTTTCATAAGGATTTTCTAATTTTTTTTCTTTAGAAGCAAAGGCCATAATACTTTTTTCTATTTGTTGAACAAGCTCTGTAGATCCAGAATGATCTTCATGAACTTCAGCTTCTTTATGAATAACTGAAATTGATGAACATGAAATAACATTCATTACTAAAAATAAAATTGCTAACTTTTTCATTTTATACCCTTATTAAACTCATCTAATACATTTTTTAATTTTTCAAAATCAAAGTTTTTATGATGATGAATTGGAAGATAAGATATTGAGATGAAACCTTTCTCTATTGCTTCACAATCAGAATTCTCAATTGATTTATCATAATCTTGTAATTTTCCTACTATCCAATAATAATCTCTATTTCTACCATCTTCTCTATGAGAAATTTCTTCCGAATAATACCTAAATCCTAAATTTGTTAATTTGATTCCCTTAATTTCTTGATAAGGACGGTTGGGAACATTGATATTTATAATGCCATCTGTTCCAAAACTATCTAACAAGTTAAGATCAAATAACTTTTTAACTGCCTTTGAAGCACTCTTAAAGTGAAATTCTTGCTCCTCTACTAAAAACTCACAACACAAACTAACAGCAACACCTTGTGAGCCATGAAAAGCAGCTTCTCTTGCTCCTGCAACTGTTGAAGAATAATAAATATCTTGAGCTAGATTAGCTCCTTTATTAATTCCTGAGACAACGACCTTAGGTCTTTCATTTTTATGAAAATGTCCCAAACTTAGTAAAACACAATCAGCTGGAAAACCAGTACAATGATACTTATTCTCGCCATGTTTCTTCACACGCAAAGGTGCATTTAAAGTAAGGCTATGCCCACTAGTAGATCTTTCATCATGCGGAGCCAGCATGTGAACATCAGCCGAATAAGTCTTGAGCTCGTTAAAGATACTCTCTATTCCTTCTGAAGTGTAGCCGTCATCATTTGTTACTAATATTTTCATAAACTCCCGTTCTTTCATTATGTAGATCGTAAGATGACACAATTAAATTAAGGCCTTAAGTTCATGAGGAAAAAAATTCCTAGAGAGTCTTAAAAAATTGATAAGGATGTTGAGTCCCAATTGATTCTGGATGAAACTGATATGATAAAGTATTTAAAAATTTCATGCCATAAACTCGATTTTTCTTATAAAGTAAGCATGTTTTAATGAGTTCGTGTTTTTTATAAAGAATTTCTAGAGAGTTATATCTTTGAACAAGAATATTTGAAGAAGATGTTTGTAAAATATTTTTCCAATCCTGATTAAGTTGTATTTTCACTGAAAATCCATGAATTGCATCTTCATCTTTTTTTATATCAAAACCAAAAGATCTTAAGATTATTTGATGCCCTAGACAAATTCCTAAGATTTGAAACTGTTGTAATACGGCCAATCTAATGGATTTATATAAGCTTTGATACTTATCGGGATGACCTGGACCGGGACCAAGAACGATCAAGGAAGATTTTATTTTTTTTGACTTTAATATTTTCTTAAAATCTAAGACTGAGATGACTTTAACATCGTACTTGAGTGCATGAAGAAAAGATGCAATGTTAAAAGTAAAGCTATCTTCAAAATCAACAATATAAGCAGATTGACTCAGAACAATCTCCTTAATGCACTTCTATAATTCTCACTTCCAAAGTTCAAGCTAAAATCAATTCCAAATTTATCATCATTAGGCCTTTGCAAATAATACACACCTAAATACCAACAATTGTTATCTCCTAAATATTGAACTTCAAGCCTACGATTAATTAACTTCTTATTTGTAAAGTTCCAATTTTCTCCAACACTAAAAATAAAATTTCTCATCAAAACAAAATCAACTCCCCACCTATAGAGTTTTCTTTGATCAAAACTATTATAAGTATACTGATTTAAAACTTTTAGAAATTTAAAATCATTTTTAACTGTTAACTCCCCTATGAAAAATTCAGAATCATAGAAATAAAAATTTCTAAATTTAAACTGAAGTTTAGGGTCAAAATCATATCCAGTTTCTATTCCAAGCCTAGTTAATTTATTCTTTAACTTTCCACTACGATTTAATCGAATCCCTTGCGAGAGATTAAAATAAGCTTTTTTAGTATATGTGAAGTTATCTTCAACGAAAGAAGATCCGGGATTGTATTCTTTGTTTTTATTATTTTTCTCTATGAATGAATGATTCCACTCTAGAGCTAGAACATTGTTATAAGGCATTTCTACCCTTGTGATTTCTTGTCCTAAATCTTGTTCTTTAGATCTTTGGGCATCTAAATAATCAAAAAGTCCACTACCCGTTTGAATTTGACTTAGAAAATTCTGATTTCCTGTTTCTTTTTCAAAAGGAATGCTTAAGTGTGAAAGCTTCACTTCCTGTAAATGCCTTACTGAACTTTCATAACTAACAACTGATTGGCGATTTTCAAAATCTGCAACGGACTCTAGCTCTCCAATAGTTTCAGCATCCTGAATTTTCTTTTTCTTTTCGGTAGTAACTCTTTTAAGGTTTTTACCATATATTCTCTCGAAATTAATAACAAAACTATTTTCTAAAACCCCGCTAAACTTTCTTGCGTCTCTACCATATATATTTTTTAAAACATAATTTTGAAAATCAAATTTATAAGTGGAATCAATTCTAAAAAGTCCTGGATTATAAATTTCTAACTTAAAATCATGTAAGGTGTGAAAACGATCAAGATTCCTAATAGGATACGTAAAGTTGGGATCAATCTGTCTGAAGCGATCAAATATAATATTGCCCTGATAGTTTAAATATCTAAATAAATCAGACTTTTCATGCTTGAAAATATTTATCGGTGTATTAGAAACATAGAGTCTAGGAAAATGATTGACAGTCTTATCTTTATAATCAAAAAAGTCATCATAATACACTGGTGATGTCGCAATAATTGTTTTCTTCAAATTAGCGATCGATCCCACATTAAATAGATCATTTCTATACTCTAGGTGTCCATTAATTCCATACTCTGTTTTATTGAGATCCCTAGAAGAAAAATCATTATGATGATAATGAAAATCTAAATCACTAAATTCTTGAACTTTAAAATAAAACCCCAGATCTTTGCTAAGAGTAAAGCGAGTTTCATTCATCAATCCAAGTCGATAAGTTTGGTTATAAGATTTTTTAAAAATACTATCTCTATGGAATCGAAGATCAGTAAATGAATATGACTCATTATTAAAGACTTTTCTAAACTCTAAATCTGCACCTAATCCTCTCTTCGAGTAAACACTAGGACTCAAAGTAAGGTCAGTAGATTTATTAATGGCCCAAAACCAAGGAACAAATAAAGAATGTCCATTAAATCCACTATTTCTATAAGTAGGTACTAAAAGACCTGTTTCTCTTTGAGATTTAATCGGGAAAACAAGATAAGGAACATAAAAAAAATCCATTCCTTTTAACCGAACTAAAGCTCCAGTTATTTGAACGTACTCATTCAAGGTAATCTTAATTTTCTCTCCAAAAATAGTCCAAGACTCAGGACAATCAAGACAAGTCGTAAATTCTGCTTTCTCAGTATAGTACTCTTGAGAATTCATCCTTTTAATAGATCCTGCTATCACTTTAAAATTAGGAGAAATTAATCGAGCGTTTTTAATGCTAATATTTTTAGAAAGATAATTATAATCAATTGAAGATCCGTAAAGATTAAAGCCTGAGCTAACAAGCCGAACGTTTCCATCTAAACTTAAATCTCCAGTTTTTTTATTATACTTTGCTTTTTCACCATAAAGGGTTTGATTCTCATCCACGATAACAACATTACCAAGAGCTTCAAAAATATTTCCTTGCTCTCTACTCATTCCCTTATTAGCAAAAATTTGGATTGTATCAGAAACTTTTAATTGAAGATCTACCTGTGAATACACCTTGTGAGGAGTAAGCATCGTACAAAATATCAGAAATGAAATAATAAGAACCAGTGAATAAGATTTTTTGTTCTTTTTCATCCTGAATAAGTTCAACTCCTCTTTTCCAATCAACACTGTAAGCTAGCCTTTCACTTTTTTGTTCATCAATAAACTCATTTAAGATCTCAAATAACTTTGATTTACCCAGTGATTTAAAGTGTTCGAATTCGGTTAATATTATTTTACAATTTTTATTTGAATAGGCCAATAGAGTTTTAATAATTGTTCTTATATCTCCGATAGGCCTTTGGGAGAAACTCGCTATGATTATATTAGCCTGAATTTTTTTAAGGCATAAATCCTTACAAAGATATGTAATCCCTGCTGGGTTATGAGAACCACTCAGATAATACTCCCGATCATTTACTTTAAATGTCCAATTTCTTTTTTGAAGCTCTGCTTCTTTGGGAAAATTTCGTTTCAATCCCAATTCTGAAGTAATTAATTTTGCTAAACTATAATTAGACTGATGATAACTTTCATGACTTTTAGATATGCCACAATCAAATAAATTAATTGAATAAATTTCGTTTTCGATCGAATAGTTTTGTAAAATCTTTCTCAAATACTTTTCTCTAATTGAAGAAACTAAAACTCTTTTTGATCTAGCAATACCTAATTTTTCCATCAAAATAGATTTTAAATCATTACCTAAAAACTCTTGATGATCCCTTGAAATAGACACTATAGCCGCCACATCAGCATCAAATAAATTTACAGCATCTAACCTTCCTCCTAGTCCAACTTCTAAAATTAAAAATTCAGGATTTTTCTTTAAAGAAAACTTTAAGAAAACATAAAATAAAAACTCATAAAAACTAAGTTTAATTTTCTTGGATAATAGATAATCTTGAGTTTCTTTAATTAATTGCTCTAAAGAGTCATAACTTATTATTTCATTATTACTTTGAAATCTTTCTCTAATGCTTAAGAGATGAGGTGATGTCCACATACAATAGTTTTTGGATTGAAATGCTAATATTTGGGCAAGAGACTCTGAGACCTCTCCTTTTCCATTTGTTCCCCCTATTAATATTTTTTTCACATTTTTGAATTTATCAATAAGTGGAAGAAAAACAGGACGTATGCGCGATAATCCTCGATCAAGAGCATAGCCATAATTTTCAAAGCCAATCTCTTCTTCTAAAAATTTTAAGATTTTTTTCTCTCTCGTTTTATCAATGCACTTAGAATCAATCATATAAACATTTTTAAAAAGAACGATATCTTAGTTTTTAATTCATTTCTCGGGACAACTTGATCTACAAATCCTTGTGATTGTAAAAACTCTGCTCTTTGAAAACCTTCAGGTAGTTTCTGTCTCATAGATTGTTCAATCACTCGTGGCCCTGCGAACCCAATTAATGAATTTGGTTCTGCTAAATTCACATCCCCCATCATAGCAAAGCTGGCAGCACATCCTCCTGTTGTAGGATCAGCAAGAACAGAAATATAAGGAATTTTTTGATCTCTAAGCTTCTTTCTCACACTTAAAGTTTTAGCCATTTGCATCAGTGATAAAATCCCTTCCTGCATACGAGCTCCACCTGATGAGCTAATAACTATTGCAGGAATTTTTTCTTTTAAAGCAAGCTCAAAAGTCTGAGTGATTAATTCACCACAAACGACTCCCATCGAGCCACCCATAAATGAAAAATTCATAATAGCACAAGAAACTTTCTGCCCGACAATTTCTCCAGTTAAGCGAACAACACTATCATGCTCTCCTGTTCGTTGTTGGTAGTTCTGAATTTTTTCTTTATAGGGTAATTTATCACTAAATTCTAAAGGGTCAGTACTTTGAGATTTCGTTTCTAAGATTTCGACTGATTCTTTATCAAATAAAAGATCAATCCTATCTTTCCATCCAAAACGATAATGATGATTACAAAAAGGACAAACGTGTAAATTTCTCATGAGCTTTTCAGTACTCAATATTTCTTTACAGCTTACACACTTTTTCCAAATCCCCGTTAATCCACTATTTTTTTCTTTTTTCGTATTTTTAAGCTTTGGATTTTCAATTTTCTCAAACCAAGTTGTCATAGACTTATCTTACCTAATTTCTTAATTCTCTGCTACTAACTCTTTGTATAATTCTTTTGCATCTTTATCTAAAATAAGTGCTAAAAGCTTAGATAAATCTTTTTTCTTTCCTTTAGATGATAAAACTTTCTTACCTATTTTCACTAAAGACTTATCTACTTGAGTACTCTTTTTTAAAGATCTAAAAACCCCAACAAACTCTCCTCTGAAATCAATTTGGGAAAAATCATTATTGTCTTTTTCAGAATTAAAATAATAAACACTTTGAAACGTCTTTGTTAATTCTTTAACTAAACAAAGCTCGTAATCAAGTTCTAAAGATTTAAAGATTTCTAAAGTTTTCTCTAATCTTCTTGGAGATTCAAAAAAAACAGTACTTCCTTCGAAATTTAACATCTTCTCAAAGCACTCTTTTATATTGCTCTCTTTTCTTGGTAAAAAGCCTATAAACTGAAACGGTTGTGCTGCTATTCCACTTAACTCTAATGCATTAATCACAGAAGTAATTCCTGAGATTGAATCAACTTTAATACCTTCTTCATAGCAGAATCTCACTAAAGGCAAGGCCGGATCAGAGATTACTGGACTACCAGCATCTGAAACATAACAAACATTTTTATTCTGAGTTATTCGCTCTCTTAATAACTGAAATTTTCTTGGATCTGAATGATCATGAAATGAGATCAATTTTTTATTTTCAAAAGATATTCCATAATGATTAAGTAATTGTTTTAAGTTTCTTGTGTCTTCACAAAAAATGAAATCTTCCTTTTCAAGCGCATTTTTGGCCCTATAGGTAATATCTTCCGGATTACCAATGGGAAGATTGATAAGCTTGAAGGTTCCAAAATTTCCTGTGACTGACTGCATTATTATCTCTTGATAAACTTATTAGTACTTAGATTACATGTAGTAATTATATTTTGAAAGTCATTAAGAGGAGCGAAAAATGTCTATTAAGGCCACAATTTTAAGAAATTCACTAGGAAATATTATTGTTCAACTAAAAGGTCATTTAGATTATGCGAGCTCAAGACCTCTTAAGGAGACTTTAGAGGATGTTCTACACAGTTATTCAAATGTTCAAGTTACTCTAGATATGGCAGGTGTGAGCTTTGTAGGAAGCTCTGGAATCAGTCATTATGTTAATACTCTTAAATCACTACATGCTATTTCCGAGAAAACTCTTAAACTAACAAATGTAGAGGAAGATTTTAAAAGAATTTTTGAACTCTATGGCTTAACTGAGACTTTCGTAAGTATTGATAGTTTTGAGCTTGAAGAAAAAACAAAAGATTCTAAAAGAAATCAATCTCTTGATGCTTAAGTACTAAATATACATTTCTATTAAATAATTTACTTAAATAATCTTGTGTTCTTTTTAAGCGCTTTCGTTGTTCTTTGAAAACCCCGATAGATCTATTGGACTTAACTTCAACTAAAGTTGTTTCAAAGTTTTTATCCACATAAGCAATATCAACCTGCCCACAATTGAGTCTTCTTAATAATTTAGAAGAAATAAGTAATGCCCTATATTTTTGATGATATTTTTTAGAAGCTATTTTTTCAGCTCTATCACCAATCATTTTCTTAGACATATTCCTTCACACCTTTAAAACTTTTCCTATGAATCTTAGTAATCCCATACTTTATAATCGCTTCTTTATGAAACTTAGTCGGATAACCAGCGTGCTTAGAAAGGCCATACTCAGGATAAAGTTTATCTAATTCACTCATACAATAATCTCTATATTCTTTTGCAATTACTGAAGCTAATGAGATAAACAAAGAGAGCTGATCTCCTTTAATGAGTGATTTTGTTTCAAAAAAATCTTTTGAAAAAACTTTGTTCCCATCAATAAGTGCAATATTCTTAGAAGTCTTGAATTTTTTATGAATGACTCCAAGACATCGCTTCATTGCCAACAATGATGCTTTTAAAATATTTATTTCATCTATTTCAGCTTCAGAACAACTAGATAAAACAAAACCTAAATTTTCATTTATTGTATACACATGATTCTCTTTTAAATCTTCCAAGCGAACATCAATTTGAGAAAGAATAGCTAAGCGTTTCTTGGCACTCAACTTTTTTGAATCCATGACACCAAGATTTTTTAAAAATGAAACATCAGATAAAATATCACTTGGTTTGTAAAAAACAGAACAAGCGACAACCGGTCCAGCAAGAGGCCCTCTGCCTACTTCGTCAGCGAAACAAAACAACTCCTTAGCGGAGTTGTTTTTAATAAATACATAGTCTGAATAATTGGAACTATTTTCTTGAGAAGTCGATTGCAACTCTAGCTTCTTTACCTGTTCTATCTCTTAAGTAAAAATGCTTCGCTCTCTTCGATTTACCTCTAGAAGCGATCTCAATTTTATCAATAACAGGAGCGTGGAATGGAAAAGTTCTTTCAACTCCAATACCATCTGAAATTTTTCTAACAATGAAGTGACCATTGATAGAGTTTCTTTCTTTCATCGCAAGACAGATTCCTTTAAAAACCTGAATTCTTGTTTTATTTCCCTCTTTAATTTTAACGTGAACAGCAACAGTGTCACCTGTTCTAAACTCTGGGAAATTTTTAACGTTTTCATTAAGCTTACTAGCATTAATTTGATCTACTAAATTCATTCATAACCTCTTAAAAAATAAAACATTGGTTCCTTAGGTCAGCGCTACAACTATCCTTTGCCCAGAGGGAACACTTTTAGTTTAGTAATGAGTAAAATTATAGATATTGGGGCAAGATGTCAATAAAGGATGCGTTGCGTTGCCATGAATTGTTCTCAACAAGACACTTCAATGCTTCTACTGCAATAGATACAAAATCATTTAATAAGAGTCAGCTTCAATTTCTTTATCTGTGCTTTAATTTCTTTCGTAGTTTCTGATGGAGGAAAAGATGCTTTGAACCCTGGAATTTGCTTTGTTAAAACTTCATTGTTCCAACCTATTTGTATATTAGGAGGCAACTGTTTAATTTTTTCAAGAAGATAATTATAACTCAGTCTATTAAGTTTTATTTCCTTTAGATCTTTCAATCGATTCGTCCCCGGTAAAAGAGAAAACCAGAAATATCCTTCATGTTCCTTCCAACTATACAGTTCGGCTCCTTTAAAAAAACTCTCTTTCTTTGTTACAGGATATGGCGGTAGATGTGGTTGGCAATAATTATGAAGAATCTCTGCGACCTTAACTTTTTTATTGATTTTTTTTAACTGTTTTTTAGAACATAATCCTAGTTCTTGCTCTAGGACCTCGCAAACTGAATTATTTTGATAACTTCTTAATTCAGCTTTTTCTAATTCATTAATATAAATAGCAGAAGTTCTTGCTAGATTTAAATTACATTTCGCAAAAAAGAGAGAAGGAATTAAAATTATGAAAGTGCAAAAAAAGAATCTCATTTTGAAATTTTTTCAGTAAAGCTTAAGTTCGTCAATAATCATAAAAGAACTCTTCTTAAACTGACTTACGATAATTTTTAGGACTTCTTCATTAAATTTAGAAGGAAAGACTATAAGCTACTAATAATGATAAAAACCCTTAGCAAAATGTGGATGAGAACTCCCTGCTCCTACAAAAGAATCCAGAGCTAATTCAACAGTCCCACTTTTCGATACTCTCCACAACTCATGGCCTTTTTGATTATCATTGGCGCTGAAATATAAATAATCACCATAAGCATGTAAGGCCTTAGGCCATGAGCTCATTTTTCCTGAATAAAGATCTTTTACTAAGGATTTTTGTCCTGAAGATAAATCATAAGACCATAACTCAAAACCTTGGGCCTTGGTATAGGCACTAAAGTAAAGCTTTCCATTAAATTCGGTAATATAAGTTGGCTTAGAACTTGTTGAATCTCCATTAATATCACTAATCATATTAAGTGCTGATCCGTTTAATTTACAAAGCTCAGCTCCTGCTGATCCCCTACAATTTGCATATAAATCATCATCTTTTACATGTAAAAACATAATATCTAAATCAGTCGTATCAACTAAACTCATAGATGTTCCAGTTACTTTATAAAGATGAGACTGATAACTAGATCTGCTTGTTCCATTAGTTAAACCAGAAAAATAAAGATCATCTCCTTTTGAAACTAAAAATCTTGGGAATGTATCTCTAGCACCAGAGACATTATCTTTAACTATACTTGTACTTGATCCATTAAAAGAAAATAGCTCATTGCCCTGAGAAGATGTGCTAGCTGCAAAGTATAATCTATCACCTGCAACTGTTAGTTGTGTAGGGTTCGCTCCAACTGATCCAGACTGAAGATCACTAACAACACTGACTACTTCTGAAGTCGTCATTTTATGAAGTTCTCTTCCTTTAGAAGCATCTTTTGCACTAAAGTATAAAGAACCTTTATAAACTGTAAGATACTTCGGGTTAGAACTCCCCGCGCTATGAAGATCTTTTACTTTTCTAAGATTTGTGCCTTCAAGTACATAAAGCTCTCCATTTTGCCCATTAAAATCATTAAGCCCTAAGTAGAATCTATTATTAAAAAATACCTTTGAGCTAAGAGTCGTTCCTGCAGGTAAAGTTGTGGCCAAAGAAATCTGTCCACTTTCTGTCACTCTATAAATTGCTTCTATTCCAGACTTATTAGCGGCAAAAATAGTAAAAGCTGATGAGGGAGGATCAACAGGCGTACTTGGATCTACAGGATCGATACTTCCACTTAAATTTCTTTTCCCTAAAGAGCTAACTAAATCTCCGCAAGACATTAATATAATTAATAAAAGATATTTCATTCTTTCTCCTATTTATCTAATTCGACTAGAAAAGATACTCCAAGCTTTACAAACTTAATTCCTAAATTTGCATTTACTCCTGGGGCATTTAAAGTATCAGCCGTTGTATGAATTCTACTATTTAAATCACCTGGTGCTGCTTCAAATGGAAAAGATGCTGGATAGCCTTGTGCATTCCAAGAAGCATGATCAGAACTTCCACCAGATAAGCTTGCTGTTGCCCATCTATTTACTCCTACATATTCATCAATTAAATCTTTTAAAAAATCATTTTGAGCAGCATTGGTATTATTCGTAAGAAGATGAATTTTATTATCTTGAGTGTTATGAATAGTCATATCCATTTGTATAACACCAAGAACTTCACTTCCTAATTCTTTTATATAATTTACAAAATCTTTTGATCCTAATAAACCATCTTCTTCCGCAGCATAACCTACAAATAAAAGTGTATGTTCTGGTTGATAATTTGATTCTACTAAAACTTTTAACACTTCAGTCACTGTTGCTATTCCAGATGCATCATCATCTGCTCCTGGTGCAAGTCCTGTATTTTGAGAATAATTTTTTGAATCAGAGTGACCACCAATAACAATTAACTTATCTGTTCTTCCTTTTAATTTTGCAACAATTGATGGCTGAGACCATGGGTGATGAAATAAAAAACTCTCAGCATCTGATCTACTTTTAGTAATATCTCTCCACTTTCTTAAAATCCACTCACTACTCTCTACAGCAGTTGGACTTCTAAAGTATCTATTATAAAAGCTTGATAACTCTTCAATTGTTTTTTCGTAATGAGTTGCTGAAATTTTACTTAAAATTGGATTTACAGTTGATTGTCTAGAAACGGAATAAGCTAGAAAAATTCCTTGCTCACCTTTCTTTTTAGCAGCATTTTCCATTAAATCAATCGCTTCTTGCAAATCAAAGTGAGTAGATCCAGCACCACATGAATGCTCTTTTTCATGCATCAAGTCTGAAAATTTCGTAATATTATGCTCACTTGTTTTTATTAAAACTGAATCTTCATTTTCTCTTAAAACATCAACTGATTCTAAATCAAGATCTTTGGCGTATTTATAAAATCTATTTTTATCAACGACTTGATAAACATTTGATTGAGAAAATCCTAAAAAAGAAAATAGAAGTATAAGTAAGTATAAAGCTTTCATGATCTATATTTTAAAGTAAGCCTTAAAATAAGAGATTATAGGGAAAATTCTACTTAAGAAAATTGAGATAAATAAATGGCTACCGCTGATCTCACTGACAAGTGATTATAACCATCTTGAGCGATGCCTTTAATTGGAAAAACCGAGAAATCTTTTTGCTCAAGTAATTCTGGATGAAGTCCCCACCCAGTTCCAAAAATTAAAAATATCGGTCTTTTATGTTTAGCAGCTAAAGATTCAAGGTCTTTTATTGATCCATCAGATTCAGTAAAGTTAGCACCAGTCACTGCTATTAATGCTTCAAGTCCAGTTTCATCTTGTATGGCCCTTAAAGATTCTTCAAAGCTATTCTTGACTTCAATAAATGATAAAGCATCCGCTCTATCTGGATTATAAGCATTTGCAAAATCTTTATTCCAATAGCTTAAGATATCATTAACTAATTCGTGCTGCTTTTCTATAGGTGTAATTATAAAGTACTTACTAACACCAAAAGTTCTACAACTTCTTGCAATATCGTGAATATCTAAATTCGTCACAGAAGTGGTAATCTTTTCTCCACGTTTATCAAGGATGGGATGATGAACAAGCCCAAGATAAATTTTATTCAACACTTTTCTCCTCTAATAAATCTGGACGGAATTTTTTAGTAAACTCTATACCTTTTTCTAATTTAAAGTCTTCTATTTTTTTATGATGCCCATTTGATAAAACTTCAGGAACAGTTTTACCTTCAAACTCTAAAGGCCTTGTGTATTGAGGGTATTCAATATTTTTATTTTGAAAAGACTCTTCAATATGAGATTTTCTATTTCCTAAAAATCCTTCTACAAATCTAAAACTCGCATCTAGTATACTCATGACTGCAAGCTCTCCACCTGTTAAAATAAAATCACCCAAAGAGATATGCTCATCCACATAATTTTCAATAAACCTCTCATCTACACCTTCATACCTTCCACAGATAAAAACTAACTCTGTAGATCTATTGGTAGAAAAATATTCTCTAGCAAGAGCTTGAGCTTTTTTATTATGAAAAGTTTTACCTCTTGGCCCAGGATAAATAATATGAATATTTTCTCGTTTGATTTTATATTCTTCTAGAATTCCTAAATTAATCGCATCAGCTAAAACATCTGCTTTCATCACCATCCCAGCTCCACCACCGTATGGATAATCATCTACACTTTTATAATTATTTTTAGCGAAGTCTCTAATATTAATTATCTCTAAGGATATTTCTATATCCTTTGCCCTCTCACCATTTAGTGCCTTAGAGATAATTCCCATTTCCTGAAAAGAATTAAAGTACTCTGGGAAAATGCTTAAAATGAAAACTCTTTTTTTCATTATTCTATGATCTCCATTTCATGAAGTTCAATTTTTTTATTTTCAAGGTCTATATTTTTAATAAATTGATCTATTACCAATACTTCTAATGTTTTCTCACCTTTGATCACCATAATATCTTGAACACCATTGGAGTAAAAATTATCGACCTTACCAAGTGATTTTTCAGAAGAAAAAACATCACAACCAATGAAATCATTCAAATAGATAGCTTCAGCAAAGTCTTCTCTGTTCATATAGATTTCTTGTCCTAAAACAGAAGAAAGATCTTCAATACTTTCTAAACCTTCTAATTTTAAAAGAGTTTTTTTCGCATTTGCAGTGTTTAGTTTTTCAACTTTAAAAATTTTTTCATTGATATAAATAGACTTACCTGAGCAGAGCTGAGAATCTTCTGTATTTTCTAAAAAACAACTCACTAAGCCTTTAAGGCCATGTGGTTTAAGGATTTTTCCCATGTAGACGAGCTTCATACAAGAGATTTAGCTTGTCTTGTTTAAGCTCGTCAAGGAATCTTAGTAGTTTTGAAATTATTCTATTATTTCTAGAACAGATCTCTTCTTAAGCTTTGTAGAAGCTGCGTTAAGAATAGTTCTTAAGGCCCTTGCTGTTCTACCTTGCTTACCAATGACTTTTCCAAGATCAGACTTATCAACTTTGAGTTCAATAACTGTTGTCTGCTCACCTTCAATCTCGCTAACCTCAACCTCATCAGGCATATCGACAAGTGCTTTACTGATAATTGTAATTAGATCTTTTAATTCGCTGCTCATGTACTACTCCTCTACATACAGTTGTTCGATAACTATATTTTAGCTGTACTTGATCTGAAAAATCAAAAATTATGAATTTATGAAATATTTATTATTTATTGATAGAAACGTTGTATTTCTTAAACAATGAATTAACTGAATCACTAAGCTTAGCTCCATCCTTTACCCATTGAGCAATTCTTTCAGTTTTAATTGAATTCATAGGAGCATCAGCATGTGGATTGTATTGACCTAGTTTTTCAAGAAATCTACCGTCTCTTGGAGATCTTCTATCAGCCGCTACAATTGTATAAACTGGCTTTTTCTTTTTTCCACCTCTTGATAAACGAATAGTAATCATTATTTCTCCTAAAATCTTAAACTTAAAGTGTGATGATATTAGTGTTTTTTGTTGTAGTACGTCAAGAGTCAAACCCTTGTTGCGCACAGCGACAAGGGTTTGGAAAATAAACTATCTCCTAATGATCACAAGGCTTAGTACTATCGCCTACATTTTTACAGATAACAAAGTCAGATATATCTTCCGTTTCAATCTGAACTTCTCGTACTGTAACTCGCTCCCAAGTTATGATTCCATGGTCATTACTACTCTGTGTTGTGCAAGAGTCATGACTTTTATCAGATATTACTTTTTCACTTAAAAATTGAATTGCTTTCATTTCATTTACTTTATCATTCACAACTAACGCATTCTTATAATGTCCAGAAAAGTATTTAATTGATCCATTAGAATTAGAACATTCCATTTGAAAAGATGATGATAAGCCTGAAAAGCTTAACGTTAATAATAAAATTGATAATTTTTTCATAATTTCTCCTATGTAATGAATCGGAGGAGAAACTAACACAATAAAAAAAGAAAACAAGAGTTTATTGTATTATTTACTTAAAAAACCCACCACCAAAGGGCCCTTTCCCCTTTCCTTTCTTCTTAGGTTTTCTTCTCTTTTGTCCAGGAGCTCCCATTCCAGGCATTGGAGCTTGTCCACTCATCATCGCACCAAGATCAGGCATATTCCCACCTTTCATCATCCCCATCATGCCACTCATCATTTTTCTCATTTGAAGAAACTTAGTAATGAATTCATCAACATCTTTTTTACTTCGACCTGAGCCTTTAGCTATCCTTTCGCGTCTAGAATCATTTAAAATTTTATGATTATTTCTTTCTTCTTTAGTCATAGATGAGATCATGACCTTCATTTTCTTCATCTCGCCTTCGGCATCACCAAGATCTCCAACTTCTCTAAGTGCTCCTCCCATGCCTGGAATCATCTTTAGTAATCCCTTCATAGAACCAAGCTTATTCATCATATTCATTTGCTTCATGAAATCATCAATAGAGAATTGATTCTTCTCCATTTTTTTCATCATCTCTTCAGCTTCTTTCTCATCAATGGCCTCTTCAGCTTTTTCAACTAAAGTCAGCACATCACCCATATCAAGAATTCTTTTTGCTAAACGATCTGGGTGAAAAGGCTCTAAGTCCTTCATTTTTTCACCTGTCGAGAAAAATCTGATTGGAACTTGAGTTACAAAACGCATAGAAAGTGCCGCTCCACCTCTAGCATCAGAATCCATCTTAGAAAGAACAATTCCTGTAAGCTCTATTTTTTCATGAAATGTCTTAGCAACATTTACTGATTCTTGCCCCGTCATAGCATCGGCTACCAATAAAACTTCTGGATCTTTTAGATAATTTTTAACATCTACTAAATCTGCCATAAGAGCATCATCAACTTGTAATCTACCAGCTGTATCGATAAGAACTACGTCTTTGCCTAACTCTTTAGCTTGCTCCATCCCAGCTTTAACGATTTCCACAGGGCTCATAGAAAGATCTGAATCAAAATAATCTACTCCAAGATTTTTAGCGTGAATAATTAATTGATCCTTTGCTGCTGGTCTGAAATTATCAGCAGGGATGAGATAAACATTTTTCTTCTTTTTCCCTCTTAAATAAAGAGCTAACTTACCTGTAAAAGTTGTTTTACCAACACCGTTAAGCCCGCAAATTAAAACAGGATAGGGAGTTTTTTTATCTAAATCTAATTCTATATGAGCATTACCCATCATAGAAGCAAGCTCGTCATGAACAATTTTAATAAACTGCTCACCTGGATCAACTCCTCTGAGAACTTTTTCACCAAGAGCTTTTTCTTTAACTGATGCTAAGAACATCTTAACGACTTTAAAATTTACATCTGCTTCTAAAAGAGCTGTTCTTACGATTTTTAAAGTTTCTTCAATATTTTCTTCAGTGATTGCTCCTTTACCTCTTAAGTTTTTAAAAGCATCACTAAATTTTTCACTTAAGTTATCAAACATTAATAATCTCCATTGCTTTTTCTGAGGGACGGCAGAGTACAGCTTTATTTCCTTTAACTAATACAGGCCTTTGGATCAGCTTCGGGTGTTTACTCATAGCATCTAATAGCTCTTCTTCACTCGCACTGTCTAAATTGAGTTCTTTGAATAAGTCATCCTTTCTTCGAATAAAATCAACTGCTTTCATCTTTAGTTTAGATAAGAGGTCTTTCAAGTCTTCGATTGAGAGGTTTTGATCAAAATAATTATGAACTTCTGGACTAATTCCATGCTCAGCCAGTAGGGCCTTAGTTTTTCTACAAGTAGAACAAGAGTCATAATAGTAAATTTTATAGTCCATAGGTCCAAAGATTATAGCATAGACAAGAAGATCTTTAAAAAGCTAAAGACTTATGTTAGTAAAAATTGTTTATGTCTTATTCAGAAGGGCTAACTGCCAAGATAAATTCACTTAAAAGTAGATTCGAGCCAATCAAGCTTGGACGTATTGATTTCGCATCTCCACTGCTTCTCGCTCCCATGGCAAGTATTTGCAATTATCCTTATAGATTACTTCTTGAAGAATTAGGTGCTGGTGGAACTGTTAGTGAGTTAATTTCAGCTCATGCTATTCATCATGGAAATGAAAGAACGATGAAGATGCTTAGGCTGCATGAAAAAGAAAAGAATGTAGGAATTCAACTCTTTGGAGAGAATGCTGATTTGATGGCTGAAGCTGCAAAGATCTCTCAAGACTTTGGGCCGAAGTTTATTGATATAAATATGGGTTGTCCTGTTAGAAAAGTTGTTACCAAAGGTGGTGGTTCTGCTTTATTAAAAGATCCTGCCGCTTTAGGCCCTTATTTAAGAAAAATTAAATCTGCTATCAGTATTCCTTTAACTATAAAAATTAGAATGGGTTGGGACGCTGATGGAATTAATGCTGATGAAATTATTCATGTCGCAGAAGAAGAAGGGATAGAATTTGTTGCTATTCACGGTAGAACAAGGGCCCAGCAATACACTGGTTCAGCTAATTGGGAATATTTAGAAAGTTTAGTCGAAAACTCTAAACTTCCTCTAATTGGTAATGGTGATCTTCACAATCCAGTAAAAACAAAAAACAGATTAGAAAAAACAAAAATGGATGCACTTATGATTGCAAGAGGTGCAATTAGAAATCCGTTTATTTTTTTAGAGACTTATCAAGATGATCCTTCTGCTCAAATGTTTGGTGGGAGTGATTATCTTGAAATTATTCAACGACTTTATGATTTAGTTTGTGAAGCTTTTGATCAGGAAAGAGTTCGAATGATTCAGCTTAGAAAATTTATTGTCTGGTTTGCTGCTGGTTTTCCGAATGCTAGTAAGTTTAGGAATTTTGCTTTTACTAATCAGGATTTAGATGAGTTGATGAATACTTCTAGAGAGTATTTTTTGAGTTTGGAGCAGAGATCAAAGAGTATTGACTTTGATCAGGTTTTTATGAATTCAGGGCATGGATAAAATTGACCAAGCTAAACAGCTTGGCCAATTTAAAATTTAAGGAAAGTTTGTATTAATGATTTGATTAGTAGGCTTTGTTGATGATCCATCAAGAGGGCCATTACCTATTTCCCCCTCTTCATCAGACCCCCAACAAAAAGTTCTAAATAAATTTGTAATTCCACATGTTGTTTCATTTCCTGCCATTGAAGTATTAATAAAGTGCTCACCTGAAGCAAGGTTAGTCTCATCAACCTTTAAAGCTATCTTATCGTCATTATTACTCGTAGGATCAATTGTTCCATTACCAAGTCCACCTTCTCTATTTGCTCCCCAGCAATAAGTATTATCTAGATTAGTCATCGCACAGTTACCAAGACTTCCATTAGGTTGTAGATCAGTGAATGATTCGCCTGATGCTAATGCAGTCGAATTAATAAGACTCATAACATTAGAAAAACCTCCTCCAAGTGGATTATCCTCTCCACAATAAATATCACTACCTGCTCGTGCACATATACTATATCCACCTGCTATCTGAGTAAAAGATCCGGATCCTCCTGAAGTCACATTTATAGGAATATTACTATTACCCGCAAAATCACATCCTCCCCAACAATAAATATTCCCATTATTGGTTAACCCGCACATTGAGCCTGCTGTTTGAGCAAGATCAATAAAATGTTCTCCAGTTGATAAGTTTGAATCATCTACTATCACAGGACGTACTGATCCATTACCTGCACTTGAATTCCCTAGACACATACTTGGAAAACTACCAGTTCCACTATTTCCCCAGCAATAGATATTATTCAAATTCGTAATTCCACAATTTGCACTAAAACCTTGTCCATTTGCTAATCCAGTAAAGTGCTCACCTGTTAACAAGTTAGTTTCATCTAAACTGAATAATGTTCCTACAATCTGATTAGCTGGTACCGATCCATGGCCTAAACTACCTGCTATATCTTCTCCAAAACAAAATGTATTACCAAGGTTTGAAACCATACAAAAACTATTCTTCGATGATGAAATATCAATATATACTTCGTTCGTTGCAAGGTGAGAGTTTGTAATTAATTCTGGAGTTGTTGTTTTTGGATATGGAAACCCAAAAGTTAAATCTTTTGACCCCCAGCACATTAAATCCCCAGTATCAGAGACACAACACATTGCTCCTCTATTCCCTTCAAGCTGTGTACATACTTTCGGTGGAACAGTAGTTGTTGTAGTGCTAGTAGTAGTACTAGTTATTGTAGTGGTTGTAGTTGTAGTTGTTGTTGCCGTACCACAAGTTAATTTATACTCTAATTTCCCTGTTACATTTATAGTACTACCGTTAGCTTCTGAGCTATACTCGATAAATCCAGTATTCGACGTAGGACTTAAACTCGTAAAATTATAAAGCGTTGGAGGGGTTGGCACCTCATTCATATCACTTAAAGGAGAGTAAGTCTCACTCTCCGTTCCTCCAAATGCAGAGAAAGTTATCTCACCTGTATCAGAACTACTATATGGCCATACAGTTCCCAAAATATCTGCTGCTGCAAAGCCTGTTGATTGCATCGTTCTAGTTGTAATAGCAAGATCATAATTCCCACATGATGAACCTGTTAAAGTGTAAGTTGCAGCTTTAGCTCCTGCCGAACCAACCTCATCGATTGCACCGCCATTTCCACCTCCTAGCCATTTACCAGCAGAATCCATCACAATGTCCTTCGTGAATTCACTAGTGAGACCATTCGACATAGTGACCGTTATCTTCGCTGTATAAGTTCCAGCTCCAGAGTAAAGATGAGTCGGCTCAAATTTCACCAATGGCGAACTATCCACACCATTTCCTGAACTTGGAATTACAGGAGTACCAGTTGTATGCGTATAATTATTTACTGTCCCATCTCCCCAATCTATTTGAATAGAGCTCACATCTGCATAGTTAACAGAAACAATAATACCTTCAACTTCAAATGCTGTGACAGGGTTCTCTGTTCGCGTATCAATAATCTGATTAATACCCCATGAAGGAGGTGCTATTTCGAACTGTAGAGATCCTGGACAAGCGGTTGTTCCACAGTTACAAGGGATATCGCATGTTGCAAGTGTAGTAGTAGTAGTAGTAGTAGTAGTAGTTGTTGTTGTAGTTGTTGTAGCTACTCCACAGCTTAGTTTATATCCAATTTTTCCAGTGACACTTGTAATTGTACTATTAATTTCTGAACCATACTCAATAGTACCTGTATTTGACACAGGACTTAAACTAGAAAGAGTGTAAGTATGGTTACCTCCAGAATGATTTGAAGCTGTGTAGCCAAAACTATCAGTATCTCCGAACCCTGAGAACGTCATTTCCCCTGTATCTGAAGCAATATATAGTCTGCCTAGCGTATCAATCCCAGCACCACCAGAGGCTTGCATTTCTCCTATTGAAATTTCAACATCATAATTTCCACATGAAGTACCTGTTAATGTATACGATGCAACTTTTTCTCCTATTGTCCCTAGCCCTTCAGTCCCTCCAGCCGATAATCCGCCTAGCCATACACCAGAACTATCCATAACTACATCTTTAGTAAATTCATTAACAATTCCACTATTCATAGTAATCGTTAGCTTGGCAGGAAATGTTCCTGCTCCAGAGTAAATATGACTTGGAATAAAAGCTGTCCCTACTTCTCCCGTACCTGAGGTCGGTACAGTTGGAGAGCCAGTTGTATGAGTATGATTAGTAATATTTCCATCTCCCCAATCTATTTGAATAGAAACCACATCTGCATAGTTAATATAACCAACAAAAGCTGTAACCCCAAAATCTACATTAGGACTAGTAGGATTCATTGGATCACTGGGTTGCCCTATCTCCCATGTTGGAGCCTCAATTGCCAGCTGTAGAGATCCAGGACAAGCTGTCGTTCCACAGTTACAAGGGATGTCGCATGTTGCAAGTGTAGTAGTAGTAGTAGTAGTAGTAGTAGTAGTAGTAGTAGTAGTAGTAGTA